>NZ_JBEORJ010000002.1:0-540506 GCF_040302185.1 Micromonospora sp. NPDC127501 | reverse complement strand
GCCATCGCCATCGCCATCGCCATCGCCATCGCCATCGCCATCGCCATCGCCATCGCCATCGCCATCGCCATCGCCATCGCCATCGCCATCGCCATCGCCATCGGATTGTGCTGTCGAACGTGCGGCCAGCGCGACCGATCATCCGCCCACCGCTCCCGCCGGCTCCTCCTACGGGCAGAGAGGGACGCCGGGTCGGCTGGCCGAGGCCGAGGACGACGACGAACCGCAGGGCATGCCGATCCGCTGAATCAGCGCCGCCGTCTGTTTCACGTGAAACCGCGACGACCCGGGATGCAGAACGGCCGCGCCCCCATTGAGGTAGCGCGGCCGTAGGCGAGCGGGCGGGGTCAGTCCTCCCCGCCCTCTTCCTGTTGCACTCCGATGATCCCGACGATCCGCTCAAGGTCGTCCACCGTCGCGAACTCAATCGTGATCTTGCCCTTGCTCCGGCCGATGTCCACCTTCACTCGGGTGTCGAACCGGTCGGACAGCCGATCGGCGAGATCCGTCAGGGCCGGCGCGTGCGCCTTGGGTCGCCGTTTCGCGGCCTGACCCTTCGCCGGCCCGTCGTTGAGTGCCAGGGCCACGATCTCCTCGGTCGCCCGAACCGACAGTCCCTCGGCCACGATCCGCAGGGCCAGCTGTTCCTGCGCCTCCGCCTCGTCGAGGCTCAGCAGAGCGCGGGCGTGCCCCGCCGACAGGATGCCGGCGGCAACCCGGCGCTGTACCTGTGCGGGCAGGTTCAGCAGTCGGATCGTGTTGGAGATCTGCGGGCGACTCCGGCCGATCCGGCGGGCCAACTCCTCGTGGGTGGCCCCGAACTCCTCCAGCAGTTGCTGGTAGGCCGCGGCCTCTTCCAGAGGGTTCAGGTTCGCCCGGTGGATGTTCTCCAGCAGAGCGTCGCGGAGCATCGCGTCGTCACGGGTGTCCCGGACGATCGCCGGAATGCTCTCCCGCCCCACCGCCTGGGCGGCCCGCCAGCGCCGCTCGCCCATCACCAGTTCGTACTTCTCGTCGTCGAGTTGCCGAACGACGATGGGCTGAAGGAAGCCGACCTCCTGGATCGAGGTCTTCAGCTCCTCCAGCGCCTCCTCATCGAAGACCTGGCGGGGCTGCTTCGGGTTGGGCATGATCGCGCCGACCGGGATCTCGGCGAATCGAGCACCGGGCACCGGGCTGAGCACGGGTTCCGGCTCACGAACCGGCGCTCCGGCCGGCACCGCGGCGACAGCGACGGTGCCCGCGTCGTCCAGGTGCTCGTTCTCCGGCTCTGCCGTCGCGGTGCCAGCGGCAGCCGGCGCCGGCCCGGTCGGGATCAGCGCCCCCAGGCCCCTACCCAGACCGCCCCGAGGACGGTTCTTCATGCCACGCCTCCCAGCGATTCGTCCGCACTACGCATTCCGGCCCACCGGCTCCTTGACGCCCCGCTCGGCGATCTCCTGGGCGGCCTCGAAGTAACTCGTGGCGCCCCGCGAACCGGGATCGTAGGTCATCACCGACTGGCCGTAGCTCGGCGCCTCGGAGACCCGGACGTTGCGGGGGATCACCGCCTGGAGGACCTTGTCGCCGAAGTGGTTCCGGACGTCCTGCTCGACGGCGTCGGCCAACCGGGTGCGACGGTCGTACATGGTCAGCAGGATGGTGGAGACGTCGAGCTTCGGGTTGAGGTGCTGGCGTACCAGGTTGATGTTGTTGATCAGCTGGTTGAGCCCTTCCAGCGCGTAGTACTCGCACTGAATCGGGATCAGCACCTCCTGCGCGGCAACCAGAGCGTTGACCGTGAGCAGGCCGAGCGAGGGCGGGCAGTCGATGAAGACGTAGTCGAACTCGCCCGGGTAGGCGGCGATCGCCCGGTCCAGGCGCGACTCCCGGGCCACCACCGACACCAGCTCGATCTCCGCGCCGGCCAGGTCGATGGTCGCGGGTACGCACCAGAGGTTGGGGATGCCCTCGACCGCCTGGGCCACCTCGGCCAGCGGCACGCTGTTGATCAAGCAGTCGTACACGTCGGGGATTCCGGTGTGGTGTGGGACGTTGAGCCCGGTCGAGGCGTTGCCCTGCGGGTCGAGGTCGACCACCAGCACCCGGTTGCCGTGCAGGGCGAGCGCCACCGCAAGGTTGACGGTGGTGGTGGTCTTACCCACGCCACCCTTCTGGTTGGCGACGCACATGACCCGGGTCCGGTCCGGTCGAGGCATGGTCACCTCGCCACTGGGATTCAGGATCTGCACGGCGCGCATCGCCTCCATAGCCAACGGTGGGTCATCCTCTTCGCGCGTCGGGGTTTCACGTGAAACGTACGTGGGATCGGCCGCCACGGCGGCCAACGACTCGGTCGAAGCAACCGGTGCGTCGGCGACCACCGGCGCGGCGTCCCGAGCGGCCGCCGCAGTGGGTTGGTGCGGAACGGCCGGCTCGAAGCGAACCGCCGCGGCGGTGTTGCGGCGACCTGAGGTCGACCGCACCTCGGCGGCGTTGACCGGTCGACTCGACGCCTCCGGCGTCCGACGACCACTCGCCGGCTCCGGAATGGCCGAGCCCTCCGGCCGCGCGGGACCCGTCGAGGGGTCGAGCGGTACCGGCGGGTCGCCGTCGGTCGGTCGGGTCGATGGCCCGGTCGCGCCGGGGGACCAGCTCGGGTAGTCGGTTTCACGTGAAACGGGATCGCTGGTCGACCCGGTCACGCGTGGATCGTCGTACCTGCCGTCGTCATGCACCTGTCATCCCTGCCCGCTTCGGATGGTCGGTCCGCGCCCCGGTCAACTTGGCCGCATCCACGGCCGCAACCCGGAGCGTACGGCCCGCGGGAGCGGTCGGAGACCCGCGACGTCCGTCACCCGCTCCACACTATCGACGCGCGGTCAGCCTACGGCGGACGGGCGCGGCAGGTCCACGTCGGGTTCTCATCCCCTCGTCCATCCGTACCGGTACAACGAGGCAACCCACCGGCTGGAAGCCCGATGGCGCGAAGTGTCAGCCTCGGCGGGAGCGTCCGCCCCGGGCGCGCTTCTTGGTCGCCGGGCGGGCCGGGCCGATCATCCGCTCACGCACGATCTCCACGACGGTGGTGGGCGGATCGATCACCCCGACGCCGCAGAGCTGCACGGTCGGCTCCCCGCCGCCGAGTCGCGCCACCACCTCGGCGTGCTCCTCGATCTCGGCGGCGGCGGACGAGCCCTTGAGCGCCAGCAGCCGACCACCGCGAACCGCCAGCGGAAGGCTCCAGCCCGCGAGCCGATCCAGGGGTGCGACCGCGCGCGCGGTCACCACGTCTCCGCTGATCGGCTCCCGGCCGCTCGACCCGCTGGCCGCCTCGTCGGCGCGGCCACGGAACACCCGCACCGACCTGGCCAGACCCAGTCGCTCGACGACCTCGATCAGGAACGACGTCCGCCGGGCCAGCGGCTCGATCAGGGTGACCATGAGGTCGGGACGTGCGATGGCCAGGACGAGACCCGGTAGACCGGCGCCGGAGCCGACGTCGAGCACCGTCGCGCCGGACGGGATCCGTTCGGCGACCGCGGCGCAGTTGAGCAGGTGCCGGTCCCAGATGCGGGGCGCCTCCCGGGGGCCGATCAGGCCGCGGACCACCCCGTCGGTGGCGAGCAGTTCGGCGTACGCGGCGGCCAGGTCGAGACGGTCACCGAAGAGGGTCAGCGCGGCCGGGGCGAGCTCGGGCGGCAACGCCGCATCGGCCGGTGACGGGGCGTCGTCACGCCCGGTCGATTCGGCATCGGCGTCGACGGCGGCGGGACGGACAGCGGACGGCCCGGGCGGCGTACCGCCCGGGCCGGACACGGCGTCGGCCGTGATGTCGTCGTGGGTCACCCGGTCAGTCCGCCGGCCGTACGACGATGCGCCGGTTCGGCTCCACACCCTCGGACTCGCTCGCCACGCCGGACATGGCGTTGACCACGTCGTGCACGCACTTGCGCTCGAACGCGGACATCGCCTCCAGGCGGACCGGCTCGCCGTACTCCTTGACCTTCTCGACGGCGTTCTTGGCGACCGCGGCGAGTTCCTTACGGCGGTTCGCCCGGTAGCCACCGACGTCGAGCAGCAGACGGCTCGGCGTACCGGTCTGCCGGAAGACGGCAAGGCGGGTCAGCTCCTGGAGCGCCTCCAGGGTGGCGCCGCGCTGACCGACCAGATTCTGCAACCGCTCGCCGACCACCTCGACCATCGGGCGGCCGGCGGAGACCAGCTCGTCGATGTCGCCGTCGTAGTCGAGGATGTCGAGCAGGCCCTCGACGTAGTCGGCGGCGATCTCGCTCTGCCGGAACAGGTCGCCCTCGCCCACAGCCTTCTTCACCCGGGTGCCAGCAGCGGTGTCGGTGTCGTCGTCCGCCTCGGTGTCATCGGCTTCGGTGTCGTCGCCGTCCACCGCGAGCGTGGCGGTCTCCTCCTCGTCCAGGGACTGCTCGGCGCGGGGGATGCTGGTCTCGGTCACGGTCTCATCTCCGTACTCGCTCGGCCGGACCGTCGGGTCCGACTGGTTTCCCGGGGCCGGCGGGAGGTCGCCGGTGCCCACAGGCACGTCTGTACGGGCAGTGTCGCCCGTGGCCGCGCGGTGCGCGGTCGGTTCCGCCCGGCGCCGGCCGTACGGCGGCTGCGCGGTGCGGAACGGGCCGCCGCCGGTGATCCGACGGCGGCCCTCGCAGGTCAGCCCTGCCGCTTGGCGGGGCGGCTCTTCTTCGGGTTGTTCACCGGCTTGGCGCCCGGCTTCGGCCCGGCCACCTTGGGCGCGGTCGCCTTGACCGGTGCCGGCGGGGCCGTCTTGCCGCGACCGAACAGGCCACCGGACTTGGCGGGCTGCACCGGGTTACGGCTGGCGGCGGGCGCGACGGCCTTCTTGGCGGTCACCGGCGGCGGGAACTTCCGCAGCACCCACTGCTGCTGGCCGAGGGTGAAGAGGTTGTTGGTGACCCAGTAGATGATGACGCCGATCGGGAAGATCGCGCCGGAGATCAGCAGCGACGCGGGGATGCCGTAGAGCATCAGTCGCTGGATCATCCGCTGCTGCGGGTCCTCGGCCCAGCCGGTCTTGAGGATCATCTGACGGCTGGTGAGGTAGGTGGTGGCGATCATGACCAGGACCAGGACACCAGCAATGATCTTCACGGTGCTGCCGTTGGCGCCGAGGCTGGCCAGTTCGTCGGCCGTGGAGCCGAACTTGCCGGCGATCGGGGCGGTGAAGAGCTTCGCCTGCGAGGCGCTCTGGAACTGGTCGGCGGTCCAGCCGTAGAGGGTCTGGTTCCGCTTGTCCGGGTCGAGCCGGCGCAGCACGTGGAAGAGGCCCAGGAAGACCGGGATCTGAAGGAACATCGGAAGGCAACCCATCAGCGGGTTGGCCTTCTCCTTCTTGTAGAGCTCCATCATTTCTTTCTGGAGCGTCTCCCGGTCACCCTTGTGCTTCTCCTGGAGCTCCTTGACCTTGGGCTGGAGCGCCTGCATCGCGCGCTGCGACTTGATCTGCTTGACGAAGACCGGGAACAGGATCACCCGGACGGTGACCACCAGGAAGATGATGGAGAGGATCCACGCGAAGTTGGTGCCGATCACCGCACCGACGGGCACCCCGATGGCGTCCCAGGCAGAGTGCCAGGTCAGCAGGATCCACGAAATCGCGTAGTAGATCCAGTCGAGACTCAGACTCAATTCGGGGCTCCAGTCACATCAGCACGACGGCGGCCGCCCGGCTCCGGCACCGGGTCATATCCACCAGGGTGAAAGGGGTGGCAGCGCAACAACCGCCGGGCCGCCAGCACGGCTCCCCGGAGCGCGCCGTGCCGAACGACCGCCTCCTGGGCGTACGCACTGCACGACGGGTAGAACCGACAGCGAGCCGGCAGTGCCGGACTTATCCACCGACGGTACGCGATGATGGGCGCGATCAGCACCTTGGCACCGGTTGTCGACGGCCGTGGGCTGCTCTGCTCGGTGCCGCTCATCGGGACCGCCGTTCGCGCGGCGACCGGGCGACCGCGATGGCGGCGTCCAGGTCGGTGGCGAGCCGGGGGTACGACGCCTGCGCCGCGGCGGGGAGCGCCCGGACGACCAGGGTGCTGCCGGCGGGCAGGTCGGTCAACCGTTCCCGGACCAGCGCCCGCAGTCGGCGCCGGACCCGGTTACGGGTCACCGCGTTACCGACCGCCTTGGACACGACGAAGCCGGCACGGGACGGCACGGACGACTGCTCCGCACTGTTGTCCCGTACCGGCTCCGGCGAGGTCGGTGTGCTGGGGTCGGCGGTCACCGGCACGGTCAGGTGGACCACGACGGCGCCACGTCCGGCGCGTCGGCCACCGCGAACCGCTGCGGCGAAGTCAGTGCTGCGCCGCAGTCGCTGTGCGGCGGCCAGCACGACTGCCCACGTCCCCTGGACCGGCCCGGTCGGCTCAGGCCGACAGGGTGGTGCGACCCTTGGCGCGACGGCTCGACAGGATGGCACGGCCGGCACGGGTGCGCATGCGCAGCCGGAAGCCGTGGGTCTTCGCGCGCCGGCGGTTGTTCGGCTGGTAGGTGCGCTTGCTCACGTCAGGCTCTCCGTTTTCGTACGCGCCCCGCGCGACGGGATCGCCGGGGTCGTGTGGTGGTCCAGGCCACCTCGACGGTGGCCCACGATCGGTGCTGTCCAGCGGAGCGGGACCTCGGCGATGCGGGGATGCGACCGCGGACAGCAAGCACCCATCACCCTAGCAGAGGGCGAGAAAGCAGCCGTTCCAGCCTACGCAGGGGGGCAATGACCGTCAAACACCTCGAGCAGGGGACAACGGGACGCGCCCGAGGCCGAAGGGTGGTTTTCGCTGATGCCGACAAGGGCGCCGCCGCGTCGCCGGTTGATGGCGCAGGGACAACGCTGTTACCGTGCCCGATTGCGGTGAGCGTCGGAAGCTCCGGTCGTCGCGCAGGCAAGACCGGACATGGCAGTGAATCGTTCGGCACGGTGAACCCGCTTCAGCGCCCGTTCAGGCAGGGGCAGGTCCCACCCGCGTCCGGCGGCGGCCACAATCGGTCGGTACACAGGCTGTGGATAACTTGTGGATGACCACCGGTCGACCGTCCGGGTGGGTGTTGTTCCACCCGCGAACGCGGCGGGCCCGGGACGGCCGGCTGGCAGACAGCGGCGGCCGGGAGCAGAAGCGAGGGGGTGGCACGACGGTGGCCGGTACGACCGACCTTGCCGCAGTGTGGTTAGCGGCGACCGACGAGCTCGCCGACGAGATCATCTCCGCCCAGCAGCGTGCCTATCTCCGACTGACCCGGCTGCGAGCGATCGTCGAGGACACCGCACTGCTCTCCGTTCCGGACGCGTTCACCCGCGACGTGATCGAGTCACGGCTGCGCCCGGCGATCACCGAGGCGCTCACCCGCCGACTCGGCCGACCGATCCAGGTCGCGGTCACCGTTCGGGTGGCCGAGGACGCCACCGGCCGACCGGCCGGCACCGTCTACCGCAGCGCCCCGGAGGCCGGGCAGCTCGACATCGACGGCCCGGGTATCGCGCCGTTCGACGACGACCAGGGCGCTCGACCGTCCGCCGACGCGATGATCCCTGAGCAGTCGCCCGCGCCGCGTACCCCCGATCCGGGTCCACCACCCGCGCCGGCGGGTCCGCCGCTCGCGCCGCCCGTGGAGGGGCATCGCGCGGGGTTGATTCCCGCCAGCAGGGACGGGCAGGAGGCGCTGTTCAGCGCCTCCTTCGCGGAGCCCCTGCGGCCCTCCCGGCCCAGTCCGGACCGGCGCGGCTACGACGAGCAGGCGGCCCGCCTGGATCCGCCCGGCCCCGACACCCGGCCCTACGAGCCCCGCTACCGGGACGACTCGGCGTCACCGCGCGACCAGCACGTGATCCGCTCGCTTCCCCGGGACAGCGGAACGGACAGCGGCCCGGGTCGCAGCGCGGTGGACCATCGGACCGGCGGCCGCGACGACCGTCGGTTGCCCGGTGCCGACACCGGCGGCAACCGGCTCAACCCGAAGTACATGTTTGAGACGTTCGTCATCGGCTCGTCCAACCGCTTCGCCCACGCGGCGAGCGTGGCGGTGGCGGAGTCGCCAGCCAAGGCGTACAACCCGCTGTTCATCTACGGGCACTCCGGGTTGGGCAAGACGCACCTGTTGCACGCCATCGGCCACTACGCCACGACACTCGGCAACGCCCGCTCGGTCCGGTACGTGTCGACCGAGGAATTCACCAACGACTTCATCAACTCGCTCCGGGACGACAAGACCAGCGCGTTCCAGCGGCGCTACCGCGACGTCGACATCCTGTTGATCGACGACATCCAGTTCCTGGAGAACCGCGAGCGCACCCAGGAGGAGTTCTTCCACACCTTCAACACGCTGCACAACGCCAACAAGCAGATCGTGATCACCTCGGACCGGTCGCCGCGCCAGCTCGCGACCCTCGAGGACCGGATGCGAACCCGGTTCGAGTGGGGGCTGCTGGCCGACATCCAGCCGCCGGATCTGGAGACCCGGATCGCGATCCTGCAGAAGAAGGCGGCGCAGGAGCGGATGTACGCCCCGCCGGACGTGTTGGAGTTCATCGCCTCCCGGGTGTCGAACTCGATCCGGGAGCTGGAGGGCGCGCTGATCCGGGTGACCGCGTTCGCCAGCCTGACCCGGTCGACAGTCGAGCTGTCGCTGGCCGAGGAGGTGCTTCGGGACTTCATGCCCGACGGCGCCGGTCCGGAGATCAACGCGGACCAGATCATGGCCTCGACCGCTGACTACTTCGGGGTGAGCCTGGAGGATCTGCGCGGCCAGTCCAGGTCGCGGGTGCTGGTCAACGCCCGTCAGGTGGCCATGTACCTGTGTCGGGAGTTGACCGAGCTGTCGCTGCCCCGGATCGGGCAGGCGTTCGGTGGCCGGGACCACACCACCGTGATGCACGCCGACCGCAAGATTCGTCAGCAGATGGCGGAGCGCCGCTCGCTGTACAACCAGATCGCCGAGCTGACCAACCGCATCAAACAGAACAGCTGAGGCGTACGACCGCCGTCGCGCGGCGCACAGCCGCAGGACACGCCCGACCGGATCTCCGGTCGGGCGTTCTTTCTGGGTCAGTCAGCTGGACTCTCGACATGGTGGAGACCACAGCATTGAGGCCGTGACCGCCTCGATCCCCACTCGTTGTCCACAGCTCGTTATCCACCGTCGGTGGATAACTACGGTCCGTCCTCCGCCAGTTACCCACAGGCTGTGGAGAAACCCTGTGTACGAGGCTGTGGACGCCTGGGGACGACCGTCAGGTTATCCACCGATCATCATCAACCTGTGTACGGGCTGTTGAAGGTTCTGGGGACGACGGCAATGGTGATCTTCCCCGCGATCCACAGGCTTGGGGAGAAAGTCGGTGGATTACCGGTGGACAACCGGTGGACAACGGTGGACAACCGGCCGTCGTCGCCGGGCTGTGGACACACAAGCCGGTTGTACCCCGGGTTCTCCACAGCTAAATCACCGGTGGATAACCTGCCTGACCTGCGCAGACCTCGGTTTTCCACAGTTTGCACAGGTGCGATGAAGACGATGAGTTATCTCTTCTAAGAGAACAAAAACCAATCATCACCGTTGGGCTTTCTGTGGATCGGGCCGAACGCTGTCGGATCAGCCGGTCAGCATCGACACGATCCATGGGGTCGGGCGCACAGCCGATGTCCCCGCGCCCTAAGGTGCGATGGGTACCCGCACGGTCGGGCGGGACGGTAGGCAGCGGTCGGCATGAGAGAGTTGTCGCTGACGTCGACGCGGAGGCATTGATGAAGTTCCGAGTGGAGCGCGACGCGCTCGCCGAGGCTGTGGCGTGGACCGCGAAGAGCCTGCCCAACCGGCCATCCGTACCGGTGCTCGCCGGGGTGATGCTCCGCGTCACCGACGGCAACCTGCGGGTCTCCGGGTTCGACTACGAGGTCTCCAGCCAGGTGACCGTCGAGGTGCAGGGCGACGCCGACGGCGCCGCGCTCGTCTCCGGCCGCCTGCTCGCCGAGATCACCAAGGCGTTGCCGGCCAAGCCGGTCGACATCGCCGCGGTCGGCGCGCATCTCGAGTTGGTCTGTGGCAGCGCCCGGTTCACGCTGCCCACGATGCCGGTGGAGGATTACCCCGCGCTGCCCGAGATGCCGCAGAGCGCCGGCACCGTCGACGCCGCGGCGTTCGCCACCGCGGTGGCCCAGGTGGCCATCGCCGCCGGTCGCGACGAGACGCTGCCGATGATGACCGGCGTCCGCGTCGAGCTGTCGGGCGACACCCTGTCGATGCTCGCCACCGACCGTTACCGGTTGGCGCTGCGCGAGATCCAGTGGCGGCCGGACGACCCCGAGGTGAGCATCAACGCCCTGGTGCCCGCACGCACCCTGAACGACACCGCCAAGGCCCTCGGCCCGCTGGGCGGCGAGGTCACGCTCGCCCTCGCCCAGGGCGCTGCGGGCGAGGGCATGGTCGGCCTCGCCGGCGGCACCCGACGTACCACCAGCCGGCTGCTCGACGGTGCCAACTACCCGCCGGTGCGGTCGCTCTTCCCGGCCACCCACAACGCTGCGGCCCGGGTGTCGGTCAGCACGCTGATCGAGGTGGTCAAGCGGGTCGCGCTGGTCGCCGAACGGACCACCCCGGTGCTGCTCAGCTTCAGCGCCGACGGCCTGGTGGTCGAGGCCGGCGGTTCCGAGGAGGCACGGGCCAGCGAGGCGATGGAGGCCACCTTCACCGGTGAAGCACTGACCATCGGCTTCAACCCGCAGTACCTCATCGACGGTCTGGCAAACCTGGGCGCTCAGACGGCCGTGCTCTCGTTCGTCGACGCCTTCAAGCCCGCGGTGATCTCTCCCGCTGGCGAGGATGGCGAGGTCATTCCGGGGTACCGGTACCTCATCATGCCGATCCGCGTCTCGCGCTGATCGCGCCCAGCAACACCCAGATCCACGGAGGTAGAAACACATGCAGCTCGGCCTGGTAGGACTCGGCCGTATGGGCGGCAACATGCGGGAGCGGTTGCGTTCGGCCGGGCACGAGGTGGTCGGCTTCGACCACAACGCGCAGATCAGCGACGTCACGACCCTCGCCGGCCTGGCGGAGAAGCTCGAGTCGCCGCGGGCGGTCTGGGTCATGGTGCCCGCCGGTGTCACCGACGCCACGATCGACGAGCTCGCCGAGGTGCTCGGCGAGGGCGACATCATCATCGACGGCGGCAACTCGCGCTTCAGCGACGACGCGCCCCGTGCGGAGCGGCTCAACCAGCGAGGCATCGGCTACCTGGACGTCGGGGTCTCCGGCGGCGTCTGGGGCCGGCAGAACGGCTACGGGCTGATGGTCGGTGGCGCCCAGGAGCACGTGGACCGCCTGATGCCGATCTTCAACGCGCTCAAGCCGGAGGGTGAGTTCGGCTTCGTGCACGCCGGCCCCGTCGGTGCCGGGCACTACTCGAAGATGGTGCACAACGGCATCGAGTACGGCCTGATGCACGCCTACGCCGAGGGCTACGAGCTGATGGCCGCCTCGGAGCTGGTGACCAACGTGCCGGGTGTCATCAAGTCGTGGCGGGAGGGCACCGTCGTCCGTTCCTGGCTGCTCGACCTGCTCGACCGGGCGCTCGACGAGGACCCGGAGCTGGCCGATCTGAGCGGCTACACGGAGGACACCGGCGAGGGCCGGTGGACGGTCGACGAGGCGGTCCGGCTGGCGGTGCCGCTGAACGTCATCACCGCTTCGCTGTTCGCCCGGTTCGCCTCGCGGCAGGACGACTCGCCCGCCATGAAGGCCGTCTCCGCGCTGCGTCAGCAGTTCGGTGGCCACGCCGTCCACAAGCGCTGAGCGGTATCCACAACCTGTGTACGTTCACCGGCTGGAACTGGTCGACTTCCGCTCGTACGAGCGGGTTGCCGTCGACCTCCAGCCGGGAGCGAACGTCCTGATCGGCGCCAACGGCGTCGGCAAGACCAACCTCGTCGAGGCGCTGGGCTACGTGGCGACCCTGGACTCGCACCGGGTCGCCACCGACGCGCCTCTGGTCCGGATGGGCGCCACGTCCGCGGTGATCCGCTGCGCGGTGGTGCACGACGGCCGCGAACTCCTGGTCGAGCTGGAGATCGTGCCCGGCAAGGCCAACCGGGCCCGACTGGGCCGCTCACCGGCACGGCGGGCCCGGGACGTGCTCGGGGCGCTCCGGCTGGTGCTGTTCGCTCCGGAAGATCTTGAGCTGGTCCGGGGCGACCCGGCCGAGCGCCGCCGTTACCTGGACGACCTGCTGGTCAACCGGCAACCCCGGTTCGCGGGCGTGCGGGCCGACTACGAGCGGGTCGTCAAGCAGCGCAACGCCCTGCTGCGCACCGCGTACCTGGCCCGCAAGACCGGTGGGTCCAGGGGAGGCGACCTCGGCACCCTCGCGGTCTGGGACACCCACCTGGCCCAGCACGGGGCGGAGCTGCTCGCCGGCCGACTGGAGCTGGTGGCCGCGCTCACCCCGCACGTGGCCAAGGCGTACGACGCGGTGGCCGCCGGTCGGGGTGCGGCGAGCATCACCTACCGGCCCTCGATCGAGCTGGCCGAGCCGACCACCGACCGGGCCGCGCTGGCCGAGGCGCTGACGGCGGCCCTGGCCGCGTCCCGCTCCGCCGAGATCGAGCGGGGCACCACCCTGGTCGGCCCACACCGCGACGAGTTGGCGCTGAGCCTCGGCCCACTGCCCGCCAAGGGGTACGCCAGCCACGGCGAGTCGTGGTCGTTCGCCCTCGCGTTGCGGCTGGCCGGGTACGACCTGTTGCGAGCCGACGGCATCGAGCCGGTGCTGGTGCTCGACGACGTCTTCGCGGAGTTGGACACCGGCCGCCGGGAGCGGTTGGCGGAGCTGGTCGGCGGGGCGAGTCAGCTGCTGGTCACCTGCGCGGTGGACGACGATGTGCCGGCCGCCCTGCGCGGCACCCGATACCAGGTCGGCGAAGGGACGGTACGCCGTGTCGGATAAGCCAGGCACCGATCGACCAGCGGCCGGCGACGGCCCGGCTGCGCGTACCCCGAAGGCGGCGCAGGGATCGGCGGACGGTGAGCCGGCGGCGGCCGCCAGCGGGCCGGAGCTGGCCCGGGCGGTGCTCGACGCGGCGCTGTCCCGACGGCAGGCGGCGGCCCGCGCCCGGCGTACCCCCGGCGGCGGCGACGCTGGCGGCGGCTCGGGGCGGCGGTTGCGCGGCTACTCCGGCCCCGGCCCCGACCCGCGCGATCCGCAGCCGCTCAGCGCCGTGCTGAACCGGCTGGTGAAGGCGCGCGGCTGGCAGCAACCGGCGGCCGAGGCCACCGTGTTCGGCGCCTGGGAGCGGGTCGTCGGCGCGGAGGTCGCGCAGAACAGCCGCCCGGTGAAGTTGGAGAACGGCGAGCTGACAGTCGAGGCGCGCTCGACGGCCTGGGCCACCCAGCTGCGGCTGCTCGCCGGCTCGCTGCTCAAGCAGATCGCCAGCGAGGTCGGGCACAACGTGGTGCGCAAGCTGCACATTCACGGCCCGGCCGCGCCCTCCTGGGGGAAGGGCCCACGTCGGGTACGCGGCCGGGGTCCGCGCGACACGTACGGCTGAGCCGACCGTTCAGCCGCGCCGGTCGGCCTCGCGGGCTGCCCGCTTGCGTTCCCGTTGCTCCCGGGTGAAGCGCTTGCGCTCGGCCAGGTCGCGTTTCCACGCCTCGCGGGCCTCGGCCGAGCCGCCCTGCACCGCGCCCTGCACACCCTCGGCCGGGCCGGCGAGGTGCCGGAAGGCCCAACGCATCAATCGGCCGCCCTCGCCCGGGGCCCTGGTGATCGCGCCGTCCTCGCCCATCTGCCGCCCTCTTCCACGTCGCCTCGCCGGTCCTCGCCCACCGCACGAGCTTACCTTTGGGGCACCAATGGTTGGTGTACCAATGATCGGTACGATAGTCACCGTGCGGAGAGAGGGCAACCGATGAGCGAACGACCGGACGGCGTCGACCCGCTGGCCCTGGAGCAGCAGGTCTGCTTCGCCCTCTCGGTCGCCGCGCGCAGCGTGGTGGCCGTCTACCGGCCGCTGCTGGAGCCGATGGGGCTGACCCACCCGCAGTACCTGGTGATGTTGGCGCTCTGGCAGCACGCGCCGCTGTCCGGCCGTGACCTCAGTCGCCTGCTCCAGCTCGATCCGGGCACGCTGTCACCCCTGCTCAAGCGGCTGGAGGCGGCCGGCTACCTGCGCCGGGAACGCGACCCGAACGACGAGCGCAGCCTCGCCGTCACCCTCACCGCCAGCGGTGCCGCGCTGCGGAGTCAGGCCGAGCTCATCCCGGCCGCGATCGTGCAGCGGCTCGGGCTGCCCGTCGAGGACCTGCAACACCTGCACGCAGTGCTCACGCAGCTGATCTCGGCCGCCAACCGGCCGACCGGCTCGGAGACCGACGCGGCGGCTCAGACGTCGGCGTAGACGGCGAACCCGCGCTCGGCGCAGCGCCGGTAGAACGCGGCCAGCACGCCCAGCTCGGCGCAGGTGAAGTTCCACTGCGGCGGGTCACCGCGCTCGTCGCGCAGCGCGTCGAGCCGGCTCTCCAGCCAGCGCAGCTGCTGTTCGGCCAACCGACCGTCGCCGAGCAGGGAGCGCAGCACGGTGCTCACCGACTCGAAGGTGACCGCCTCGCCGGTCGCGCGGTGCGCGGCCACGAAGCGTTCGATGCCGCTCGCGATCCAGGAGCAGCCGTCCGGGTCGATCACCGGGTCCTCGTCCTCGGCGGCGGCGTCTGTGGCGTACAACACACCTTCGAGGCCGAGCAGCAGATCCACCAACTCGGTGTACGCGGTCGCCCGGATGGTGCCGGTCTTCGCGATCAACTCGGCCAGCGCCGCGGTCGGCGCGGAGATGCGCGGCAGGTCGACGATCTCGCCGAAGTCGACGAACTCGGCCGGCGCGACCGGATCGTAGAAGCGGCCGGTCCGCGGCCAGTGCACCGCGACGTTGTCCAGCCCCATCTGTCACCTCTTAAAGAGCACGTGTCGGGTCGATCGGGTCGATCGTCCCGGTTCCAACCGGTAAAGATCAAGGCTGGTTCCGGGGCGCCGCAAACGTACGGCACGGACGCTTCGGCCGCGACCCCCGACCCGCCCGACCGCGGGTCAACCCGTTCCGGGGCGGCGCGTGCGATGGGGGCATGGCGTGTGGGGGGAGTCGTGGGCGGCGGGGTTCTGCCGGCTATGGACTTCTCAGCCGCCTCTCTGAGGGTGCCGAGTGGTGGTTCTGTCCCCCGCGCACAGTAGGATTGACAGTGAGACGAAGACCCGGTGCGGGAGTGGGACGGGGCCGGCGGCCCCAGATTCATTCTCCACGTCGGGTCGAGCCGATCGCGATCCGCGGGCAACCGCGGCGACCGGCGCGTTCGACCCGCTGTCCGGAGGTCTCCGGTGCCGGTCCACGCGCCGACGTCGCGTCCTGTCCGCCGAACCCGCGCCCGACGCGCCCTACCGGCGCGGCTGACGCGAGAAAGTGGCCGAGGGTGGCAGCGCAGGACAAGCAGGAGTACGGCGCAGAGTCGATCACCGTTCTCGAGGGGCTGGAGGCGGTTCGCAAGCGGCCCGGTATGTACATCGGGTCCACCGGCGAGCGCGGTCTGCACCACCTCGTCTGGGAGGTCGTCGACAACGCGGTCGACGAGGCGCTGGCCGGATACTGCGACACCATCGACGTGGTGCTGCTCGCCGACGGCGGCGTCCGGGTCACCGACAACGGCCGTGGTTTCCCCGTCGACCTTCACCCGAAGCTCAAGAAGCCCGGTGTCGAGGTCGCGTTGACCATCCTGCACGCGGGTGGCAAGTTCGACGGCAAGGCGTACGCGGTCTCCGGCGGTCTGCACGGCGTCGGTGTCTCCGTGGTGAACGCGCTCTCCACCAAGATGTTCGTCGAGATCCACAAGTCCGGCTCCGTGTGGCGGCAGCACTACACCAACTCCAAGCCGAGCCCGCTGGAGAAGGGCGAGGCCACCGACCGCACCGGCTCGGCGGTGTCCTTCTGGCCCGACCCCGACGTCTTCGAGACCGTCGACTTCGACTTCCAGACCATCTACCGGCGCCTGCAGGAGATGGCCTTCCTCAACCGCGCCCTGCGCATCCACCTGCTCGACGAGCGGGTGGCCGAGGAGGAGGACGGCCGGCAGCGCGAGGTCACCTTCTACTACGAGGGCGGCATCGCGGACTTCGTCCGGCACCTCAACGCCTCCAAGAGCCCGATCCACAAGACCGTGGTCGAGTTCGAGGCCGAAGAGGAGGGCATGTCCCTCGAGATCGCCATGCAGTGGAACGAGTCGTACGGCGAGTCGGTCTACACCTTCGCCAACACGATCAACACCCACGAGGGCGGCACCCACGAGGAGGGCTTCCGGTCCGCGCTGACCAGCGTGGTCAACCGGTACGGCACCGACAAGAAGCTCCTCAAGGGCGACGAGAAGCTCTCCGGCGAGGACATCCGCGAAGGGCTCGCGGCGATCATCTCGGTCAAGCTGGCCAACCCGCAGTTCGAGGGTCAGACCAAGACCAAGCTGGGCAACACCCCGGTGAAGAGCTTCGTGCAGCGGGTCTGCAACGACCGGTTGGTCGACTGGTTCGACCGCAACCCGGCCGAGGCAAAGATGATCATCACGAAGGCGTCCCAGGCGGCCCGCGCCCGGATCGCCGCCCAGCAGGCGCGCAAGCTGGCCCGGCGCAAGTCGCTGCTGGAGTCCGGCTCGATGCCGGGCAAGCTGGCCGACTGCCAGTCGACCGACCCCCGCGAGTCCGAGGTGTTCATCGTCGAGGGTGACTCGGCCGGCGGCTCGGCCAAGCAGGGTCGCGACCCACGGACCCAGGCGATCCTGCCGATCCGCGGCAAGATCCTCAACGTGGAGAAGGCCCGGATCGACCGGGTGCTGAAGAACAACGAGGTCCAGGCGCTGATCACCGCGCTGGGCACCGGCATCCACGACGACTTCGACATGGAGAAGCTGCGGTACCACAAGGTGGTGCTGATGGCCGACGCGGACGTCGACGGCCAGCACATCCAGACGCTGCTGCTCACCCTGCTGTTCCGCTTCATGCGTCCGCTGGTCGAGATGGGGCACGTCTACCTGGCCGCCCCGCCGCTCTACAAGATCAAGTGGAACAAGAAGGGCGACGACGCCCAGTACGCGTACTCCGACCGCGAGCGGGACGGGCTGATCCTGCTGCGCCAGCAGAAGAAGCCGAACGCCAAGCCGGACGACATTCAGCGCTTCAAGGGCCTCGGCGAGATGAACTATCCCGAGCTGTGGGAAACCACGATGAACCCGGCGACGCGTACCCTGCGTCAGGTCACTCTCGACGACGCGGCGACCGCCGACGAGTTGTTCAGTGTGCTGATGGGTGAGGACGTCGAGGCGCGCCGGTCGTTCATTCAGCGCAACGCCAAGGACGTGCGGTTCCTGGATATCTGACGGACTGCGCCGGATCGGCCGGGCTGTGCCCGGCCGATCCGGCGGTCCACAGAGTTATCCACAGCTTGGCCGGTATCCACAGCGGTTATCCACAGCACGAAAACGACTCTGAGTCTGATAAGGGTATACAGTGACCGATTCTCCCGAGTCCACACCGAACGAGCCCGAGGTCCCCGCCGAGGCCATCGCCGCGGTGGTCGCGCACGACCGGATCGAACCGGTCGGGCTCGAGGTGGAGATGCAGCGCTCCTACCTCGACTACGCGATGAGCGTCATCGTCGGTCGCGCGCTGCCGGACGTCCGGGACGGCCTCAAGCCGGTCCACCGCAAGATCCTCTACGCGATGTTCGACTCCGGCTACCGTCCGGACCGCGGCTACGTGAAGTGCTCCCGCGTCGTCGGCGACGTGATGGGTCAGTTCCACCCGCACGGCGACTCGGCGATCTACGACGCGCTGGTCCGGATGGCGCAGTCCTGGTCGCTGCGCTACCCGCTGGTCGACGGCAACGGCAACTTCGGCTCGCCGGGTAACGACCCGGCCGCCGCCATGCGATACACCGAGTGCAAGCTCGACCCCCTCGCCATGGAGATGCTGCGGGACATCGACGAGGACACCGTCGACCTGCAGGACAACTACGACGGCCGGGCCAAGGAGCCCACCATCCTGCCGTCGCGGATCCCCAACCTCCTGGTGAACGGCTCCGAGGGCATCGCGGTCGGCATGGCCACCAAGATCCCGCCGCACAACCTGCGGGAGATCGGCGCGGCGGTGCAGTGGTGCCTGGAGCACCCGGAGGAGGACGAGGAGACCACCCTCGAAGCCCTGCTCGACATCGTCAAGGGCCCGGACTTCCCGACCCACGGCCTGATCGTCGGCACCACCGCGATCCAGGACGCGTACCGCACCGGGCGCGGCTCGATCCGGATGCGCGCCGTGGTGGAGGTCGAGGAGGACAAGCGGGGCCGCCCCTGCCTGGTCGTCAGCGAGCTGCCCTACCAGGTCAACCCGGACAACCTCGCCGAGCGGATCGCCGAGCTGATCAAGGAGGGCAAGCTCGCCGGGATCGCCGACATCCGCGACGAGTCCTCCGGTCGTACCGGCATGCGGATCGTCCTGGTGCTCAAGCGCGACGCGGTCGCGAAGGTCGTGCTGAACAACCTCTACAAGCACACCCAGCTCCAGGAGACCTTCGGCGCCAACATGCTGGCCCTGGTCGACGGGGTGCCGCGCACGCTCAACCTGGCCCAGTTCCTCCGCTACTACGTCGAGCACCAGATCGACGTGATCCGCCGGCGGACCGCGTTCCGGCTGCGCAAGGCCGAGGAGCGGGCACACATCCTGCGCGGCCTGGGCAAGGCGCTGGACGCGCTGGACGAGGTGATCGCCCTGATCCGGCGCTCGCCGACGGTGGACGACGCCCGGCAGGGCCTGATCCGGCTGCTGGAGATCGACGAGATCCAGGCGACCGCGATCCTGGACATGCAGCTGCGCCGGCTCGCCGCCCTGGAGCGGCAGCGGATCATCGACGACCTGGCGAAGCTCGAGATCGAGATCGCCGACCTCAAGGACATCCTCGCCAAGCCCGAGCGGCAGCGGAAGATCGTCTCGGAGGAGCTGGGCGAGATCGTCACCAAGTGGGGCGACGACCGGCGGACGAAGATCATCCCGTTCGACGGCGAGGTCTCGATGGAGGACCTCATCGCCCGCGAGGACGTGGTCGTCACGATCACCCGCACCGGGTACGCCAAGCGGACCAAGGTCGATCTGTACCGCTCGCAGCGGCGCGGCGGTAAGGGCGTCAGTGGCGCCACGCTGCGGCAGGACGACATCGTCAGCCACTTCTTCGTCTGCTCGACCCACGACTGGATCTTGTTCTTCACGAACAAGGGCCGCGTCTACCGGGCCAAGGCGTACGAGTTGCCGGAGGCCAGTAGGGTAGCCAAGGGCCAACACGTGGCCAATCTGCTCGCCTTCCTACCCGACGAGCAGATCGCGCAGATCATTGAGATCCCGAACTACCAGGTAGCCCCCTATCTGGTACTGGCCACGAAGAACGGCCTGGTGAAGAAGACGCGGCTCGAGGAGTTCGACTCCAACCGTTCCGGCGGCATCATCGCGATCAACCTGCGCGATGAGGACGAGCTGGTCGGTGCTGCGCTGGTTGCGCCGGAGAACGACCTGCTGCTGGTCTCGAAGAAGGCACAGGCGATCCGGTTCAACGCCTCGGACGAGGCGTTGCGGCCGATGGGCCGGGCCACCTCGGGCGTGATCGGCATGCGCTTCACGGACGACGACGTCCTGCTCGCCATGGAAGTCGTGCGGGAAGGTTTGGACGTTCTGGTGGCCACGAACGGGGGATACGCGAAGCGCACCCCGATCGAGGAATACCCGGTGCAGGGCCGGGGAGGTAAGGGCGTGTTGACTGCAAAGATCACCGAACGGCGCGGTGGTCTGGTTGGCGCTGTGGTGATCGATCCGGACGACGAGCTGTTTGCGATCACCAGCAACGGTGGTGTCATTCGGACTCCGGTGAAGCCTGTACGGCGTACGCGTGACCGGAACACAATGGGGGTCAAGCTGATGGACCTCCCGGACGGCGTGACTATCGTGGCGATTGCTCGCAATGCCGACGAGCCTGACGAACAGGACTAGTTGAATGACGGAGACACAGGCGAAGTCGGGGAACACGGGGACCTCGGCCAAACCGGTCGACGAGGAGGCCGCCAAGGGCGGCACACCAGCGACCGGCCGCGCGGCCGTGGGCCGGGCGACGGTCCCCGCCGACGCGCCTGCCCCGAAGTTCACCAGGGCTCCAGGTATGACACCCCCGCCGGAGCAGCCGGGCGAAGATGGCGAGTCCGGTGACAAGACCGAGGCGCCCAGCGCCGAGGCGCCGACGTCGGCCGCCGCCAATCCTCCGGGTCCGGCGGCGGCACCCTCGGCGCGTCCGGCCAGCACCCAGCCGATCGGTGTCCGGCCCGGTCAGGCGGCGTCAGCCGGGTCCACCGGCACCCAGCCGCGGATCACACCCGGAATGACCCAGCCGCAGCCGGAAGCGGGTCGTACGGCCGCCACTGCCGGCCGCCCGGCCAGCGGCGGTGGCCTGCCGCCGGGGATCGGCAACGCGTCCGCCGTGGGCGCAGCCCGCGTCGGTGACGCGGTGCGTGCGGCGCGTACGTCGGTCAGCTCGGCCGCCTCCCGCGGGCCGCGTCGGGCCCGGCTGAACCTCAAGCGGATCGACCCGTGGTCCGTGATGAAGTTCGCATTCGCGGTGTCGGTGGTGCTCTTCATCGTCGTGGTGGTGGCCACCTCGGTGCTCTACCTGGCGCTGGACGCGATGGGTGTGTTCCAGAGCGTCAACGAGAGCCTGAGTGACCTGGTCAACGCCGGCGGCGGCCAGAGCACCAGCGGCTTCCAGATCACCGCCAAGGGCGTGATTCTCAGCTCGGCGCTGATCGGCCTGGTCAACGTGGTGCTGTTCACCGCGCTGGCCACCCTGGGCGCGTTCGTCTACAACGTCTGCGCCGACCTGGTCGGCGGGATCGAGCTGACGCTCGCCGAGCGGGACTGAGTGACCGGGACGCCGGGGCACCGCAATGCGGTCGCTCCGGCGTCCCGTACTCGGGTAGGTTTTGCAGGCCGCGACGGGCCTGGCTCGCAGGCGCGGACCCCGATTTGGGGCCAGCGGAGCGGATGGGTTAATCTTGCTCGTCGCAACGCGGGGCTATAGCTCAGTCGGTTAGAGCGCAGAGCTGATAACTCTGAGGTCGATGGTTCGATTCCATCTAGCCCCACCGCATGTCGTCCGACGGTAGTCGAGCGCGAGGGGTCGCCCCATGTTCAAGAAGCTGCTGATTCTGGCTGGCGTCGTCGGTGTGGCCGCCGTCGTGTTCAACAAGATCAAGGCGTCGAACGACGAGCGTGCCCTGTGGCACGAGGCGACCACCGCGCCCGATCTGCGCTGACGCTCGGCCCGGCGACGAGCGATCGTCGCCACGGCCACCCGCGGGGCCCTAGCTCAACTGGCAGAGCACTGCCTTTGCAAGGCAGGGGTTAGGGGTTCGAGTCCCCTGGGCTCCACCAGCACTTTCCCCGGTTGATCTCGGTCCGAGTACAGCCATCCGTACAGCCAAGCGGTCTTCGCCCTTTGCTTGATCCGGCCGCCGTGCCGAATGCGGCGCGATTCGGGCATGGCGCTGGCGGTCACTCCAGCCACCCCCCACTCAAGCAAGGCCACTTCCAGTAGTCGTCCACAGCGCATGCGCAGATCCTGTGGACGAACCTGTGTACTAATGGCCACAACCTGTGGGGTGGCGGTGGACGACACGCCACAACCTGTGGACGAATTACATAGGTGGAGTTTGTCGTATCGGCCGACTACTCTATGCATTGAGCACGAAGGACCCCGGTCGAAGTTGACCAAGGTCGACACTTCAGCCGGGGTCCGTCAGCGTTGCGAGCGCAGACCGCGACCTTACACTCTCCCGGGCCTCCGGAGGGAGTGCCCACCTGTCGGGGGCTGGATGTGTCCAGCTCAAGGCAGGAGGTGAATGCTTTGACTCGGAACGAGCGACATGTACAGCCCAACCCAGACGGCGGGTGGGACATCACGAAGCCGGGAGCGACGCGGCGTAGCGGCCACGAACGCACCCAGGCGGACGCCTTAGATCGTGCCCGCGAGATTGTGGGGAACACGGGCGGCGGTGAGGTGGTGATCCACGGCCGCGATGGACGGATCCGTGACTCGGACACTGTGCACCCGGGCAATGATCCGAACCCGCCTCGCGATCGCCGCTGATATAGCGGAGTCAACGAAGGCCGGGTTGTCACTTCCATGGTGGCAGCCCGGCCTTTGCCGTTAGCCGTCACCCTCCCTCGCCTAGGACCCGATCGATAGCCGAGGCAGCCTGACGCGCCCGAGCCGGCAGGACGTGCCCGTAGGTGTCGGCCGTCATCCGGATTGTGGAGTGCCCAAGCAGCTCCATCACCGTCCGCAGCTCCTCGCCCTGATCGAGCAGGAACGTGGCGAACGCGTGTCGCAGGTCGTGCAGGTGCAGCCAGTCCAGCCCCGCCGTCGCGCGGAGCTGCTCGAAGCGCCGGTTAACGAGTCTCGGGTTAGAACCATCGTTCGAGCACGTCCCAGTCGGTGGCGCCATCGACCTGAACCGTCCGAACCTTGTGGTGATCTGCGGGCCGCGCATCTCCGAACCCGTCGCCCAGGTCCTCGCCCAGGACCCGGTACTCCAGTTCGAGCGAGCCAGCGACGGTCCCTGGACGCTGGTCGACCGTAGGACCGGTGTCGTCTACCGATCCGGCCAGGATCAGGACCCGCCGACTACCTCTGATGTGGCCTATCTCGGCCGACTGCCCCGCCCCGACGGGCAAGGGTCGCTGATCGTGTTTACCGGAATCCATCCCCCTGACTCACTCGGCGCCGTTCACCTGATCTGCACCCAGATCAGCGAGCTTTACGGCCAGGTGGGCACCGGCAATTTTTCCGTTCTAGTGGGCACGCAGTACGAGCCGGGTACCAATGAGCCGCGCCAGGTCGAGCTACTGACCCCGCTTTACCAGTTGTTGGAGGAAGCCTGATGCAGGTCGCCATGGCAAAGCCCTGCGAAACTCGACCAGCCCAACGAGGACTTCACCGGCGCCCTACCGAACGCCGTTGTTCTGCTAGACGGCGCTGGTCTGTCCGGGGCTAAGTCGACGTGCACTCATGGTGTCGCTTGGTACACCCGCCGGCTTGGCGGGGCGCTGCTCGCCCATCTGGCGGCCGACGACGGCCAGGACCTCACCACCGTTCTCGGGCAGGCCATCGACCAGTTGCCGAGGCGCACCGAGGAACCTGCGACATCAGCGACCCGAGCAGTCCCTCCGCAACCGTCATCATCTTCCGCGTCAACAACGGCCGCGCGGACTACCTCGTCCTTGCTGACTCCGTGCTCGTACTCGACCAAGTCGGAGACGCCCCCGTGTTGTCACCGACGACCGAGAGGCAACCGTCGGCAGCCACTACCGCGCCGCTATGGACGCCGCCGTCAATGGAACCCCGGAACACGAGCAAGCCCGACGCGAGTACATCGAAGCTCTGCGCGCCCACCGAAACCAGCCCGGCGGTTTCTGGGTTGCAGCGAACGACGCTCAGGCGGCAGCCGAGGCTCTTACCGGAAGCCGGGCAATCCAGGGCCTTGCCAGCGCCGTCCTGCTCAGTGACGGTGCAAGCCGCATCGCGGACCGCTTCGCACTCATGGACTGGCCGGAAGTTCTCGCACTTATCAGCAAGGCGGGACCAGCCGAAGTCGTCAGGCAAGTTCGAGCAGCGGAAGGCAGTGATCCGCAGGGTAGGAAGTGGCCGCGTGGCAAGACCCACGACGACGCCACGCTGGCCTACTGCACTCAGCTTGGCGAGCCGGCTTGTCTAGTCCCACCACATGCTTGACACTTGATCTAGCCTAGCTACGCCAGGTAATCGAGGTGGCGAAGCTATAGCGAGGAGCTCATGGTCGATGTTGCAGACGAGGCTCCCGGCTGGGCTGCAATTGAGGCGGCAGTGGCAACCAGGGTGAGTGATCAAAATCCACTGCACTGGGGGACGAACAACCTCCCGGGGCAGGGCCTCTACGGCTTGAGCGCGTACCGATCCACCGGCCACTGGTTGCTGGTTACGTTCGGGATGACCGAGCTGTTCTCCAAGAACAGCGATGAGCTGGACGTCAGCGGCTGGGGATACGAGCTGACGATGCGCGTACCCAGGGAGGCCGACCAACCTCCCGCGTGGTCCCTGCGTCTGCTTGAACGACTGGTCGACTACGTGTTCACCAGCGGTAGGCCCTTCACCGAGGGCCATCGCATGGACCCGGGCGGCCCGATCACGGGCCAGGCGACCACCCGGCTCCGCGCACTAGCCTTCGCTGCCGACCCTGAACTGCCGCCCATCGACTCCCCGCACGGCTCAGCGCGGTTCCTGACCGTCGTCGGGATCACCGCAGACGAACTGGACCGCATGAAGGCCACCACGACGGCCGAGATACTGAGCGAGCTGGCCGAGCGCTCGCCCATGCTCGTTAGCGACCCGACGCGCTAGCCCTCACCCGCTACACACAGCAGCCGTCAAGCATCAGCCGAGACACGACACTTGGCGAGCCGGTTTCACTGCCGAATTGACCTCTTAAGAATCAAGGCGGCCCGCAAAGCGGGCCGCGCCGGCCCGGCCCCGGCCTGCTGGCGACCTCCGGCCGGCATCGGCCGGGCCGGCCGGCCACACTGGCAGACAACAGACCTTGAAGACCTCGGGGCGCTGCCCCGAACCCCGGCCCTCCTCAGAGATGCCGCCGCGGATCACCTCGCCGGGCACCACAAGGGCTACCAGCCTCCCCGGAGGGGGCCAAGGTCGTTCGTCCGGTAGGGCGCTCCACCTTGGCCCCCTCCGGGGAGGCTGGACGGTCTGGCGACTGCCCGACGAGGAGATCCGCTTTACCCGCCCGGTACGGTTGTTGACCATGCAGCGGTTGGCGCTCTTCGATCTCGACAACACGCTCGTGGACCGCTCGGAGGCATTCCGGCGCTGGGCAGTCGAGTTCTGCGCCGATCACGGACTGCCGGACGACGCGTTGGCCTGGCTGATCGCTACGGATCAGGACGGTTCCGTGCCCCGTGACTGGTTCTTCGGGGAGGTGACGGGCCGTTTCGGCCTGGCATCGGCGGACACCACGTGGAGGCAGTACCGACGCCGGATGCCGGAACTCGTCAGTTGCCCCGAAGAAGTGCGCGCGTCGCTGACGCTGCTGCGCGACGATGGCTGGACGGTCGCGATCGTGACCAACGGCCAGGCGGACAACCAGTTGGGCAAGATCAGGCGTACCGGACTGGACCGATGCGTCGATGCCTGGGCAGTGTCCGGAGAGCTTGGCATCCGGAAGCCAGCACGCGAGATCTTCGAGGCGGCGGCCCGTGGGTGCGGCCTCGATCTGCTGGGCGGGGGCTGGGCGATCGGTGACAGCCCTGTACTTGATGTCGAGGGCGGCCGCGCGGCAGGGCTTGCCACCCTATGGGTCAGCCGAGGGAAGGACTGGCCGGCGGAACTCACCCCACCTGATCACACCGTCACGGACGTCCTGGCCGCTGTTCAAGTGCTGCGAGACGAGGACGCCGGGCGGTAGCTGTACAGCCATCCGTACAGCCAAGCCCACCGACGAACACGGTCCAGGGCCTACGGTAGGCGACACGGCAAGCAGGTCAGCAGCAGTGGCCGACGACGACCGACAGTAGGCTTGATCTTTGCAAGGCAGGGGTAGGGGTTCGATTCCCCTGGGCTCCACCAGCAAGTTCCCGGTCAACCTCGGTCCCGAGCCCGCCGATCAAGGCTTCCTCGACGGGGCAGCGGCTGCGGCGATCGCTTCAGCGACGCACTCGTAGTCCTTGACCAGCGGGCCCACCAGGCCCGGTTCGAGTTCGACTGCCGCGATCAACCCACGCACAAGGTCGCGAATCCTGGCCTCGTGCGAAGGCTGGCGGATGCGAGGGTGTCGCCGATGAAAGCTGTGCCAGCGGCGTAGGCCGATGTTGACGAGGCGGTCCCGTTCATCGGGTGAGGCGATCCGACATCCCTGCTCCCACAGTTCGGTCAACGCCGTCAGGGCGACCGCACGAGTTGGTTCGGGCATCCTCACCTCCACATTGCTTCGATGCAGATCAGTGACGCTGGCCGACGGCTCGCTCCGACGAACGGTGACGGCGCAGCGGGCGGCATGGCAGGCGCCAACCGAGGTAGGAGAAACGGCAACAACCCCCGGGAAGTGAGGTGTCATACCAATGCCTACGGCACGCGAGATCATGACGAACGACGTGACCTGTGTCCGCGAGCAGGACGACCTGAAGTCGGCCGCGAAGCGGATGGCCGAGTTGGGGGTCGGTGCTCTGCCGATCTGCGGTGACGACAACCGGCTCAAGGGCATGCTGACCGACCGCGACATCGTGGTGAAGGTGCTGGCCGAGGGTCGCGACCCGGCCAACGTGACGGCCGGTGAGCTGGCCCAGGGCGAGGCGGTGACCATCGGCGCGGACGACGACGCCGCCGAGATCCTTCGCACCATGGGCCAGCACAAGGTACGCCGGCTGCCGGTGATCGATGGCCACGAGCTGGTGGGCATCGTGGCGGTGGCCGATGTGGCCCGTTCCCTCCCCGAGCGCCCGGTCGGCGACCTTATCGAGGCCATCTCCGAGCGCAGCTGACCTTCACGCCTGTCAATGATCGCCGCCGCCGGTTCGCCGGCAGGCGGCGATTCGCGTACTCCGGCTCCCATGCAGGCAAGTCTGGGCGAGGTGTCGGTACGAGCGTTATGACTCTGGGGTATGAATATGACTCTGAGGTATACCGCTCTTTGTCATCTGGCCACCGGAGCGCCGGCCACCGGAGCGCCGGCCACCGGAGCGCCGGAGCCGGCGTGCGGTCAGGCGGGCGGCGTGAGCGGGACGGTCTCGCCGCGGGCGATGGTGCGCACCTGCTTTGCCCAGCCTCGACGGCGGGCCTCGTCGACGAAGTGCGCCAGCGGTGAGCGGAACACCGGGTAGTCGTCGTAGTGGATCGGCACGGTCAGCTTCGGCCGAACCAGCTCCACCAGGTCCGCGCCCTGGCGGGCGTCCATGGTGAGCAGGATCCCGGCGACCTTCGTGCCGCCGAGGTGGATCAGCATCGCGTCGATGTCCGGGTAGCGTTCGGGGATGGCGGTGAGTAGCGGCCGGTTGAGCGTGTCGCCGGTGACGTAGAGCCGGAACTCCCGCCGCCCGGAGCGTTCCACGTCGATCATCGTGCCCATCACGTCGGGCATCAGCAGGTCCAGCGCGCCCGGGCCGTGCTGGCCCGGCATCGAGGTCAGCCGCACTGTCGTACCGTCGCGGTGCAGCTCCCGGGACGACCAGGTCGGCAGGCCCTGGGCGGCCCGGAAGCCCCAGCGGCGCAGCTTGCGTTCGGCCGCGGGGGTGGTGACGATGGGCAGCTCGCGGTCAAGTTCCCCACGGGCCACCCGGTCGAAGTGGTCGCCGTGCAGGTGGGAGAGGACCACCGCGTCCAGCTCTGGGAGCTGGGCGATCCGCAGCGCCGGGTCCGTGCGTCGGCGCGACCACAACCCCTTGCCCAGGTACGCCCGTTGACCCCGGTGCAGGAAGTTCGGGTCGGTCAACAGGGTGAAGCCGCCGATCCGCAGCACCGTTGTCGCGGTACCGATGAACGTGACCTGGGGTTGCTCCGCCATCGTGTCCTCCTCCTGCGGCTCCGGTACCCCGGTGAGCCGTAGGCATGCGGCGGGCCGGGCGGTCAGCCCTTCGAGTCGCCGCCGTCCACCGCCGAGGCGTCGGGTCGGGCTTGCGGCACGTGTTCCATCAGCTTTGTGAGCGCGCCGTTGGCGAAGGTCGCGCCGAGCGCCGACCCGGCCCCGATGGTCCAGCCGACGGGTCCGAGCGGGGTGCAGCCGAAGAACTGGCTCACCCCCGGCGTCTGCACCACGACGACCAACACGCCCAGCGACGCCGCCGTGGACGCCAGCACGGCCGGGCTGGTGCCGCCGGCCAGGATGGTCTGCCCGAGTTGGGTGCCGACCAGGGAGACCAGGGCGACCGTGCCGGCCCGCTGACGGCGTCCGGTGTAGCGGGCCAACGTCCAGCCCGCGGTCGCGCCCAGCGTGGTGGCTGCCGCCCGCAGCCCGATCTCCCTGGTGAGGCTCTCGCCGAGTGCCGTGTCCGGGCCCTCCCGCAGCAGCGCGTCGGTGCGGTCCGACGCGGGTGGCCGGACCGCGATGGCCAGCGCCGGCGCCAGGTCGGTGAGCAGGTTGACCAGCAGGAGTTGTCGTCCGGTGAGCGCGGAGCGGCCGGTCGCCGCAGCGGTGAGCACACTGAACGCGATCTCGCCGAGGTTGCCGCCGACCAGGATGCTGAGCGCGTGCCGCACCGACGACCACATGGCCCGCCCCTCGATCAGGGTGGCGATGATGGTCTCCAGCCGGTCGTCGGTGACCACCAGGTCGGCTGCGGCGCGGGCGGCCGGGGTGCCCCGTTGGCCGAGGGCGATGCCGACGTCGGCCAGCCGGATCGCCGGGGCGTCGTTGGCGCCGTCGCCGGTCATCGCCACGGTCCGCCCGCACTTCTGCAACGCCTGAATGATCCGCACCTTGTGGGCCGGGGTGCAGCGAGCCACCACGTCGGTGTCGGCCAACCGCTCGGCGAGCGCGTCGTCGTCCAGTTGGTCGAGTTCAGCGGCGGTGACCACCCGCTGTTCGTCGTGCTCGCTGATGGTGGCGGCGATCGCCTCCGCGGTCGCCGGGTGATCACCAGTGATCATGATGGTGTGCACGCCGGCCTGCCGGATCCGGCGTACTGCCGGGGCTGCGCTCTCCCGGACACCGTCCGCGAGGGCCAGGAAACCCACGAAGGTCAGCCCTCGAACGTCGGAGTCGGTCACCTTCGGGTCGTTCACCGGGCACTCCGCGACGGCCAGGATCCGGTTTCCCGCACCGGCCCGGTCGGCGAGCATCCGCTCCAGCGCCGCGCGGCCGGCGTCGTCCAGCGGCTCCTGACGGCCGTCCATGCGTCGGGACGAACAGCGTGGCAGCACTGTCTCCGGAGCACCCTTGACGCTCAACAACAGGTGACCATCGGTCTGTCCGATGCTCGCGTGGTAGCCGCGGGACGGCTCGAACGGCAGCCCTCCGGCGGCCCGCCACCCGGCGGCACCGGTCTGCTCCACCACCCCGGCCTCCCCGGCGCCCCGCCGGACCGCCCGGTCGGTCTGCAACGCCAACTCCTCCGGATTCTTCGCGGCGGGGGTGGCCCGCAGCGCCGCGGCCAGCGTCATCCGCAGCCGGTCGTCCAACCGGTCCAGGGGGGCGTACCGGTCGCCGGCACTGTCGCCGACCCCGGCCAGCAGCAACTGGCCCTCGGTGAGAGTGCCGGTCTTGTCGAAGCAGAGCACGTCCACCCGGCCCAGCGCCTCGATGGTGCGCGGGTTGCGGACCAACGCGCCATGCTCGGCCAGCCGCCGGGCCGCGGCCAGCTGCGCCGCGCTGACCAGGAACGGCAGCCCCTCCGGCACCGACGCCACGGCGAGGTTCGCGGCGGTCGCCGCCGTCTCGGCCAGGGGTACGCCTCGAAGCAGGCCCGCGCCGGCCACCGCCACCGCGGAACCGGCCGCCAACGGGATGGCGGCGCTGGTCAACGAGCCGAGCCGAGCTTCCACTCCACTGGCCGGCGGGTCCTGCTTGACCAGGGCGAGGTTACGGCCGGATTCGGTGTCCGACCCGGTCGCCACCACCACGGCAGTGCCGTGCCCGGCGGCGACGGTGGTGCCCTCGTAGAGCATCGAGTGTCGGTCGGCGACGGCGGCGGCCACCACCGGTCGGTTGGACTTGGCGACCGGCAACGACTCGCCCGTCAGCGACGACTCGTCCGCCTCCAGACCCACCGACTCGAGCACCCGGCAGTCGGCGGGCACCGAGTCGCCCGGCTCAAGGGTGATGACGTCTCCGAGGACCAGGTCCTCGGCGGCGAGAACCTGCTCGGCTCCGTCGCGGCGGACCCGTGCGGTCACCGCCGAACGGGACAGGAGTTCGGCCAGCGACCGTTCGGTGTTGCGTTCGTGCACCGCGCCGATCAGGGCGGACCCACCGACGACGCTGCCCACCAGCGCGGCGTCGACCAGCGATCCGAACGACGCGGAGAGCACCGCCCCGGCCACCAGCACCGGGGTGAGCGGGTTCGACAACTCGTCCACGAAGGCACGCAGCAGCCCTCCGCTCCCCGGTCCGGCGTTGCCGTCTCCGCCGGCGCCGTGGTGTCGGCGTTGCGCTTCGGCGCTGGTCAGGCCGTCCGGGGAGGAACGCAGGTGGTCGAGCACGGTGCCGACCGGCATGAGGTGCCAGGCGGTTGCCACCGGCGCCGGGGTGTCCGAATGGTCGTGCAACCGGCGGGCCTGCCAGACCCCGTTGGCGAAGGCCAGCCCGGCCGCGCCGTTGACCGCGACGAGCGACCGGCCGGGCAGCTCGGTCGGCGGGGCCGTGAACGCGCCCAGCGCCCCGAGACCGGTGCCGGCCATGGCCAGCCGGATGTTCTGCTGGGCCGTACGCCGAGCCACCCCGGTCGCCTCGATCACCAGGGCCACCACCCGCAGGTCGGCACCGACCAGCAGGTGCGCGCCCCACGGCGGCAGCTCCTCCGGCGCGGCGAACCCGAGACCGCAGTCGGACGCGCCGAGCGCCTTCCGGTCCGCGGAAACCAGCATCACCACGGCGCCGTCGCGCTGCAACCCGCGTACCGACTCGGCCAACTGGTCCCCGCCGGGCAGCAACGCGTCGGCGAAGCCGTACCGCTGCTCGTCGCCGCCGGCGACGACCAGCCGCAGGCCGGCATGTCGGGCGGCGGAGGGCAGGCCGTCGACGCCGGGCGCGGGTTCCGGCTCGACCCGCAACAGGGCGGCGAGCCGGTCGCCGTGGGCGAGGCCGAGGAGTCGGCCGCCGGCCGAGCGCAGCCGTTCCGCGTCCGGAATGCTGTCCGGGTCGTGGGCGGGTATCTGGTCCAGCGGCCCGAGTCGCCAGCCGTCCGCCGTACGGGAAGCGGCCGGGTCGTCCGGGTCGAACAACGCGAAGGCCCGCTCGGCCACCTGGTCGACGTCCGCGTCGGCCGCTGGTGCCAGATCGGCCAGTACGCCCCGGTCCGAGCCGAGCACCGCGGCGTCCAGCACGAGCGTGTCGATCCGGTCCAACTCCCGCAGCACACTGCGGTCCATGGCGATCACCCCGCGCCGGGCCAGCATCCGGCCGAGCTGGGCGCCGTACCCCTCGCGTCCGCTGCCGGGTGCCTTCGGCAGCGCGGACAGGCCCAGCGCGGCGGCCCGCTTGCGTCCGGCGAAGGGCATCGCCGCCGCGCCGGCCGCCGTACCGGCGGCGAGGGCCCGGTTGATGTACCGCTCGACCGGGCCGTGTGGCTTGGGTCGGGGACGGTCGGCTATCGGCCACCGGGCGACGGCACGCTCAGGGTCGCCGGTCAACCGCGGTTCGGCGCTCTCCCAGGCGGCGAACTGGGCACGGTCCTCGCCCCACTCCACGAGCCGTTGGGCGCTGTCGACGACGATGCCGGTCCAGCGGCCGGTCAGGCCCTGTACGACGGCCTCGGCCAGGGGAAAGAGGATCTCCGCGCGCGGGTCGGAGCGCAACGCCTTGCCGAGGAACGCGTGCAGCTTCGGTTGCAGGTCGACCGCCGACAGCAGGCCGGCCACCTCACCGGGCAACGGCGCGAAGGGCAGGATCCGGGTGGCCGCCCAGAGGGTCAGACCCAGCGCGTCCGAGGCGAGCGCGCCGAGGGTGCGCGGATTGTGCGGGCCCTCCTCCGGCGGGTGCGGGGGTGGGATCTCCGGATCGGGCTCGTGGTCGCAGGTCCGCTCGACCCGGCTGATCGTGGCGATGAGGTCATCGAGATCCGGTTCGGGGGCCTGCACGGCCACCACCACCCGACCGGAGGGAGCGTTCACCCTGGCCCAGGCCACCCCGGGCATCCGCTCCAGCGCGCCCTCCACCTGCCGGGCGAGCTGGTCACCGCCCTCCTGGCACACGCCGTGCACCTCGATGTGGTGCCGACCGGGCCGCGACCAGACCCCCCGCCGGGCGAGCCCGACCGACCGGGCCAGCCGGGTCGCGACCGAGCTGACCGACCGGGACGCCTCGCCGACCAGGTGCGGCACGCCGAAGGACGGCAGGATGCGGCCGACAGCGCGACCCGCCGCCGTCATCGAGGCGTACGGCTGGACGGGCGCCGGCCCGGCTCCCTGTTGCCGCTCGTCCTGACCTTGGCCATGTCGTCCTCCCACCGCACTCACGTCCGGCGGCCTGGCTTCCCGACCTGCCATCCGTTATGCCCCCTGAGCAGCGGAATTTTCCGTCGTCGCTGACGCATGGACGGGATGGGCCGTGGAAACCGACGACCATCACCGGACATGGGGAGGCCGGCATGAGCACGCTGACGCGACATCTCAACGGCTCACGGGAGAACGTCAAGATGTACGAGCGGCGGGTGCAACTGCCGATGCTGGGTGAGATGGCGGTGCCGCCACCGGACAAGGTCGTCTACTACGCCGGGCTCGGGGTGCTCGCCGCGCTACAGGTCATCGAGTGGCCGGTCGCCGTGGTGATCACCGCAGGTCACCTGCTGGCGGACCAGCATTTTTCCGGGCTGGCGCGCGGGGTCGGGAGGGCGTTGCAGGACGCCTGACGAGAGCCGGGTCACCCGCCGGTTGACATGAATCAGGGTTGAGGTCGCATGCTCGGCCGATGCCGAGCACAGTCGTCACCGCCACGCCCGCCGCACGGGGACTCTTCGCACCCCGGCTGCGAGCGATGACGGTGGGCAGCGTCGCGTTGATCTCACTCCTCGCGTTCGAGGCGTTGGCGGTCGGTACGGCGATGCCGACCGTCGCGCGCAGCCTGGACGGGCTGGCGCTCTACGGGATCGCCTTCGGTGGCCCGTTCGCCACCGGTGCGCTGGCCATGGTGGTCTCCGGCATCTGGTGCGACGCCCGGGGTCCCCGGGGGCCGATGTGGCACGGCGTCGCCTGGTTCGTGGTCGGGTTGCTGATCGCCGGGACCGCCCCCGTGATGAGCGCGCTGGTCGTCGGGCGGGTCGTGCAGGGTTTCGGCTCCGGACTGCTCTCGGTGGCGCTCTACGTGATCGTCGGGCAGGCGTACCCGCAGGAGCTGCACCGGCGGATCTTCGCGGCGTTCGCGGCGGCGTGGGTCGTACCGTCGCTGGTCGGGCCGGCGGTTGCCGGCCTGATCGTGCAGTACCTGGGCTGGCGGTGGGTTTTTCTGGCGGTGCCGGCGGTGGCGGTGCCGGCGGTGTTGCTGATCCATCCCGGCCTGCGGTCGCTGGCCCGGAGTGCGGCAACGAGCCCGCCGGCGGGTGCGGCCGCGCGGATCGGTTGGGCGTGCGGGGCCGCGGTGAGTGCCGCACTGCTGCACATCGGGGGACAGCAGCGCGGCGCCACCGCCCTGGTGCTGGTCGCGTTCGCCGTGGTCGGCCTGCTGGTCTGTGCCCCGCGCCTGCTGCCGGCCGGGTTCCTGCGAGCCGCGCGAGGGTTGGCCACCGTGGTGGGGCTACGTGGTCTGGCTTCGGCGGCCTTCGTCGGCGCCGAGGTGGTCATCCCGCTGATGCTCTCCCGGGAACGGGGGCTCTCGCCGACCGCAGCGGGACTGGTCCTCACTGTCGGCGCGCTGGCCTGGTCGGCGGGATCCTGGTTGCAGGGCCGGATCCCGGTGCCGGCGTCGCGGGCCAGCCTGCCGCGTGCCGGGCTGAGCTGCATCACGCTCGGCACCGCCACGGTGGCGCTGGCCGTACGGCCCGAACTGCCGGTGGCCGTCGCCGTGGCCGGTTGGGCGATCGCCGGTCTGGGCATGGGGCTGCTCTATCCGTCGTTGTCGGTGCTCACCCTGGAGTTGTCCGCGCCGGGTGAGCAGGGCCGCAACAGCTCGTCACTGCAACTGAGCGACTCCCTCTTCGCGGCGACGGTGCTCGCGCTGACCGGGGCCGTGTTGGCGGCGGGAAGTGCGCCGGGCCCGGCCAGCTACACGACGACGCTCGTGGTGACCGCGGGACTGGCGCTGCTCGGGGCGCTGCTCGCCGGCCGGGTGGTGGTGGGCGGGGGTGCGAGACCCGCCGGGTGATCGGCGGATTCGGCCGCGTCCCACCTGCTCGTGCCGGGAGGATGGCGGGCGATGAACTTCCTGACCGTGCTGCCGCTCGCCGTGGTCATGGTCGCCGGGACGCAGTTGGTGGTGGCGGTCTTCCTGGCCTCGTCGGATCGGCCACGGGCGGCGTCGCTGGGCTTCCTCGCCGGCGCGGGGCTGGTGGTCGCCGCCGGGGTGACGGTGGCCTGGTTGTTGACGAAGCTGGTGGGTGGAGTGGTCGCCGACGCCAGCGCCGTGGCCGGGAGGGTCGATCGCGGCCCCGCCATCGACCTGGTGGTGCTCGCCCTGCTGGTGATCCTGGCCGTGCTGATCTGGGTACGCCGGGGCCGCTCCGGACCGCCGCGCTGGCTGGGGAGCATCGAGCACGCCGGTCCGCCGCAGGCGCTGCGGCTGGGTGCGCTGCTCTTCGTGGCGACGCCCACGGACGACCTGACCATGGCCACCGTCGGGGCGAGTGTGGCCCGCCACGACCTGCCGTGGTGGCACCTGGTGCCGTTCGTGTTGGTCACCGTGCTTCTGCTCGCGCTGCCTCTGCTGGCGTTGCTGCTGCTCGGAAGCAGGGCCTCGCGGGTGCTGACCCGGATGCGGGAGTGGGCCGAGGGGCACGCCTGGATCGTCAACGAGGTCGTGATCGCGTTCTTCGCGCTGCTCACCGTGTTGGACCTGATCCGCTCGGGGTGAGCCGCCGCCCACCCCCGTCACAGGATGCCGCGCCGTTTCGTCAAGGTCAGGTCAAGCGAGTGGGAGGACGAGATGAGGGTTCTGGTCACCGGGGCGTCCGGCAATCTGGGCCGTGCCGTGCTGGGTCGGTTGCGCGACGACGGGATCAATGTCCGGGCCACCAGCCGCCGGCCGCCCGCCGGCTCGGACGTGGAGTGGGTGGTGTCCGACCTGGCCACCGGGGACGGGCTGACCGAGGCGGTGACCGGAGTGGACGCCGTGCTGCACCTGGCGTCGGCCCCTCGGGGTCGGCAGACCCACCAGGTGGACGTGTTGGGCACCCGCCGACTGGTGGTGGCCGCCGGCACGGCCGGTGTGCGGCACATCGTCTACATCTCGATCGTCGGGGTTGATCGGGTGCCGATCCCGTACTACCGCCACAAGCTCGCCGCCGAGCAGGTGATCGCGGCCGGTCCGGTGCCGTGGTCGGTGCTGCGGGCCACCCAGTTTCCCCAGTTCCTGGACGACATGCTGACCGCCAGTGCGCGGCTGGGCCCGGTGATCGGGGACCGGGCGGTGCTCGCCCAACCGGTGGACCCGGGCGAGGTGGCTGCGCGGCTGGCGGCCCGACTGGTCGCCGGCCCGTTGGGCGGCATCGAGGAGCTGGGTGGGCCGCAGGTGCTCCGCTTCGACGAGGCCGCCCGGGCGTGGCGAGCGGCCCGGGGCTCGCGCCGACCGTTGCTGCCGGTGCGGATTCCCGGCCGACTCGGTCGCGAGCTGCGAGCCGGTGGTCTGGCCACCGAGGCGCTGCCCCGGGGCGTGCGTACGTGGGCCGACCACCTGGCCGACACGTACGGGGGAACCGGCCGGAAATGAGAGCAACAACGGTTCACGTTCGCCTTACCGTGACGCCATGTTCGCTGTCGTCACCACTGTGATCCTCTACGTCTTCGGCTTCGTCTTCCTCTACGGCGTGATCCGGCTGGGTGTCCGGCACGCGTTCGAGGATCTGGAGCTGCAACGGGCCAAGGCCCAGCGTGAGGAGGAGTTGGCTGCTGCTCGCGACCGCTCCTTCATGCGCGACAACGCTTTCCTCGCCGGCAGTTGAGCGCCGGATCGATCCGGCCCGGCTCGGTGGCGTCGCCGGGGGGCCGGGGAGCCGCTGGGCGGTTCGGCGTCGCGGATGCGAGGATCGCACCCGTGATGGGAACGCTGAAGACCGAACCGGCCCGCGCCCGCCTGGATCTGCTCGCCCCGCCGGTCGCGGAGGCCATCGCGCAGTGGCCGGCCGACGCGCCGGTGGACGTCAACGACGTGCTGGTCGCACCGATCGACGCCGACCTCGCCGACACCGCGGCGTTCTGCGCGGCGTACGAGGTGGGGTTGGACGTGTCGGCCAACTGTGTCGTGGTGGCGGGCAAGCGCGAGGGCGTTGTCCGCTACGCGGCCTGCATCATCCTGGCCACCACGCGGGCCGACGTGAACGGGGTGGCCCGCCGGGCGCTGGACGTCCGCAAGGCGAGCTTCGCCCCGATGGACGACGCTGTCGAGTTGACCGGCATGGAGTATGGCGGCATCACCCCGATCGGGTTGCCGGCGCAGTGGCCGATCCTGGTGGACGCACGGGTCATCGCCACACCGCACGTGATCGTCGGGTCCGGCGTACGGCACAGCAAGATCGCGCTGCCGGGGCCGGCGTTGGGCGCGCTGCCCGGAGCCCAGGTGGTGGAAGGGCTGGCCAGGCCGGTCTGACCAGGCATCGGCATCGATGTTGTTGCACGTGAAACATCGTGATCATCGATGCCGGACGCCCGGCCGTCGGTGACTCAGTGTGAGTGCGCTGCGGACTCGCGCTGCTCGACCTCGGCGAACGCGGCGAGCAGCGTCTGCACCTCCTGCGCACCGGAGACCGCGTACTTCCCGGCCAGCACGAAGGTCGGCACGCTGGTGATACCCAGATCCCGGGCGGCGGCCAGGTCGGCGGCGACGTCGGCGACGCGCTCGTCGGAGTCGAGGAACCGGCGTGCGTCGGCCGCGTCCAGGCCGATCTCACCGGCCAGGGCGGCCAGCGCCTCCCGTGAGCCGACGTCGACCCCGTGGTTGAAGTGCGCCTGGTAGAGCGCCTCCACCATCTCGGCCGCCCTGCCCTGGTCGGTCGCCCAGGAGACCAGCCGGTGCGCCTCGAAGGTGTTGGCGATCACCGCGCGGTCGTAGTCGAGCCGCAGCCCGTCGGCCGCCGCGACCTGGGTCACGTGGTCGACCATCTGCCGGGCGCGCTCGGGGCCGCCGAACTTGCCGGCCAGCGCCTCCACCAGCGGCTGGGGCTGCGGCACCGGCGACGGGTCGAGCTGGAACGGTCGGTAGCGGACCGTCACCTCACCCTCGTAGCTGGCGAGGGCCTGATCCAGGCGGCGCTTGCCGATGTAGCACCACGGGCAGATGACGTCCGCGTAGATCTCGATCTCCATGATCGGTGCCAACCTCGCGGTCAGCCGAGTTGTTCCCGGATCTGCCGCTTGAGACGGCCCAGGATCGCCGTGCCGCCGCGAATGCGCAGCGGGCTGATCGCCTGGGCCAGCCCCATTCGCTGATAGAGGTCGTCCGGCACGGCCAGCACCTGCTCGGCGCTCGCCCCCGCCAACCCTTCGGCGAGGATCCCGGCGAACGCCCGGGTGGTGGGCGCCTCCGGCGGGCAGTCGAAGAGCGTCTCCACGGTGCCTTCCGGGGTCACCCGGGCGCGCAGGAAGAACGCCGTCTGACACTCGGGCACCTGTTCCATGCCCTCGCGCTCAGCGGCGCCCTCCGGCAGCGCCGGGATGACGTCCGCGTACTCCAGGAGCATCTCCAGCACCAGGTCGCGCGGCGCGGCGGCGAACTCGTCGACGATCTCGGCCAGTCGGGCCGGCATGTCAGCCATGCGTCGAGGCTACCGCCGTCGTGCCGGGGCCCCGGTCACACGGTGGGCGACTGCTCGCTGATCTCGCTGAGCGCGCTGGTGGGGTCGAGCTGCATGGCCAGGTCGCCGAGCGAGACGATCCCCACCAGCTTGCGGTCACTGTCACAGACCAGCACCCGTCGAATGCCCCGATCCCGCATGAGCGCCGCCGCCTCACCCGCCGTGCAGTGCTGCTCGATCATGACGACCTCGCGGGTGACGATCGAGCCGATGGTGGTGGCCGCAGGGGAGCTGTTCTCCGCCACGGCCCGCACCACGATGTCCCGGTCGGTGAGCATGCCGGCGAGGCTGGCGCCGTCGGTGACCACCACGTCACCGATGTCGGCCTCCTTCATCACCCTGGCCGCCTCGTCCAGGGTGGTCTCGGCCGGCAGGTACACGACCTGCTTGGTCATCACGTCACTGACCCGGTAACCGGTCATGAGAGCCTCCGAAGACGTTTCCACCCGATCCGACTGCACTACCCCGTGACGCGACAGCTACACCAGGCTCGCACGTTCCTGGCGTACCTCGTGGACGAGTCGATCCACCAGACCGTCCAGCGGCAACTCGGTGCGCCCGTCGTCGGCCCGCTCGCGCAGCTCGACGTACCCGTCGGCGAGACGGCGGCCGACCACGACGGCCCGGGGGATGCCGATCAGCTCGGCGTCGGTGAACTTGACCCCGGCCGAGACGTGCGTGCGGTCGTCGACGAGCACCCGCAGGCCAGCGGCGGCGAGACGCCCGCCGAGCTCCAGCGCCGCGTCGAGCTGCGGGCCCTTGCCCGCCACCACCAGGTGTACGTCACACGGCGCGACCGCCGCCGGCCAGACCAGTCCCCGGTCGTCGTGGTGCTGCTCGGCGATGGCCGCCACCGCCCGGGAAACCCCGATGCCGTAGCAGCCCATGGTCGGCCGGACCGGCTTGCCGGCCGGCCCGAGCACGTCGACCGCGAAGGCGTCGGTGAAGCGGCGGCCGAGCTGGAAGATGTGCCCGATCTCGATGCCCCGCCGGATGGTCAGCTCGCCCGCCTCGCACTCCGGGCAGGGGTCACCGGCGCGGACGTCGGCCGCCTCGATGGTGCCGTCGGGGGTGAAGTCCCGTCCGCACACCACGTCGGTCGCGTGTCGGCCCGGCTCGTTCGCCCCGGTCAGCCAGGCAGACCCGGTCACCACCCGAGGGTCGACCAGGTAGCGGATGCCCAGCTTGTCGAGCAGTTGCGGGCCGATGTAACCGCGCACCAGCTCCGGATGCTCGGTCCACTTCTCGAAGACGGTCACCTGTGCCGGGTGCAGTGCGGCACCGACCCGCTTCAGATCGACCTCCCGGTCACCGGGCAGCCCGACGACCAGGAGTTCGGCCCGGTCGGCACCCGGCTGACGAACGGACAACACGACGTTCTTCAGGGTGTCCGCGGCGGTCCAGCCGTCCCGACCGCCCAACCGGCGCGCGTTGGCCAGCTCGACCAGGCTTGCGATCGTCGGTGTCTCCGGGGTGTCGTGCACCTCGACGGCCGGCTGCGCGCTCGGGTCACCGGCGCTCGGGACCCGGGTGGCCACCGCCTCGGTGTTCGCCGCGAAGTCGCAGGAGGTGCAGCCGACGAAGGTGTCCTCGCCGACCGGCGTCGCCGCCAGGAACTCCTCCGACGCGGAGCCGCCCATCGCGCCGGACATCGCCCGCACCACCGTGTAGTCCAGCCCCAACCGGTCGAAGATCCGCTGGTACGCGGCGCGATGCCGCCCGTACGCCTCCCGCAGCCCCGCCTCGTCCAGGTCGAAGGAGTACGCGTCCTTCATCAGGAACTCCCGGCCACGCAGCAGGCCGGCACGCGGCCGCGCCTCGTCGCGAAACTTGGTCTGCACCTGGAACAGCGTCACCGGGAAGTCCCGGTACGAGGTGAACAGGTCCTTGACCAGCAGCGCCGCCATCTCCTCATGGGTGGGCGCCAACAGGTGCTCGGCACCGCGCCGGTCGGCGAGGGTGAAGATGTCGTCGCCGTATTCCGTCCACCGGCCGCTGGTGCGGTACGGATCGGCGGGCAGCAGCGCCGGGAAGTGCACCTCCTGGTCGCCGATCGCCAGCAGTTCGCTCCGCACGACCTCGGTGATCCGATCCAGCACCAGCTTGCCCAGCGGCAGCCAGGTGTAGCCGCCCGGTGCGGCCCGACGGATGTAGCCGGCGCGCAGCAGCAGCCGGTGGCTCGGCACCTCCGCGTCGGCTGGATCCTCGCGCAGGGTCCGCAGCAACAGGGTCGACATGCGTAGCAGCATCCGCGCAGCCTACGGCCGGCGCGGCAGGATGAGCGATCCATTTCGCATCGTCCGACGTCGCGGTATCCGGGTGGCCGAGCACCCCGATATTGGTGATCCCGTTTCGAACAGGCTGCCGGGATTGGCATTGCGCAATGACCTCCGACACGTCGTGGATTCGGGGCGGCACCGAGCGTTCCTGCGGTGACAGACTGGTCGCCGCAGGCAACGAGTGGCGTGAGGGAGGCGCGGGTGCGCTGGGGCAGTTTTGTCGCGGTCGGGGACAGCTTCACCGAGGGTATGGACGACGCGTACCCGGACGGCACCTACCGGGGCTGGGCGGACCTGGTCGCGACCCGGCTCGCCGCCGAGGCGGGGCCCGACTTCCGGTACGCCAACCTGGCCATCCGGGGCCGGCTCTTTCCCAGCGTGGTCGCCGAGCAGGTGCCCTCCGCCGTGGCGATGAAGCCGGATCTGATCAGTTTCGCGGCCGGTGGCAACGACGTGCTGCGGCGCACCTTCGACCCGGACACGCTGGTCGCCCGGTTCGACGAGGTGGTCCGGCAACTGCGCTCGGGCGGCGCGGACGTGCTCCTCTTCCGGTTCGCGGACGTGATGGCCCGACTGCCCGGTCAACGCCTCGTCGCCCCCCGGGTGCAGTTGCTCAACCAGGCGGTCGGCGAGACCGCCGAGCGGCACGGCGCCATCATGGTCGACCTGTACGCCGACGACACGTTCCTCAACCCCATGCTCTGGAGCACCGACCGGCTGCACCTCTCGCCGGCTGGGCATCGGCGGGTCGCCGGGCAGGTGTTGAACGCCCTCGGGGTTGGTTGCGACGAGGAGTGGCTGATGGTTCCGCCGCACCCGGCGCCGTCGCCGTGGCTGGCCGCCCGTGCTTCCGACCTGCGGTGGGCCGGTCAGTACCTCGCTCCCTGGGTGAAGCGGCGGTTGACCGGTCGGTCGTCCGGCGACACGGTGACGGCGAAGCGCCCCCAACTCGGCCCGCTCGTCGACTGAGCATGCTCACCCTGCACACGGCGGCCCTGCTGCGGCGCGACCGGGACGGCGAGTCGTTGCCCGACCACGCCGTGCTGGTCAGTGGCGACCGGATCGAGGCCGTCGGCCCACTGGCCGAGCTGAGTTCGGCGTACGCCAACGCCCGAATTCGTCGTTGGCCCGGCACGCTGGGGCCGGGTCTGCTGCACGACCGTCCCCTGCCGCCCGCGCCAACCCCGCGTGAGCGGGTGCACGCGCTGCTGCGTACCGGGGTGACGGCGGTGCTGGCGGAACACCTGACCGACCCCGCCCTGCGGGCCGCCGCCGAGCGTGGCGACCTGCTGGTGCTGGCCACCACTGTGGCGCCGACGCTGCGGCCGGCCGGGCGGGCCGACCTCGCGGTGCACGGCGTCGACGGGGCCTGTCTGGTGACCGTGGTCGCTGGTCGGATCGCCCACCGTCGCGCCTGAACGGCGTACCTTGGGGATCATGTCTGTGCCGAACGATCCCGATCCCCGCCTCCAGTCGTACGCGGACCCGCAGCGGCTGGTCACCACCGAGTGGCTGGCCGAGCATCTGGGCGATGAAGGCCTCGTCGTCGTCGAGTCCGACGAGGACGTGCTGCTCTACGAATCCGGTCACATTCCCGGTGCGGTCAAGGTCGACTGGCACCTGGAGCTGAACGATCAGGTGACCCGGGACTACCTGGACGCCAAGAGCTTCGCCGAGATGTGTGCCGCGAAGGGCATCGGCCGGGGCGACACCGTCGTCTTCTACGGCGACAACTTCAACTGGTGGGCCGCGTACGCCCTCTGGGTCTTCACGCTCTTCGGTCACGCCGATGTGCGACTGCTCGACGGCGGCCGGCAGAAGTGGATCGCCGAGGGGCGCGAGGTGACCCGGGACAAGCCGGCTCGCCCGCGCGCCGACTACCCGGTGCCGCTGCGCGACGACGCGCCGCTGCGGGCCTTCCGTGAGCAGGTCATGGCGCACGTCGCCTCCGGCCGGCCCCTGGTCGACGTCCGGTCGCCGGGTGAGTACACCGGCGAGATGCTGCACATGCCGGACTACCCGCAGGAGGGTGCGCTGCGCGGTGGACACATCCCGGGCGCGGTCAGCAAGCCGTGGAAGTCCGCCGCCAACGAGGACGGCACGTTCAAGTCCGCCGACGAGCTGAAGGCGATCTACGCCGACCAGCTCGGGTTGAGCCCGGACGACGACGTCATCGCGTACTGCCGGATCGGCGAGCGGTCCAGCCACACCTGGTTCGTGCTGCGGCACCTGTTGGGCTACCCGCAGGTGCGCAACTACGACGGCTCGTGGACCGAGTGGGGCAACCTAGTCCGGGCGCCAGTCGTCAAGGGCGACCAGCCCGGCGGCCTGGCCGTCTGACCAGATCCTCGTGTGATCGACTCGGGTTTCCTGATGTCGGGCTGTCCCGCTCGCCCGGACACCGCGATATCAGCGAACCCGAGTCGATCACGTCGAGACGAGGTCAGCCAGCGAGTGCGAATACCCCGCGCAGGTCGCGGACGATGCCGGTGATCTCGCCGGTCTCCGGATGCCAACGGGCCAGGGCAGCCGGTTCCAGTCGGAGCAGCACCGCGCCCCTGTTGTCCCAGCCCAGCACGACACAGCAGCCCTTGCTGCGATCCCGGCCCAGGTCGAGCAGGTGGAGCACGGCACCGGTCCGTGCGTCCAGCACTGCCGCCCCCTCGGCGCCGTCGATCTCGCTGCTGGTGATCCAGGCCGCCCGGGCCAGTCGCTCGCCGTGCAGCCAGCCCCGGCCGTAGAACTCGTTGACCTGGTAGGGCGACGGCAGCGCCGAGGCGTTGACCGGCTGTTCGGAGCGGATCTCGCCCTCCCGGGCGGTCCGGCTGCGGAGCTTCAGGCCGGCCCCATCGCCGTACATGTCGATCAGTGGGGCCTCGCGACCGGCGGCCGGGTCGGGTGCGATCAACTCCCAGGTCGACACGTCGATAGTGCTGGTCGCCCCGGTCACCCGGTCCACCGCGTACGTCCGGTCGTCGCCCCCGACCAGCACCCGGTCGTGCGCCCACACCACCTGCTCCAGGTAGCCGTCGAGCGGTATCCGGCGGACGGCCGCCGTGGTGAGGTCGATCATGATCAGCTCTTTGGTCTGCGCGAACGCGGCCGACCTGCCGTCCGGCGACAGCATCCCCGGCTTCAGCGCGGGCGCCTCGTTGCCGCCCGCGTCCCGGGTCGGTGCCAGCGTCACCACGTCGATGCTGCGCACCACTCCGTCGTTGCCGAGCACCCGGACCGGGCCGTTCGCGTGATACTCCTCGTCCAGCGGCTGGAACAGCGCCAGTGCCCGCTGGACCGGTCGTTCGGAGAGCGGCACTGTCGCCGGGTCGCCGAGCTTGGCCAACGGATCGGGCGGGTAGGTCAGCTCGGCGGGCGGTTTCTGCACCGGACCCGCGTGGGAGGGGTCGACGGTCGGGGTCACCGTGGGACCGACCGGAGGGACCGGTGCCGGGTCGGCGGGCGGTCGCAGCGCGGCCACCGTGCCACCACCGACCAGCACCACGGCCAGGGCGACCACTGCGACGGCCCGCCGGGTCCGCCGGGTACGCCGAGCCCGCTCCCATCCGGCGGCGGCCGGCTGGCTGGGGAGCACGTCCTCGACGCTGACGGTCAGCAGTCGGCGCAGTTCCTGCTCGTTCACGGGTTCACCTCCAGGCCGCTGGCCAGATCGGCCGAGCCTCGGCTCGGTCGGGCATCGCGGACGAGGTCCGGCGCGACCTCGCGGAGTCGGCGCAGCGCCGCGTGGCACTGGCTCTTCACGGTGCCGACTGTCACCCCGAGCGCCTCGGCGGTGGCGACCTCGGTCAGGTCCTCGTAGTAGCGCAACACCAGCACGGCCCGCTGCCGCGGTGGCAGCAGGCCCAGCGCGTCGTGCATCGTCAGCCGTAACGCGCCGTCACGGTCGTGGGCCACCTGGTCCGGCGGTGCGGCACTGAGCCATTCCCGCCGCCGGCGACGCCACCACGACACCGAGTCCCGGTAGAGGATGGCGCGCACGTACGCGGAGGGGTCGCCGTCGCGGACCGAGGACCAGCGCAGCGCCAGCTTGAGCAACGCGTCCTGGAGGAGGTCTTCGGCCTGATGCCGGTTGCCGCAGATCAGGTAGGCCGCGCGGAGCAGCCGGTGCTGGTGGTTCTCCACGAAGGCGAGGTAGCCGTCGCGTCCGTCGTCCCTCGTCGGCGCCATCCGCCCCCCTCCCGGCCGTCGCGCTGTACGCGTCATCTGGCAGACGCACGGGAGGGGGGAAAAGGTTGGGTCAGCTCGGGGGCGTTCCGGTCAGATAGCGCTGGAGGGTCGGCGCGATCCAGGCGACCAGCTCGTCCGGTGCAGTGTCCACCATGGGCGGCAGGCGGACGATGTATCGGGTGAAGGCGAGGCCGAGGACCTGACTGGCCACCAGGCCGGCCCGGCGGGCGGTCAGCGCCGGGTCGGTGCCGAACGTGGCCACGGCGGCGGTGAGCTGGTTGGCGAAGATGCCGCGCATGCGTTCGGCCGCGCCGGGGTTGGTGCTGGCGGCCCGCAGTAGCGCCACCAGGGTCTCGTCGCCCTCCCAGCGGGCGAGGAAGTGCCGGACCAGCACCTCACCGAGTCGAGCGGGCGGCACCGAGGTCAGGTCGGGCAGGCGTAGGTCGAACTCGGCCGCCGCCGCGAAGAGCCCCTCCTTGCTGCCGTAGTAGCGCATCACCATCGACGGGTCGATCTGGGCGTCGGCGGCGATGGCCCGGATGGTGGCGCGTTCGTAGCCGTCCGCCGCGAACCGTTCCCGTGCCGCTCGCAGGATCGCCGCCCGGGTGGCGTCGGAGCGGCGGGGCTGGGTCGACTGCGCGGACGGGGTCATGCCAACGACCGTAGGCCAACAGGTGTTGACACGCAATCAGGGCCGCCCTAGCGTTGCCAACAAGTGTTTGCCAACGGGTGTTGGCAACGGTTTGTCTGGAGGTGGCCATGCTGCCCACGAGCACCGACGTCCTGGTGGTGGGCGCCGGCCCCACCGGTCTCGCCACCGCGTTGACACTGGCTCGGCGCGGGGTCGAGGTGACTGTGCTGGACCGGTTGGCCGCGCCGCCGACGACCTCCCGCGCCGCCGTCGTGCACGCGTACACCCTGGAGGTGCTGGACCGGATCGACGCCGCGGCACCGCTGATCGCCCAGGCGGTGCGGACGCCGCGCTTCACCGTGCGCGACCGGGACCGGGTGCTGCTGACGGTGCCATTCCACGAGTTGCCGTCCCGCTTCCCCTACGCGCTGCTGGTCTCCCAGGCGGTCACCGAGGCCGTGCTCACCGAACAGTTGGCTGAGCTCGGTGTCCAGGTACGACGGCCGTGCCAGCTCACCGGGCTGAGCCGCACCGGTGACGGCATGCTCGCGCAGGTCGACGACGAGGCGCTGCGGGCCCGGTTCGTGGTCGGTGCGGACGGCCTGCACAGCACGGTCCGGCAGTTGGCCGGCATCGGCTTCACCGGCGGCAGCGACGAGGAGTCCTTCGTGCTCGCCGACGTGCGGGTGCGCAGCGTGCTGCCCCGCGACGAGGCGGCGCTCTTCCTCGCCCGCTCCGGGCCATTGGTCTGGGCGCCGCTGCCCGGTGGGGTGGTCCGGTTGGTCGCCGCCGTGGCGAGCGCCCCGGCCGAACCGGATGCGGCCTACCTCCAGGCGCTGCTCGACGAGCGCGGGCCGGCGCGACGACCCGATCGGGTGACCGAGGTGCTCTGGGGCTCCCGGTTCCGGGTGCACCACCGGATCGCCGACACCTTCCGGCTCGGACCGCTGCTGCTGGCCGGCGACGCCGGGCACGTGCACAGCCCGGCCGGTGGGCAGGGCATGAACCTCGGCATCTGCGACGCGGTCGCGCTCGGCACCGCCGTGGCGGACGTCCTCGACGGTGGACCGGAGACGCTGCTCGACGACTACACCGCCCGGCAGCGGCCGATGGCCGAGGACGTGCTGAGCTTCGCCGCCGGGCTGACCAGGTTGGCCGCTGTCTCCCCGGCACGTCGGCCCGCCCGGGACGTGCTGCTCCGGCTGCTCGGTGCCGTCCCACCGGCCCGTCGGCGCATCGCGCTGCGCCTGTCCGGGCTGTCGCACCGGGAGCGGACGCCGGGCTAGCCCGCACGGATCAACACAGCCGGCGCGGTCGGTCGCAGTGTCCGCCACGCGGCGAGGGTCACCAGCGCGAACGTCGCCGCCGCCGCGCCCGCCACCGGCGCCGTGCCGTACGCCGAGGCCGCCAACCCAGCGAGCGCCGCCCCGAGCGGTGCGGTGAGCAGACCGACCATCCGCTGGGCCGCGCCGACCCGGCCCAGCAGTTCGCTCGGCACCTGCCGCTGCCCGTACGACGCCCACAGGCTGTTCCACACCACAGTGCCGGCGGCGAAGACGGCCAGCGCGATCCCGCCCGACACCGGATGCCGAGCCAGCGCGAAGCCGGTCAGCGCAACGGTCTCCACGGCCAGCACCACACGCAGCGCCGGCACCGTGCCGAGCCGGGTGGCGATCCGCCCCGCCCCGAGCGCCCCCGCCACGCCCCCGAGGATGGCGGCGGCCGCGAACAACCCGTACCCGGCCGGCGGCACCCGCAGCACGTCCAGCGCGTAGAGCACCAGCACCGCCATGATTCCGCTGATCGCCAGGTTGCTCGCGGCAGTGAGCACCGTGACCCGCCACAGGGTCCGGTGCGCCCGCAGCCAACGCAGCCCTTCGACGATCTCGCTCCACACCGAGCCGCGCCGCAGTGCAGTCCCCGGGGTGACTGCGGGAGGCTGACCGAGGGCCAGCACGAGCAGGGCGGCCACCGCGAAGGTGACGGCGTCGAGGGCGAACGGGAGGGCCGGGGCGACGGCGAACAGGACACCGGCGGCCGGCGCTCCGAGGAAGCCACCGGCCACCGCCGACCCCGCCTGGAGCCGACCGTTCGCCAGGGGCAGCGCGTCCGGCGGCACCAACGCGGGGAGCAGCGCGAACGAGGCGGAGTCGAAGAGAGTGCCCAGGGTGGCGAGCAGAAACGCCGCCACCAGCAGCACCAGGACACTGACCCGGTTGAGTGCGACCACCACTGCCAGCGCCGCCACCACCGCCGCGCGTACCCCGTCGACCACTGCCATCGTCCGACGGCGGTCCCAGCGGTCCGCGTACACGCCGCCGAGCAGGCCGAACAGCAGCGGCGGCACCTGCCCGGCCACTGTGACCGCCGCGATGATCCGCGGATCACGGGTCACGGTCGCGGCCAGCAGGGCCAGTGCCGGGGTGCGCAGCGCGTCCCCGAACCGGGACGAGACGGCCGCGGACCACAGGAGCCGGAAGTCCCGGCCCAGAGCGGAGGAAGTCATGCCGGCGACCGTGCCGGTTCGACCGGGTCGAGGGTCAAGCCGCCGGGTGAAGGGGGACCGCGCCTGTCGGTGATCATGGGTACGGTGAGCGCCGGCATCGGGACCGGGGAGACATCAGGCGTGGATCACACTTTCCAGGTCGACCTACGTGGCGTGGTTGACCTGCTCAGTCATCACCTCTACGGCAGCCCGCGGGTCTACGTCCGTGAGCTGCTCCAGAACGCGGTGGACGCGATCACCGCCCGACGCGGGGTCGAGCCGGACGCGCCGGCGCTGGTACGTATCGAACCCCCGGACAGCACCGGCGACGGCACGCTACGGGTGCACGACACCGGCATCGGTCTGACCGAGGCGCAGGTGCACGAGCTGCTGGCCACCATCGGCCGCAGCTCGAAGCGCGACGAGCTTGGTTTCTCCCGGCACGAGTTCCTCGGCCAGTTCGGCATCGGTCTGCTCTCCTGCTTCCTGGTGGCCGACGAGATCCAGGTGCTCACCCGGCACGGCGACAACCCCACGGTTCGCTGGACCGGGTACGCCGACGGCCGCTACGCGGTGACGGTGGCCCCGCCGGAGGCCGCCCGCGCCGAGCCGGGCACCACTGTCACGCTGGTGCCCCGCCGCGACGCGGACCAGTGGTTCACCACCGCGACCGTCACCGACCTGGCCCGGCTCTTCGGCGCACTGCTGCCGGTCACCGTCCGCGTCGGCGACGTCGTCACCACCACCGGGGAGCCGCCCTGGCCGACCACGCCGGGTGCGCCACTGGACCGCGCGGCGCTGATCCGGTACGCCCGGGAGACGCTCGGCGTGGACCCGTTCGACGTCCTGCCGCTGGCCGTGCCGGAGGCCGGGCTGACCGGTGTCGCCGTCATCCTGCCGACGCCGGTGAACCCGGCGGCCCGGGCCGGGCATCGCGTCTACCTCAAGCGGATGCTGCTCACCGAAAACGCCGACGGGCTGCTCCCGGAGTGGGCGTTCTTCGCGCACTGCGTGGTGGACGCGACCGAGCTGCGCCCGACCGCCAGCCGGGAGGCCCTCTACGAGGACACCCTGCTGACGGCGACCCGGGAGGCGCTCGGCGACCAGGTGCGCGGCTGGCTGGTCCGGTTGGCCCGGCACGACCCGCACCGGTTGGCCGAGTTCCTCCAGGTGCACCACCTCGGCGTGAAGGCCCTGGCGCTGCACGACGACGAGATGCTCCGGCTGGTCGACCGCTGGTGGCCCATGGACACCAACGTCGGCACGCTCACCCTCGCCGAGTTCCGCGAACGCTACGGCGTGGTCCGCTACGCGGCGAGCCTGGACGAGTTCCGTCAGCTCGCGGCGGTCGCCGCCGCGCAGGACCTGTCTGTGGTCAACGCCGGCTACACGTACGACACCGAACTGATCGAGCGACTGCCGGTGGTGGACCGCTCGGTGCTGATCGAGCGGCTGGAGCCGAGCGACCTCACCACCCGGTTCGACGCGCTCGACCCGCAGGTGGAGTTGGCGCTGCGACCGTTCCTCGCGGCGGCGCAGCGGGCCGTCGAGCGTTCCGGCTGCGAGGTGGTCATCCGGGCGTACGACCCGGTCTCGCTGCCCGCGCTCTACCTGGTCAGCCGGTCGGCGGCGTTCAACGACCAGCTCGCCGCCAGCCGGGACCGGGCCGACGAGCTGTGGGGTGGAGTGCTCGACGCGCTCGCCGCCACCGCCCCGCCGGACCGTCCGCAGTTGGTGCTCAACCACCGAAACCCGCTGGTACGACGGGTGACCATGCTGAACGACCCGGAGCTGGTCGGTCTGGCCATCGAGGCGCTGTACGGGCAGGCGCTGCTGCTCGGCCACCATCCGATCCGCGCAGCCGACGCCGCGCTGCTGAACGATTCCTTCCTCGGCCTGCTCGGCCGGGCTGTCCCGGGACGGGAGTGAGCATGAGCGACGAGGATCTGTGGCGGGTGCTGCGCGGCATCGCCGACATGCCGTACGGGGCGGGGCAGATCGCCGCCCTGGAACAGCTGCTGCGCCGGGTGGACGCCGCCGACGACAGGCACCTTGCGTTCGTCACGCGGATGCAGGCCACCACCGGCTACATCTACGGCGGTGAGCCGGCCAAGTCCTTCGTGACCTTCTCCTGGTGTCTGTCCGAGTTCGACCGGGACCCGCAGCCCTACCATCAGCGCCACCTGCACCAGTTGCTGTGGCACTTCAAGTACATGGCGTCCGGCCTGCTGAAGTTCCCCGAGGTGCCACTGGACCGCACGTACGCGGTGCTGGACGACATGGAGCGGCGCTACCGGGCCGGCGGGCACAGCCTTCAGGCCGTGCACAAGCACCGGTTCCGGGTCGCCGAGCACGTGGGCGACGTCGAGGCCGCCGCGCACTGGTACCGGCTCTGGCAGACCACACCTCGCGACGAACTCTCCGACTGCGCCGGCTGTGATCCGACGAGCCAGGTGAGCTACCTCGCCGACACCGGCCGGGACGCCGAGGCGGTGGCGCTGGCCGAGCCGGTGCTCGCCGGTCGGCTCACCTGCACCGAGCAGCCGCAGGCGATCCTCACCGCGCTACTCCTGCCGTACCTGCGCACCGGGCGGGCCGAGGAGGCGCGGGACGCGCACCGGGAGGCGTACCGCCGGCTGCGCGGCAACCTCGCGGACCTGTGGGACATCGCGGACCACGTCGAGTTCTGCACGCTGACCGGCAACGAGGCGCGGGCGGTCGAGCTGGTCGAGCGGCACCTGGACTGGCTGGACCGGCCGCCGTCGCCGGCCGCCGCCATGCACTTCGCGGCGGCGGCCTCCGCGGCGCTGCGGCAGGCCAGCCCGTCGACCGTGTACCGCCGGGCCGCCGAGGGCCGGCCGGCCGCCGAGGTGTCGGCGGCGTCGTTGGCGGACGAGCTGGCCGGGACGGCGGCCGGTCTGGCCGCCCGCTTCGACGCCCGTAACGGCACGAGCCAGCAGTCGGAGTGGATCGCGCGTCGGCTGGCCGTACAGGCGAGCGGGGAGCACGTGCCGCTGTCGGCGAGCGTCCGCCGCCGCCCGGCCCGCCCGACCCGTCCGGTCGGGGACGAGCCGAGCACACCAGCGTCGTCCACCGAGCGAGCCGAGCGAGTGCGAAGCGGCAAGGGTGAACCACCCGCCGTTACCGTGCCCGCCGACGCCGGCCCGGACGATCTGCTGGACCTCGCGGAGCAGAGCTGGGGCCGGCACGACCGGGCCACCTTCCGGGCGGCGCTGGTCGCCTTCGACGACCGGTTCGGCTCCGCCGAGCTGCCCGCCCGCACGTCCGCGCACCGGCTGGCGCTGCGCGCGTCGGAGCGTGGCGACGAGGACGACATCGATGGTGCGATCACGCTGAATCGGGCGGCGGTGGAGCTGTACCGGGAGGCGGGCGAGGAGGTGGCCGCCCAGACGGTCGCCGGGCGGCTCGGCGTGCTGTTGACCCGGTCCGACGAGGAAACCGAGGAAGGCCTGCTGCTGGTCCGGGAGGCGGCCGAGGTCCTGGACCGGCTCGGCGACGCCCGGCAGCGGGCGGCCGGACACGACCGGGTGGCGTTGGCGCTGCTGCACCGCGAGCGTTGGGCGGACGCGCTCGCCGCGCTCGACCGGGTACCGGCCGACGCGGGCGGCGATCGGCACCTGGCGGCCCGGATCGCACTGCACCGGGGGCACCTGCTGGAGCAGTTGGACCGCGTCGACGAGGCACGCGCCGCCGTCGACGAGGCACGCCGGATCGGCCGGGAGTTGGGTGTCGGCGAGGTCGTCACGGGCGCCGGCCTGGCGTACGCGCGGCTGGTCGACGATCCGGCGGACGCCGTGGCCGCCTGCGACGAGGCGTTGGAGGCGGCACCGGCGGACGCGGAGCTGCCGGTCCGGGTCGCCCGCGCCCGGGCGTTGCTCGCGGCCGGCCGGGCCCCGGACGCGGTGGACGACTTCGTCGAGGCGGTGACGCTGTGCGTGGAGCGGGGCGCCGAGGGGGACGCGTTCCTGCGATGGGAGCTGGCGAACGCGTACCGGATGGTGGGCCGGCTCGCCGAGGCCGCCGAGGTCGCCGAGGAGGCCGTGCTCGGCCTGGATCGGCTGGGCGCCCAGGCGGAGGCCGACCGCTGCCGACACCTGCTGGCCGGCGTCTACGCCGGACTTGGTGAGATCGATCCCGCGTTGGCCCTGTTGGAGCAGTTGGCCAGCAACCTGGACGGACCGGACAACCTTCCGCACCGGGCGCAGGTGCTGGAGGAGGCCGGCGGGATCCTCTACGACGCCGACCGGGACGCGGCGGCGGGCGAGCGGTTCGCCGCCGCGGCTGCGGCGTACCGGCTCGGTGACCTGCCGCTGGACGAGTTGCGTGCTCGTCGGCGGGAGACGTACGCCTGGCTCTGGGCCGACGAGCCGGACGCGGCGTTGCGCGCCGTCGAGGTGGTGGACGGGTTGGCGGCGAAGCTGGCCGGGCAGAACGATCCACCGGTGCTGTACGAGCTGGCGCTGGCGGCCGAGGCCGGAGCACGCGTGCTCACCCGGGCGGACCGACTGGACGAGGCGCTGGGCCGGCTCACCGGGGTGCCGGACCGGTTGCGGTCGATCGAGGCGTTCGGCGAGGCCGCCCAGGTGGAGGCTCTGATCGGTGAGCTGCTGCTGCGCCTGGACCGGCCGGCCGAGGCGGAGCCGCTGCTGCGTCGCGTGCTCGGTGGGTTGCCGGCCGCCTCGCGGCAGGTCCGCCAGACGGCCTGGCTGCTGGCTCGGGTGCTGGATCTGCTCGATCGGCCCACGGAAGCCGCCGCGCTGCGCGCGGAGCACGACCTGGACGAGGACGACTGACCTCGCTGGCCGCCCCTGGCCAGGTCAGGGGCGGCCAGGCCGGGGCGGACGGAACTGACCGGCGACCATCGCGGGCTCCTCGCGGTCTAGGCTTGCCCGGTGACGGTGGAGCAGCAGGCACGGGGTGCGGCGGGTGCGGGCCGGCGCAGGTCCCGCAAGGACGAGATCCTGGAGATCGCGGTAGGTCTGTTCGCGGCGCGTGGCTATCACGGCGTGTCGATGGACGACATCGGCGCGGCCGCCGGAGTCACCGGTCCGGCGCTCTACCACCACTTCGCCGGCAAGGAGGCCATGCTGGCCGCCGCGCTGATTCCGGTCAGTGAGGGGTTGCTGGCCGGTGGGCGGGAACGCGCCGCCGGGCGCTCGGACGACCCGCGCGGCGTGCTGGAGTCGCTGATCGACTTCCACGTCGAGTTCGCGCTGGCCAACCCGGCGGTGATCGCGTTGCACCTGCACGAGCTGGACCGCCTGCCCGAGGAGCCGCGGCGCCGGATTCGTCGCCTGCAACGGCTCTACGTCGAGGAGTGGGTGACGGTGCTCACCGCGCTGCACCCGGGGATGCCCGACGGTGAGGCGCGGGTGCTCGCGCACGCCGCGTTCGGCCTGATGAACTCGACGCCGTTCCTCGGTGGTGAGGTGGACCGGCGACGTCGCGCCGAGCTGCTGCGCGGCGCGACCCTGGCCGCGCTGCTGGCCTGAGCCGACTCGTCAGAACCGCGCCGGTCATGATTCCCTGACATCGTCCCACCATCCGGACGCCGGGAGGAAACATGATCGAGTCACTGCTGGTCGCCAATCGGGGCGAGATCGCCCGCCGGATCATCCGGACCGCCAAGCGGCTCGGCATCCGCGTGATCGCGGTGCACTCGGAGGCCGACGCCGATCTGCCGTTCGTCGCGGAGGCGGACGAGGCGGTCCTCATCGGCCCACCGAACCCGGCGCTGAGCTACCGCAACACCGAGGCGATCCTCGCCGCCGCGAAGTCGACGGGCGCGCAGGCGATCCACCCCGGGTACGGCTTCCTGTCGGAGAACGCCGAGTTCGCCCGTACCGTCGAGGCGAGCGGCCTGATCTGGGTCGGGCCCGACGCGGACGCGATCACCGCGATGGGCGACAAGATCAACGCCCGGAACCTGATGGCGGCGGCCGGTGTTCCGGTCGCGCCGGGTACCACCGACCCGGCCGCCGACCTGGACGCTGCGGTGACGGCCGCGGCCGAGATCGGCTACCCGGTGATGGTCAAGGCCGCCGCCGGCGGTGGCGGCATGGGCATGGGCGTGTCGGTCGACGAGACCGGGCTGCGCACCGAGTACGACAAGGTGCGCGCGTTCGCCGAGCGGATGTTCGGCGACGGTTCGGTGTTGATCGAGCGGTACTTTCCCCGGGTACGGCACGTCGAGGTGCAGATCCTCGGCCTGGCCGACGGCCGGGTGGTGGCGCTCGGCGAGCGGGAGTGCTCGGTGCAGCGGCGCAACCAGAAGCTGGTCGAGGAGTCCCCGTCGCCGGCGGTCTCGCCGGAGCTGCGATCCCGGCTGCTGGCGGCGGCGGTGCGGGCCGGCGAGGCGGTCGGCTACCGCAACGCGGGCACTGTGGAGTGCCTGTTCGACCCATCCACCGGCGAGTTCTTCTTCCTGGAGATGAACACGCGGTTGCAGGTGGAGCACCCGGTGACCGAGTACGTCTACGGCATCGACCTGGTCGAGGAGCAGTTGCGGGTGGCCTCCGGGTTGGCGCCGACGTTCGACCCGGACGCGTTGACCCCGAGCGGGCACGCCATCGAGATGCGGATCAACGCGGAGGACCCGAAGCGCTTCCTGCCCGGCCCGGGTGTGGTCAGGACCTGGGTGGAGCCGACGGGCGAGGGTGTCCGGGTGGACTCCGGCTACACCGAGGGCAACACGGTCACCCCGTTCTACGACAGCCTGCTGGCCAAGCTGATCGTCAGCGGCGCGACCCGTGAGGAGGCGCTCGATCGCGCGAAGGCGGCCGTCGCGGCCTTCCAGATCGAGGGTCCGAAGAACAACGTTCCCTTCTTCGCCGAGTTGCTGACCAACGACGAGTTCCTCTCCGGCGCCTACGACACCGGCATCGTCTCCCGCATGCGCTGACCGCCCCCACCCCCCGCCCGGGCCCCCGCCCCGGGTCGCCCGCCCCGGCGATCAAGAGGTTTGCGTCAGGATCTGCGCCGCGGATGACGCAAACCTCTTGATCAACAGCGGGGTGGCATGCTGGGAGGACCCCCTAGGCACTGCTTTCGTCACAGTGAGGTGACCCCTTATGGCGGACCTGCCAGATTCCGTCTCGATCCGCGAGGTTGGGCCGCGGGACGGGTTGCAGAACGAGGACCCGATCCCGACCGGCGCCAAGGTGCGGCTGCTCGACGCCCTCTCCGGCACCGGCGTACGCCGAATCGAGGCGGTGTCGTTCGTGCATCCCAAGGCGATCCCGCAGATGGCCGACGCCGACGAGGTGTGGCGGCGGGCGGTGAAGGCCGACGGGGTGCGGTACTCCGCGCTGGTGCCGAACACCCGGGGCGCCCAGCGGGCCCTCGCCGCCGGATTCACCGAGATCGAGGTGGTGGTCTCGGCCAGCGACACCCACAACCGGCGCAACGTCAACCGGTCCACGGACGAGTCGCTGGACGACATCGCCGAGCTGATCGACCTGCTGCACGGTGCGTCGGCGCGGGTCGAGGTGATCGTGGCCACCAGCTTCGGCTGCCCGTACGAGGGGGACATCGACCCGCAGCGGGTGGCCGGGATCGTGGACCGGGTCGTCCGCGACGGCGCGGACCGGGTCGCGTTCGGTGACACCACCGGCATGGGCACCCCACGTCGGGTCCGCGAGCTGCTGACCGCGGTACGTGACCGCAACGCGCACGTGCCGGTCCTGCTGCACTTCCACAACACCCGGGGTACCGCGCTGGCCAACCTGCTGACCGCGCTGGAGCTGGGCGTGACCGAGTTCGACGCCAGCGTCGGTGGCCTCGGTGGCTGCCCGTACGCGCCGGGAGCGAGCGGCAACCTGGCCACCGAGGAGGCCGTGCACATGCTGCACGACATGGGCATCGACACCGGCATCGACCTGCCGGCGCTCATCGAGGCGGCGGAGTTGGCCGAGGAGTTGCTCGGCAAGAAGCTGCCGTCCGGTGTGCTGCGGGCCGGCCCGCGTACCCGGCTGACGCCGCTGCCGAGCTGAGGACGCGACGAAGGGGCCGGCGCACGCGCCGGCCCCTTCCACGTGCCAGGGCGATCAGCTCACGGAGGTGAGCGCGCTCGGCCAACTGTCGCGGAAGATGTCCGCGCTGCGGTCGGTGGCGCTGAACGTGCCGGCGAAGAGGTTGCTCACCCGGCTCGCCTCGGCGGAGCTCGGGTAGGCGTTGGTGCAGCTGGTGCCGGCGCTGCCGCCGGACATCAGCAGGGCGCAGTTTCCGTTGTAGTTGTCCGGCAGGCCGAGGATGTGCCCGATCTCGTGGGTCATGATCCGCAGCACGCTGTACTGGGCGGCCTGCTGAGTGTCGATGTAGACCCGGCCGTTGCCGAGGCTGGTCCGCACGGCGTACGAGCCGCCGCCGGTGATCCGGTAGATGCGCAGGTTGGAGCCGCAGTTGGCGGAGAGCGTCAGGTTGACGGTGGCGTTGTTCCAGATCGAGGCGGCCTGGTTGGCGACGCTGGCGTAGCTTCCCGCCTGGCTGGTGTTGTAGCAGATGGTCATGGCGGCGGACGCGGGCGCCGGGTTGGCGACCGTGATGCCGAGGGTGGCGAGTGTCGTCGCGAGCAACGCGACGGCGAGCCGATTGAGTCGTGAGGTCATCGCTGACTCCGATCTGGGAGGAGGGGTGCCAGGAGCCTAGCGATTTGTATTCATGTTTTTCAATGTCTTGCTCTCGGCTTCGCTGTCTGCTTCGCTCGTAGGTCGCCGACAACCGCGCCGATGCGCTAGCCTAACGATCGTTCAGGTCAGTATGGCGGAGGAGTCGGCGTGACGCTCGACGGTGAGGCACTGGAGCAGCTGCGCAAGCGGGCCCGGTCCGGCGGCGCGGACAAGTACCACGCGGCCAACGCGGCCAAGGGCAAGCTCTTCGCCCGTGAACGGGTCGCGCTCCTGGTCGACGAGGGCTCCTTCGTCGAGGACGGCCTCTACGCCAACGCGCTCGCCGAGGGATTGCCCGCCGACGGCGTGGTGACCGGCACCGCGACGATCGACGGCCGACAGGTCTGCCTGATGGCCAACGACTCCACCGTCAAGGCCGGCAGCTGGGGCGCCCGCACCGTCGAGAAGATCATCAGGATCATCGAGCGGGCGTACGGCGCCGGCGTGCCGATGGTCTACCTGGTCGACTCGGCCGGCGCCCGGATCACCGACCAGGTCGATCTCTTCCCCGGTCGGCGTGGCGCCGGCAAGATCTTCTGGAACCAGGTCCGCGCCTCGGGCTCGATCCCACAGGTCTGCGCGCTGTTCGGCCCGAGCGCCGCCGGTGGGGCGTACATCCCGGCGTTCTGCGACGTGGTGGCGCTGGTCGACGGCAACGCCAGCATGTACCTCGGCTCCGACCGGATGGTCGAGATGGTCACCGGCGAGAAGACCACCCTGGAGGCGATGGGCGGGGCGAAGGTGCACACCGCCGAATCCGGCGTGGGGCACTTCCTCTGCAAGACCGAGGCCGACGCGCTCGACGTCGTGAAGACCTACCTGTCGTACCTGCCGGCGAACTGGACGCAGGCGCCGCCGGCCGCACCGCCGGTCGCCGCGTCCGCGAAGGCCGACCTGGCCGCGTTGGTGCCGGCCAGTGAGCGGCAGGCGTTCGACATGCGGCGCTACGTCAAGGGCCTGCTCGACGAGGGTTCGTTCTTCGAGATCCAGGCGCTCTGGGCCAAGGAGTTGACCATCGGCTTCGGCCGTCTCGACGGTCAGGTCGTCGGCGTGGTCGGCAACAACTCGATGTTCAAGGGCGGCGTGCTCTTCGTCGACTCGGCCGACAAGGCCACCCGGTTCGTGCAGCTCTGCGACGCGTTCAACGTGCCGCTGCTGTTCCTCAGCGACGTGCCCGGCTTCATGGTCGGCAGCGCGGTCGAGAAGCAGGGCATCATCCGGCACGGCGCCAAGATGATCACCGCGATCTCCGAGGCGACCGTGCCGAAGATCTGCGTGGTGGTCCGCAAGGCGTACGGCGCCGGTCTCTACGCGATGGCCGGCCCCGGGTTCGAGCCGGACGCCACGATCGCGCTGCCGAGCGCGAAGATCGCCGTGATGGGCGCCGAGGCCGCCGTGAACGCGGTCTATGCCAACAAGATCGCCGCCATCGCGGACGAGGACGAGCGGGCGGCCTTCGTCGCCGCCAAGCGGGCCGAGTACGAGCAGGACATCGACGTCGTCCGGCTGGCCAGCGAGCTGGTGGTCGACGCCATCGTCGAGCCGCACGACCTGCGCACCGAGCTGGTCCGTCGATTCGCGGCGGCGCGTACCAAGGATCGGCACTTCTCCCGCCGTCGGCACGGCGTCACCCCGGTCTGATCATCGACTCAGGCCCGCACAGCGACCCGCCTCCGGCGTCACGAGCGCCGAGGCGGACCGTCCTTACAGGAGGATGAGATGGACTTCCGGCTCACCGACGAACAAGCGGCGCTGCGCGAGAGCGTGCGGGAATTCGCCCGCGAGGTGATCGCCCCGGTCATCGCCGAGCACTACGAGCAGCACACCTTCCCGTACGAGGTGATCCGGCAGATGGGCAAGATGGGCCTGTTCGGTCTGCCCTTCGCCGAGGAGCACGGCGGCATGGGTGGCGACTACTTCGCGCTCTGCCTGGCCCTGGAGGAGTTGGCCCGGGTCGACTCCAGCGTGGCCATCACGTTGGAGGCGGCGGTCTCACTGGGCGCGATGCCGATCTACCGCTTCGGCACCGAGGAGCAGAAGGCGACCTGGCTGCCCCGGCTGCTCAGCGGCGAGGCACTGGCCGGCTTCGGTCTCACCGAGCCGGGCACCGGCTCGGACGCGGCCGGCACGCAGACCCGGGCGGTGCTGGACGGCGACGAGTGGGTGATCAACGGGTCGAAGGCGTTCATCACCAACTCGGGGACCGACATCACGGCCATGGTCACGGTCACGGCGGTGACCGGTACGAACCCGGACGGCTCCAAGGAGTTGTCGACGATCATCGTGCCGACCGGCACGCCCGGGTTCACCGTCGCGCCCGGCTACTCCAAGGTGGGCTGGACCGCCTCGGACACCCACGAGCTGACCTTCGACGACTGCCGGGTGCCGGCCGCCAACCTGCTCGGCGCCCGGGGCCGGGGTTTCGCGCAGTTCCTGCGGATCCTCGACGAGGGCCGGATCGCCATCGCCGCGCTCGCCGTCGGCCTCGCCCAAGGCTGTGTCGACGAGTCGATCAAGTACGCGAAGGAGCGGCACGCCTTCGGTCGGCCGATCGGTGCCAACCAGGCCATCCAGTTCAAGATCGCCGACATGGAGCTGAAGGCACACACCGCTCGCCTGGCGTACTACGACGCCGCCGCGCGGATGCTGGCCGGCGAGCCGTTCAAGCGGCAGGCCGCCATCGCCAAACTGCACGCCAGCACGATCGCGGTGGACAACGCCCGGGAGGCCACCCAGATCCACGGCGGGTACGGCTTCATGAACGAGTACCCGGTGGCCCGGTTCTGGCGGGACTCCAAGATCCTGGAGATCGGCGAGGGCACCAGTGAGGTGCAGCGCATGATCATCGCTCGGGATCTGGGCCTCTGACTGGCCCAGCCGAACTGATCGGCCGGTCGTCCCGGACGGACTGTCCGTACGGCTGTCGGGTTTTGGCGAGCGGGCGTCGGTAGCCCGACGTTCGACTGCCGACGGTCGTAGTCCATCCGTACTCTTCGTGCCCATGACTCCGGATCATGACTGGTCGCGGAGCCCGGCTGGACGTACCACTCTGCCGGAGCTGCTCCGCGGGCATCGACGCGCCGCCGGCCTCACCCAGGCCGAGCTGGCGTCCCGGGCCGGGGTGGGTGTGCGGACGGTGCGTGATCTGGAGCGTGGCCGGTCGAACCGGCCACAACGCACCACTGTCGAGCTGCTCGCCGGGGCGCTGGCGCTGACCGGCACCAGTCGGGCGGCGTTCCTGGCAGCGGCCCGCGGCGCCGGTGCCGAACCGGCCTCGCCGGACGCCACCTCGACGCCGTTCGCGGTCGGCGGCAACGCCACGTCGACGGCCGCACCCGCCGACCCGCCGGTCGCGCTCCCGCCGCCGGTCGCGTTGATCGGCCGGGAGCGCGACCTCACCGAGCTGGCCGGAATGCTGACCGCGGAGCGAGGACCCCGGTTGGTGAGCCTCGTCGGGTTGGCCGGCGTCGGCAAGACCGCCCTGGCGACGTCGGTGGCGCACCGGGTGGCCGCCGCTCACCCGGCCGGTGTCGCCGGGGTGCTGGTGGGCGAGGGCGCGGACGGTCCGGACGTGCTCGCCGCCTCGATGTCCATGCTCGGCGTGGCGCGCCTGTCCGAGCTCGTGGCGCTGCTCGCCGGACGACCGACGCTGCTGGTGATGGACGCGGTGGAGCGCGCCCCGGGCCCGGTGGCCGCGACAGTGCACCGGTTGCTCGGCGCACTGCCCTCGCTGCGGGTGCTGGTCACCGGGCGGCACCCGGTCGGATTGCCCGGTGAGCGGGTCTGGCCGGTCGCGCCGCTCGACGTGCCGCCACCGGAGGCCGAGCACTCCGGGCTCGAATCGTGGCCGGCGGTCGCGTTGTTCACCGCCCGGCTCGCTCAGGTCCGCCGGGAGCCACCCACCCCCGCTGAGCTGCCTGCGCTCGCCGCGTTGGTGCGCCGGTTGGGCGGGCTGCCGTTGGCCATCGAGCTGATGGCCGCCCGGGGCCGTCTCCTCGACCTCCCCGAACTGCTCGACCGGTACGGCGACCGGGTGCTCGACCTGGCCACTCCCGCCGAGGCGTCCGCCCACCCGGCCTGGGACGCGCCGGAGGCGCTTACCGGTCGGACGAGCCGACCCGACACCCGTGCGGCGGTCTCGGTCGCCGTCACCCTGCGGGATGCGGTGGCGTTCAGCTATCGCCTGTTGGCGTCGGACGAACAGGCCGCGCTGCGGCAGCTGGCCGTCTTCGGCAACCGGTGGTCGGTCGAGTTGGCCGAGGAGATGCTCGCCGACGAGGCCGACCGGGACGGCACTGTGGCGATCGATCCGGTTCCACTGTTGGACCGCTTCGTCGAGTTGGGGCTGCTGAGCGTACGCGGAACCGGGTCGTTCCGGTTCCGGCTGCTCGACGCGGTCCGTGACTACGCCGTCGAGCAGGCGGCCGGTGCGGGCGAGCTGACCTGCATCCGGCGTCGGCACGCGGAAGTCATCGCGCGTCTGGTGGCCCGTACCGCCACCGACCTGATCGGCCCACGGTTACCCGACGCGGTGCACCGGCTGGACGAGATGAGCAGTGACATCAGCTCGTCGCTGGCCCACGCGGCTACCGACGACCCGTTGACCGCGCTGCGGCTGGCGGCCTGCCTGACCCGGTGGTGGCGGTTCCGTGGACGCGACGTCGTCGGGCGGCAGTGGTTGCGGCGGCTGCTGGCGGACCCGCGGACCGCCGACGCCGATCCTCTTCTGCGTGGCTGGGCGGCCCTCGGTGTCGCCCGGCTGGCGGCGGAGCACGGCGCGGGCGCCGAGGAGTTGTCGACGGCTCGTGCGGCGTTGGACACCTTCCGGCAGGCCGGCGACGTCACCGGGGAGTTGGAGGCGCGAAACGTGCTCGGCACCCTGCTGATCTCCGTCGGGCGGCAGGACGAGGCTCGCGAGCAGGCCGAGGCGTTGCTGCGGTTGGCGGCGCGCAACGGGCGGGCCCGGGATCTGGCGGTGGCTCAGAACAGCCTCGCCTGGCACGAGATCCGCGTCGGCGATCTGGCTGCGGCCCGCCGCCGGCTCGCCGCGGTGGACCGACTCGCCGCCGAGAGTGGGGAGCAGCGACTGCGGGTGCTGGGCTGGGCCAACCGAGCCGAGGTCGCCCGGCTGGAGGGCTGGTACGCGGACGCCATCGATCGTGGCCGGCGGGCGATCGCGGCCCTGTCCGAGCTGGGTGATCCCGGGCGTCGTCGTCGGGTGCTCGGGACCGTCGGGCTGGCGCTCGCCCAGGACGGGCGGGCCGCGGAGGCGACCGAGGTGCTGACCGAGTTGCGCGCCGGGGGCGTGGAGGCGCTGCCGGCGCGACCGACCGTGCCGCGACCGCGCTCGGACGACGCGGCGCGGGCCTGGGGGGGGCCGGAGGCCGGGCTCTGTGCGCTGATCGAGGGGAACCTGGCGCTGCACCGGGGCGACCGGGAGTTGGCTGCCGAGTGGTTCGCGGCCGCCGCCGACCATGCGGGGCAGGATCGCCGCGACGTGGTGGAGGCGCTGGTTGGGCTGGCTGCGAGCACTGCCGACCAGTCGGTGCTCGATCGACTGGACCGGGTCTGCGCGGAGGGCGGCATCAGGCTGTTGCCGCAGGAGTCGGGCCTGCTCTACGCGCTGATCGCCGCCCGAGGTGGGCCGGCTCAGTAGCCCGCGCTCTCCCCGAGCGGATCGCGACGGGAGAGTGGCGCGGGCGAAGAGCCCCCTTTGGTGCTACCCCTCGCTGATCGCCCGCGCCGTCACCCCCCGGTGATCCCCGGTGCAGGAAGCCTGCCACCGGTGCGGTGGCAGAAAGTCGGCTTGGACCGAATCCTCCAGCTTGGCTGGGTCAGTTCTGCCGGTCTTTCTGCCGCTGCCGCCGCCCGACGGTGGGTGCTGATCAGGGCCGTCGGGTGGCGTTGTCGGTGGCGGCGACCTGCTCCGGACTGACGTCGTCACTGCCAGCGGTGGCGCACGGATGCGCGGCGTCGCGGACCCGCCGCAACCCGTCGAGGAGGGCCGCCAGCGCCTCGGGGTCGAGCTGCCCGGTGAACCACTGCTCGATCATCTGCAGATGCCCGGGCAGCGTCTCGTTCAGGCGCTGCATCCCGGAGGCGGTGACCACCGCGTACGAGCTGCGTCGGTCGTTCGGGCAGGCCCGGCGGGTGAGCAACCCGTCGCGCTCCATCCGGTCCACCACACGGGTCACTCCGCTGGTCGACAGGGAGGTCTGTGCGGCGAGGTCGGTCATGCGTAGTTGGTTGCCCGGCGAGCGGGCCAGTCGGGTGATGACCTCGAACTCGACCGCGGAGAGGCCGTGCTCCTCGAACTGGGCGTTGAACCGGGCTGACAGCCCGGCGTGTGCCTCGAAGAGCAGGCCGACGGCGGTGATCCGGGGATCGTCGAAGACGTTGGTCACCCGTTCATCGTACCAGTGCTTGACACGGGGAATGTTGTTGCAGTTATAGTTGCTCAAGCAGTCGTTGGGCTACTAAACAATCTCCTGGAGGACAGCAGCATGACCAGCAGCATCGATGCGGTTACCCGCGACTGGGACGGCCTCACCATCCCGGCGGCCGGCACCTACGCGCTCGACGTGGCGCACAAGCGGGTCGGCTTCGTTGCCCGGCACATGATGGTGAGCAAGGTTCGCGGTGAGTTCAACGAGGCGACCGCCACCATCACCGTCGCCGAGGACCCGCTGCAGTCGTCGGTCGTCGCCACCATTCAGGCCGCCAGCGTCGACACCACCCAGGCCGACCGGGACGCGCACCTGCGCAGCCCCGAGTTCCTGGACGCCGAGAAGTTCCCGACGCTCGAGTTCCGCAGCACCGGGGTCAAGTCCCGTCGCGGCGGCGAGTTCGTGCTCACCGGTGAGCTGACCATCAAGGACGTCACCCGCCCGGTCGAGCTGGAGGTCGAGTTCGAGGGTGTCGGCCGCAGCCCGTTCGGCCAGGACATCTTCGGCTTCTCCGCCAGCACCGAGATCGACCGCGAGGAGTTCGGCCTGACCTGGAACGTCGCCCTGGAGACCGGGGGCGTGCTGGTCAGCCGCAAGATCAAGATTGAGATCGAGGGCGAGGCCGTCCGCCAGGCCTGATCCTCGGGGATCGCCGGAGGGCAGGGGGAACCCTCCCGGCGATCCGGTACGCAGGGCCCGCGCCGCACGTCGGCGCGGGCCCTGCGTCGTTCCCACTGGTGGTAATTGTCACGGGTTGTTCGCACCGCAATCGGGTCCGGCCGGTCGACGACGGGGTACAGATGGCGCCACGAGCGCGTCCGCCCCGGCCGACGTCGGATCACCGCCGTGGGCCTCTGGTCCCGGTCAGGTGGGCGCTCTTACCGTGGATGCTTCACAAAGCGCTTCCGGGACGGCAGGATCCCGACCGCGCCGGCCGTCGGGAGGACACATGGGCAGGGACGTCTCAGAGGGCGCCTTCACCCGGGATGATCGCGTCCGGTATCGGCAGAAGGTGCGGCGGTGCCTGGACGTCTTCGCCCTGATGCTGGACGACTTCGGCTTCGACGCCGACCGGCCGATGACCGGCCTGGAGATCGAACTCAACCTGGTCGACTCGGCCGCCGAGCCGGCGATGCGCAACGAGGAGATCCTCGCCGACATCGCGGACCCCCTCTTCCAGACCGAGTTGGGGCAGTTCAACCTGGAACTCAACGCCGAGCCCCGACTGATCGAGGGCACCGGCTTCGCCGACTACGAGCACGACCTGCGCGGCAGCCTCTCCCGGGCCGACGAGCGCGCCGCCAGGTCCGACGCGAAGATCGTCCTGGTCGGCATCCTGCCCACCCTCACCGAGGGGCACCTGGTCGAGGACAACCTCTCCACCAACGAGCGTTACCGGGTGCTCAACGACCAGATCGTCGGCGCCCGGGGCGAGGACATCGAGCTGGACATTCGCGGCGTCGAGCAGTTGCGCACGCACACCGACTCGATCGCCCCCGAGGCCGCCTGCACGAGCCTCCAGTTCCACCTCCAGGTCGCCCCGGACAGCTTCGCCGACTACTGGAACGCGTCCCAGGCCATCGCCGGGGTGCAGGTGGCGGTCGGAGCGAACAGTCCCTTCCTGTACGGCCGCCAACTGTGGGCCGAAACGCGGATCGCCCTGTTCCAGCAGGCCACCGACACCCGCCCGGACGAGTTGAAGGCCCAGGGCGTACGGCCGCGGGTGTGGTTCGGCGAACGGTGGATCACCTCGATATTCGACCTGTTCGAGGAGAACGTCCGGTACTTCCCGCCGCTGCTGCCGATCTGCGAGGACGAGGACCCGGTGGAGGTTCTGCACGCCGGCGGTGTGCCACAGCTCGGGGAGCTGCGGTTGCACAACGGCACCGTCTACCGATGGAACCGTCCGGTCTACGACATCATGAACGGCCGCCCCCACCTGCGGGTGGAGAACCGGGTGCTGCCGGCTGGTCCGACGGTGGTGGACATGCTGGCCAACGCGGCCTTCTACTTCGGGCTGGTACGCGGTCTGGCCGAGGCCGACCGGCCGATCTGGAGTCAACTCACCTTCAGCTCCGCCGAGGAGAACTTCCACGCCGCCGCCCGACGTGGCCTCGACGCCGTGCTGCACTGGCCTGGGCTCGGCGACGTGCCGGTCACCAAGCTGGTCCTGGACCAACTGCTGCCCACCGCCGCCACCGGCCTGGACGGGTTCGGTGTCGCCCCGGCGCAGCGGGACCGGCTGCTCGGCATCATCGAGCAGCGCTGCCGTACCGGCCGCAACGGCGCCGCCTGGCAGACCGAGGCGGTCTGGGCGGCGGAGCGGCACCACGGCATGGACCGGACGGCCGCGCTGCACCACATGGTCCAGCGCTACGCCGAACTCCAGCGCACCAACCAACCCGTCCACACCTGGCCAACCACCTGACCCGCCCCGCCCCGAACGCGCGCCGCTAGGGCTCAAGGGGTGTGGCGGGCGGTCAGTCGGTGGTGGGGCGGGTGGTGCGGCGGGCTGCTCGGGTGCGCCGGCTGGTGGGGGCCAGGTCCTCTGCCGCTGCTGCTTCGGTGGGACGACCGGCCGGATCCGCCAGGTCCGGGTCCGTACGCGGGGCGGGAACCTGCGGTGCGGCGGTGGCGTCGCCCGGCAGTGAGCCCGTCCGGGGCGTCTGCGGTGGGGCGTCGGCCCTCCTGCGCCGCGCTGCGGTTGCGGCGGTCGAGGCCGAGGTTGTGGTCGTCGAGCCGGAGACCGGCGGCGCGGGCTCGCTCTCGGCGATCGGGGCCGGGTCGGCCACGGTGTCCCGAGGCAGCGCACTCGGCTTGGCCGAGCGGCTCTGTTCCGCCGGGCGGTTCCGTTCGCTTCGCTCGCCGAGGCGGGCGGCCAGCACCGAGCCGCCGATACCGGCGATCACCGCGTACGGGGCGATCAGCTGGGTGGACAGCTGCGCGGGGCCCAGCGTCGACCAGTGCGGCAGCGTGGTCAGGTAGGCGAGCGCGACGAGCACCGGGCCAGCCGCGCCGGAGGCCGCCGCACCCACGCGGTGCCCGCCCGAGCGGGCGGAACGCCGGGCGGCCAGGACGCCGATCAGCAGCGCTGGCACCAGTGCCAGCAGCGCGCCGGGCCAGTAGAGCTGGCCCCCGATCCAGTACCGGGCGTGGTCCGGGTCGAACTGCCAGGTGCCGAGTTGCGCGCCAGTCAGCCCTCGTCCGACGCGTACCCCGTCGATCACGGAGATCACCGCGAGCAGCCAGAGCCAGGCGGCCGTCGCGGTCACATTGACCGCGGCGGCTCGGGAGCGAAGCGCCCAGACCGCGACGAGGACGCCGATCAGGATGCCCAGCGCCGCCTGTACGGCGGCCGTCCGCTGCGGAGCGCCGGTGTCCGCGCCGGTCGCGACCCGCGCGGGTACCGCGATCAACAGCACCGTGACCAGCCCGCCCAGCCCGGCGCCAAGCGCCAGGGCCACTCGGCGCAGCAGGCCACCGCGGTCGTGGACCGGCGGCTCAGCCACCGGTGGTGGCGTGTCCACCGCCTCCGGCCGGGTGGTGCCGGCGGCCGGTGGAGGCCTGTTGACCGGGCTCTCGTGCTCCGGCGCCCGATCGTCGAGCTGCGGGCCCTCGTGCCGGGCACCACCGTCGGGCGACGTCTCCGAAGGGACCACGGCCTTCGCCGGGGTGTTCCGCTGGTGCAGCCGCTGGGCGCACACCGCGCCGAGGACCGTCGAGCTGGCGGCGAGCCACGTGGCCCAGGCGAGGCCGTCCGCCCAGGCTGTGTCGGTCGCACCGGCATCGGTGGGCGTCCAGGTGATGACGCCGAGCCCGTAGCCGAAGCCCAGTTGTGCGGCACCCGCGCCGGCAGCGACCCCGATCGCCGTCGCGATCGACACTCCCCAGCCCTGTCTGGCCATGCCGGGCAGCGTAACGTCCCGTCGTCGGCGCGGCGAGTCGCAAAGACCCGCCGGTGTGGACTGCCGGTGCGGGCGGGTTGGGCGGCGGGCGGTACGGTCGCCGGTGATGAGGCGGTGGGCGTTATGACGGACACGAACACGGGCCAGCAGAATGCCGCCGGTGGCGGTGCGGGCCGGGCCAGCGTCGTGCTCGGTGGTGGGTTGGCGGCGGTGCTGCTCGCCGCCGTGGGCGCGACCGGCGGCTGGTTGCTGGCCGGCGAGGACGACGCACCCTCTGGTGATCCGCTGGCCGTTGCGACCACGGCTGGCGCGTCGACCAGTAGGGCCACCGCACCCCGACCGAGCAGCGGCCGGCCGACACCGTCGGAGGTCCAGACCTCCGCCACCTCGACCAAGGGGGCCGGCCTGACCGTGCCGCCGGTGATCGGCACCGACTTCGAGCAGGCCCGCGAGACGCTGCGCAAGCAGCGGCTGGGTTGGCGGCTGGTCTTCGGTGGCGGCGTCGGCCGTACGGTCGAGAGCACCACACCGGACGTGGGCACCGAGGTCGCCCGGGGGACGACTGTGCAACTTCAGGTCGCCGGGCCGGCGCCGGCCGCAGAGGTGCCGGACGTGGTAGGCAAGAGTTGCGCCGATGCCGCCGACGAGTTGGTCGACGAGGGCCTCTACCCGCGCTACCTCAGCGGACGCACGGGCAAGGTCAGCCGGCAGGAGCCCGCCGAGGACGGCCCGGCCCGGTGGAACGACCAGGTCAGCATCTGGTGTGGCTCCGACGGTCAGCCGACCGCGAAACCCACGTCCTGATTCCAGGCCGGCGGGGTTCGAGCCTCCCGGCTCCTACTCGCGTCCTGTCTCGCCGACAGCCGGCGCGGCTCGGCACGCTGATCCCCGCCGATGGCGGTGTGGGCGACTAGGTTGGCGGTCGAGGGCCATGACGCCCGTCCGGGTTCGGGAAAGGACGTGCGATGAGCGACGACCGCCAGGAACCTCCCGCCGGCGAGCACGACGACCGGACCCGCCCGCTGCCCTCCGCCGCTGATCGGCCGGCCCCGACCGGGCCCGCCGCCGACGGACCAGACGACACGGCACCGATCGACCGGACTGCCGCGGCTCGTCCTGACCTGTCGCCCGACCAGACCATGCCGATCGACCGGTCCGCCGGCACCCGGCCGGGTCCGCCGGCCGACCGGACGGCCCCGATACCGCCGTCGTGGTCCGGTCGGGCCGAGGTGCGCTCGCCCCGACCGGATGACCCCGCGGGCGAGTGGTACGTCGAGGAGCAGGGTGGTCGGCGGTGGTGGTTGCCGATCCTCTGGGGCGTACTGGCGCTGTTGCTCGCCGGCCTGCTCGGGGGCGCGCTCTGGTTGGTGCGTGCCCAGCAGGAGGACGACCGCAACGATCGGGGGCCCACCCCGTCCCTTCCGCCGACCAGTGCCCCCAGCCTGCCGCCGACCAGCGCACCTCCCACGTCGGCGGCGCCCACCAGTGAGTCGCCGAGCAGTTCGCCGACCACGGACGCTCCGGACGAGCTGCCGGTGCCGCCGCTCTCCGGCCTGCCGCAGGCCACCGCCGAGGGGCTGTTGACCCGGCTCGGCCTGGCCTACCAGGTGGTGTACCGACCGTCGGAGTTGCCGCCGGGGACGGTGGTGGGCACCGAGCCGGAGGCGGGTACGTCGGTGTCGACCGACGACGAGGTGTTGTTGATCATCTCGCAGGCCGAGCCGCCGGCCGGGGCGAGCCCGACCACGCCGAGCCCCACGGTGACGAGCACGCCGTGACCGCTGGTCACCACATTCGGCGGCGGGTGCCGACGAGGCCGATGCCGGCCAGCGAGATGGCGAGGCCGAAGATGCCGGACCAGAAGAGGGAGCGGCGGATGTCCGTGGCGCTGTGCCCGGCGGGAGCGGCTTCGGTGAGTTCCTGACGGCCGTCGGACTGGCCGCCGGCACCCAGGCCGGACACCGGCCCGGTCGGGTCGGCACCACCAGCGCGGTCGGCCGGGGAGCCGGTGTCGATCCAGCCGGGTTCCTCGTAGACCGACAGACCGTCGCCCGTCGGCGGGTCGGAGTCGAGCACGGTGATCTCCGGTGCGGGCACCGGTGTGGTCAGCCGGGTGGACGACATCGCCGGGTCGTGGACGAGGACCAGGAGTGTCGCCATCGCCCCGAGGAGGGCGAGGAGTCCGAAGGCATAGGCGATACGGGAGCGGTGGTGCCGCCGCAGGGCGGGCTGATTGACCATGACCATCCCAGGGTCAGGGTCCTGGACGAGCGGGTGGAACGGTGCCGGGGTGGGCGTACCGATTCTATGGCGACGGCACGCCCACCGGCGGCGGTTCGGGTCGGTCAGCCCACCCGGAGCGGGGTACGCGCGACCGGGCGGCGGGTCCGCACGGTGTGCGGGCGGGGTTCGGGGGCGGCGTGCAGTTGCTGCAGCCCTTCCCGCTGGACGAAGATCGACCGTCGGGTGACAGCGTCACCCGCGGCGTTCAACTCGTAGCCGTCGAGCCAGAGCCAGCCGTCATAGGTCGGCCAGTCGAGCACCCGGATCACCCGGAACTTGATCGGCCTGAGGAACTGGACACTCGCCGCGCGTGTCACGTGCAGTACGTCACCGGTGCGGGGAAGCACATGGGCTCCTGGGGAGGATCGGCCGGCGGTTGCGCCGGCGGTGCCTGAACGGGGGACGTCTCGGCCGGTGACGGGGTCGTGCCTCGTGAACCGGTGGTGCGGATGGCGGTGGTCGGGCCGTACCCCGCTGGTGACGTGCCGCCACCCGACCACCACCCGGTTGCTTCCGGGAACGCGCCCGCCGCCGCAGCTTGCCGGCTTGCAGCGGCGGGGTCCTACCCCGGAGCAGGTCTCGTTGTCGTCGGCCGGGCCGGCGCCGTGCCCGGCTTCCCCAGAGCGGTGGGGTCACCACTGCGCGGGGCCGAACGGAGACGCTGAGTGATCCGTGCCATACGGACAGAGTGCATCAGGGACGTGCTTCATGCAAGTTGCACGTCGACTTTTGCCGATACGTGAGCGTGTCGCGCGAAAGGCCTATTGAAGCCATCCGCGTCCGGGCGGCAGACTGGGGGCCGGTTTCGCCCGTCGCGGCCGGCCGAGGACCGGCACCACCCCCTTCGTCGCGAACGCTCGCCGGTCGACGGTCGCGCCCCCGGCGGGTGTCACCCAGTGGCGCGTTACCGGAGGTAGCCCGAGTGGGGTCGAGCAGCCAGCGGCGGGGACCAGTGACTCACGGGTCGCGCGATGAGTGAGCGGCGCAGTCCGACCATCAGACGGCGGCGGCTCGGGGCCGAGCTGCGCCGCCAGCGGGAGTCCGCCGGAATCACCATCGAGGTGGTCGCCGAACAGTTGGAGTGCTCGGCGTCGAAGGTCTCCCGGATCGAGACCGGGCACACCACTGCCACACCACGCGACGTGCGGGACATGCTGCGGATCTACGGCGTGGTCGGCGCCGAGAGCGACGAGCTCGTGCAGATCGCCCGGGAGGCCCGCCAGAAGGGCTGGTGGCACCCCTACAGCACGGTGCTCGTCGGCGCGTACGTCGGGCTGGAGGCGGCGGCCAGTTCGATCCGGGCGTACGAACAGCAGGTCGTTCCGGGTCTTCTGGAGACCGAGGAGTACGCCGGGGCCATGATCCGTGCCGCTCGGCCGGACTTCACCGCCGATCAGGTGCATCAAAGAGTGCGTGTCCGTTTGGGCCGTCAGTCGTTATTGACCCAGGACGATCCGGTCGATCTGTGGGTGGTGCTCGATGAGGCGGTGGTAAGTCGGCCGGTGGGCGGGGACGAGGTGATGCGCGGCCAACTCAAGCGGTTGGTCGAGGTGGCCGAGTTGCCGAACGTGACGCTGCAGATCCTGCCCTTCGAGGTGGGTGCGCATGCCGGCATGGACGGCACTTTCACGATCCTCAGCTTCCCTGAGCCCGGTGATCCGGATGTTGTGTACGCGGAGAACGCCACGGGTGGGCTTTTCCTCGAGAAGAGCGACGAACTACAGAAGTACAGCTTCATCTTCGATCACATCCGCGCTGCGGCCATACGTCCGGAGGAGTCCGTCGCACACATCGCAAAACTGGCAGAGGAGCCGTTGTGGAAATGGCGACCAAAGGGTTCCCCGTGGACCTGACGCAGGCAGCATGGTTCAAGAGCTCGAAGAGCGGGCCGAACTGTGACAACTGCGTGGAGGTGGCGTACGTGACGGGGGCGGTCGGAGTGCGGGACTCGAAGGACAAGGCGGGCCCCGCCCTGGTCTTCGCACCGGGTGACTGGCACTCCTTCGTTGCCGGCACCAGGGGTGGTGTGTTCGGCGCGGTCTGACCGACTGGTCAATGGAGTCCCCGTCCGGTTCGCCGGACGGGGACTCTGCCGTGTCCGCGGTAGGAGCGGCTGACGGGTCGCGTCGCGGCCGGGGGTCGGCGAGGTTCCGTCGGGATTCCCGTCGCCAGAGCGTCCCCGTCTCGTTGAACCGGTCGGTACGGCGCTGGTCGACGACCCGCCGCACCGACCCGCAACCGAGCGAGTAGGCGAGACGGATGACGACGATCGGTTCAGACAACCTCACCACCGGTCCGGCAAAACCGGAGCGGTTCGGTGGCAAGTACCGCGGCGCTCGTCGGGACACGGTTCTGACCGAGGTGGTCTCGACCGACCAGGAGGTGAGCGGGCGGGAAGGTGCTTCCGAGACGACGGATCCCCCGCTCTCGCTGCCCTCGCTGGACCCGAACCCGCTGATCGAGCCGTCGTTCCCGCCGACGGGCTGGCCGATGGAGCCGCCCGAGTCCCTGGCGGACCACCCGTTGCTACGTGGTCTGCTGATGGAGTTGCCGCCGAAGGGCACCGTGCCCTCGCAGGACTGGCTGGACCGCTGGTTCGAGGCGACCAGGTCGATCCTGGAGCTGCTATACGTGCAGAGCGCCAGCCGCCCGCGTTGACCCTGCGACGGCGGGCCGGGCCCGCTCCGCGAAGCGGTTGTGGCGCAGCGCGTGCCGGACCCCGATGGCGATCACCGCGAGCGCGCCCACGGTGATCGCCGGCCCGGTGACGCCGGGGTCGGCTCCGAGGTCGGCGCCGGCGGCGGCGATCAACGCCGGCACCGTGGCCAGGGCGGTGACCTGTAGTGGCAGCCCGACGAGCGGGTGGGCCGCAGCAGCGCGCAGTCCGTGCGGCGCGGGAGCGGCGGGGGCACTGGCGAACGCGCCCGCACCGGCCCACAGCCGGCGGATCCGTCGTACCGAGCAGACCGTCGCCACGAGCGCCGGGCCGGCGGCCAGGGTGAGCCCGGCGGCGGCCCGGTCGACCGGCGCGGTGCCGGCGCTGAGCAGCCCGCCGCCGAGTACGGCCGCGGTGAGCGCTACGCCGGTGAGGGCCAGCACCAGCAACCATCCGGTACGTCGACGCAGCATGCGGGTGTTGCGCAGCCGGGGAAGGCCGTCGGCAACGACGCCGGCGGCCAGCCAGACGGCGGCGACCGGGAGCAGGATGGTGAGCTGACTCTCCATGTTCGAGAGTCTTTCCCGAATCCCGGCGAGGCGAATCCGGGCGTGTCCCCCGTTCGCCCCGGACGCCGGGCCCGTAGGGGGCCATCACTCGAAGGTTATGGCTGTTTCGACATGTTCAACTGCCCGACGCCTGACCTACTCTCAGCTAGATCGGCGAGTGTCGATTGATGTTGGGACCGGTGGTCACGTTCCACTGCCGGTCAGAGGGAGGTAGGAAATGGGTCTTCCACGAAGGTCCGTACTGATCGGGGTGGCCGCGGCGACCGTGCTGGCCGTCGGTACCCCGGCCCTGGCCGCCGAACCCGTGGGTGTGGTTCGGGCCGCCGGCGGAGCCACCGCCGTGCCGGACAGCTACATCGTCGTACTCAAGGACAGCGCCGTCGCCCGGGACCGGGTCGGCGACACCGCGAAGCGGCTCTCCGGCCGCCACGGCGGCACGGTGGCCCGCACCTACGGCGCGGCGCTGCGCGGCTTCGAGGTCACTGTGAACGCGCGCGCGGCGGCGCGGATCGCGGCCGACCCGGCGGTGGCGTACGTCGAGCAGAACCACACCGTCTCGATCTCCGGCACACAGGCCAACCCGCCCTCCTGGGGCCTCGACCGGATCGACCAGCGCAACCTGCCGTTGGACAGCTCCTACACCTACCCCAACACGGCGAGCAACGTGCACGCCTACATCATCGACACCGGCATCCGGTTCTCCCACAACGACTTCGGCGGCCGGGCCACCTCCGGCTACGACGCGGTGGACGGCGGGTCGGCCGACGACTGCAACGGGCACGGAACGCACGTGGCCGGCACTGTCGGCGGGTCCGCGTACGGGGTGGCCAAGGCCGTCCAGCTCGTCGGCGTACGGGTGCTGAACTGCTCCGGCAGTGGCACCAACGCCGGTGTGATCGGCGGCGTCGACTGGGTCACCGCGAACGCGATCAAGCCGGCGGTGGCGAACATGAGCCTCGGCGGCGGCGCGAACAGCTCACTGGACAACGCCGTCCGCAACTCGATCGCCTCGGGTGTCACGTACGGCCTGGCGGCCGGCAACGACAACGGCGCGAACGCCTGCAACACCTCGCCGGCGCGTACCACGGAAGCCATCACGGTGGGCTCGACGACCAGCTCGGACGCCCGGTCGTCGTTCTCCAACGTCGGCACCTGCCTGGACATCTTCGCGCCCGGCTCGTCGATCACCTCGGCCTGGTACACGAGCAACACCGCTACCAACACGATCAGCGGCACCTCGATGGCCACCCCGCACGTGGTCGGAGCGGCGGCCCTGGTGGCCAGCGCCAACCCGAGCTGGACCCCGGCCCAGGTCCGCAACCAGTTGGTGGCCAACGCCACGCCCAACGTGGTGGGCAGCCCCGGCTCGGGCTCGCCGAACCTCTTGCTCTACGTGGGCACCGGCAGCACCCCGCCGCCGCCCACCGGCTGCACCGGCACCAACGGCACCGACGTGTCGATCCCGGACGCCGGCTCGGCGGTGACCAGCTCCATCACCATCTCCGGCTGTGGTCGCAACGCCTCCTCGGCCTCCACCGTGGCGGTGAACATCGTGCACACCTACCGCGGTGACCTGGTCATCGACCTGCTCGCCCCGGACGGCAGCTCGTACCGGCTGAAGAACAGCAGCACCTCGGACAGCGCCGACAACGTGAACGCCACGTACACGGCCAACGTGTCCGGTGAGGCCGCCGACGGCATCTGGCGACTCCAGGTGCGGGACACCTACTCGGCCGACACCGGCTACATCAACACCTGGACCCTGACCGTCTGACCGGTCTTCCACGACCGAGGCCCCACCCGGCACGCCGGGTGGGGCCTCGCGTCGTACGGATCGGGGTCAGACCGAGAAGGTGGCCGGTCGCTCGGTGGCCGGGGCCGGCGGGCGGGCCTTCCACAGGCCGATCTTCTGCGCGGCGAGCCGGCTCAGGTAGGCCGGGTTGAGGATGACGTAGCGGCGCCAGAGCCGCTTCGGCTCCAGACCGAGGCGCCAGAACCACTCAAGGCCGACACGCTGCATCCACGGCGGGGGCTGGCGCAGCAGCCCGGCGTGGTAGTCGAAGGCCGCGCCGACCGCCATCAGCGGCATGTCGAGCAGCGGCCGCATGGCGTACGCGAAGACCTCCTGGCGCGGGCAGCCGAGCCCGACCAGGACCAACCGGGCACCGCTGGACCGGATCCGGTCGGCGATCTCGGCGTCCTCACCGGGCTGGACGGCACGGAACTTGGACGGCTCCACCCCGGCGATCTTCAGCGCCGGGAACATCCGCTCCAGGGCCGGGATCAACCGGGCGAGGGTCTCCTCGGTCGAGCCGTACAGGTAGACCGGCAGCCCCTCGTCAGCGAAGCGCGACAGCACGTGCAGGGTCAGGGTCGGCCCGTAGACCCGGTCGCTGAGCCCGGCGTGGTGCAGCAGGTTGAGCGCCCACCGCACCGGCTGCCCGTCCGGCGTGACCACGTCGAAGGAGTTGAGCCGCGCGTTGTGCGCCGGGTCGAGCACCCCGGTCATCACACCGTGCACGGCCAACGCGGTCAGCGCGAGGGGACGCCGCTCGTGTGCCGCGGTCACCACCGCGTCGGTCGCCGTGGCGTAGTCGGTGGCGTCGACCAGGACGCCGAGCACGTTGCGCTTCGTCCGGGCGCTCATGGCTGGGCCACCCACTTGTCCACGTTGGCCTCGTAGATTTCCCGCAGGATCATCGGCACGTCGTAGGTGATCTTCCAGTCCGGATACTGCGCCTCGAACCGGGCCATGCTGCTCACGTACCACTGGTGGTCGCCGGTGCGGTTCTGCTCGACGTAGTTGATCCGCGCCTCGCGGCCGGCGATCTCCTCCGCGATCCGGAACGCCTCGATGTGCGAGGTGTTGGAGTGCCGGCCGCCACCGAGGTTGTAGACCTCCGCGGAACGCGGGGCCCGGAAGAACGCCTCGAACGCGGTCAGCACGTCGCGCGAGTGGATCGCGTCCCGGACCATCTTGCCCTTGTAGCCGAAGAGGTTGTACGTCCGGCCCTCCATGACGCAGCGCATCAGATAGGCCAGGAACCCGTGCAGCTCGGCCGCGGAGTGCGCCGGGCCGGTCAGCGTGCCGCCCCGGAAGCAGGCGGTCTTCATGTCGAAGTAGCGCCCGTACTCCTGGACCATCACGTCCGCGGCGACCTTGGAGGCGCCGAAGACCGAGTGCAGCGAGTGGTCGATCGACATCTCTTCGGTGATGCCCTGGTACCAGCGGTGGTCCTCGGGCAGCTCGTACCGGGTCTCCAGCTCGATGAGCGGCAGGCTGTTGGGCCGGTCGCCGTACACCTTGTTGGTCGAGCAGTGGATGAACGGCGCGTCGATCGCGTGCCGGCGGGTGTTCTCCAGGATGTTGAGCGTGCCGCCGGCGTTCACGTCGAAGTCCGTGTACGGCTCCTTGGCTGCCCAGTCATGGCTCGGCTGGGCGGCGCTGTGGATCACCACGGCGATGTCCGAGCCGTACTTCTTGAACACCTGCTCCAGGCCGTCCCGGTCCCGGATGTCCACCGCGTAGTGGGTGTAGGCGTTACCCAGGTCACGGCCGAGCCGTTCCAGGCTCCACGAGGTGGAGCCGTCCTCGCCGAAGAAGTACCGGCGCATGTCGTTGTCGATGCCGACGACATCCAGACCGAGGCCGGCGAAATGCCGGACCGCCTCGGAGCCGATCAGACCACCCGACCCTGTCACCAACGCGACACTCACACGCCACTCCTGGTCCATCGGAGGCAGAATCCATCGGAGCATAGCGTGACGTCCAGCACGCCCCGATATGACGGAAGGGCCCCGCATCAAGCGGAGCCCTCGTCGGTGGTGGGGATGGGGGGAGTTGAACCCCCACGCCCTTTCGGGCACACGGACCTGAACCGTGCGCGTCTGCCATTCCGCCACATCCCCGTGGCACAACCCGGAACACTCTAGCCGCCCGGCCCCGCTGTCTCCAACGGGCCTCGGGAATACTACGCTGTCCCTGGCGCTCGCCACGAACGATTACCGTTCGTGGCGGACGAAAGATTAGCACGACAGTCCCGGCCCTTCCGAACGGGTCGAGAGCAGCCGGCCGAGCGGCGTGTGAGCTGCGCGCGCGCCGGCCGGATACCATCATGTCCTCGGGACCCGAGGAGGAGCCGGTGAGCGTGCTGCAACGCTTCGAGAAGCGTCTGGAAGGCCTGGTCGAAGGGGCCTTCGCCAAGGTCTTCAAAGGGGTGGTCCACCCCGTGGAGATCCTCAACGCCATGCAGCGGGAGGCCGAGGCGCACAAGGCGATCCTGGCCGGTGGGCGCACGTTGGTGCCCAACCGCTACGTGATCGATCTCTCGCCGTTCGACCACAGTCGGCTGGCGCCGTACGCCGCCGCGCTGGCCCAGGAGTTGGCCCAGTCGCAGGCGGAGTTCATCGGCGAGCAGGCGTGGACGGTCTACGGCGACGTGATCGTCGAGATCGAGCGAGGCGAGGGCCTGGACACGGGCATGTTCCGTGTCACGGCCGAGGTCTACACCGGCGGCGAGGTCGCTCCGGTGTCGGCACCCGGCTACGACGCCGGCCCGCCCGCCTACCCCGCGTACGACCAGGGCGGTGGCTACGGCCCGCCGCCCGGGCACGGTGGCGGTCGCAACGTGCGGCTGGTCTCCGGCGACGGACGCACCTACCCCCTCCAGATGGGGTCGACGGTGATCGGTCGCGGCGACCAGGCCAACCTGCGTCTGCCCGACGTCGGCATCTCCCGGCGACACGCCCGGCTGGATTTCGACGGGGGCCAGGTCGTGTTGACCGACCTGGGTTCGACCAACGGCACCATGGTGAACGGGCAGCGGGTCTCCGCCGTCGCGCTCAACCCCGGTGACATGGTCCAGCTCGGGACGACGACGCTGACCTTCCGCGTGGACGGCTGACCCGCCTTGCCGGAACTGGTCATCACCGTTGCCCGGTTCGGGTTCCTGATCCTGCTGTGGATCTTCGTGTTCACGGTGGTCGGCGTGATCCGCCGGGACCTCTTCGCGGGCGCCCGGTCCGGTCGCCTGGTGGCCGCGCCACGCGCGGTGGGCGCCTCGACGGGGCAGGCGGCCAAGCCAGCGAAGGTGAAACGGGGCAGAGCGGCGCACCAGTTGGTGGTGACGGCCGGTCAGCTGGCCGGCACCAAAATCACTCTGGGTGAAGCGCAGATCACCATTGGTCGGGCTGAGGACTCCACCCTGGTCATCACCGACGACTACGCCTCCGCGCGACACGCCCGGCTCGTGCCGCGTGAAGGGCAGTGGTACGTCGAGGACCTCGGCTCGACTAACGGCACGTACCTCGATCGCGCTAAGGTCTCCGGACCAACCCCCGTCCCCCTCGGCGTGCCGATCCGGATCGGCCGCACTTCCCTCGAATTACGGCCATGACTCTGACCCTGCGCTATGCGGCCCACAGCGACCGCGGTCTGATCCGAGACGGCAATCAAGACTCCGTCTACGCCGGGCCGCGGTTACTCGCCGTTGCCGACGGCATGGGCGGTATGGCCGCCGGTGACGTCGCCAGCAACATCGTCATCGGTGCCATGGCGCCGCTCGACGAGGACGTCCCGGGGGACGCCCTCGTCGATGCGTTGCGTTCGGCCGTGGGCACCGCCAACCAACAACTCCGCGACACGGTGGACGCCAACCCACAGCTGGAGGGGATGGGCACCACGCTGACGGCGACCCTCTTCACCGGCAGCAAGCTGGGAATGGTCCACATTGGCGACTCGCGGGCCTACCTGCTGCGCAATGGCGAGTTCGCGCAGATCACCAAGGACGACACCTACGTCCAGATGCTGGTCGACGAAGGCCGGATCAGCGCCGAGGAGGCGAGCAGTCACCCGCAGCGGTCGCTGCTCACCCGCGCCCTCGACGGTCGGGACATCGACCCGGAATACTCGGTCCGCCAGGTCATGCCCGGCGACCGGTACCTGATCTGCAGCGACGGCCTCTCGGGCGTGGTCAGCGCCGAAACCATCGGCGAGACCCTGCGGGAGTACACCGACCCGCAGCAGTGCGTCGAGCGGCTGGTGCAGCTCGCGCTGCGCGGCGGTGGCCCGGACAACATCACGGTGATCATCGCCGACGCCACGGACCAGGACATCGTCGAGGCGACCCCGATCGTGGGCGGCGCCGCCGCCCGGGACCGCGGCATGGCCACCTCCGCCGACGACTCCACTCCGGCCGCCCGAGCCTCGGCGCTCTCCGCGCCGCGTCCGGCCGCGCCAGAGGAGCCGGCGGCCTCCGACGATGACGCCGACCGGCCGAAGCGACGCCCGGTCCGGACCGCCGCCATGGCGCTGGCCCTGCTGGTGATCGTCGGCGGTGCGGCGTTCGGTGGTTGGACGTACACCCAGCGGCAGTACTACGTGGGAGCCACCGAAGAGGGCCAGGTCGCCGTCTTCCGGGGCGTCCAGGGTCAGATCGCCGGGATGGACCTGTCCAGCGTGCACCGCCGCAGCGGCACCCGCCTGGACGACCTCACCGTCGCCGCACAGGACACCGTCAAGGTCGGAATCCGGGCCAAGAGTGAGCCGGACGCCGAGCGTCAGCTCGCCGAGTTGACCAGCGACACGCCGAGCAACCCCAACCTGAAGCCGCTCTGCCCGCTCGACCCGACCGCCGCCGGGGTCAACACGCCGACGCCGACTCCGACTCCGGTCGGCACGAGGCCGACCCCGAACGGCAGCCCGAGCGCCAACGCGTCGCCGACCCCCAACGGGGTCGTCAGCGCAAGCCCGACCGCCGGTGCCACCACCGCTCTCGGTGGGGCCGGCGCGACCACCACACCCGACGTCACGCCCTCCGACTCGGCCACGCCGGCGCTCGACCCGGCCGGCTGCCGGTCTCCTGAGTGAGCGTCGGCTGAGATCCTGAGGACCCCACCCGTGACCGTAGCGGCCACACCGGCACCCTCGCCCGCCACCGCGGGCGAGCAATCCGGCGTACGCCTGGCGCGGTCGCGCCGCAACGCCGAGCTGTACCTGTTGTTGCTCGCGATGGTGCTGGTGGCCGCGTACGGGGCGACTGTCGAGGCGAACCTGCTGGACACGGTCACCCCGGACTTCTGGATGCCGGCCGCCGCGCTCGGCGCGGTCTTCCTCGGCCTGCACCTCGTCATCCGGTTCCTCGCCCCGTTCGCCGACCCGGCGCTGCTGCCGGCGGTGGCCCTGCTCAACGGGCTCGGGGTGGGCTTCCTGCGCCGGATCGACCTGGGCGACGCCCCGGTGGCCGAGCGGGAGAGCCTGGCCGTCTTCGCGGGGCAGGGCGGGCGTCAGCTGGCCTGGACGCTCGGTGCGGTGATCCTCGCCGCCGGCCTGCTCGCGATCATGCGCGACCACCGGTCGATCTCGCGGTACGCGTACACCCTGGGGTTGGCCGGCATCGTGCTGGTGATGATCCCGGCGGTGCTGCCGTCGAGCATCTCCGAGATCAACGGCGCGAAGCTGTGGGTCCGGGTCGGCAGCTTCTCCATCCAGCCGGGTGAGTTCGCCAAGCTGGCGCTGCTGGTCTTCTTCGCCTACTACCTGGTGCGCAAGCGTGAGGTGCTCTCGCTGGCCAGCCGGCGCTTCCTCGGCATCGACTTCCCGCGTGGCCGCGACCTCGGGCCGGTGGTCGGCGTCTGGCTGATCAGCGTCCTGGTGCTGGTCTTCGAGAAGGACCTGGGCACCTCGCTGCTCTACTTCGGCATGTTCGTGGTGACGCTCTACATCGCCACCGAACGGGTCAGCTGGCTGCTGATCGGCCTGGTCCTCTTCTTCGGCGGCGCGTACCTCGCCTACGTCCTCGGCTCGACGGTCGGGGGGCCGTTCGCCAACTTCTACGTGCGGGCGGAGATCTGGCTCGACCCGTTCGCCGACCCGACCGACAAGGGCTACCAACTCGTGCAGGGCCTGCTCGCCCTAGGCACGGGCGGGCTCTTCGGCGCGGGGCCGGGCGGTGGTCAGCCGGAGATCCTGCCCGAGGTGCAGAACGACTTCATCTTCGCCGGCATCGGTGAGGAGATCGGCCTCTTCGGCCTGTCGGCGCTGCTGGTCGTCTACCTGCTCATCGTGGAGCGCGGGCTGCGTGCCGCGCTCGCGGTACGGGACTCGTTCGGCAAGCTGCTCGCCGGTGGTCTCGCGTTCACCCTCGGCCTCCAGGTCTTCGTGATCGTCGGCGGGATCAGCAAGCTCATCCCGCTGACCGGTCAGACCACCCCGTTCCTGTCCGCCGGTGGGTCGTCGTTGATGGCCAACTGGCTGCTCATCGCGGTGCTGCTGCGGGTCTCCGACGGCGCCCGCCGACCGGTGACCGGAGGGGGCGGCGGCAAGGCGGCTCGTCCCAGCGGTGGCCCGCCCGAGCAGCTGCACGGTGCTCCCACGGAGGTGATCAAGCCGTGAACGCACCCCTGCGCCGCGTTGGCGTCGTCGTCATGGTCCTGTTCGGTCTGCTCTTCGCCAATCTCAACTGGATCCAGGCCTACAAGGCGGACGAATACCGGACCAGCGACTACAACGGTCGGGTCCAGGTCGCCGAGTACGACCGCAAGCGCGGCAACATCGAGGCTGGCGGCACGGCCGTGGCCACGAGCAAGGAGACCACCGGCAACCTGAAGTTCCTGCGCACCTATCCCAGCGGCGCCAAGTACGCCCACGTGCTCGGCTACAAGCCGGTCAACCTGGCCGACCAGGGCATCGAGCAGGTGGAGAACGACTTCCTGGCCGGCACCAGCGACCAGCTGATCGGCGACCGGTTGAAGGACATGTTCACCGGCGACGACACCGGCGGCGGCAACGTGCTGCTCACGCTCTCCAAGCGGGCCCAGGACGTGGCGTACGACCAGCTGCGCAACAACGAGGTGGGTGCGAAGCGGGGCGCGGCGATCGCCGTCGACCCGCGTACCGGTGCCGTTCAGGCGCTGGTCTCCATGCCGAGCTTCGACCCGAACCCGTTGGCCAGCCACGACACCAACGAGGCAGCGGCGGCGTACAACAAGCTGGAAAAGGACCCGGAAGGTCCGCTGAAGAACCGCGCGCTTTCCGAGACGCTGCCGCCGGGCTCCACCTTCAAGATCGTGGTGGCCGCAGCGGCGCTGGAGAACGGCGTCACCAAGACCACCCAGATCCCGGCCGGTCCCAGCTACACCGCGCCCACCTCGGGCACCCCGATCCGCAACGCCGATCCGTCGATCTGCCCGGGTCGGCAGGTCACCCTGCTGGAGGCGGTCACCGAGTCGTGCAACACCGGCTTCGCCCAGCTCGGTGTGCGGCTCGGTGCCGAGACTGTCAAGGAGAAGGCCCGCCAGTTCGGCTTCGAGCAGGAGGACCTCACCGTCGGCCAGCTCGGCGAGGGCGGCCTGCCCACGGCGGCCAGTCGGACCGGGACCATGCAGAACCAGGACGGCAGCACCGACCCGGCCGCACTGGCCCAGTCCTCGATCGGCCAGAACAACGTCCGGATGACGCCCCTCGAAGGCGCCATGATCGCTGGCGCGATCGCCAACAACGGCAGTCAGATGCGGCCGTACCTGGTGCGGCAGCTGCTCGCGCCGGACCGGACCACCAGCTACTACAGCGCGAAGGCGCGGGAGCTGCGCCAACCCGTCGAGCCGCAGGTCGCCGCCGATCTGCGCGAGATGATGGTCAGCGTGGTCCAGAACGGCACCGGGCGAAAGGCCGCGATCAACGGCTACACGGTCGGCGGCAAGACCGGCACCGCCCAGTCCGCCCCGGACCGGCCCGACCACGGCTGGTTCATCGGCTTCGCCCTGGACAAGAACGGCAACCCCGTCTCCGCGGTCTGCGTGGTGCTGGAGCAGGCCGGCCCCGGTGGTAGTGGCGAGGCCGCTCGGATCGCGGGTCAGATCATGAAGGCCGCCATCGCCGACCCAGGGGGTCGCTGACATGCTCAGCCCCGGCGTGCAGCTCGGCAACCGCTACCGTCTCGACGAGCGGATCGCCAGCGGCGGCATGGGCGACGTCTGGCGCGGCACCGACCAGGTGCTCGGCCGGACGGTCGCCGTGAAGAGCCTGCTCCCCGCCCTGCTCGACGACCCGGACTTCGGCGAGCGGTTCCGCGGCGAGGCCCGCACCATGGCCACCATCAACCATCCCGGCGTGGTGGACGTCTACGACTTCGGCAACGACCAGCAGATCGCCTTCCTGGTCATGGAGTACGTCGAGGGTGACGCCCTGTCGTCCACGTTGAGCCGGGTCGGCCGGCTCACCCCGGCCCGGACGATGGCCCTTGTCGCGCAGGCCGCCGACGCGCTGCACGCCGCGCACGAGAAGGGCATCGTGCACCGCGACGTGAAGCCGGGCAACCTGCTGGTCCGGCCGAACGGCACGCTGGTGCTGACCGACTTCGGCATCGCCCGCTCCGACATGGTCGGCCAGCTCACCGCCGCCGGTTCGGTGCTCGGCACCGCCTCGTACATCTCGCCGGAGCAGGCCACCGGCGGCGTGGCCACCCCAGCGTCCGACGTGTACGCCCTCGGCGTGGTCGCCTACCAGTGCCTGGCCGGTCGGCGGCCGTTCGAGGGCGACAACCCCCTCGACATCGCGATGCGGCACGTCCGGGAGACGCCCCGGCCACTGCCGGCCGACATTCCTCCGCAGGTGCGCGCCCTGGTCGAACGGGCGTTGGCCAAGGACCCGGCCGCCCGCTGGCCGAGTGCCGCCGCACTCGCCGGGGTCGCCCGTCAGCTCAAGGCCGCGCTCTCCCAGCAGGCCCGGGCCGGTGCCAACTCCGGGCCGGTCTCCGCGGCGCCCGCCTCACCGGCCGCACCCGGCCGGGCCCAGGTGCCGCAGGCGCACCAGATGCGTCCGCCGGCTGCCCGCCCGCCGGTGGCCGGAGCGAGGCCGACCGCGATCGCACCCGCCCAACAGCCACGCCCCACCGCCGTCACGCCGGCCGTCCAGCCCGTCCGGCCGCAGGGCGCCCCGAACGGTTACCCGCGCGGTGCGGCAGCCGTGCCGTCCGGGCCGCCCCGGCAGGAACACCCGCCGGCGTACGTCCGGCAGGCCGGTCCGGCGACACCGTCACCGCAGCCCCAGCGGTCCCGGCCTGGAATGGTGCTTCTCGCCATCCTGCTGGCCGTGCTGGTCCTGCTCTGCTCTGGCGTGATTTCCTACAACCTACGGAAGCAGTCGCAGGCCGGTGTATCCGCCGGGCTGGCGCCGCGCACCGTGGCGTCCGGCGCGCTACGACTCGACGGACGCGACGATCCGACCTGGACGTCGTACCGTCGGGAGGTACGACTCCAGCCGGACGACGGCGGGACGACGACGAGCGAAGGACGACAGACGCGATGACAGCGCAGGCCCGCCTGCTCGGTGGCAGGTACCAGGTCGGCGAGCTGCTCGGCTATGGCGGCATGGCCGAGGTGCACCGTGGTCGCGATCTCCGGCTCGGTCGGGACGTCGCGATCAAGATGCTCCGCACCGACCTCGCCCGGGACGCGACGTTCCAGATGCGGTTCCGCCGGGAGGCGCAGAACGCCGCCTCGCTCAACCACCCGGCCATCGTGGCGGTCTACGACACGGGCGAGGAGACCGCCCCGACCGGTGAGACGCTGCCGTTCATCGTCATGGAGTTCGTCAACGGGCGGACCTTGAAGGAGGTCCTCGGGGCCGAGGGGCGACTCCAGCCGCGCCGCGCGTTGGAAATCTGCGCCGACATGTGCGCCGCACTGGAGTTCAGCCACCGGCACGGCATCATCCACCGGGACATCAAGCCCGGCAACGTGATGCTCACCCAGACCGGCCAGGTCAAGGTCATGGACTTCGGCATCGCCCGGGCTCTGGCCAGCGGCGCGACCACCATGACGCAGACCAGCGCGGTCATCGGCACGGCGCAGTATCTCTCCCCGGAGCAGGCACGCGGCGAGGCCGTCGACGCCCGCTCCGACGTGTACGCGGCCGGCTGCGTGCTCTTCGAGTTGGTCTGCGGGCACCCGCCGTTCGTCGGGGACAGCCCGGTCAGCGTCGCGTACCAGCACGTACGGGAGACGCCGCCGACGCCGAGCGACATCAACCCGGACGTCACCCCGGCCGTCGACGCGATCGTGCTCAAGGCGCTGTCGAAGAACCCCCTCAACCGCTACCAGAGCGCCGGCGAGATGCGGGCCGACCTGCTCCGCGCCGCCGCCGGCCGGCCCGTGCTGGCCACCCCGGTGCTGCGCGAGGCGGAGACGGTGGCGATGGCCCCGGCCGGCGGCGGTGGCGGTTATCCGGCTCCCGGGCGCGGGCCGCAGACCGGGCAGATCCCCGCTCGGGTCGGCGACCCCCGTCAGCGCAAGGCGTCCTCCTGGCTGATCGCGATGTTCAGCGCGGTCGGCGTGCTGGCGGTGATCGCACTGGTCGCCGCCCTGCTCTGGAACATGCAACAGGACAAGGACCTGAAGTCGGTGCCCACCCTCACCGGCAAGACCCGGGACGTGGCGATCGCCGAGATCCAGAAAGCCGGTCTGTCCGCACAGGTCGGTGACCCGGTACTGGCCAGCGACTGCACAGTGGGCACCGTCGTCCAGCAGAACCCGCTGCCGACCACCCAGGTGGAGCAGAACCGCACGGTCACCATTCAGATTTGTGGCGGCAAGCCCGAGGTGCGCGTCCCCGCCGGGCTCAAGGGCAGCAAACGGGAGAGCGCTATCGCCCGGCTCACCGAGGCGAAGCTCAAGTACGACGTCAAGACGGTGAACGCCGAGGCGAGCGAGGACGAGGTCCTGGAGGTCGACCCGCCCTCGGGCGAGAGCGTTCCCGAGGGCACGATGGTCACGCTCACGGTCTCGAACGGCAAGGTCCGTGACGTGCCGGACGTCGTCGGACTGGGCCAGGAGGAGGCCACGCGCGTCCTCAAGAACGCCGGCTTCACTGTCGTCGTGCAGGACGGGCCGGAGGTGCCCGCCGCCCAGGCGGGGAAGGTCACCGACCAGAGCCCGAACGGCAACGAGAAGAAGCCCACCGGCACGAAGGTGACCATCAAGGTGAGTCAACCGGAACCGGAGACCGACCCGACGCCGACGATCACGCCGACGGGCACACCGACGGGCACGCCGACCACTCCCGGTAACGGGGGCGGCATCGGTCTGCCATTCCCACCCCCGCCGAGCCGCCCTCAGGACTAGGCCACCTCCGGGCATCGGCATGACGCAGGCGGAAACGTCACCGGCCGGGCCGGTGCGGCGGTGGCCCCGACGCCTCCGCCGGCTGGCCGTCGCGGGCCTCGTCGTGCTGGCGCTTGCCAGTTCTCCGTGGCTGTGGACGACGCTCGCCGCCCGCGGCCACCTGTACGCCGCCGCCGACGCGCCGGCCGCCGACGTGGTGATCGTGCTCGGCACCGAGGTGGCGGCCGATCGACAGCGGCCGGGGGACCGTCTCGCCGGCCGCCTGGACACCGCCGCCGAGCTGGTGGCCAGCGGGCGGGCCACTGTCGTCCTCGTGTCGGGCGACGGCGGTGGCGCGTCCGGCGACGAGCCTGCGGTGATGACGACGTACCTGGCCGAGCGGGGTGTCGACAGGCGTCGGGTGGTGGCCGACAGGTTCGGCCTGGACACCTACGACAGCTGCGCGAGAGCGCGCGAGGTGTACGGCGTGGAGCGGGCCCTGATCGTCACCCAGTCGTACCACCTGTCCCGGGCGGTGACACTGTGTCGGCAACTCGGCCTCGACGTCGACGGGGTGACCGCCCGCTGCGACGGTTGCAGCGCTGCCCTGCTCGCCGAGAAGTCGGTTCGGGACTACTTCGCCAGTGGCAAGGCGGCGTGGGACGCGGTGCGCGACCGACCGCCAGCGGTGCGGTCGCCTGCGGACCCCGCGATCCAGAACGCGCTGCGGGGCTGACCCGGCCGGGGAGGGTCCCGATGATCCGGTGACCGTGCCCTGACGTGCGACCCTCAGGCGGTGGCGAAGGCCGCCAGGCGACGCGCGTCCACCTCGGCGGCCAGCGCGGGTGCCCGCTCCAGCGCCTCGGGGTGACCGCAACTGGCCAGCCAGTTGGCCAGCATCAGGTGACCGCCCTCGGTGAGCACCGACTCCGGGTGGAACTGGACGCCCTCGATGGGCAGCGTGCGGTGCCGCATCGCCATCACCACGCCGGAGCCGGTCCAGCCGGTGACCTCCAGCTCGTCGGGGAGCGTCTCAGGCAGCACGGCGAGCGAGTGGTACCGGGTGGCGGTGAACGGGTCGGGCAGACCGGCGAGTACGCCGACCGAGTGGTGTCGCACCTCGGAGGTCTTGCCGTGCAGCAGCTCGGGGGCGCGCGTCACGGTCGCCCCGAAGGCTTCGCCGATCGCCTGGTGGCCGAGGCAGACGCCGAAGATCGGCAGCTGGCCCGCGTACTCCCGGATGACGTCCAGGCAGATGCCGGCCCGGTCCGGGCTGCCCGGTCCGGGCGACAGCAGGATGCCGTCGGCGCCGACCCTGCCCACCTTGGCGACGTCGATCTCGTCGTTGCGGCGGACCTCGCAGTCCACGCCGAGCTGGCCCAGGTACTGCACCAGGTTGAAGACGAACGAGTCGTAGTTGTCGATCACCAGGACGCGCATGGTCACCTGCTCGGGGAGGGAGGCGCTGGGTTGTTCTGGTCAGTGTCGTACGGCAGGTCGTGCTCGTCGCCGGTCGGGGTCTCCCCGGTCAGCGGGTCGCCGCCGCCACCCGTCTCGGCGGGTACGCCGGACTCGACCTGCACGTCATCGAAGGGCAGCAGGGGCTCGGCCCAGGGGAAGGCGACGTACCAGAGCAGGGCCACGGTGGCGGCGACCAGCAGCACCGAGCCGGTCAACTTCCCGACCACGCCGAACGGCAGCTTGCGCCAGATGAACGCGTACATCGGATCAGCCTCCCAGCTCCGCCGGGCGGCCAGCGGACTTGGGTTGGGTACGGTCGAGTTCAGCGTGGATGATCAGCCGCTGGTAGTTGTCGAACTTCGGGTTGCACGTGGTGAGGGTGAGCATCCGCCTGGTCGGCTTCTTGTCCGGCTCGCCGGGCACCGGTGCCACCACCTCGACCTGGGTCGGTCGGACGATGCGGGACTGCGACACCCGGTAGACGTACCAGTCGGTCTTGCTCTCGACCACGATCGGGTCGCCCTCGTCCAGCTCGTCCAGCCGCCAGAAGGTGGCCCGGTTGCGGTGGCCGGCGACGGAGAAGTTGCCGATCTGACCGGGGAGCGCGCTGGTCGGGTAGTGGCCGGGGGCGAACCGGATGTCCTGCTGGGTGACCCCCTCGACGACGACCCAGTTCTTGTCGAGCTTGGGGATGTAGAGGCCCGCGAGCGGCTTGCCGCGTACCGGTGGTGAGGGTTTGACGCTCGGGCCCACCGACGGGACGACCGTCGGGTCGTCGGTCGGGGCCCACGCCTGAGCCAGCTCGTTGTTGAGGTCGTTCTGGTGGGCGTCGACGATGGCCGACTTGCCCCAGACCTCGTAGCCGGCGAAGAGCAGGACCACCAGGCCGAAGGTGATCAGGATCTCGCCGGTGACCCGGACGCCGGTACGCAGTCGCGAGCCGAACGACGGGCGGGTCAGCTCGGAGTAGACGCTCTTGTAGCCCTCGCCGGTCTGGTGCGGCCGGAGTTGCACCACCCGCTCGCCGCGTCGGGGTTGGGGAGGGTCGGCGGGGTTGGCACCGGCAGGCTCATCCGGGACGGCGGTGCGGGGGACGGCACCCATCAACGCGGTCGAGTCCATGGTCGGCGGCCTGGTGGCAGGAGTGGCGGGTACTGCCGGAATCAACGCGGTGGCGGCCGGGTCGGCGCCACGATCCCCGCCAGCGCTCGGCGGGACCCGGCCGGGCCCGGTCGACGGGAAGCCTTCCGGCCCGGCCGCTGCGACCCGGTCGGGGGTGGCCGGGGAGCCGGTGGGCCGGGCGGTGATCTGCGGAATGTACGCGGTCGGCGAGTCGGCCAGCGGCGGCGTCGCGGGCCCGGAGGAGACAGGCCGGCTCGGCGTGCCGGAGGCCGCCGGTCGGGTCGGCATCGGCATCCCGCCGGGCGTGGCCGGGCGGGTCGGTGCGGCACCTGGTGGGTTGCCGGCGCCCGGCGGGCGGGTCGGTGCGGCACCCGGTGGGTTGCCGGTCGTCGGCGGTCGGGTGGACGCGGCGTTGGGCGCGGTCGGTCGGGTGGACGCGGCGCTGGGCGCGGGGGGTCGGGTCGGGGCGTTGCCGGGGGCAGCGGGCCGCACCGGGCCCTGGTTGCTGGCCGTCGGTCGGCTGGGGGTGGTCGCGGGGGGAATCCCGGCGCCGCCGTGTGAGCCCGGCCCGGTAGCTGCGCTGCCCGGCCAGGGCGGCGGCGCTTCGGCACCCGGGCGGCCGGGGGCCCCGGTCGGCTCGGGTCGCGTGGCGCTCGGCGGCGGCTGTTCGGCTCGCGGCGGCTGCTCGGTTCGCGGCGGGTGCAGCACCGGCTCGGGCCAGTTGCTGGCCGGGGTCGGTCGGCCGGGTGCCGACTCGGGCCGGTCGAACTTGGGCAGGAAGGCGGTCGGCTCGTCGGTCTGGTCCCGGTGTCGCCCGTCGCGTCGTTCGTCCGGCCCGCTCACTTGGGCACCGTAGCCGAGCGCAGGGCGGTGGAATCCTCGAATGCGGGAACTCGCACCGTGGAGGCCGTCTCCTTGTAGCCAAGCTGGTAGTCGTCGACCGCGTCCTTGAACAACCGGACTCCCTGGGAGCTGGCGAGGGCCTGCTGGAGGGCAGCGGGATCGCCGATTGCTACGATCTTGAACGGTGGGGAGTACACCCGGCCGTGAAGTAGCAGGGTGTTTCCGACGCAGCGTACCGCGCTGGTGGTGAGCACGCGGACATTCATGATTGACATGGCCTCGGCCCCGCCGGCCCAGAGCGCGTTGACCACCGCCTGTACGTCCCCCTGATGCACCACCAGGTCGTCGTTGCTGGCGTCCGGCTGCGTCTGGTCGAGCTGGGGCGCGTCGTTCAGCTCGACGGTGACCCCGGGCCCGCTGAGGGCGGTGAACCCGGCGTCCTGGAGGCTGCCCTGGGCGCGATTCTGCTGAGCCTTGATCGGGGCGTCCGAGCCGGCCAGCGTGTTGGTCCGTTGCTCGACCTCGCCGCGCAGCGTGGCGGCGCGGCGCTCGCTGGCGGCGACCTGTTCGCGGCGGTCCTCGATGAGCTGGTTGAGCTGGGGGCGCCGGTCCTCCCGGAGAGCGGTGCCGCCCGCGGTGGTCGCGGTGGTGGTGAAGAGCAACCCGGCCGCCGCGGCGATCAGGGGCACCCCGATCGACCAGCCCGGACGGCGTTGGCGCGGTCGCCGGGGCAGCAGCCCGGCGGCGGCCCGTCGGAGGACCTTCTGCCAGGAGGTTGCGCCGGATGTGTACTCCACCGAGCGTTCCTTCCGCGTGTCGGGGATCGGTCCGTGCCGGCTGGGCCGGTGATGCGAACAGTCCCGCCTCTTTCGGTCACTCCGTGCACCGGCCTGACCCCATTCGTGGTCCAGGCGGCCAATCGGGACTACGCTAGCTCTCGAACATTATTGGCCATGGACCGTCGCCCCCGCGCCCGGTTGTCAGGCCGGACGAGGTCGTCACCCCTCTGGAGAGCGCCGTGCCCAAGTCTCAGGTCCGTAAGAAGAAGGTGTACACCCCGCCGACGGACGTCCGTCCGACGACGACGTCGTCGTCGCGCAAGCCTAGCCCGGTGTGGTTGCCGGTCACCGCGGTCGCGTTGATCGTCGTCGGGATCGGCTGGCTGGTGCTCTACTACCTGTCCGAGCAGGAGTACCCGGTCATGGCGTGGGGTTACTGGAACCTCGCCGTCGGCTTCGGTGCGATGGTCGCCTCGCTGGCGTTGCTCTCTCGCTGGCGCTGATCCGAGCAGACCGTCGCGTCGGCGGTCCCACGTCACCCCGTGAGCCCCTGCCCGGCAGGATCGGGTGGGGCCCCCTATGGTGTGCGCAGGCAGCGCGGCCTACTGCGAGATGACTCACGTTACCGCTGGGTAACCTTCGCGTAGGCTGCACTGCATGACCGAGCAGAGCGAGGTCATCAGGCAGCAGACCGGGGAGGCCAACTCGATGGGCAGCGTCCAGATCGTCACCACGATCCTCGCGGCCGCCATCACCGCCGTGGCGGTGTGGCTTGCGGTACGTGCGGTCCTGAAGATGGTGGCAGTCATCCGGCTCGGGCAACCCGCGCCGGAGCGGTTCTCCGACAAGGTCGCCCGCGCCAGGACGATGCTGGTGGAGACGGCCGGCCACACCCGAATGCTCAAGTGGGGCGTGGTGGGCGCCGCGCACTGGTTCGTGATGGTCGGCTTCGTCGTGCTGTCGCTGCTGGTGCTCGAGGCGTACTTCGAGGTGGTCACCACCGACGGTGGTCTGCCGATCATCGGGCACTGGGCGATCTTCGGTCTGGTCACCGAGATCATCGGGGTGCTGGGTCTGGTCGGCATCCTGGTGCTGATGGCGATCCGGCTGCGCAACCGGCCGACCCGCCCGGGCGGGCGGTCCCGGTTCACCGGCTCGACCATGTGGCAGGGCTACTTCGTCGAGTGGATCGTGCTGCTGGTCCTGATCTTCGGCTTCGTGATCCGGGGCTTCAAGGTCGCCACCGACCACTTCGAGTTCCCGTTCTGGGCCACCCCGGTCAGCCACGCGGTCGGTGCGGTGCTGCCGGACTGGGCGGACGGCGTCAGCGTCGCCGCGGCCATCAAGATCATTATTTCGATGACGTGGCTGATCGTCATCTCCCTGAACGTCACGATGGGCGTCGCCTGGCACCGCTTCCTGGCGTTCCCCAACATCTTCTTCAAGCGAGAGCCGGCCAAGCCGGCCGGCTCCGGTCTCGGCGCGCTGCGCCCGATGACGAGCCAGGGCAAGCCGCTCGATTTCGAGGAGGCGGACCCGGAGAAGGACCAGTTCGGCGTCGCCCACGTCGAGCAGTTCAGCTGGAAGGGCCTCCTGGACTTCAGCACCTGCACCGAGTGCGGTCGCTGCCAGTCGCAGTGCCCCGCCTGGAACACCGGCAAGCCCCTGTCGCCGAAGCTGCTGGTGCTGAGCCTGCGCGACCACGCGTACGCGAAGGCGCCCTACCTGCTGGCCGGCGGCGGCAAGGACCTGACCGGCGAGGAGAAGGCCACCCAGGCGCAGCTCGCCCACCTGGACGTGCTGGCCCTCGCCGAGGCGGACAAGCCGTTGATCGGCACCGCCGAGGAGGGCGGTGTCATCGACCCGGACGTGCTCTGGTCCTGCACCACCTGCGGTGCCTGCGTCGAGCAGTGCCCGGTGGACATCGAGCACGTCGACCACATCGTCGACATGCGCCGCTACCAGGTGCTGATCGAGTCGAGCTTCCCGTCCGAGGCCGGGGTGATGCTGCGCAACCTGGAGAACAAGGGCAACCCGTGGGGCGCCCCGCAGAACACCCGCGAGGACTGGACCAAGGGCCTGGACTTCGAGGTGCCCCGGGTCGGCGAGGTGGACGACTTCGAGTACCTGTTCTGGGTCGGCTGCGCCGGCGCGTTCGAGGACCGGGCCAAGAAGACCACCCGCGCGGTGGCCACGCTGCTCAACGAGGCGGGCGTGAAGTTCGCGATCCTGGGCGAGGGCGAGACCTGCTCCGGCGACCCGGCGCGACGGATCGGCAACGAGTTCGTCTTCCAGATGCTCGCTCAGCAGAACGTGGAGACGCTGAACGAGGCGTTCGAGGGCCGGGACAAGGCCAAGCGCAAGATCGTCGCGACCTGCCCGCACTGCTTCAACACCCTGGGCAACGAGTACGGCCAGCTCGGCGGTGAGTTCGAGGTGGTCCACCACACCCAACTGCTCGCGCACCTGGTCGCCACCGGCAAGCTCACGCCGGTGCAGCCGGTCGACGGGGGCGTCACCTACCACGACCCCTGCTACCTGGGTCGGCACAACCGCGTCTTCGCGGCCCCCCGGGAGGTCCTCGGCGACGCCATCGCGGGCGACCTGACCGAGATGCCGCGGAACAGCGAACGCTCCTTCTGCTGCGGTGCCGGCGGCGCCCGGATGTGGATGGAAGAGAAGATCGGCAAGCGGATCAACGTGGACCGCGTCGAGGAGGCCATGGCCACCGGGGCGAAGACGGTCGCGGTCGGCTGCCCGTTCTGCTCGACCATGCTCAACGACGGGGTCAACGGCAAGGGTGCCGGCGAACAGGTCGAGGTGATCGACGTGGCCAGCGTGCTGCTCCGCTCGGTCAAGCCCGAGCAGCCGCAGGGCGGCAAGGAGACCGCGCCGGTCGGCGGCTGAGACGCGTACCCCTGGGATCTGTTCATCGACGGCGGCGGCCCCTCAGGGGCCGCCGCCGTCGTGCAAGAATCTCGCCGAGGTGAGGCGACATCGACGGCCTACTCTTGACGACGCTGTTGCCCCTGGTCGGCTTCGTAGCCCTGACCGCGGGCAACGCGTTCTTCGTCGCGGCCGAGTTCGCCCTGGTCACAGTCGACCGGGCGGAGATCGACCGGCGGGCCGCCGCAGGCGACCAGGCCGCCCTGACGGTACGCACAGCGCTGCGTGAACTCTCCTTCCAGCTCTCCGGGGCGCAGCTCGGCATCACCATCACCGCGCTGCTCACCGGCTACCTGGCCGAGCCGGCCCTGGCCCGGCTCTTCACCCCGCTGTTGCGCCCGCTGGCCGGAGACAGCACCGAGCGGCTCACCCCGTTCCTCGCGTTGGCCCTGGCCACGCTGATCTCCATGCTCTTCGGCGAGTTGGTGCCGAAGAACGCGGCGCTGGCTCGGCCCATGCCGGCGGCGCTGGCCACGGCCGGTCCGATGCACACCTTCTCCCGGACGTTCGGCTGGGTGATCCGGGGGTTGAACGGCTCGGCGAACCGACTGGTCCGGGCGCTCGGCGTGGAGCCGCAGGAGGAATTGGCAAGCGCCCGCTCGCCGGAGGAGTTGGGCCTGCTGGCGGGCATCTCGGCGCGGGCCGGCGCGCTGCCCACGGACACCGCGATGCTGCTGCGTCGCACCATCCGCTTCGGTGACAAGCGGGCCGCGGAGGCGATGACCCCCAGGGTGGACGTGGTCGCGCTGCGCGCCACCGCCACCGTGGCGGAGCTGCTGGAGGAGTCGCGGCGGACCGGGCGGACCCGGTTCCCCGTGTACGAGGAGACCCTGGACCTGGTGACCGGCGTGGCCGGCGTGCCCGACGCGCTGGGCGTGCCGCTGGCCGACCGCGCGTCGACCCGGGTCGGCTCGGTGGCCCGTGAGCCGGTCTACGTGCCGGAGAGCCTGAACCTGGACGGTGTCCTGGCCGCGCTGAAGGCCGCCGGGGCCGACCTGGCCATCGTGGTGGACGAGTACGGCGGCACCGACGGCGTGGTGACCGTCGAGGACCTCGTCGAGGAGTTGGTCGGAGAGATCGCCGACGAGTTCGACCCGGCGAGCGTGGACGACCACGGGTCGGCCGAGCTGACCGTGCCGGGCGGAGAGCGCACCGTGCTTGTCGACGGTGTGCTCCGCTCCGACGAGTTGGCCGAGCAGACCGGCTTCCGGCTGCCCGAGGGGCCGTACGAGACCCTGGCCGGGTTCCTGATGGCCCAACTCGGCCACATCCCGCTCGCTGGCGAGACGGTCGAGACGGACGGCTGGGAGTTCACAGTGGTCGAGGTGGAGCGGCATCGGATCGAGCAGGTCCGGGTGCTGCGCCCGGCGGATCCGGACGACGATGACTGAGCTGCTGGTGACAGTGCTGCTGCTGCTCGGCAACGGGTTCTTCGTGGGCAGCGAGTTCGCGCTCATCGCGTCCCGCCGGACGGTGATCGAGCCGCTGGCCGCCGGGTCGAAACGTGCCCGCTGGGCGTTGTCGGCGATGAACCAGATCCCGCTGATGATCGCTGGCGCGCAGCTCGGCATCACGGTCTGCTCGTTGGGTCTGGGGGCGATCGCCGAACCGGCGCTGGCTCACCTGCTGGAGCCGCCGTTCCACGCGGCCGGCCTGCCGGAGCGGGCGGTGCACCCGGTGGCGTTCGTGCTGGCACTGGGCGTGGTGGTCTTTCTCCACACGGTCGTCGGTGAAATGGTGCCGAAGAACATCACGCTTGCCGGTCCGGAGGTCTCCGCGCTCTGGCTCGGCCCGGCGATGCTGGCATTCTGTGTGGCCACCAAACCGTTGTTGCTCGCGATGAAATGGGCGGCCCGGCGGGTGCTCGCGTTCTGGCGGATCGAGGCGTCCGAGTCGGTGAAGACGGTGTTCACCGCCGAAGAGTTGGCGGGCCTGGTCTCCCAGGCGCGGACCGAGGGGCTGCTCGACGCGGAGCAGCACGCGCGGATCACCGGCGCGCTGGCCCTGCACGCCCGGACGGCGGCGGACGCGCTGCAACCGTGGTCGACGGTGGTGACGGTGGCCGAGGACGTCTCGCCGGCGTCACTGGAGGTGCTGGCGACCCGGACCGGCCGGTCCCGGTTCCCGGTGGTGCAGCGGTCGACCCGTCGGGTGCTCGGCTTTGTGCACGTCAAGGACGTGCTCGGGTACGCCGGGCAGGGCCGCCGGTCCCCGGTGCCGGCCGACGTCTACCGGCCGCTGGCGGTGGTGCCGCCGGACCGTACGCTTGCCGACCTGCTGCTGGCTATGCGTCGCGAACGACGGCACATGGTGCTGGTCAGCGACGGGCGACGCCCACTCGGTGTGGTCACTCTTGACGATGTATTGACCGCAATCGTTGGGTGATGGACCAATACCCTTGGTGTGCAAGCGGTTGCACGACAGTGATGGTTACCGCGCTCGCCTTGATTACCGCCCGCAGCTTCCCTAATGTGGGGCACCGACCGCTGTGGGTCGTCTGCCTCGGCCCTTCCCTCACGCGAGGCGCCCGGCGGTCGGTTGCAAAGGAGTCGGTGCCGGTGGCAACCATGCCCCCTCATCGTCACGACCTGAACGCGTCTGCTCGCTCTGGTGGCCTGCGTCGCGTCGCGCATCGGGTGCTGATCCTGGTCGCCGCCGCGGCGGTTGGCGCCGGTCTGCTGACCGCGCCGGCACATGCCGCGCCCACGGTCGACGAGATCGAGGCGCAGATCGACAAGAAGTGGGAGCAGTTGGAGCCCACCATCGAGCAGTACAACAAGGTCCGGGCGCAGCTGAAGGTCAACCGGCAGAAGTCGGCGAACCTCCAGAAGAAGATCGAGCCGCTGGCGCTGCAGAGCGAGCTGGCGCTCAACCGGGTCGGCGACCTCGCCTCCCGCTACTACATCTCCGGCCCGTCGCACGACATCGGCGCGCTGCTGGTCAGTGCCAAGCCGGACACGCTCACCGAGCAGCTCACCATCCTCGACCGGCTCGCTTCGCAGGAGCGCAAGGAGGTCGAGGGTGTGCTGGCCGTGCGGGCCAAGTACGACGGCGAGAAGCAGAAGCTGGACGCGCTGATCGTCACCCAGACCAAGCAGCAGAACGAGCTGGCGGCCAAGAAGAAGCAGATCGATGCCGAGATCAAGCAGCTCGAGGCGTCGATGCCCAAGACGACGGTGGTGACCGCGGCCTGCCCGACCATCAACGGGGTGGTCAGCGCGGCGGCCCGTACCGCGATCAGGACCGCCTGCGGCAAGGTCGGCAAGCCGTACGTCTGGGGTGCCACCGGGCCGAACTCGTTCGACTGCTCGGGGCTGACCCAGTACGCCTACAAGGCGGCCGGGATCTACCTCACGCACCACACCGGTGACCAGTGGAACGAGGGCAAGGCCATCTCGCGAGGCGATGCCCGCCCCGGTGACCTGGTCTTCTTCTTCTCCGGTCTGAGTCATGTCGGGCTGTATCTGGGTAACAACCAGATGGTGCACGCGCCCCGCGCCGGTAAGCCGGTGCAGGTGTCCAGCATCAACACCATGCCCGTCGCCGGGTTCCGCAGACCCGGCTGATCCACCTCGCGCGACACGACGGCCCCCGGTCACCGACCGGGGGCCGTCGTGGTTCTCAGCGGGGAGCGCCCACCGGGGACGGCAACAGCTGCACGTCGGCGAGGTCGACGTACATGATCCGGTGGCCGAACTGGATCTGCGCGTACCGGTTCTTGCCGCGGATCACCGTCCAGTCGCCAGGTGAGGAGCCGTCGAACGTGCTGGCCCGGTAGTACTCGCCGGCCAGCACCGCGCCGACGGCGTACCGCTGCCCGGCGGCCAGGGTGTACTGGAGCGGCGAGATCGCCTGGTAGGGCACCCCTTCCGGGTACGCGGACTGCTCCGGGTACGCCCGTCCGTAGACCGGAACGGTGGTCCGTCCGGGCTTCGGCGTGGCCACGACGCCGACGGTCCAGCTGGCGGTCGGCGCGGACGCCGGGTTGTGGAACCAGGCCCGCTGCCCGAGGTACCAGATCGCCGTCCAGTCGCCCTGCCGTCCGGCCAGCGCGTACGTCTGCCCGGCGGACGCCCGGGCCCCGTGGTCCGACACGACCATCGTGTTCGGGCTGCCGTCCGGGCGGAGCGCGATGTCGTTGACCAGCGGCGCGTCCGCGGACGGTGCGCTGCGTAGCACCACCGCCGAGGAGCCGCGTGGCGCACAGGGCACGCCCGGGGTGACGCAGTCGGTGAACGCCGGCTGGTTGGTGGTGTAGTCCGGGTCGATCCGGACCATTCCGGTGGCCGGGGTGCCGGTGTCCAGTCGAGGGGCGTGCAGCAGGTCGAAGTAGTGCGTCCAGTCCCAGTACGGGCCCGGATCCCAGTGCATTCCCCGCACTGTCGAGGCGATGGTGCCGGGCACGTTGTCGTGCCCGATGATGTGCTGGCGGTCCAGTGGGATGCCCAGCCGCAGCGCCAGGTGCCGGACCAGCTTCGCCGAGGTCCGGTACATCGCCTCGGTGTACCAGGTGCCCTGCGCCGCGAAGCCCTCGTGTTCCAACCCGATCGACTTCGCGTTGACGTACCAGTTGCCGGCGTGCCAGCCGACGTCCTTGGTCTTCACGTGCTGCGCGATGTGCCCGTCGACCGAGCGCAGCGAGTAGTGCCAGCTCACGTAGGTCGGGTCCTGGACGAGTTTCAGGGTCGTCGCCCAGCTCGCCTCGGTGTCGTGGATGACGATGTACTCGATCTTCTGCCGTGCGGGCCGGTCGGAGAGGTCGTGGTTGCCGTAGTCGCCGTCGCCGAACGCCTCGTAGGGCGCCGGGATCCATTCGCAGGAGATGGTGCGCGGGCACTCCACCCCGTCCGGGCGGGCCAGGCGGCGCAGGCCCAGCCGGTCCAACCAGGAACGCTCGGGCCGCACCACGCGGGCTGGCAGGGTGACACGCTGGCCGTCGTCGGTCACCCGGGCTTCGCCCGCGCCGATGGTCGTGAAGACCTCGTCGGCGAAGGCCGCTGCGGCGTCGGCGCTGTCCGCGCCCGAGTAACGGGCCACCGCGCCGTACCAGGCCGCCGGGTCGGTGTCCGCGCCCACCGGCGCGCCCAGCTCCCTCTGGTACGCGCTCAGCAGCGCGGCCCCACCCCGGATGTTGAGGCCCGTGTCGGTGCGCAGTGCCTCGGGGGTGGTGCCGGTCAGCGTGGCGGCGGCGTCCACGGTCTGCAACGCGGCGGTGGACGGCGCGGGTGCCTCGACCGGCCGGGTCGCGGGCACCCGGGCGGGACGGGAGTCGTCGCCGCGTGGGTCCTCGGCGCCGGCGTCGTGGTGGCCGCGCCCGGGTAGGGCGGCCACGTGCCGCGCGTCGGTCAGGTGCATCGGGCCGTAGCCGCCACTGGTGCTCGGTGTGCCGGCGTTGGTGTCCCAACGCGACTCCAGGTAGGAGACGCCGAGCAGCACGACGGCCGGCACGCCGTACTCGGTGGCCGCTGCGGCGTACTGCTGCTGGCGGTCGGTGGTGGGCGCGGCGGCGGCCGGGCCGCTGGAGAGTGGCACCGTGGTCGCGGCGGCGACCACGGTGGCGGCGAGCAGTGCGCGCCAGCCGGTCGACAGGGTTGGATGGTGCATCGAACCCCCTAGATTCTCGCGGAGTGAGGTCAGGTCACCATCGCGCCGTCCGGGAGGTCGCGTCAATACCTTTCCATCTATCGAAGCATGCGGAAAGAATTCTTCACACACGGTCGGTGACCTCGTCCAATCCGTACGGAGTGTCACTGCCGCACGGGTTGCGGATCGGTAACAAGCGTCTCTACTCTGGTCATTCGTCGGCCCGACAGCAGCTCCGCCCAGCCCGGGCGGTAACGGACCGACACCGCCGAGTCGTTTCCGAGCGAACCGGGGACCCAGGTCCCTCGGGGTGAATCCGCAGCCACTGCGGTAGGGCGCCGACTTCCCGCCCGAACCCGTCAGCTAACCCGGTAGGCGGTCAGGAAGAAGGAGTACGGAACCCCGGTGGCACTCCATGCCCCGCGGCCGTCGTCCGAGCGGTCGGCATCAGCCGGCACGCCGTCGATCGTGCCGCGCCCACGCTGGTCCCGCTTCACCACCGCACTCGCCGCGCTGGCCGGCGTCGCCGTCGTCCTGACCGGCAGTGCCACGGCGGCCCACGCCGACCCGTCCGTCGCCGAGATCGAGCGCCAGATCGACGCCGACTGGAACAAGCTCGAACCGATCATCGAACGGCACAACGCCACCCGCATCGACCTCGCCGCGAAGCGCAAGCAGGCCGACGCGCTGGCCGCCCGGATCACTCCGCTGGAGCGCCAGGTCGACGCCGCGATGGACAAGGTCAGCGCCCTGGCCGTACGCGCCTACAAGGGTGAGAACGTCTCGACCGTCAACGCCGTGCTGGGCAGCCGGTCGCCCAGCGAGGTGGTCGGCCAGCTCGAAATGCTCGACCGCTTCGCGCACAACCAGCAGAAGGACGTACGCCAGGTGGCCGACCTGCGCGACCAGCTGGCCGCGCAGAAGGCGCCGCTGGACGAGATGGTGGCCCAGCTGACCCGCACGGAAGCTCAGCTGGCGGCGAAGAAGAAGCAGATCAACGACGAGATCGACCGCCTGCAGAAGCTGCGCCTCAAGGTGTACGGCAGCGGCGGGGGCGGTCCGCTGCGCCCGGCGCCCTGCCCGGGGAGCTACCCCGGCGGCGCCGCGGGCACCGCTGTCAAGTTCGCCTGCGCGCAGATCGGCAAGCCCTACGTCTGGGGTGCCGAGGGCCCGAACTCGTACGACTGCTCCGGGCTGATGCTGGCCGCCTGGGCGAAGGCCGGCGTGTCGCTGCCGCACAACGCCGCCGCGCAGAGCCGGGTCACCAAGAACGTCAGCAAGGGCGACCTGCGCCCCGGCGACCTGGTCTTCTACTACAGCGACATCCACCACGTCGGCATGTACGTCGGTGGCGGCTGGGTGGTGCACGCCTCGCAGGCCGGTCAGCCGGTCAAGATGAAGAAGGTCGACGACGGCCCGATCCACAGCTACGGCCGTCCAGGCTGACCCAGGATGACCGAAGGGCCCGTCGCGATCACCTCGCGGCGGGCCCTCGTCGTCTCGGTCCTGGCGGCTGAAGCTCAGCGGGTGGGCCAGGTGCGCCAGTGCTGCCAGGCGCGGCTGGGTGTCGGCCCCCGCTGGCCCTGGTAGCGCGAGCCGTAGACCACCGAGCCGTACGGGTGCTCGGCCGGCGAGGAGAGCCGGAAGATGCAGAGCTGCCCGATCTTCATGCCCGGCCACAGGGTGATCGGCAGGTTCGCCACGTTCGAGAGTTCCAGCGTCACGTGACCGGAGAAGCCCGGGTCGATGAAACCGGCGGTGGAATGCGTGAGCAGCCCGAGCCGGCCCAGGGAGCTCTTGCCCTCCAGTCGGCCGGCGAGCTGGTCACCCAGCGAGATGACCTCCAGTGTCGAGGCGAGCACGAACTCCCCCGGGTGCAGCACGAACGGCTCGCCGTCGGGGACCTCGACGGCCGAGGTCAGGTCGTCCTGCTGCATGGCGGGATCGATGTGGGTGTAGAGGTGGTTGTTGAAGACCCGGAACAGCCGGTCGAGTCGGACGTCGATGCTGGACGGTTGGACCAGAGTGGGCTCGAACGGCTCCAGGCCCAGCGTGCCGGCCTTGATCTCGGAGACCAGGTCGCGGTCGGAGAGCAGCATCGGACCACCATAGCCGCGTTGCCGAAAGTGGCCGGATTCGGTGCCGGTGACCAGCGCGTCGAGGTCGCTGCTCGTACATTTGTTCGATAGAATGCCCACATGGCTTCCTGGTCCGAATTCGCCGCCGACGAGCCCCGACTCGCCGACGGGATCCGCGTTCTCCTCCAGCAATACGGGCCGGGCTTCGGCTATCTGGCCACGGTCCGTGCCGACGGCGGGCCCCGCGTCCATCCGGTCTCCCCGGTCATCACCGCCGAGGGGCTGTTCTGCTTCATCATCGACTCGCCCAAGCGCCGCGACCTCGAACGTGACGGCCGTTACGCGTTGCACTCCTTCCCCGCGGAGGAGAGCGACGACGAGGCGTACGTGGCGGGGCACGCCCGTCCGGTGACCGATCCGGTCCTCGTGGCGCAGTTGGCGCACAGCGCCCGGGCCGAGCCGCAGGTCGACTGGAGGCTCTTCGAGTTCACCGTCGACGTGGCCATGCTCACCCGCCGCGAGCAGCACATCGCGGGCATTCCGGGCCTCGCGCCGGGTCGACCGGCCGTTCGGGTCTGGCTCGACCCAAACGCCCCGTCGGCGGGGGCCGTGCCCCTCGCCGTCCCGCAGGCGCGCCCGACCCGCCTCAGCCGTGACGTCCAGTGCACGGCCGCCTGACCACAACCGGAAGGTTCATCGGTGCCGGCTCCGTCGTAACGGAGCCGGCACCCGCATGATCACCTAGCTTTCAATGAAATCGCGGTGTCCCAACGCTCCGGATGCCCCGACTTCCAGAAAGCCGAGTGGATCAACCCGGGGTCGACCCGGGCGGAGCGGTACGCGGACGGCAGCGGTCGGCGGGGGACCTGGGTGCACGGGCTCGACGACTCGGGTACAGTGGTGCCGCTTGCGGGTGTAGTTCAATGGCAGAACATCAGCTTCCCAAGCTGACAGTGCGGGTTCGATTCCCGTCACCCGCTCCACCACGAAGGCCCTGGCCAGGACGAGAGTCCCCGCCAGGGCCTTCGATGCTGTTGCGGCCAGCAGCGCTCGCGGCCGACAAGGCCCTGAAGGCCCCTCAACCCCGGCCGTTCCTGCGTTAACCTCGCCTACCTCCCAGAGCGTTCAAGTGGTGGGAGGTACACACACCATGCAACGACCTCGGGAACTGGCGCCACCGGAAGGCTTCGCCGAGTTCGTCGCGGCGCGCTCCGATGCACTGCTGCGTTCGGCCTGGCTGCTTACCGGTCCTGTAGGGCGGGCGTTCCGGGGAAATCCGGCCACCGGCCGTGCGTGGAGGTCATGCCGAAACCGCCTGGAGCCCCGTACCCGCCGCCGTTGGTGGTCGGGCGCCCAGCGGGAACTCACCGACGGTGCGCCAGGGGCTTACGTCAGGTGTTCCGGCGATGAGTCGGACCGTGTCGATGGCCGCGTTGATCGGCAGGTGCGCGGAGATGGTTTCCGCGGCGTGGCTCAGCACGGGCTTGGCGGCGTCGTGACCGATGGTCAGGTGCGGCACCACCTCGCTGTGCGCCCCCGCGTACGGGGGTGCATCGGGAAACCGTTGCCACACCGCCTCGGTGAGGTCGCGGAAGGGCCGATCTGGCTGCGGAGCAAGCCAGACGACCGTGTCACCGAACCAGTCGACGTGCGTCAGTGCGACGTCGAACCGTGGTATCTCGGCGATGGTGTCACGCAGCACGGCCAAGGCATGCTCGTCGATCTGCTGCGGAGGCAGGAACGGGTAGAGCACTGTCACGTGCGCTGGCACGCCCCACCCGGCGGCTCGGTCCAGCGATGCCCGGAACCGGCCCACCGCCTCCTCAGCCTCGGGTATCGGCACGATGAGCGCGGTCTGTGTCGGTTCCATGCCCTGCGGCCTCCTACTGGTAGTCGGCGAAGACTCGACGCTCCACGCCGTCCACGGTGACCGGGCCACCGTGGGGAAGGATCCACTGTGGTCTGGTGTGACCGAACGGGATGCCGACGCAGACGACCGCCTCGGGGTTGTAACGGGTCACCACGTCGACGACCGTGTCGCGCTGCTGCTCGCGGAGCCGTGCCCGATCCGCGGCCGGGGGTCGACGGGTGTGGTCGGAGACCGGCGGACGGGCGACCAGGACCGCGTCGACGGCGCTGAGAAGACCGCGCTCACCCAGCGATCGGACGATCCAGCCGACCTCGCGGGCGGGGAGAAGCTCCTCCGACGTCTCGATGATCAGCACCCCGCCCTGCAGGACCTCCGGGGGAAACGGGAAGCGTCCCGCTGTCAGGATCCACTGGATGACTTCCAGGCAGCCACCCCAGGTGGGGCCGGTGACTGCGCGGGACGGCCCGTGCCAACTCCACGGCTCCGTCGGCTCGCGCTCCCCAAACGACTTCAACGCCTGCGGATCTGCCCAGTCGATGCCGATGTCCTCGGACTCACCCGGGTCGGTGATCTCCAGCCGCTCCCCGGTGAGTAACGCCGCTCGCAGCGAGCGGACGTGGATGTCGTCGACGGCAGGCCCGGGGCCGAGGTGCACCTGGGAGGATCCGCCGTAGAAGCTGGCGATGCCGAGGCCCCAGAGCCAGTGGTGCAGATTGGTGTTGTCGCTGGTGCCGAGGAACGGCTTCGGGTCGGCTCGGGCCAGGTCGGCGTCCAGGTGGGGGATGACAGTGATCTGGTCGTCGCCGCCAATGACGGCGAGAATGCCGCGTACCTGGGGGTCCGCGAAGGCGGCGTTGATGTCCGCCGCCCGCGCTGCCGCGCTCGCGCCCACCTGGCGGGTGGTGGGATATTCAACCGGGACGAGGCCGGTCAGGTCGGCAAGCCGTCGCATGGCCTGCTCGTGGATCCCGGGATAGGCACCGGCCGCAGCGAAGGACGGTGAGAGGACCGCGAGGCGGTCTCCCGGGCGTGCCTTCCGAGGACGAACAAGCTCATGCACCATGTCGAGATCCAACAGGTGCGCGAGCCCGTACGCATCTCATTTCGTACGGGTTCCAGGAGAACCGGATGCTTCTCACGTTCGTGGCAAGATCTGCCAGGTGCAGGTCGCGATGCTTGGTCCATTCGAGGTTCGCACGGACGTCGGCACCGTCATCGACGTGCCGGGTGCGCGGCTGCGCGGGCTGTTGACCGCCCTCGCGCTCAGCCCGGGTCACGTGGTCCCGAAGGGGATCCTCGTCGACTGGATCTGGGGCGAACACCCGCCAACTGACGCGGCGAACGCCCTGCACCGCCTGGTTTCCCGGCTACGCAAGGCGCTGCCGGAGGGGTCGATCGAGGGACAGACGGACGGCTACCGGTTGATGGTCGAACCCGACGTCGTCGACGCCGTACGGTTCGAACGCCTCGTCGGCCTGGCTCGCGATGACGAGGGCCCGCAGCGGGTACGGCGTTTGCGCGAGGCCCTCGACCTGTGGCGCGGGGCGGCGATGCAGGACGTCGGTCTGGTCGGCAGCACGGCGCTCGATGCGGCGGTCACCCGATTCGACAGGCTGCGCCTGACCGCCCTGGAGGATCGCTTCGACGTGGAGGTCAGCCTCGGCCACGGTCCGGAGTTGGTCGCGGAGCTGACCGATCTGGTGGCCGAGCACCCGGTGCAGGAACGGTTGGTTCTCGCGTTGATGCGGGCCCTCGCCGCGAGCGGCCGAGACAACGAGGCGCTGCTCGTGTATCAGCGGACGAGTGCGGCCCTGGCCGACGCGCTGGGCGTCGATCCCTCGCCGGAACTGTCGGCGTTGCACGTCGCGCTCCTGCGGGGCGAGGTGCGACGGCGCGAGGAGAACCGGCAGACCAACCTTCGTGCCGAATTGAGCAGCTTCATCGGCAAGGACGAGGCGGTTGCCCAGGTCGGCGCGCTCGTCGCCGAACACCGGCTCACGACCCTGATCGGGCCGGGTGGCTCCGGGAAGACCCGATTGGCCACGGAGACCGCGCGCAGAATGCTCGACGACCTGCCGGACGGCGCCTGGCTGGTCGAGTTCGCCGCGATCGGCGCGGACGGCGACGTGGTGCAGGCGACGCTCACGGGGCTCGGACTTCGGGACGCTCTGCTCGGCGAGCCCCCGAGCATGGAGTTGGTCGACCGGCTCGTCGCCGCGATCCGCGAGCGGGAGGCATTGCTGATCCTGGACAACTGCGAGCACGTGATCGAGTCGGCGGCAATGCTCGCTGACCGGCTGCTCGGGGAGTGTCGGCGACTGCGGATCCTCGCGACGAGCAGGGAACCGCTCGGCATCACCGGTGAGGCGCTCTGGCCGGTCGCGCCACTGGCCCTGCCGGACGTCGACGCCGACCCGTGCGAGATCGAAACCTCTCCCGCTGTCCGGCTGCTCCGGGACCGGGCGGGCGCGGTGCGGAGGGATCTGGCGGTCGACACCTCCACGTTGTCGACGATGGCGCGGATCTGTCGGGCGCTGGACGGGATGCCGCTGGCGATCGAACTGGCCGCCGCCAGGTTGCGCACCATGTCCATCGACCAGCTCGCCAGGCGGCTCGACGATCGGTTCCGCCTGCTGACCGGCGGCAGCCGTACCGCGTTGCCCCGGCACCGAACGCTGCGCGCGGTGGTCGACTGGAGTTGGGAGCTGCTGACCGACGCCGAGCGGACGGTCCTGCGCCGGCTCTCGGTGTTCTCGGGCGGGGTGAGTCTGGAAGCGGCCGAGCGGGTCTGCGCCGGCGACGAGGTCGAGCAGGAGGACGTGCTCGAGTTGGTCACAGCGCTGGCCGAGAAGTCGCTGTTGGTCGCCGAGGGCGGCGAAGCCCCGCGTTACAGGATGCTCGGCACGATCAAGGAGTACGCCGCGCACCGCCTCGCCGAGGCGGGGGAATCGGACCTCGCGCGGCATGCGCACCTGGCGTACTTCACCGAACTCACCGAGACCGCGGAGCCGCAGCTTCGCCGCGCGGACCAGGTGAAGTGGCTCGCCATTCTCGAAGTCGAGCACGACAACATCGGTTCCGCGATGCGCGGTGCCCTCGCTGCCGGTGAAGCGCACGCGTCCATGCGGCTGGCTGCGGGTGCCGGCTGGTACTGGTGGCTCGGTGGCCACCGGACCGAAGGCATGGAGTTGATCACGGCGGCCACCGAGACGCCTGGTGAGGTCGGCGACGAGATCCGGGCCACGGTGTACGCGCTCGTCGTGCTCTTCATCAACTCGGGGCCGGGCGACGAGCACCAGGCGGCGGAGTGGATCCACAAGGCGTACGAGTTCAGCCAGCGCAGTAACGGGGGCCACCCGGGGATGGCGCTCGTCGTCCCGCTGGAACGCATGTTGCGAGCCCCGGACGCGATCCTGCCCGCATGGGAACCGCTGCTGAACGACGAGGATCCCTGGGTACGCGCACTGGCCCGGTTGCAACTCGGCAAGATGCGGATCATTTTCGGCCAGGACGGTCCGGAGGTGGACGAGTATCTCGTGGCGGCGCTCGCCGAGTTCCGGGCACTCGGCGAACGGTTCGGGATCTCATTCGCCCTGACCGAGCTGGCGGAGCTGATTGCCGTACGCGGTGAGTTCGCCGGTGCGTGCGAGCTCTACGAAGAGGCGACCGCGGTCGTCACCGAGGTCGGCACCGTCGAGGACATCATCCGGATGCGGTCCCGGCAGGCTCAGCTGTACTGGTTGCTTGGCGATGAGGAGTCCGGCGCGGCTGCCATGGCCGAGGCGCGACGATGCGCGGAGCGGGTCACGTGGCCGGGTGCGCTGGCCGTGCTGGCTCTGTCACAGGCGGAACTCGCTCGCTGGAGTGGCGATGCCGAGGAGGTGGCCCGGCAGGTCGGTGTCGCGACGACCCTGCTGCGCGACGAGGCGAAGCAGGCGCACATCCGCGTGGTGACGCACGACCTGCTCGGGTATGTCGCGGACGATCTCGGTGAGGCACGCAGACACCACTCTTCGGCCTGCGAGGCGGCAGCCGAGACCGGGCACGCACCCTCGATCGCGCGGGTACTCGTCGGCGTCGCGGACCTGGCCCTGCGCCGTGACCAGTACGAGCACGCCGCCCGGTTGCTCGCGGCCAGCAGCGCTGTGCGCGGACGGCAGGATCATTCGCAGCCGGATGTGGCCCGGATCGAGCAGGAAGTACGGCGCCGCCTCGGCGAAGTGAGCTTCGCAGAGGCGGCGCGAGAAGGCAGTCGGACGGACTGGAACCGGTTGGTCGCTGTCACGCTCGCTTCGTGAACGTGGAACGTGCCCACAGGTAGCCGACGAGAGCGATGCCGACGCACCAGGCGAGGGCGGGGATCACGTCACCGCTGGACGGTGTCCCGTTGAGGAACCCGCGCAGAGTTTCGATGATCGGCGTGAAGGGCTGGTATTCCGCGAACTCCCGCAGCCCGGGCCCCATCTTGTCCGCCGGCACGATCGCGCTGCTGAAGAACGGCAGCATGACCAGCGGTACGGAGGCCAGACCCGCCGTTTCCGGAGACTTCGCCGAAAGACCCAGGGCGACCGTGAGCCAGCCGGCGGCGAAGCCGAGCAGCACGATGATGCCGAGCGCGCCGAGCCAGCCGAGGAGGCTCGCCGACGGGCTGAATCCGAGCAGGAAGGCCACCCCGACAAGGGCCGCGATGGCGACCAGGTTGGTCAGCACGCTGGCGACGACGTGACCGGTCAGCACGGCACCGCGGGAGACGTGCATGACTTTGAACCGGTTGATGATGCCCTTCGTCATGTCGGAGTTCACCGCGGTCGCGGTGGCTCCCAGCCCGTAACAGACCGCCAGCAGCATCAGTCCGGGAGTCGCGTAGTCGATGTAGTCGACACCGACGTTGAAGGCGTCGCCGAACATGTAGACGAACATCAACATGATCACGATGGGCATCAGGACCGCGTTGAACACCGAGGTCGGGTTTCGGGCGATGTGCTTGAAGTTGCGACGCAACATGACGATCGAGTGGGACCTGGTGCTCATTTCGCGGAAACCTCCTGGGTGCGGCTGCCCGTCAGGGCGAGGAAGACGTCGTCGAGGTCCGGCGTCTGCACGGAGAACCCTTCGGCGCTGATCGCGTACTCGTCGAGCCGGTCGAGCAGGGCCCGCAGCGAGGCCGTGTCGCCATCGCTGGGAACCCGCAGCGTCAGTGCCTCGTCGTCCCGGGTGGCGTCGGTGAGCACCCGGGCGGCCGCGTCGAGTTCGGCGACGGTGGTGAACCGCAGCCGGACGTGAGTGCCGGGGATCTGGCGTTTGAGCTCGTCGGGCGTGCCCTGGGCGACCAGACGCCCCTGGTCGAGTACGGCGATCCGGTCGGCGAGCTGATCAGCCTCCTCCAGATACTGGGTGGTGAGGAAGATCGTCACGCCGTCGGCCACCAGATCACGGATGATCGACCACATCGTGCGGCGGCTACGTGGATCCAGGCCCGTCGTCGGCTCGTCGAGGAAGATGATCCGAGGGTCGCCGACGAGCGTCATCGCCAGATCCAACTTGCGGCGCATACCACCGGAATAGGTCGACACCGGCTTGTGCGCCGACTCCACCAGATCGAACCGCTCCAGCAGCTCCGCGACGACCCGCCGGCCGTCCTTGCCGGGAACCTGACTGAGATCCACCATCAGCTGCAGGTTCTCTCGGCCGGTCAGCAGCTCGTCCACCGCCGCGAACTGACCGGTGACGCCGATCGCCGCGCGCACCGCCTTGGCCTGGGTGGCGGCGTCGTGCCCCGCGATGCGTACGGTCCCACCGTCGGCCTTCACCAACGTGGTCAGCACGTTCACCGTCGTCGTCTTACCCGCCCCGTTCGGACCGAGCAGGGAGAAGATCGTGCCCGCACGGACATCCAGGTCGATGCCATCGAGCACGACCTTGTCCTTGTAGGCCTTCCGCAGCCCGGAGACTGCAATCGCTGAACTCGTCATGCACCTACCATCGGCGGCTGGGCTGTCACCCCCCTGTCATGGCTCTGACACGGCCACTGACACCGTGTTCCCCCTTGTCGCGCCCCGTGGTAGTTCCAGTCGGACCTCGGCACCGACTAGGGTCCGGCTTGGAGGTGGTCCGTGTTCACCGAAGCCTTTCCGATCGTGACGACACCCGACCTGCCACGACTGATCGCGTTCTACCGGGACGTGGTCGGCTTCGAGCTGACCTACCGGTTCCCGGACGAGGGTGCCCCGGAGTTCGTCGCTCTGCGACTGGGCAGCAGCGAGCTCGGCCTGGCCGCCAACCCGGAGGCTGGCGGGCCGGCCGACTCGCACCGCTGGGAGTTGTGCGTCTACGCCGACGACTGCGATGCAGCAGTGGGCGCGCTGCGCACGGGTGGGGCGACAGTCACCGAGGAGCCGGTCGACCAGCCCTGGGGTGAGCGGTCCGCCCGGGTCACCGACCCCGACGGCAACCGGTTGCTGGTGCTGGCCCGGCTCTAGACGACAGTGCCGGAAAGGAGGGCGCTCATCGCCTCCAGAACAGCAGATGGGTGACTCCGCTGGGGCTGGGCACCGACTCGAGGTGGAAGCGGTCGAGCAGTTCGTCAGGGCTGTCCCACAACCGCTCGCCCCGGTGAAGGTCGACGGGCGCGACGGCGATGTGCATCGTGTCGACCAGGTCGGCCTCGATGAACTCGCGGATGGTGGCTACCCCACCGCCGAGGCGTACGTCCCGACCGTCGGCTGCCTGCTTCGCCTCGGCCAGTGCCTCGGCCGGGCTGACATCGCGGAAGTGGAACGTGGTGTCGGACAGGCTGAACGACGGGCGCACGTGGTGGGTGAGCACGAAGACCGGCGTGTGGAACGGCGGGCTGTCCCCCCACCAGCCCTGCCACTCGTGGTCCTCCCAGGGACCACGCTGGGGGCCGAACTTGTTGCGACCCATGATCTCCGCGCCGATGTTGCACTCGGCGTCGCGGGTCAGGTAGTCGTCCAGACCACGGGTGCCGCCCGGTTCGGTGCGGTACACGAAGCTGGCGGTGGCGGCGCGCCAGGAGAACAGTGGGGTGGGGTCCGCGTGACCGAAGGGCCGTTCCAGGCTCTGGCCCTCTCCGGTCCCGAACCCGTCGCGTGAAACGTTGAAGCACTGCACCCGCAACAGTTGCGCCATGGTGTCTCCTCCTTCCTTCGATGGGCCGTGATTCAGCTCGCGGTCACCGTCGGGCCGCCTCCGCTGCCCCGGTCGTCGAGCACGAGCGGGGCGCGACCGCTCACCGCGTACCGGATGTGGGTCACCTGTGGGGTGGCAAGGACGCGGGTCGGCGTCAGCTCGATCCCCTCCCGGTCGCCCAGGTCGAGGTCCGCGTCGAAGAGCCGCAGGCCGGTGCCGAGCACGACCGGTACGACGTGCAGCTCCAACTCGTCGAGCAGGCCGGCTTTGAGAACCTGCCGCACCAGGCTGCCGCCTCCGGCCACCGCGACGTCCTTGCCGCCGGCCACGGCGCGCGCCTGCTCGACGGCGCTGGCCACGCCATCGGTGACGTAGGTGAAACTGGTGCCCCCGCCCTTCACCAGCCGCTGGCGGGGGCGGTGGGTGACGACGAAGACCGGCGCGCGAAACGGCGGCTCCTCACCCCAGGGGATCTCACCCCCGTCGGCCATCCGGCGTCCCATGACGTACGCGCCGGCCGCCCCGAACGACTCGGCGATCACCTCGGAGTTGGTGTCCTGCTCCCCGCCGGCGAAGCCCTGCCGTTCGCGCCAGGCCGCCGCCTCGGTCGCCCACCGGGTGACCCGGAAGAATTTCGCACTCTCCGCCGAGTCCATCCAGTTGCCGTTCCCGTCGAACTGCGGGCCGGCGTAGAAGCCGTCCACGGACACCGACAGTTGTGCGGTCACCTTCGTCATCGCGCCCTGGTCCTCTCCTCGGGCGGCACCCCGCCTGGGTGCCGCTCCCCGAGGGGTCGGAGCCGATCGCGGTGTCCCTACCGGGAAGAAGTGTGACCTGTGCCACTCACAGGCTCGGTCAGGTACCAGGTCCCGGCGTGTTCCGGGTCGCGTGACCAGCGCATCCGGGCCCTCTCCTCCGGGCGGGGGCTCCAGTCCCGGTAGGGCGCGAGGGTCACCCGCCAGGCGATCACCGCGAAGACGTAGATGCCCGGGCCGACCAGCCAGAGCAGGGCGTCGCGTCGCCGATAGGAGGCGTACGGCGCCAGCCACGCGGTCGCCGTCATCGGCACCGCGACCGCGCTGAAATCGGCGAGCGGTCCGCTACCGAACCAGGCCTCGATCAGCTCGCGGAGAATCAGGGATGGAACGACCACCCCGACCAGCAACGCCACAGTGCGGACCACGCGGACCCGACGCGCCCCGCGATCCGGGGATACACGGGCAGCAGGTCCTTCGGCGGGCATCCCCGGAGGGTACGGGCTGGCCGCAACGGTGGATCTACGACTTCCGGTCGGCGAAGGTGTCCCGGACGCTCGCCCTAACCGGCGGATCGCCTGACCCACGAGGTGCCGGAGGGTGCGTAGCCGTGCCGGCGGTAGAAGCGCACCGCGCTCGCATTCCGGTGGTGGATACCGGCCGACAGGTAGGAGAGCCCGTGCTCGGCCGCCCATCGGTTCGCCGCGACGAGCAGTGCGGAGCCGACCCCGCTGCCCCGGGCCTCGCCGAGCACCACAGTGTGGATCTGCGCCGAGGGCTCGGGGCGAAGGATCTGGTGTGCGGGCGGTTCGGGCTGGCGCAGCACCTCGACCATCCCGACCACCTGCCCGTCCTGCTCCGCGACAAGAACCGCGTCCCGGCAGGTCGCGTCGCTGAGGACGGCGGTGAAGTGCGCGATGACCGCAGTGCGCCGCGGCAGGCGGTAGACGTCGGGGTCGAGTGCGAGGTGCGCTTCGGCGTTCGCCAGGCGCAGCGCCACCAGCGCCGGCACGTCAGCAAGGCTTGCCGCTCGCACGGCTGGCCCGGTCCCCTGCATGAATGTGATGCTAGGGCGCGGATGTCCGGCCCGACTAGGGTGGCGATCATGCGGATTGGCATCGTGATCCTGCCGGACCAGCGGTGGGCGGAGTCGCAGCGTCGCTGGCGGCAGGTCGACGAGTGGGGTTTCGACCACGCCTGGACGTACGACCACCTGGGTTGGCGTGACCTGGTCGACGGCCCGTGGTTCGATTCGATGGCCACGCTGACCGCGGCCGCCACGGTGACCTCGCGGGTTCGACTGGGCACCCTCGTGGCGTCGCCGAACTTCCGGCACCCGGCCGCGTTCGCCCGGCAGATCACCACCGTGGACGACGTTTCCGCCGGCCGCCTGCTGCTCGGCCTGGGAGCGGGTGGCATCGGCTTCGACTCGGCGGTGCTGGGTGGTGAGACGCTGCCGCCGCGTCAGCGGGTCGACCGGTTCGCCGAGTTCACCGAGTTGTTGGACCTGATCCTGCGGGAGGACGGCACCACCTGGCGTGGCGACTGGTTCGCCGCGGTGGATGCCCGCAACAACCCCGGCTGCGTGCAGCAACCTCGGGTGCCGTTCGTGGTGGCCGCCAACGGGCCACGGTCGATGCGGTTGGTGGCCCGCTTCGGGCAGGGCTGGGTGACCACCGGCACCGGTGACGACAACGACCTGGCGGGCTGGTGGGCCAGCGTGTCGGCGCTGTCCGCGCGAATGGACCGGACCCTGGACGAGGCCGGCCGCGACCCGGCCAGCCTGGACCGCTACCTCTCGCTGGACGCGGCGCCGGTCTTCTCGCTCAGCAGCGCACAGTTCTTCGCCGATCAGGTCGGCCGCGCCGCCGAGCTGGGCTTCACCGACGTGGTGACGCACTGGCCGCGCGCCAGCAGTTGGTACGCCGGTGACGAGGCGATCCTGGTGGACGTGGCGACGCGGTTGCTGCCCCAACTACGCGGCTGAGGCCGCCGCACCGAGCCGGCTGGGGCGGCCGGTCAGGTGCCGAGGTCGCCGCTGGCCACGCCGCCCTCGCCGCCGGAAACCAGGCGAAAGCGCAGGCAGACGATCGGGGTGTCGCCGTCGACCGGCGTGCCGAGCCGCGCCCAGTAGGTCGAGTGCCCGGCCCGCCACTCCTCGATCGAGCGGTCGCCCTCGCCCTCGGCGTGGGCGAAGTCCCAGGGCACGTCGGCGAAGCGGACCACCTCGACTCCGGTGATCTCCACGACGCCGGCCAGTGCGTTGTCGTCGTCGACCAGGGCCAGGCGTTCGCCGACGTGCTCCAACTCCTCGCCTTCTTCCGCGTACTCGGCGAGCCGGCCGGCCGTCGCCGTCTTCACACCGGCCAGCACCAGGGTGTTGAGGGTTGACCGCAACTCACCGGGGGTGCCGAGGGCGAGGGCGCGCAGTTCACCGATCCGAGGCCACATCCTGCCGAGGCTAGGCCAGGGCGGCCCGGGCCGCCGCCGCAATACCCGTCGCCCGCTCAGATCAGTTGGCCGGCGTAGCCGGGTGCGGTGAGGAGCCGCTCGTCAGGGCTGGTCGCGTACGCGTCGAGGATCGCGTCTGCCAGCTTGACCACGTGCTCGTCGCCGTGACGGGCCGCGCGGGCGAAGACCTCCGCCGGCGTGGCGGGGGTCACTGTCGGTGGCGCGATGCCGTTGGCCGGGGCGTACACGGAGGTCATGGCCGCCGTCGCGGCCCAGGCCGCGGCGAAGCTCGGTGCCCACAGACCCCGGTCCAGTGCCGGCAGGGTACGCAGCACGGCGGTCGGCGCGGTGACCGCGTGCACCAGCATGACCGGCGCGGCGTGTCCGAAGCGCAGGTAGTCCAGGGCGGCCCGGTGCACCAGCGTGGTGAGCCCGCGCTCCGCCTCGGCCGGGCTCCGCACGGGGCGCAGCGTCGCGAGTGCCGGCTCCCATCGGGGTACGCCCGGCAACTGCTCCAGCCGATCCCGGACGCCGCCGGTCTGGTCGTCGATCCGGGGCAGCCCGGCCAGCGCGGCCGCCACGTCGATGTCGTCGGTGCCCGGCTGGTCCGTTTCGCCGGTGAGCAGCCGGTCGGTGCCGGGGATCGACTGCCAGCGGGCCGCCCAGTAGCCGAGTGCCTGGCCCAACTCGGTGAGCCGCTGTCGGTTCCCGTCGTCCGGGTCGAGCGCGCGTACGGCGTGCCCGACCCGGATCACACCGTGCGTGGCACCGGCGGCGATGCCGGGCAGCAGCCGGGGCCACCAGGTGCCGAGCACCGCACGCCACGGGTGTTCGCGCAGTTGCCGGTCGAAGTAGGCGAGCCAGTCGCCGGCGCGCTTCGGATCGCCCAGCGCCGACCGCCAGTCGTCGATCGGGTGCAGCCCTCGGGGCAACTCGTCGAGGCGGCCGAGGTAGTCGTCGAGCCAACGGTGTACCCGGTGCGGGTGCCCGTGTCGGACCAACGCCTCGACGGCCATCGGCCCGTGGTTGGACAGCCAGCCCTGATATTCGGGACCGGTGCGGTGCAGCCGCTCGTACGCCTCGTCGAGAACTCCGTCGCTCATCCGCCGATCGTCGGTGCTGAACCTCGCTTCAGGTCAAGAGGGCAGATCCGCGGCGCCGATCAGGCCGGTGATCCGTAGGTCGGCCGCGACCTCGGGCGGGCAGTCCACGGCCACCACTGCGGTGCCCAGCACCTCTGCGCCCCGCGCGGCGCAGATGTCGTAGAGGGCGCGTAGCTGCGCGCCGGTACGCACCCAGTCGTCCACCACCAGCACCCGGTCGTCGGGGCCGAGGTGTCGGTCCCGTACGGCGAGGTCCACCCGTCGGCCCCGGTAGTCCGGTGGGCTCTGCGCCCAGGTGAGTGGCCCGGCCGGCAGCCGCCCGTCACCGGGCTTGTGGGCGGCCACGAAGCCGACCCCGAGGGCGGTGGCGGCCAACGGCCCGAGCAGCAGCCCGGTGACGGCCGGCGCGAGCACCACAGTGGGCCGGGCGGCCCGGTGCGGCGCCACCAGGGCCGGCCCCAGCTCGGCCAGCACCGCCGGGTCCCGCCACCAACCGGAGATGTCGCTGACCAGGTGGCTGGTGCCCGGGCCGGGGTCGATCCACTGGAAAAGGGCGGCCAGGCGTTCGGTCAGATCGGCGGGCATCCGCTCATCCTGCGGCACGGGCGGCGGGCGTGGCGGCACCCGGGCCACCCGGCCCACCCCGGGTCGGATGATCGGCTACACGTATCTGGGTAAATACGGGCATACCACCATGATCACGTTGACTTCGGAAGTGCTTCTCTCGTTACGGTCCGACCCGGTTTGTTCAGACGACGAAAGGACCGGGCCGGTGGCAGGCAAGCACTCCCGTACCCGCATCTTCTCCTCCCCGGCGGGCATCGTGGCCACCGCGGCGGTCGGCGTCGCCCTCGCCGTCGGAGGCACGGTAAGCGCCGTGCAGTTGGTCTCCGGCTCCGACCAGTCCGGGCAGGTAGCTCTCGACCTCACCCCGACCACCGCCGCGAGCAGCCTCACCCCCAGCTCCCCGGCCGTCACCCCGAGCGTCAGCGCCTCGCCCAGCGTGACCGCCAGCCCGTCGGCGACCCGGTCGCAGCAGGCCGCCTCCCGGGGCAAGGAGCGCACCTCGTCGCCGAAGCCGAAGCCGAAGCCGACCGTCAAGAAGACCACGGCCGCGGCGAAGGTGCTGGAGAGCGGTTCGTGCGGCGCCTCGTTCTACTCCGACGGGCAGCTCACCGCCAACGGCGAGTCGTTCAACCCCAACGCGCTGACCGCTGCGCACAAGACACTGCCGTTCAACACCAAGGTCCGGGTGACCAACCCGGCCAACGGCAAGTCGGTGACGGTGCGGATCAACGACCGCGGCCCGTTCATCGACGGTCGCTGCCTGGACCTCTCCCGGGCCGCCTTCGCCAGCATCGCCTCGGTCGACGTGGGCGCGCTCACCGTCCGCTACGAGGTTCTCGGCTGAGCGGGACCGGCGACGTCGATTCGGCTGGACGACTGGGCCGGCCGGACAGAACCTCCTCGGACGACGGGTCAGGTTCATTCACCGGTTCACGTGGATCAGGCAAACTGTCCCTCGTACCCACGCGACTCCTCCAGTCGGGCCGTCGCCCGCTGAGCCCCGGATCCCGCGCCGGCCTCGGCGCGGCCCTCGTTCTGCTCGCGATCGTGTCGGCGGTGGAGGCGGCGGACGGCCGCAAGGTGCACTACGTCGCACTCCTGGCGGCCGCGCCGGTTCTCGCCGCCGCCCTGGCGTCCTGGCTGGTGGTCCTGGGGGTGGGCGTCGCGGCGACAGTGATCGGCATCGGCTTCGCGCTGGTCGCGCCGAAGGTCTCGTTGGTCACCTCGGTCGACGTCGTCGCGGTCGCGCTCGTCACCGGGATGGCCGTGGCGGTGGCGTGGGTTCGCCAGCGGCAGGCCGAGCGGATCGTGGAGTTGACCAAGCTCGCCTCGGTGGCCCAGCAGGCGGTGTTGCGCCCGCTCGGGCCGCAGGTCGGCACGCTGTCGGTCGCGGGACGCTACATCTCCTCCACGGCGACGGCCGAGATCGGCGGCGACCTGTACGAGGCGATCGACACGCCCTACGGCGTCCGCATGATCATCGGAGACGTGCGAGGCAAGGGCCTGGACGCGGTCCGGCTGGCCAGCATCGTCCTCGGTTCCTACCGGCACGTGGCGTACGAGCGTGCCGACCTGCGGGCCGTCGTCGCCGACCTGGACCGCGCGGTGGCCCGCAACGTCGGCGACGAGGACTTCGTCACGGCGGCGCTGGTCGAGGAGCGTGGTGGCACCCTCACGATCGTCAACTGCGGGCATCCGCCACCGCTGCTGCTACGCCGGGGTGCGGTGATCCCGCTGGAACCGCCGGCCCCGGCGCCTCCGCTCGGGTTCATGCCGGTGGTTCGCCCCCGGGTCGAACGCCTGGAGCCCGGGGACCGGCTGCTGCTGTTCACCGACGGTCTCGGCGAGGCGCGACGGGACGGCGAATTCTTCCCCACCGCGGACCGGGCCTGGCGACTGCTCGGCCACGGCACGGTCGCCGACGGGCTGGCATCGCTGGAGACCGCCCTGGTCGAGTGGGTGCACGGTCGGCTCGACGACGACATCGCGCTGGTCCTGATGGAGTACGTCGGTGCCCGTACCGGCGCGGCCGTCGCGGTCCCGAGCTGGGAGGTCGGCGCCGCCGAGAGCTGAGCCGGCCGACCGCGCCCGCAGGTGTGTAATCGCCGTCACTTGGGTGATCCGCTTGTCGCTGCCTACCCGCGAGTAATACAGTCGGGGTTACTGATCGGTAACACCTGTCCGGAAGCGGGGCCAGCGAGCATGACCCACTACAAGAGCAACCTGCGGGACCTTGAGTTCAACCTGTTCGAGGTCTTCGGGGCGGACCAGGCGTTCGGCCAGGAACCGTACTCCGAACTCGACGCCGACACCGCCCGCAGTTTCCTCTCCGAGCTTGATCGCCTCGCTCGCGAGGACCTGGCCGCCAGCTACACGGACAGCGACCGCAACCCGCCGGTGTTCGACCCGGCGACGCACACCGCGCCGCTCCCGGCGTCGTTCAAGAAGTCCTACCAGGCATTCATGGACTCCGAGTTCTGGCGCCTGGACCTGCCACCGCACCTTGGCGGCACCAACGCGCCGCGCGCCCTCTGGTGGGCCCTCGCCGAGCTGGTGCTCGGCTCGAACGCCCCGATCTGGATGTACGCGTCCGGTCCGTCCTTCGCACACGTGCTGCACGTCGAGGGCACCGAGCGGCAGAAGAAGTGGGCCAAGCTCTTCATCGACAAGCAGTGGGGCTCCACGATGGTGCTCACCGAGCCGGACGCCGGCTCGGACGTTGGCGCCGGCCGCACCCGCGCCATCCAGCAGGCGGACGGCACCTGGCACATCGAGGGCGTCAAGCGCTTCATCACCTCGGGTGAGCACGACCTCAGCGACAACATCGTGCACTACGTGCTGGCCCGCCCGGTGGGCGTGGAGGGCGTCGGTGGCCCCGGCACCAAGGGCCTGTCGCTCTTCGTGGTGCCGAAGTTCCACTTCGACGAGACCACCGGCGAGCTGGGTGAGCGCAACGGCGTCTACACCACCAACGTCGAGCACAAGATGGGCCTGAAGGTCTCCAACACCTGCGAGCTGACCTTCGGCGAGCACGGCGTACCGGCCAAGGGCTGGCTGCTGGGCGACAAGCACGACGGCATCCGGCAGATGTTCATGATCATTGAATACGCCCGGATGCTGGTCGGCACCAAGGCCATCGCCACCCTCTCCACCGGCTACCTCAACGCCCTGGAGTACGCGAAGAACCGGGTGCAGGGCGCCGACCTGATCCAGCAGGCGGACAAGACCGCGCCGCGGGTCACCATCACCCACCACCCGGACGTGCGCCGCTCGCTGCTGCTGCAGAAGTCGTACGCCGAGGGCCTGCGTGCCCTGGTTCTCTACACCGCCACCTGGCAGGACAAGGTCGCCATCGCCGAGGCGGCCGGCGACGAGAGGGCCACCAAGCTGGCCAAGCGGGTCAATGACCTGCTGCTGCCGCTGGTCAAGGGCGTCGGTTCGGAGCGGGCGTACGAGATGCTCGGGCACGAGGCCCTGCAGACCTTCGGCGGCTCCGGCTTCCTCCAGGACTACCCGCTGGAGCAGTACGTCCGGGATGCCAAGATCGACACCCTGTACGAGGGCACCACCGCCATCCAGAGCCTGGACCTGATCTTCCGCAAGATCGTTCGGGACAACGGCAAGGCCCTCATGGCGGTCGCCGGCGAGATCCAGGAGTTCATCTCCTCCGAGGCGGGCAACGGCCAGCTCAAGGAAGAGCGGCAGGCGCTCGGCAAGGCGCTCGGCGAGGTGCAGAACATCCTCGGTGTGATGACCGGCTGGCTGGGCGAGGCGCAGGGCGGCGACACCCGCGCCCTCTACAAGGTCGGGCTGAGCAGCCGGCGGTTCCTGCTGGCGATCGGCGACCTGGTGGTCGGCTGGCTGCTGCAGCGGCAGGCCGAGGTGGCGCTGAAGGCGCTGACCGGCGAGGTCTCCGCCAGCGACAAGGCGTTCTACACCGGCAAGGTGGCCGCCGCCCGCTTCTTCGCCCGTGAGGTGCTGCCCCGCATCGGTGCCGACCGGCGGATCATCGAGGGTGCCGACCTCGACATCATGGACCTCCCGGAGGAGGCCTTCTGACAGGTTTGACGGTTCCGGGTCGCACCACCCGGCATCGCGACGGCCGGTGGGGCTTCTGCCCCGCCGGCCGTCGCCGTCTCACCCGGGCGGCGGCACGTATTGGCCGAGCCCGGTCGGGTATGCCGCTGGCGTGGCGGGTAACCGTCGCGTGACCTCGAAAGGGAACGCCCAGAGCCACCGCACGGGGGAGTGCAGCGCACATGGGTGTAGGAAGCGGCATTTTTCTCATCGCGATCGGCGCGATCCTGACCTTCGCGCTGAGAGCCAACGTCTGGTGGATCGACGTACGCGCGGTCGGCTGGGTGTTCATCCTGGCCGGGCTGGCCGTACTACTGACCACGGTCTGGTTCTGGCAGGACCGGCGCAAGCGGGCTCGGACCCTCATCGTGGAGGAGAACCGGCTGTCTCATCCGACGGCGATGATGCCGCCACCGCCGGACCCGCCGCCACCAACCGCGCCGCCGTCCTGATCCCCGCACACGCGTACCCCTGAGCCACCCGTCGGACCGGCGGGTGGCTCAGTCGCGTGCGGTGTGCCGAGCCGTGAGCGGCGCTCCGGCCCTGCTCAACTCCATCCAGCTGGGCGGGCAGCGGTGCACCGCCAGCTCGGCGGTGCGCAAACCCTCGGCGTCCACTCCCTCGGGATCGAGGAGCGCGGAGAGCAGCGAGATGCCCGGATTGTGGGCAATGAGCAACGCCGTTCGGGCCGTCGGGTCCACCGTGCGGACCAGCGACAACAACTCTTCGGGATGCGCGTCGTACGCACCCGGCTCATAACGGACGGTCGGGCGAGGGCCGGTCGGGCCACCCTCCGGCGGTGAACCGGTCATCCCCATCGCCACCTGATGCCAGGTCTGCCGCGTGCGTCGGGCGGTCGAGCAGATCACCACGTCGGGCAGCAGCCCATGGTGCGCCAACCAGGCCCCAGCCGCAGCCGCGTCGGCGTTCCCGCGTGCGCTCAGCGGCCGCTCCGCGTCGTCCGCCGCGTCGCTGCCCTGCTCGGCCTTCGCGTGCCGCAGCAACACCAGTGTCCGTGTGTCGGGGTCGACGTCCGTCATGCACCCAGCTTGCCCGATTGGCGATCTCCGTGCCTGGGTAAGTCGATGGATGCCGCACCCCTACCGACGGCCGCGGCGCGACGTACGCCAGGTTAGAGCCGAGGAGCGAGACATGGGCATTGGTGGCAGCATCTTCTTGATCGCATTAGGCGCGATCTTCGCGTTCGCAGTGGAGGCCGACCTGGGCTGGCTGGACCTGGCCGTGGTCGGCTGGGTGCTGATGCTCGCCGGCGTCGCCGGCCTGCTCGCCACCCTCTACTTCTGGAACAGCCGCCGCCGCCCGGTGGTGGCCGCGCCGGTACGCGAGGAGCGCGTGGTGGCCGACCGGGTCGTGCCGGTCCAGGACAACCAGGTCGTGCAGGAGTACCGCGAGGTGCGTCGGCCGGGCCGACCGGTCTGATCCTCGCCCGCACACTCCGGGGTCCCGCAGCGTCGCGGGGCCCCGGCTCGCGTCTGCGCCCCGCTCGTGTCTTGAGGTTCGGGTCCCGATCCCAGAGCGGTGACCGGCCGAAGATCGTGCTCGATCCAGGAAGTAGGGCTTTCGGGTGCGAGCGAGGCCACTACATCAATGATCGAGCACGATCATGGATGTAGTCGTGGCGTTCTCGCCGAGTGGCGTTGCCGGGACCAGGAGGCCGGGCTGCGTTTGCGCCGGGCTGCGTTCGCGCCGGGGTGGGTTCGCGCCGGGGTGGGTTCGCGCCGGGGTGGGTTCGCGCCGGGGTGGTTCGCCGGGCCGCCTGGGTCGTGGCGGTTCGGGCCGTGCCTGCGCCGTGGCCGTTTCGTGCCGCGCCCTACGACCGGGCCGGTCGGGTCAGGCGAACAGCGCGAAGTAGATCGCGATGTGATGACAGAGCGCGGCGAGCAGCGTGCAGGCGTGGAAGAACTCGTGGTGGCCGAAGACGGTCGGCCACGGATTGGGTCGGCGCAACGCGTAGAAGACCGCGCCGACGCTGTAGATAGCGCCGCCGACGACCAGCAGCACCAGCGCTGCGACGCCGCCCCCGTGCAGGATCTCCGGCAGCATGGCCACCGCCACCCAGCCCAGCGCCAGGTAGAGCGGCGCGGACACCCAGCGCGGCGCGTGCGGCCAGATCACCTTGACCGCCACGCCGGCCAGGGCGCCGCCCCAGACCAGGGCCAGCATCACGGTGGCCGGCCGGAGCGCGAGCAGCATCGCGCAGAGCGGTGTGTACGTGCCGGCGATGAACACGAAGATCATCGAGTGGTCCATCCGGCGCATCACCTGGTAGCCGCGCTCTGACCACACGCGACGGTGGTACAACGCGCTCGTGCCGAAGAGCCCGCAGACCGTCAGGCTGTAGATGAGGCAGCTCACCAGGGGTGCCCACCCCGGGCGGGTGGCGGCGATCGAGCAGAGCACGATGCCGCAAACCACGGCGACGAAGAAGGCGTACGTGTGCAGCCAGCCGCGCATCCGGGGCTTACCGATGTCGACCGGCTTCAGGCGAAGCGGGGCGGAGGTGGTCACCCACTCAGGTTACGGCACCGTAGGTTACTTTTCAGTAGTGGCGTTGGTGACACCCGGCACCGTCACCGTGAACACCGGATCGACTCGACATCGGCGAGGATGAGCGGATGCGGATCCGACCCGTCGGGGCGCACGCCCTGCTACTCGACTGCACCGCCCCCGCCGACACCCCCGAAGCCGTGGCCGACATCCCGGAGACGGCGTTTGTCGAAGCGTGGCGGGCCGAGCTGTGGCGGCGTCGGGAGCAGGGCGACCTGATCGCCGTGGAGATCGTGCCGGCGGCCCGGACCGTGCTGCTCGACGGCCTGCCCGACCCGACCGCCACGGCCGAGCAGCTGACCCGATGGACGTCCGCCGTCACCGCCGCGATCACCCGCCCGCACCGGACCGACGCCAAAGCCCATGCCCAAGACCACGACGCCACAGCCGAGGACAGGGCCGGGGACAGGGCCGACGACGCGGCGGACGTCGTCGTACCGGTCACCTTCGACGGGACGGACCTGCCGGCCGTGGCGGAGCACTGGGGCGTGGACGTGCCGGCAGTGCGGCACCGGTTGACCCGCACCCGGTTCCGGGTCGCCTTCTGCGGCTTTGCTCCCGGATTCCCCTACCTGACCGGGCTGCCCGCCGAGTTGGCGCTGCCCCGGCTGCCCACGCCCCGTCCCCGGGTGCCGGCCGGCTCGGTCGCGTTGGCCGGCCCGTACGCCGGCATCTACCCGGGCGCTTCCCCGGGCGGCTGGTTGCTGGTCGGTCGGACCGACCTGGTGCTGTTCGACGTGGCCACCGACCCGCCGGCCCGACTCGGTCCGGGCACCACGGTCCGGATGGTGGTGGCGTGACCCACCCGGCCACCATCGAGGTGCTCCGCGCCGGTGCGCTCACCACAGTGCAGGACCTGGGCCGGCCCGGCTGGGCACACCTGGGCGTACCCCGGTCCGGCGCCCTCGACCCGGGTGCCCTGCGGTTGGCCAATCGACTGGTCGGCAATCCGGAGCACGCGGCTGGCCTGGAGATCACCCTGACCGGCTGCACCCTGCGGTTGACCCGGGCCGCCACGGTGGCGGTCACCGGAGCCGAGGTCCCCGTCCAGGCGGGTGCTCGACCCGGTGACACCGGGCGCCCGCTCACCGTGCCGGCCGGGACGGTGCTGCGGATCGGTCCCGCCCGACGGGGCGTACGGAGTTGGCTGGCGGTGGCGGGCGGCATCGACGTGTCACCGGTGCTCGGTAGCCGGGCCACCGACACCCTCTCCGGGCTCGGCCCGCCCCGGCTGCGGGACGGTGACCTGTTGCCGCTCGGTGATCCGGTCGGCACCCCCGCGCCGGTGGACCTGACCGTGTGCCCCACGCCGCCTGAAGAGCTGCACCTGACGTTGGGCCCCGGTCCTCGCGAGGACTGGTTCACGCCGACCGCGTTCGACCGGCTCTTCGGCAGCGCGTACACCATCAGCCCGGTGAGCAACCGGGTCGGCGCGCGGCTCGCCGGCGCGGCGCTGCCCCGCGCGGTGGCCGGCGAACTCCCCAGCGAGGGCATCGTGCTCGGCGCGGTGCAGGTGCCGGCGGACGGACAACCCCTGATCTTCCTCGCGGACCATCCGACCACCGGTGGATACCCCGTCATCGGGGTGGTCACCGACGTGACCCCGCTCGCGCAGGCCCGGCCAGGTACTACCGTCAGATTCCATGGACCTCAACGCTGACCTGGGCGAGGGATTCGGCATCTGGCGACTCGGCGACGACGAGGCGCTGCTGGGCCTCGTCACCTCCGCCAACGTCGCCTGCGGCTTCCACGGCGGCGACCCGTCCACCATGCGGCGGGTCTGCGAGGGCGCCGCGCGCCGTGGGGTCGCGGTGGGCGCGCAGGTCGGCTACCGGGACCTGGCCGGCTTCGGCCGGCGGCACATCGCGTACGACTTCGCCGAGCTACGCGACGAGGTGACCTACCAGTTGGGGGCGCTGGACGCGTTCTGCCGGTTGTTCCGCACCCGGGTCCGCTACCTCAAGCCGCACGGCGCGCTCTACCACGCGGCCAGCACCGACGAGTCCCAGGCGGCGGCGGTGGTCGCCGCCGTGAGCGGTTACGACCCCGAGATGCCCGTACTCTGCCTTCCCGGCTCGACGCTCGCTCAACTCGCCGTGGGCGCGGGCCTGCCGGTGGTTGCCGAGGCGTTCGCCGACCGCGCCTACCTGCCCAACGGGGCGCTGGTGCCGCGCGGCACCCCGGGCGCGGTGATCACCGACCCCGAGCAGGTCGCCGAACGGGCGGCGCGGATGGCCACCGAACGCAGCGTGGTGGCGGTCGACGGCACCGTCATCCCCTGCTCGGTCGACTCGATCTGCGTGCACGGCGACACCCCGGGCGCGGTCTCCGCCGCCGAACTCGTCCGCGCCACCCTGATCGACGCCGACATCACACTGGCCCCCTTCGCCTGACCGGAGGGGCCCAGCCGGCCACGTCAGGCGTCCAGGCCGCGAAGCACCAGCGGCAGCCGGGTCACGCCGCCGTCCACCACCCGGACCGGTACGCCCCAGTCCTGCCGGGTCAGGTGGCACGCCGCGTGCTCGACGTCCGCGTCACAGGTCGCCGCCTGCGCGGTCACCTGAAGCACCCCCGCGGTAACCTCGCCGTTGAGCACCAGCCGGCGGGACAGTTCGGTGCCCGTGCCGGCACCGTCCACCAGCAGCTCCGGCGGGGACGCGGAGACCACCAGCCGGGTCGACGGCCCGTATGTCTCGTCAAGCTTCTGCCCCGGCGCCGGGGTGAAGACGATCTCCAGGGTGACCTCGCCGGCGGCGAGGTCGGTCGGCTTGCGCTCGGTGCGGTGCCGAGGCCCGTCCACCGTGCTGGCACCCGCCGCCGACAGGGCACCGGGGGCGAGCCGGGTCAACCGGTGCGCGGCGGACTCCACCACCAGCACCTCACCGGACGGGGTGAGCACCAGGTCGCTCGGCTCCGCCAGCCCGTCCGCGACGGTGGAGACCTGGTTGCTGGCCGGGTCGAAGCGGCGTACCGCGCCGTTGTACGTGTCCGCGATCAGCACCGAGCCGTCCGGCAGCGCGCACACGCCGAGCGGGTGCTGGAGCAGCGCCGACTCCGCCGGACCGTCCACGTGCCCGAAGTCGAACAGGCCCTGCCCGACGGCGGTGCCCAGCACACCGTTCTCGACGTACCGGACGGCGCTGGACTCGCTGTCGGCCACCCAGAGCCGGGTGCCGTCGGCGGAGGTGGAGAGCCCCGACGGCTGGGCCATCCACGCCTCGGCCGCCGGACCGTCGCGCAACGCCTCCACTGTGGTGCCGGCGTACATGCCGGCGGTCCGCTTGATCGGGTCGAACCACCAGAGCTGGTGGATGCCGGCCATCGCGACGATCAGCTTGTCGTCGTACCAGGCCAGGTCCCACGGGGAGGAGAGGTCCACGGCGAACGCGTCGTGGGCGTGGTCGTCGACCTCGGCGCGCCACTGCCGCCCACTGCCGGCCACGGTGACCACCTCGCCGGACTCCAGCCGTACGCCGCGCAGCAGGTGGTTGACCGTGTCGGCCACCACCAGGTCGTAACCGGCCACCTCGGCGACGTGCGTGGGCAGCAGACACACCCCCTGCGGCTCGGAGAACGTCGCCGCGGCGGCCGGTCCGTCCGCCCGGCCGCGCTCGCCCGAGCCGATCCGACGCACCGGCGTCTCGCCGTCCGGGTCGATCTCGACCAGGGAGTGCCGGGCCGAGTCCGAGACCAGCAGGTTGCCGTTCGGCAGCAGCACCGCCTTACCCGGGAAGCGCAGCGCGGTCTCCGGTGCCGGCGGCGGGACGTACGGGCCGTTCCCCCGGTGCAGGGTGCCCTTGGCCTCGTGGGTGGCGATCAACTCGTCGATCAGTCGGGCCAGCCCCTCGGCGTGCCCCTCGCCGGCCATGGTGGCCACCACGTAACCCTCGGGGTCGATCACCGACAGGGTCGGCCAGGCCCGGGCCGCGTACTGCTGCCACATGTCCAGCTCAGGATCGTCGAGTACGGGGTGGTGCACCCCGTACCGCTCCACCGCGGCGGCGAGCGCGTCGGCGTCCTTCTCGTGCTCGAACTTCGGCGAGTGCACGCCGATCACGACGAGCACGTCGCCGTACTTCTCCTCCAGCGGGCGCAGCTCATCGAGCACGTGCAGGCAGTTGATACAGCAGAACGTCCAGAAATCCGCAATGACGATCTTGCCGCGAAGGTCGGCGAGCTTGAGGTCGCGTCCACCGGTGTTCAGCCAGCCCCGACCGCGCAGTTCGGGAGCCCGTACTCGTGCGCTCATGCACCCATCGTGCCTGACCATCGGCCCGCGTCCGGCCGGAGGGGGCGAGATTCGGTACCACCTGCGGGTACGACGACGGCGGGGTCACGGTTGCCCGTGACCCCGCCGTCGGTGCAGCTACTTCGTGGCCGGCTTCAGGCAGAGCACCCGGTTGGTGCCCTCACCCGGCAGCACCACGTGGGGCTGCGTCGTGTCGGTGCACTTCTCCTTGGCGTCCACCTTCGAGACGATCGTGAACGCGCCCGCCTCGCCGCAGTCCGCCGCCGAGGCGCCGCCCTGCCCGGACTGCTTCACGCAGGTGCCGACCGCCGGGTCGAAGGTTGGCGTGTCGTTCCCGCCGACCTTGCCGAGCAGCAGCAGCAGGCCGAGTGGCACCGCCAGGATGAGCATCGCGGCGATCAGCACCGCGGCCAGCACCCGGCCGTTGCGCACCTTCGGCGTCGGTGGCTCCACCTTCGGCTCGTCGGCGTCCGGCTTGAACGCGTCGAACCGGCCCTGGTCCCCCTGGCCGGTCTCCTGGCCCCAGGACGGCGCGGACTGCGGCGGTGGCGGGAACGACGGCGGGAAGCCGCTGCCCGGCACCGGTTCGGTCGCCGGCCCGGAGCCCGGGCCACCGAAGTTCGGCGCACCGAAGGTCGCCGTTCCGTTCGCGGTGCCGGTGGCAGGCGCCCCGGGGCCGCCGAACTGGTCCGCCGGCGGTTCGGCACCGGAGTGCGGGCGGGTGCCGTTCACCGGCCTGTTGTTGCCCGGGGCGTCGACGAAGGACGGCACACCGGGCGGGAACGCCGGCGGTGCCGACGGGGCCTCGTTGAACGCGTTCGGTGCGGGCTGCCGGTCGTCGAAGCGCGGATCGGCCGGGGACTCGCCGCCCCAGCCGGGCCCAGCCTGCCGCTGCGCGTCGTTCTGCCAGTCGGGTGCGGACTGCTGCCGCTGCCCCTCGTGCTGCCAGTCGGGCGTGGCCTGCCGTGGCGCGTCGTTCTGCCACTCCGGAGCACCCTGGCGGTCGGCGCCCGAGTCGCCCTGGAACGCCTCCGGCTCCGGCTCGGCCTCCGGCTCCGATCGTGCCGGACGGCCGTACACCCGGGGTTGCGGGGTGGCCGTGCCGGTCGGTCGGATGGCCTGGTCGGTCGGGGGCATCACCCGGCTGGCCAGCGGCACCGAAGCGCTCGCCGTGGCCCGGGCCGCTGCGCCGGCTGCCGACTCGGCGTCCGACACCGGTACGACCGCGCGGCCCGCTCCGGACTCCGGAGAGGTACGCGGGGCGGGCACCACAGCGCCGCTCGCGGAGACGTCCTCGGGGCGGCCACCGTACTGCGCGGCGGCGTCCGGGGTCTCGTAGGCGGGCTGCTCGGGGATCGGAGCGAACTGGGCCTGCGGCGCGTAGTCGGACGGCGGGGCGGCAGCCAGGCTGGCACCCGGGACGCGCTGCTCCTGCGGGGGCAGCGGCACCGCGTTCGCCGGCGAGATGCCCGGCGCGGGCCCGGGCTGGTAGGACGGTGCCTCGTCGCCTCGGTCCGCCTCCCAACCGCCGCGGGACTGGGCGGAAGCTTCGGCCTCCGCGCGACCCCACACCTCACCGGGGGCCCACGGCTCGACCTCCGGCACGCCGCCGGAGTTGCCCTGGGCGGCGTTGTCCGGGCCGGCGGCCCAGTTGGGCGCGCCACCGCTGGTGGGCACGCTGGCGCTGGCCCGGGCGGGGAGGTTGCTCGGCTCCGCCGGGGTCCACCCTGCCTGCTCCGGCCGCTCGGTCGGCTGCTCCGGTTGCGAGAGCACCCAGTCGGGCTGCTGCGGACGGCCCTCTGCCTCGCCCCAGGCGGCCGGCTGCGCGGGCTGGTCCTGCCGCGCGTCGTTGCCGTCGTTCCACCCGGCGGGCTGCGCCTGCTGCTGCTGCGCGGCCCACCCGCCGGAGTTGGCCGGATCGTCCTGTGCGGGCCAGTTCGTCGTCGGGGCCGGCACCTGGGCCGCGCCACGGGCCGGGTTCGGCTGGGCGGCCTGACCCCAGCCGGGGGCGGGCTGCTCGGTCGCTTCGGCGGGCTGACCCCAGGTCGGTGGCGACTGCTCCGCCGGCGTCCACACCGGCTGGTCGTCACGCGCGGCGCCGGTGGCGGGCCAGCCGCCATTGCCAGCGGCCTGGTCCTGCTGGGCGCCGCCGGACCAGCCGGCGGCCTGCGGTGCATCGGATTGCGGAGATTCGGTCGCCCGCCAGTCAGCGGCGGGCGGGCTGGCCTGCGCCGCGCCGCCCCAACCGCTGGCCCGGTCCTCCTGGGCGGGCCAGGCGGCGGTGGCCGGGGGAACCTGCGCGGCACCCCGTGCGGCTGGCTGGGCCTGCACCCAGTCCGGCTGCTCTGCGGGGGCGTTCGGGGTCCAGGTCGGGGCGGGTGCGCCCTGCTCGGCGGGCGTCCAGCCCTGCTGCTGCGCGGCCCAGGGGTCGGGCTGTGCCGGAGCTGGCGCGCCGTCGTTGCCGGGCCACGTGCCGGGCTGCTGCTGCGGCGGCTCGCTCGCGCCACCGCCGGCGGCCCAGGCGGGCTGCGCCGGGTCGTTGGGCTGCCCAGCGGCGGCGGCACCCCAGGCGGGGGCCGACGGCTGCTCGGACTGGGTCGCCCATGCCGGCGCCGACGGGTTGGGCCGCGTCGGGGGCGGGGGTGCCCAGCCCAGGTCGGGGCCGGCGGCGTTCTGGCCGTTGTCCGGCTGTGCCGGGCGGTCGCCGTACGGCGCCGGTCCGCCGGCGCCCGGCGACACCTCGTCCGGCTCTTGGCCGGGTCGGTGCGGGCCCTCGGACGTCATGGGTGCGCCTCCTCCATCACATGTCGGCTCGCCGGTGCCGATCGGTCTCCTCGGCGTGGCTGCCGGCGTCACCGGCGTACCGCTGTGCCGGCTCCCCGCACGGTATCGGGTGGTGGCACGACACGTCCAAGGAGCACTGGTCGTCACTCACCGTGGCCGGTTGATGTCGAGCAGTTTCTGTCGGCTCGGCCTCTGCCGGGTCGGCGGGCGGCGACCGAAGCCCACCGTACCGGGCGCTGCGGCAGGGCGGAATCCCGGTGGTGGTGGTTGGGAAACGCCGATGGCCCACCCGGTGGGCCGGGTGGGCCATCGATCTGGAGGAGGTGAGGAATGTCGTGGAGCGTCAGCTCATGTGACGCTGGGCGATGACGAGGATCTCCTCGCGAACCGCCGGCGAGTTCGCCGAGCGCAGCGCGTGCTCGATGGCACGGGCGCGGCGGGTCGCGTCGCGGTGGTTGCGGATTCGCTCGATCATGCTCATTGGTGGGTCCCCCTAGCTATTCGGTTGTCAGCCCCTGATGCATCTATTCAACAACAGAAGCCGGCGAAATTCCATCGATTATTAGGTGAGCTGAGACACCTGCCTAACAATCAAAGGTCAACAGGCCGTCTGACCGACGGTTCCGTCGCCCAATGGACACGGCCGGTGTGCCGGGCGTTAACCCGTGGCACACCGGCCGTGGCTGGCGTTCGAAACGATCAGGTCCAGGCGAGCAGCGCCGCCTCCGGATCCGCGAGGAAGTCGCCGACGTCCCGCAGGAACTTCGAGCCCAGCTCACCGTCGATGATCCGGTGGTCGAAGCTCAGCCCCAGCGTGGTGACCTGGCGAACCTTGACCTTGCCCTTGTGTACCCAGGGCATCTCCCGCACCGCGCCGAAGGCCAGGATCGCGGACTCACCCGGCGGCAGGATCGGTGTGCCGGTGTCCACCCCGAACACGCCGACGTTGGTGATGGTCAGGGTGCCGCCGGACATGGCCGCCGGCGAGGTGCGGCCGGACTTCGCCGTCTGCACCAGGTCGGTCAGCGCGTCCGCCAACTCCCGCAGCGAGAGTCGGCCGGCGTCCTTGACGTTGGGCACGATCAGACCGCGCTCGGTGGCCGCCGCGATGCCAAGGTTGACGTACTCCTTGACCACGATCTCGTCGCCGGCCCAGGTCGAGTTGACCATCGGGTGCCGTTGCACCGCCAGCAGCACCGCCTTCGCCACCAGCAGCAGCGGCGAGACCCGTACGTCGCGCCACTCCCGCCGGCCGCGCAGCCGGTCCAGGGCCTTCATCGCCCGGGTCACGTCGACGGTCAGGAACTCCGTCACGTGCGGGGCGGTGAACGCCGAGCGGGACATGTTCTCGGCGGTCAGCTTGCGGACGCCCTTGACCGGGATGCGCTGCTCCCGGTCCGTGCCGAAGCTCGCGGCGCTGGTGGCCGCCGACGTCACCGTGATCGGCTCCGCCGCCGCCACGGCACCGCTCGCGGCCTGCTGCACGTCCTCCCGGGTGATCGAGCCGAGCGGCCCCGACCCGGTCAACGTGCCAAGGTCGACCCCGAGATCCTTGGCGAGCTTGCGCACCGGCGGCTTCGCCAACACCGCCCCGCCGCTCGCCCCATTGCGTCGATCATGGACTTGTGCCGCCGGACTTGTGGAGGTGGCAGCTGGTTTGTCACCCGCCACAACTGCATGATCGACCCCAGCAGGGGTGGGAGCCGTGGCCTGCGCCGGGACGCCGCCCTTGCGCGGACGACGCTTTGCGGCAGTCGTGCGGGGGCCGTAGCCGACCAGGACCGCTGTCCGCCCGCCCGGGGCCGCACCGCCGATCAGGCCGGGCTCGATCATGCCCTCGGCCGGTGCCACCTCCACCGCCGCCAGCGAGGCCGCCGACGGGGTGGGCAAATCACCGCTCGGCGTGGCCGTGGTCGACGGCGCCTCCAGCGGCCCGGCACCCGGGTCGGTGTCGATCGCGATGATCGGCGTACCGACCTCGACAGTGGTGCCCTCCGGGTGGTGGATCGCCTGGACCTGGCCGGCCCACTTCGCCGGGATCTCCACGGCCGCCTTCGCCGTCTCCACCTCGACGATCGGCTGGTTCAGCTCGATGGTGTCGCCGACCTTGACCAGCCAGGCCAGGATCTCGCCCTCGGTCAGCCCTTCGCCCAGGTCGGGCAGGTTGAACGTCTTGATCCGGGACATGTCGCTCACCAGCCGAAGGTGCGGTCGACGGCGTCGAGCACCCGGTCGAGATCGGGCAGGTACTCCTCCTCCACCCGGGCGGCCGGGTAGGGGGTGTCGAAGCCGGTCACCCGCAGCACGGGCGACTCCAGGGAGTAGAAGCACTCCTCGGTGATCCGGGCGGCCAACTCGGCGCCGAGGCCGATGTTGGACGGCGCCTCGTGCACCACGACCACCCGACCGGTGCGCTTCACCGACTCGTACGCCGCGGTCAGGTCCAGCGGCGAGAGCGAGCGCAGGTCGATGACCTCCAGCTCCCGGCCGTCCTCGGCGGCGGCGGTCGCCGCATCCAGGCAGGTCCGCACCATTGGGCCGTAGGCCAGCACGGTGACGTCGGTGCCGGGCCGCACGACCCGGGCCGAGTGCAGGGGGTACGCGTCGGACAGCGGCGCGTCCAGGTCGACCTGGCCCTTCTCCCAGTAGCGCCGCTTGGGCTCCAGGAAGACGATCGGGTCGTCCGAGGCGATGGCCTGCTGGATCATCACGTACGCGTCCTGCGGGTTGGAGCAGGTCACCACCTTCAGGCCGGCGGTGTGCGCGAAGTACGCCTCCGGCGACTCGGAGTGGTGCTCGACCGCGCCGATGCCGCCGCCGAACGGGATCCGGATCACCATGGGGATGCTGAGCCTGCCGCCCGAGCGGTAGTGCATCTTCGCCACCTGCGACACGATCTGGTCGTACGCGGGGTAGACGAAGCCGTCGAACTGGATCTCGCAGACCGGCCGGTAGCCGCGGATGGCCAGACCGACAGCGGTGCCGATGATGCCGGACTCGGCCAACGGGGTGTCGATCACCCGCTGGTCGCCGAAGTCCTTCTGGAGGCCGTCGGTGATCCGGAAGACGCCGCCGAGCTTGCCGACGTCCTCGCCCATGATGACGACCTTGGGGTCGTTCTCCAGGGCGCGGCGCAGACCGGTGTTGAGGGCCTTGCCGATGGTGAGCGTCTCCGTGGCCATCAGTGGGCGCTCCCCTCGAACGACTCCATGTAGCGGCTGAACTTCGCGCGCTGCTCGTCGAGCAGCGGAGACCCGTTGGGGTAGACGTGGTCGAACATCGTCACCGGCTCCGGGTTCGGCATCTCGAGCACCCGCTCGCGCAAGTGCACCGACTCGCGGCGGGCCTGCTCGTCGACCTCGGCGAAGAAGTCCGCGTCGGCGATCTGCTGCTTCTCCAGGAAGGCCTTGACCCGGGCGATCGGGTCCTTGGCCTGCCACGCCTCGACCTCGCTGGCGATGCGGTAGCGGGTCGGGTCGTCGGAGGTGGTGTGCGCACCCATCCGGTAGGTGTACGCCTCGATCAGGCTCGGGCCCTGCCCGAGGCGGGCGTTGTCCAGCGCGGTGCGGGTGACCGCGTACGTGGCGAGCACGTCGTTGCCGTCCACCCGTACGCCGGGGAAGCCGAAGCCGGCGGCCCGCTGGTAGAGCGGGACACGGGTCTGGCGCTCCAGCGGCTCGGAGATCGCGTACTGGTTGTTCTGGCAGAAGAAGACCAGCGGCGCGTTGAAGACGCTGGCCCAGACGAACGCCTCGTTCACGTCGCCCTGGCTGGTGGCGCCGTCGCCGAAGTAGGCGATCGCCGCCTCGCCGTCGTCGGTGCCGGTCTTGCCGTCGATGGTGATCCCCATCGCGTAGCCGGTGGCGTGCAGGGTCTGCGCCCCGATGACGATGGTGTACATGTTGAACTTGAACTCGTTCGGGTCCCAGCCGCCCTGGTCGACGCCGCGGAACAGGCCGAGCGGCATGATCGGGTCGATGCCCCGGCAGTAGAGGACGCCGTGCTCCCGGTAGGTCGGGAAGGCCATGTCCTGGGTACGCAGCGCCCGCCCGGAGCCGACCTGGGCGGCTTCCTGGCCGAGCAGGCTGGCCCAGAGGCCCAGCTCGCCCTGACGCTGGAGAGCTGTCGCCTCGGCGTCCAACTTCCGGACCAGCACCAGGTCGCGGTAGAGACCGCGGTACTCCTCGTCGGTGAAGTCGACGCGGTACTCGGTGCCGTCCGGCCCGGTGGCGCTGTCGATCCGCTCGCCTTCGGGAGTGAGTAGCTGCACCAGCGCGGGGTCGCCGGCCGCGCCCTTCCTGGAGCGGGATGCAGCCCGCCTGCTGCGGGTGGTGCCCCCGGGGTCGCCCTTTGCCATCGGTCTCTCCCTGTCGTGTCTGCGTCGGCACCGGGGGGTCACCCGGCCGCGCAACTCGTGCGCCTGCCCGGCTGCTGCCGGACCGGTTCCTGGCGGCCGCGCCTAGCCCCGGTGGGGGTTGCCGCACGGCGTGATCCGGGTTCTGGCCGAACCCGGATCGGGAGCGCCGGCGCCGGGCCGCGCCTGCCGCGAGGGTGCGCGGAGGTCACGGCTGCGTTGCCGTCGTGCTCCATATTCGCAGAGCAGGTGAGCGCGCCCACAGTACGCCTGCCCCCGCAATGCGGCCGCCCACGCTTTGACGCCGTTTGTCGCCATCATGCCGGCCCACGTCTCCCATGCGTTGCGGCACGATTCGTCACCGTTCGGGCAGCATCGCGTGTCGACACGCTGTGGGGGTTGGCTGACGCAGTGTGACTGCGCGAGGCTGATTCCCGCAGGATCGCGCCCTACCAGGTCATTTGTCGGGTTTTTGCCCCCTGGCGGCGTCCATTCATGTCCTCCGACGGCCGACGACTAGGGGTGTGCGGTGTACGAGCCAGGTGACGGTCCCGGCACACCAGCGCTTGGTCGACACCGGTCGGCTGGCGGCTACCGCCGGGTGGTCGGTGTCCACCGGGCTCCCGGCGCCGGTGGCCCCTCCCGCGGTTACCTGCTCACCGTCGCGCTGCTGGCCGGCACGGCGTCGATGCCCATCCTCGCCGCGATCAGCGCGGGCTCGGCCACCCCGGGCAGCACCGCCCTACCGGACAGCAGCACCCCGTTCATGCCGACCCCGTCCGTCGGGCCGGTGGTGATTCCCATGCCGGTGACCAGCCAACCACCGCTTCCCCCGCTCGGCACGCCCAGCGTCGGCCCCACCAGCGGCTGGCTGCCGGCCGCGCCGTCGCGTCCACGGGAAGGGGCCGCCGCCGTTCCCGGGCCCGCCCGGTGGACGGCCCCGCCGGTGGCACCGAAACCCACGCGGAGCACCTCGCCGCCGGTACCCCCGCCCGTCGCTCCACCACCGCCTACCGACCCGGACCCCGACCCCGACCCGACCGACCCGACCGATCCGCCGGACCCGGACCCGACCGACCCGGACCCGACCGACCCGGACCCGACCGACTCGCCGGACCCGGACCCCACCGACCCGGACCCGACCGGCTCGGCCGATCCCGATCCGACCCTGACGGTGGACCCGACGCCCACACTGGAGCCGACACTGGGGCCGACACCCACGCCGACCGACGACGCGACCGCGACCGCCCTGCCGACCAGCACCCGATCCGTCCCGGCTCCCACACCCACGCCGCCCGCTTCACCGACGCACCGACCCAGTCCGGCGATCCCGTCGCCGTCGGCCGTCGCCTCGAAGCCCAGCGTCAGGCCGGCGCCCCTGGCCGTACCGACGTATCCTGCGGGTTGGCCGGCGGTACGGTGACGATCAGACGCGGCCCGTCCGGCGACGGCGGCGTTCGACGGTAGGCGCGTACCGGAGGGGGTGGCGTGGGCGGCGGTGCGGAACCCCGCCCGGTCACCACCCGGCCCGGCCCGGGGTTGCGGATCGCCCGGCTGGTCACCGAGGTGACCGCACCGGCGGTGCTCGTCTCGCTGCTGATCATCACGGTGAGCTGGCACAGCGCCAGCCGCCCCGGTCAGGGCCTCGTCTGGGGTCTGCTCGCCACCCTCTTCGTCACCGGCATCCCGTTCGCCTACATCGTCGGCGGGGTACGCCGTGGCCGGCTCACCGACCACCACGTCGGCCGTCGGGAACAGCGCCGGGCGCCGTTGCTGGTCGGCCTCGGTTCGGTCGCGGCAGGGCTCGCCCTGCTCGGCGTGCTCGGCGCGCCCCGCCCGGTGCTGGCACTGGCGGTGTCCGGCCTCGTCGGCCTCGTGGTGGCCGTGTCGGTCAGCCACTGGTGGAAGATGTCGATCCACTCGGCGGTGGCCGCCGGGACGCTGGTCATCCTGATGCTGACCTTCGGGACGCGGCTTGTCGTCGCCGCACCGCTGCTGGCGCTGGTCGGCTGGTCCCGGGTACGGCTGCGGGACCACACGCTCGCGCAGGTGCTGACCGGAGGTGCGCTCGGCGCCCTGATCGCCGCGGTGATCTTCGGCCCGCTGCGCTAGCCCGCCCCAGGGCGGGCGGTGGGCCGCTCGGCCCCCTGGCGGGCGATGCCGGCCCGCCCCAGGGCGGGCGGCACGTAGCCGCCCACCCCTCGGACGCCGTCAGGCGCCGTCGTCGGCGAGGCGGTGGCGGTTCGCCTCGATCCACGCGTCCAGCGCGGCGGGGTCGTCAGGGTCCACCCCGTCGGCCATCAACTGCGCCACCGCGGCGGTGGCCGCGCTGCGCCGCTCACCGGTCGAGTAGAGGCGGGCGAACTCCGGCACCATCTCCTCGATCGCCTCGTCGGTGCGCGTCGCCGCCGCCTCGGGCAGCCCGCGCTGGCGCGACGCGTACCGCGCCCAGGCCCGCAGCACCCGGGGAAGCATCGCCGCGTCGTCCATGTCCAGTACGGCACGGCGGTGCACCCAGTCGAGCAGGAAGAGTCCGGACACCGCGGGACTCCAGCGCATCGGATCGGCATCCGGGAAGCTCGCCGAGTGGTCCAGCAGCAGGCTCAGACAGAAGTGCAGGGAGGCCAACTCCGGGCCGTCGACGGTGTCCAGCCCGAAGCGGGCGGCCTCCGGCGCGGCGAGGAACCGCCGGACCAGGTCGGTGCGCTCGGCCGCGGAGAGCGGCTCGACCTCCGCCGGACCGGTCGGGTCGGCCGCGGTGGGCAGTATCGCCAGCCGGGCCCCGACCAGTGCGCGGTCGGTGGCGAGTGACCCTTCGCCAGGCAACTCGCCCAGGTCGTCGGTGACCGCCAGATGGCGTGCCACCTCGCCCCGGAACCGGGCTGGATCTTCGGTACGGAACCAGGTCAGCTCGTCGTCGGCGCACATCTGCCGGACCTGGTCCAGGATCCGTTCGGCCGGCCCGCCCACGAAGATGTCCTTGGTGATCCCGATGTTGTGGTCCACCAGGGCCACCAGCGCGTGCTCCGAGCCGCCGGACTCGTCGTCGTAGGCGAAGGTCGCGAGGTACGAGGTCTGGTCGCCGTACACGTCGCCGTACGCCCAGGTGCCGGTGAGGTGCACCCGGCCCAGCTGGGCCGTCCAGGTGGGCGCCTGGCTGCCCGGACGCACCCGATCGGTGCCCTCGGCGGTCGGGACGAGGGTGGCGAAGACCTGCCGGATGGTGGTCGCCGCCGCGATCCTGCGGCGGGCGGTGGCGGCGAGGAAGCCGGTGACGAACTCCCGTACGGCGGCGTCACGGTCGGTCTCCGCGATCGCGTAGACACTGCCCAGCAGGGCACTGCCGAGCATCTCGGCGTCGAGAGCGGACTCCAGCTTGGTCACGTCGCGTGCGGCGTGCAGCACCGCGTCGTAGGGGGTCTGAGGCGTGGCCATGCTCCGACCCTACGCCGCCTGAGGCGTACGCAGAGCGGTAGCGAGCCGTGCGAAGCGTCAGCGGCGTGCGGCGTCCCGCAGCGCGTCGCGTGCCTGCGCGTACGAGCCGAGCACGACCCGTACCGGTGTCAGCACGTACTCGTCGCCCACCTGGGCGACCCGCGCAGTCAGCCGCTGGTCGGCGCGGGCCCGGGCGCGCCGGGCGGCCCAGCGCACCACCGGCCGGGTCAGCGCCGCCACCAGCAGCCCGGCCAGCAGGCCGCCGAGCAGCAGCACGGTCGGCAGCGGCACCTGGCCGACCATCGGGTTGTCCAGCGCGGGCAGGCCGAGCGCCCGCAGCGCGTAGCCGAGCACCAGCCAGCCCAGCCCGACCACGGCGGCGAGGGTGACCAACCACTGCACACCGCCGACGAACCGCCACCACAGCGGGCGACGGTCGAGGCCGAGGTCGGTGCCGGCGATGGTGCGATCCAGGGCGTCCGGCAGGTCGCCGAGGCGGGACCGGGCGGCGGAGGTCACCGCACCGGGCCAGGCGGCGGGCAGGTCGGCGGCGGCCCGGTCGGCCACCGCGCGGATGGCGAGACCGAGCGCCGAGCGCTGGGCGGCCGTCGGGTCCGGTACCGAGGTGGCCGCCACCAGGCTCTCCGCCGGGTCGGTCTGGTCGCCGGTCGGGCCGGGCAGGTGCAGCCGACGCAGCGGGTCGGGCCGCAACCGCCGCCAGCCCCGCACCACGGGCCAGCCGGTGGCCGCGCCGGCCCGGTGCCGGTACGCCCGCTCCACGGCCTCGGTCACCGCCGGCACCCCGGCCGCCCCGGCCAGCGCCCGGTTCAGCCCCTTGACGGCGGTGTCGTCCGGCCCTCCCGCCGGCCGGGCCGAACCGACCAGCTCGTCCAGGCCGGCGACGACCGTGTCGACGTCACCCGCGAGCCGACGCAACGCCGCCTGCCGCTCGGCGACAGTGCGCTCCAGCGCGTTGCGCAGCCCGACCATCCCGGTCGGATCGATGGCGGTGGTGGCCAGCAGGGGCACCCCGGTCAGCCCGTCGGTGTCGAGCAGCCGACGCAGGTCGTCCAGGACCCGGGGCACCTCGGCCGGGGGCAGCCGGTCGGCCTGGTTGAGCACGACCAGTGTGACGTCGCGGTGCCGGTGGAACTCGCGCAGGTAGCTGTCGTGGATGACCCGGTCGGCGTACTTCTGCGGGTCGACCACCCAGACCACCTGGTCGACCAGGCCGAGGAGTCGGTCCACCTCGAGCCGGTGCGATCGCTGCACCGAGTCGAAGTCGGGCAGGTCGAGCAGGATCAGCCCGTGCAGGGCCGTCTCGTCGTCCGCGTCCAGGGCGCTCTCCCTGACGAAGCGGTGTCGGGGCAGTACGCCGATCCAGTCGAGCAGATGGTTGGCGCCCTCCAGCGGCCCCCACACACAGGCGTGGGTGACGCCGGTGGTCGGCCGGCGGACCCCGACCGGCGAGAGTTCCAGTTGGGCCAACGCGTTGAAAAGGCTGGACTTGCCGCTGCCCGTAGCACCGGCCAGGGCGACCACTGTGTGGTCCCGGGAGAGTGCGAGCCGGGTGCCGGCCCGTTCGACCAGGGTGTGCGCGGGCACCAGGTCGGCGTCGGGCAGCAGACCGTCCACGGCGGTCAGGAACCGGCGTACCGCGTCCAGGCGGGCGATCAGCGCGTCGGCGTCGACCCGCTGGTCTCCGCGGAACACCTCGCGTACCCGGCCGGCGATGTTGCTCACCGGGAACCCTCCTCGTCGGCGGCGGACAGGCCGCTGCGGTGCCGGGCCAGCTCGACCCGGCCGGCGGCCCGGCGCAGCCCGTCGCCGGCATCCTCGGCGGGGCGGGCGTCGGCGGTGCGGCTCAAGAAGCGGTCGGCCTCCGTGTCGAGCAGCGTCCGCACCCGGTCCAGTAGGTCGGTGCGGGCCTTGGCGGCGAGGGTACGCACCGCCTGGTCGCCGAAGATCGCCTGGAGGACGGCCTGTGCGGCGACCGTGGTGCCGGCCCCGGTGGCCAGCTCCAGCCCGGTCGGGATGAACGCGGTGGAGGCGAAGACGGCGATCATCACGGCCAGCCCGGTGGCGTTCACCGCGTACGCGGCGGTGCGGGCCACGAACCGTTTGTCACCGCCCTCGACCCGGACCAGTTCCAGCACTCCGCGCTGCCAGTCCCGGACCATGCGCTCGGCGCGTTCGGGTAGGTCGGCGCTCGGGTGGGCGAGCGCCGGGTCGAGCAGCCCGGCGCCGGCCGGGTGTGCCTTCCACCCGGTGTACGCGGCCTCGGCGGCCTCCGAGGCCACCCCGCGCAGCAGCGTCACCAGTTGGGACTCGATGGCGTTGCGCAGCTCGGCTGCGGGTGCCGGCCGGCCGGTGACGGCGGCCACGACCCGGTCCCGGAGGCGGCCGATCCGTGCCTCCAGCGTGCGGAACAGCTCGCCGGTGCCGACGAACTCCTGCCAGCGGGCGAGCACCTCACCCCGCAGCAGCCGGCCGTCCTGGAGCCCCTGCTCGACGGTCCGCTCGGCACCCCGGTAGGCGGCCCGGACCCGTTCGTCCAGCCCGTCGGCGGCGGCGAGCTGCTCGTCGGCGGCGTCGGCCAGATCCTCCACAGCGGGGTGGAGTGCGGCCAGCGCCCCGTCGAGGGTCTGGCGGACCACCGCCGCCCGCGCGTCCACGTCGGCGGCCAACCGGGCGAACCAGTCGGCCAGTGGGGCGGTGACTCCCTCGGGCAGCAGCCCCTGACCGTCGACCCAGGTCTCGGGCAACACGAACAGCGGCGCGCGCCCGAGGTCCTGCTCGGCGAGCATCTCGGTCAGGTGCGCGGCGATCTCGTCGGTGGCCTCGGCGGGCACCCGGTCCAGCACCATGGCGATCACCGCGCCGCGCGCCCGGGCACTGCGCAGCAGCTCCCAGGGCACCGCGTCGGCGTACCGGGCGGCGGTGGTGACGAAGAGCCACAGGTCGGCGGCGGCCAGCAGTTGGGTGGCGAGTGCCCGGTTGGCGTCGACGACCGAGTCGATGTCGGGCGCGTCGAGGAAGGCCAGCCCGGCGGGCAGGGCCGGGGCGGTGACGAGGTGCAGGGCGCGCGGATCGTCGCTCGGCTCGGTGGTGCGGGTCAGCCCGGGCAGGAGGTCACCCTGCCGGAACCAGGCCGCGTCGGACGGGTTGCAGACCAGCACCGGGGAGCGGGTGGTCGGCCGGAGCACGCCGGCGGCGCTGACCCGGGCCTTGACCAGGCTGTTGACCAGGGTCGACTTACCCGCGCCGGTGGAGCCGCCGACCACCACGAGCAGTGGGGCGTCCAGCCGGGCGAGCCGGGGCAGCAGGTAGTCGTCGAGTTGGTCGGTGAGTGCCGCGGCGGTGTGCCGGGCAGAGTTGGCAGAGGGCAGCGCGAGGGGATACCGGGTCGCGCCGATCGCCTCCCGGAGGCCCGACAGTGCGCCGGGGAGGCTGTCGTCCCCGGTGGTGGCGGGCGGCTCCTCCGCGGCGTCCGGCGGGTCGGTACGGGCTGCGACGGCGGGCGCACCGGAACTGGTGGCGGGATCGCCGTGCGTCGTCACCGCTAAAGCGTGCCCGACCGATGCAAGGGAAGACAACCGGACGGTAATAACGGCTGGGTTGCGTCGGGTTGACTCAAGTCAACTTGACGATTGGCCAACGCGTGGCACTATTGAGTCAAGTTCACTCAACTTGTGGTGGGGCCCGCTGCGGGCGGTGCTCGCCAGCAGCCCACGGGCGACGCCCGTCACCTGCACAACCTTACGAAGCGAGGAAGCGAAGATGGCACGTGCGGTCGGTATCGACCTCGGCACGACGAACTCCTGCGTCAGCGTTCTCGAGGGCGGTGAGCCCACCGTCATCGCCAACGCTGAGGGGTCGCGGACGACTCCTTCGATCGTCGCGTTCGCCCGTAACGGCGAGGTGCTCGTCGGTGAGGTCGCCAAGCGCCAGGCGGTGACCAACCCGGACCGGACGATCCGTTCGGTCAAGCGGGAGGTCGGCACGAACTGGTCCGTCGACATCGACGGCAAGAAGTACACCCCGCAGGAGATCTCGGCCCGGACGCTGATGAAGCTCAAGCGGGACGCCGAGGCGTACCTGGGTGAGCAGATCACCGACGCGGTGATCACCGTTCCGGCCTACTTCAACGACAGCCAGCGCCAGGCCACCAAGGAGGCCGGTGAGATCGCCGGCTTCAACGTGCTGCGGATCGTCAACGAGCCGACCGCGGCCGCCCTGGCGTACGGGCTGGACAAGGGCTCCAAGGAGCAGACCGTCCTGGTCTTCGACCTCGGCGGCGGCACCTTCGACGTGTCGCTGCTGGAGCTGGCCGAGGGCGTCATCGAGGTCAAGTCGACCAGCGGTGACAACCACCTCGGTGGCGACGACTGGGACCAGCGGATCATCGACCACCTGGTCAAGACGTTCCGTGGTGAGCACGGCATCGACCTCGGTCAGGACAAGATGGCCCTCCAGCGGCTCCGTGAGGCCGCCGAGAAGGCCAAGATCGAGCTGTCCGCCGCCACCACCACCAACATCAACCTGCCGTACATCACCGCCGGCGCGGCCGGCCCGCTGCACCTCGACGTGACGCTCAGCCGCGCCGAGTTCCAGCGGATGACGCAGGACCTGCTGGACCGTTGCAAGGGCCCGTTCGAGCAGGCCGTGAAGGACGCCGGGATCAAGATCTCCGACGTCGAGCACGTCATCCTGGTCGGCGGTTCGACCCGGATGCCCGCCGTGACCGACCTGGTCAAGCAGCTCACCGGTCGCGACCCCAACAAGGGCGTCAACCCGGACGAGGTGGTCGCCGTCGGCGCCGCTCTCCAGGCCGGTGTGCTCAAGGGTGAGGTCAAGGACGTCCTGCTGCTCGACGTGACCCCGCTGAGCCTGGGCATCGAGACCAAGGGTGGCATCTTCACCAAGCTGATCGAGCGCAACACCACCATCCCGACCAAGCGTTCCGAGGTCTTCACCACGGCGGACGACAACCAGCCGTCGGTGCTGATCCAGGTGTTCCAGGGTGAGCGGGAGATCGCGGCGTACAACAAGAAGCTCGGCACCTTCGAGCTGACCGGCCTCCCGCCGGCGCCGCGCGGCGTGCCGCAGATCGAGGTCGCCTTCGACATCGACGCCAACGGCATCGTCAACGTGCACGCCAAGGACCTGGGCACCGGCAAGGAACAGAAGATGACGATCACCGGCGGCTCCTCGCTGCCGAAGGACGACATCGAGCGGATGCGCCGGGACGCCGAGGAGCACGCGGAGGAGGACAAGCGCCGCCGCGACGACGCCGAGACCCGCAACGTGGCTGAGGCGCTCCAGTGGCAGACCGAGAAGTTCCTCGCCGAGAGCGGCGACAAGCTGCCCGGTGAGAACCGCGAGCAGCTCAATGAGGCGCTCGGCGAGCTGCGTGGCGCCCTCGGCGGTCAGGACATCGAGAAGATCAAGTCGGCGCACGAGAAGCTGGCTCAGGTCTCCCAGCAGGCCGGTTCGCTGCTCTACTCGTCTCAGGCCGAGCAGGGTCAGCAGCCGGGTGGCGAGCCCGGCCCGGGTGCGACCGGCGCGACCGGTGCGACCGGCGCGCAGGCCGGCGGCTCCGACGACGTGGTCGACGCGGAAATCGTGGACGAGGACGGCAAGAAGTGACCGTCGGCCTCCGACACGTTTCCACCGCGAAGGGGATGAGGTAGCCGCATGACGCAGAAGCCACGAGCCGCCGACCCGGGCGACACCGGGTCGACGCCGGGTGGCTCCGCGAACACGGAGCCGACCGGCGACGGGGAGCGGGTCGTCATCCGCAACAACCGCAAGCTCGTCGACACCGCCGAGCCGGAGGGGACCGCCGCCGACGCGGAGAGCGGTGTGCCGGCCGAGGGTCTGGTCGAGGACGCCGAGGTCGTGGTCGACGAGATCGAGGTCGAGGTCAACTCCACCGACGGGCCGGAGCCGTCCGGTCCGCCGGTGGTGGACGCCCCGGCGCAGCCGGTGGACGGCGGCGGCGCGGGCACCTCGCTCGGCGCCGAGCTGGAAGCGCTCCGGGCCGACCTTGACGAGCGGACCAGGGACCTGCAGCGGGTGTCGGCGGAGTACGCCAACTACCGCAAGCGGGTCGACCGTGACCGCAGCCTCGTACAGGAGCAGGCGACCGGCTCGGTGTTGGCCGCGCTGCTGCCGATCCTGGACGACCTGGACCGGGCCCGGGAACACGGCGACCTGGTCGGGCCGTTCGGCACGGTGGCGGAACAGCTCACCACCGCGCTGGGCAAGTTCGGCCTGAACGCCTTCGGCGAGCAGGGCGACCCGTTCGATCCGACCCGGCACGAGGCGGTCGCGCACCAGACCTCGGCCGACGTCAGCGAGCCGACCTGCGTACAGGTCATGCGACGCGGCTACCAGCTCGGTGAGCGGCTGCTGCGCCCCGCGCTGGTCGCGGTCGCGGATCCGGAATAGTGCCAGACAGTGACCGGGCCGTCCCGCCCACCGTTCAGCGGTGGGCGGGACGGCCGGGCCACCAGGGTCGGAAGGAGGTGGACCGGTGAGTTCGAAGGACTGGATCGAGAAGGACTTCTACGCCGTGCTCGGCGTGGACAAGGCCGCCTCCGCGGATGACATCAAGAAGGCGTACCGCAAGGTGGCCCGGGAGTCGCACCCGGACCACAACCCGGGCGACCCGAAGGCCGAGGAGCGGTTCAAGGCCGCGTCCGAGGCGTACAACGTGCTGTCGGACAGCGGCCGCCGTCGCGAGTACGACGAGATGCGTTCGCTCTTCGGCTCGGGCGCGTTCCGGCGCAACGCCCGGGGTGGGGGTCAGCCGGGCGGCATGCCGTTCGACGTCTCCGACATGTTCGGCGGCGGCGCGGGCGGTGATCGTCGCTTCGGCGGCGCCGGCTTCCAGGACCTGTTCAGCTCGATCTTCAGCGGCGGTCAGGCCGGTGGGCAGGCCGCACCGCGCGGTCCGGCCCGTGGTCGGGACGTGGAGACCGAGGTGGCGCTGGACTTCGGCGACGCGGTGCGCGGAGTGACGCTGCCCCTGACGCTGCGCGCGCCGGGAGTCTGCGACACCTGCCACGGCAACGGGGCCAAGCCCGGCACCCAGCCGCGTACCTGCCCGGTCTGTCATGGCGCCGGCGTGACCACCCGCAACCAGGGGTCGTTCAGCTTCTCCGAGCCGTGCCGCAACTGCCAGGGCGTCGGCACCGTGGTCGAGGAGAAGTGCCCGGAGTGCCACGGCAGCGGCGGTGTCACCAAGACCCGCACCATGAACGTGCGCTTCCCGGCCGGTGTGGCCGACGGTCAACGGATCCGGCTGGCCGGGCGTGGCGAGCCGGGCGAGCGCGGTGGCCCGGCTGGCGACCTCTTCGTGCACGTCAAGGTTCGGCCGGACGAGCTGTTTGGGCGTACCGGGGACGACCTGACGCTGACCGTGCCGGTCACCTTCGCGGAGGCCGTGCTCGGCACGGACCTGAAGGTGCCCACGCTCGACGGCGCTGTGACCCTGCGGGTGCCGCCGGGGACGCCGAGCGGGCGGGTGCTGCGGGCCCGGGGCAAGGGTGTGGTCCGACGCGACGGGCAGGCCGGTGATCTGCTGGTCACGCTGGACGTGGTGGTGCCGGCCCGGTTGTCGGACGAGGCGCGCACGGCGCTGGAGTCGTTCGCCGAGCAGACCCCGCCGGCGGCCCGGGAACATCTCGACGCACGGGTGCGTCGAGTCAGTTAGTCCGGTGGAATGGACGCGGAGGTGAGCGGGATGTCGGGCGAGTTCCTCGGTTCGGGCGACCCTGCCTACGAGGCCAAGGTGCTGATGATCTCGGTAGCGGCACGGATGGCGGGGATGCACCCGCAGACCCTGCGCCAGTACGACCGGCTGGGGCTCGTGCAGCCCGGCCGAGCCGCTGGTGGCGGGCGTCGCTACAGCGTCCGCGACGTGGTGCTGCTGCGCGAGGTGCAGCGGCTCAGCCAGGACGACGGGATCAACCTGGCCGGCGTCAAGCGGATCATCGGCCTGGAGCGGCTGCTGGAGCAGGCGCAGCAGCGGGTGGCCCGGCTGGAGGCGGAGCTGGACGCCGCGTACCGCCGGGTGGCGGAGCTGGAGTCGTTGGCCCGCTTCCCGGGCCGGGATCTGGTGCCGACCAACCGCACGTCCACCGCCCTGGTGGTGTGGCGTCCCCGCCGGACGCCCGATCGCTGACCTGCCACTCACCCGGATCTGTCTTCTCGGCCCGGACCGCGCTGGATTCCCGGCGCGGTCCGGGCCGCTTCGGTTAGCCTGTCGATACGGGTCCAATCGGCTTAATCCGGACCTACCGGCATGGCGAGGGGGAGCGATGGCGGAACCGGCGAAGAAAGTGGCCCAGCAAACCGAGGACCGGTTGGAGAACCTGGCCGAGACCGTCCGCGAGAAGTTCGACAAGGTGACCGAGGGAAAATACCGGGACCGGATCGTCGCGGGCCGGTTCGCCGAGGACGGCGACGCCGGCGAACGGGACCGAGCCGAGACGGAACGCAAGCAGGACTGACCGGTGACCGACGTGCGGGCCGGGACCCACGGGGGGTCCCGGCCCGTTCGCCGTAATCGGGGGTCCCAGCCAGCGGCCGTAAGCGGGGTGCCAGCCCGTTCGCCGTTGTCGACTGCGGACCGGTGGCGCCGCTTCCTGGGTGCCAGGCCGGCGCGCAGGTCCTTTCGAGCTGAATCGTTTACGACATCACGTCACACCGCTGCTTCGACCGACCTCGACCGATCCTGGCCGGGCCGGGCGTGAATCGTTTGCGACATCAGCTCCAAAGGGCCGCGAACAGCAACGCCACCCCCGCGGCCGCTGGCCGAGGGAGCCGCCTGAGCGGTCTCAGCCGAGGCGGCGGTTCTCGCGGACCAGGCCGCCTTCGCACCAGTCCCGGTAGACGAAGAGGTCCGGTCGGGCCAACAGCACCCGGCCGTTGTGCGCCCAGACCTTCATCAGCTCGTCGCCGTCACGCTCGGCCTGTTCGACGAGCTTGCGGAAGCGCCGCTTGGGGTGGGCGCGGAAGTTCGTCCGGATGCCGTCGGCCGCGTAGATGTAGAGGCAGTGCAGCGCGAAACGCCGGGCCGGGCAGGTTGGATCCATCGCTAACTCGAAGAGCGTCAAGACCAGCCGGTCGCCGGAGACCAGCAGGTCCCAGTCGGGTGGCATCGAGGCCAACGGCACCGAATCGGGCTTGTACGCCCAGGCTCGCAACTCCGCCGGAGTCGGATCGACGGGGTTGGCGAAGCCGTGGAACGTCGACTCCTGCACGCTCACCGGCCAACCTTCCGCTCTCGCCCGCGTTTGGCAACGCTGCCTGCGGACCCTGGCTGCTGGGGCGAAACGGTAACCCGCCGTCGGGTGCTGCGGTAGTACCCGTGGGGAGCAATTCCGCAACCGTTGGCACGGACGGGTCCATTGCATCGACAGGGCAGCCGATGATGCTCCTATGACAATCCATGTTGGACGTCCCGGGGACTGGGACCGCGACCGCGCCGTCGAGCGGACCGCGCAATTGCTCGCCCACGAGGGCGTCGTACTCGTCGCCGCGCGCTCCGATGAAGATCAGGTGGAGGTCAGTGCATTGAGTCGACGACCGGGATCGGCTCCCGCCGTTGGGCCGCCGCGCGGTTGCGCAGCCACCGCTTGAACCACGGGAAGTCGGGCAGTCGGGCCAGGATCGGACCGGTCACCACGGTGATCAGGACGTACGTCGCGGCCAGCGCTGCCAACCGCGGCTCGACGCTCCCGGCAGCCACCGCGAGACCGGCGATGACGATGGAGAACTCACCTCGGGGTACGAGTGCCAGGCCGGCCCGCCATCGACCAGGTTCCGCGATGCCGACCCGGCGGGCGGCGAGGTAGCCGGTCAGCGTCTTCGTCGCCATGGTGACCACTGCCAGCGCGAGCGCCGGCAGCAGCACCGGCGGGATGTCCCGTGGGTCGGTTACCAGGCCGAAGAAGACGAAGAACACCGCCGCGAACAGGTCCCGCAGCGGCGAGAGCAACTCGGTCGCGTGGTGCGCCACCGGGCCGGAGAGCGCGATGCCGACCAGGAACGCGCCGACCGCCGCCGACACCTGGAGCTTCGCCGCGAGCCCGGCGATCAGCAGGGTCAGACCGAGTACGCCGAGCAGCAGCGCCTCCGGGTCCTTCGCCGACAGGGCGGAGGAGATGAGGTGGCCGTACCGGATGGCGACGACCAGCACGAGCAGCACGGTGCCCACCGCGACGGCGAGTGCGATGCCGCCACCGAGCAGGCCGGTGCCGGCCAGCACGGCGGTGACCAACGGCAGGTAGAGCGCCATCGCCAGGTCCTCGATCACGAGGACCGACAGGATCACCGGGGTTTCCCGGTTACCGAGTCGTCCCAGGTCGGCAAGGACCTTGGCGATCACGCCGGAGGAGGAGACCCAGGTGATGCCGCCGAGCACCAGGGCGGCGACCCAGTCCCAGCCGAGCAGCAGGGCGAAGGCCGCACCGGGCAGCGCGTTGAACACGCCGTCGATCAGCCCGGCGGGGGCCGCCGACCGGAGGTTGCCGACCAGTTCGTTGGCCGAGTACTCCAGGCCGAGCATCACCAGCAGCAGGATGACGCCGATCTCGGCGCCCACCGCGAAGAACTCCTCGCTGGCGGCGAGCGGGAGCAGCCCACCGTGCCCGAAGGCCAACCCGGCGAGCAGGTAGAGGGGGATGGGTGACAGGCCTACCCGGCGGCTCAGCCGACCGAGGACGCCAAGCAGCAACAGCAGCGCGCCGACTTCGACGAGCAGAGTGGTGGAATCGTGCATCCGCCTCAGCCGTCCGGGTCACTGTCGGCGAGGATGGCGGACACGCCGTCGAGACCTCTACGGGTCCCGACAACGACCACCACATCGCCGGCCGCGAAGCGGAAGGAGGGGAGTGGAGAGACGATCACTTCGCCTTCACGCAGTACAGCCACGATGGAGGCGCTGGTGCGGGTACGCGCCTTGGTGTCCCCGAGCTTCCGGTTGACGTACGGGGAACCGGCCGTGATGGCGATCTGCTCGGTGAGCAGACCGGCGGCCTGCTCGCGGAGCCCGGAGAGTTGGCCGAGCATCAGCGACGCGCCGAGGATGTCGGCCAGAGCCTCGGCCTCGTCGTCGGTCAGCGGAATGTCCGACTGGCAGGCGTCGGGGTCGTCGGGATCGTAGAGAACGAGATCACGGCGACCATTGCGGTGGGAAACGACGCCCAGGCGACGTCCGGACTCCGTCACCAGATCGTGACGTACCCCGATCCCGGGTAAGGCGGTCTGCTCGACACGTACTCGCACCCTCCAAGGCTACCGCTTTGTGAACAGAGCGCAGATCTTGGAGGTACAGCCCTCCACGAACCGACGTCGGCGCCCGCCCCGGTCGAGCGGAGCGGGCGGGCACCGATCAATTCGCGTCAGCGGAGGCTGGCGAAGAACTCACGGATGTCGGTGACCAGCACCTCGGTGGCCTGGTGGGCCGCGTAGTGGCCGCCGACGTCGCCCCGGCCGTCGACGTCGGTCTCGTACGCCGTCCACCGGACGATGTTCGCGTGGTCCCGCTCGGCGAAGCGGCGGATGGACTGGAAGTCGCCGGGGAACATGGCCAGCGCGGTCGGAACGGTGGTCGGCTCGGTCGGCGGCTCGCCGGCGTGTGCGTCCTCCCAGTAGAGCCGGATCGCCGAGGCGGCCGTGCCGGTGAACCAGTAGAGCGCCACGTTGGCCAGGATGAAGTCGGCGTCCAGGCTCTCGTCGAAGAGCTGGGCGTTCCAGGCGAGCAGCCCCACCGGCGAGTCGGCCAGCGCGAACGCCAGGGTCTGCGGCTGCTGACTGTGCACCTGGTTGAAGGAGAACTTGTTCTCGTAGAACCACTGGAGGTGCCCGAGGGCGGCCTGGTCGGCCTCGGAGAGCCCGGCGAACTCGGCCGGGTCGCCGGAGGGAAACGAGAAGAGTTGGGTGACGTGTACGCCGAGCACCCGCTCCGGATCGACCCGGCCCAGCTCCGGCGCGATCATCGAGCCGGCGTCGTTGCCGACCGCGCCGTAGCTGTCGTACCCCAGGCGGTTCATCAGCTCGGCCCAGGTGCGGGCGATGCGGAACCGGTTCCAGCCGGCGCCGCGGGTCGGGCCGGAGAAGCCGAAGCCCGGCAGTGACGGGACGACCACGTGGAAGGCCGGCGCGTCCGGGTCGGCCGGCTCGGTGAGCGGGACGATCACGTCGAGGTACTCCAGCACCGAGCCGGGCCAGCCGTGGGTGAGCACCAGTGCCGTGGCGTCCGGCCGGGACGACCGGACGTGCAGGAAGTGGATCTGCTCGCCGTCGATCTCGGTGACGAACTGCGGGTGAGCGTTCAGGCGGGCCTCGACGGCACGCCAGTCGAACCCGCCTCGCCACCGGTCGGCGAGGGTGCGCACCCGGCCGGTGCTCATTCCGTACGAGTCGCCGGTGCCGGGCAGGTCGGCGGGCCAGAGGGTGCGGTCCAGCCGGGCGGCCAGGTCGTCGAGGGCGGTCTGCGGGATCTCGGCGCGGAACGGACGGATCGCGGTGTCGCTCATGCTGGAACTCCTTCGGAACGGAATGTTTCGTTCTGCAACCACCATAGCAGAGCGGAACGATCCGTTCCACTGTTAGGCTGGAGGCATGTCAACGACTTCCGGCAGGACGCTGGGCGGTCGCCGCGCCCAGGCCGCCCGCAACGACGAGGTAATCCTCGAAGCCGCACGCGCCGTCTTCCTCGACGACCCGAAGGCCCCGATCGCCGCCGTCGCGGAGCGTGCGGGCGTCGGCATCAGCGCCCTCTATCGGCGCTACGCGGGCAAGGAGGACCTGCTGCGCCAGCTCTGCCACGACGGGCTGCGCCGGTACGTCGCGGAGGCCGAGACCGCCCTCGACGAGCCGGACGACTGGGCCGCGTTCACCGGCTTCCTGGCGCGGGTGGTCGACGCCGACGTGCACTCGCTCACCGTCCACCTGGCCGGCACCTTCACCCCGACCGAGGAGATGGGCCGGGACGCGATGCGCGCCGGTGAGTTGGCCGCCGCCCTGGTCGACCGGGCCCGCGCCAGCGGGCGGCTGCGCCCCGACGCCGTCGTACACGATCTGGGGTTGTTGTTGGAGGCGTGCGCAGCGGTCCGCGTACCCGATCCGGAGCGGACCCGCCAACTGCGCCGCCGGCAGCTCGCGGTCCTGCTGGCCGGCCTGTCGTCGGTGCCGGACGCGGACCCGCTGCCCGGCCCGCCCCCCGCAGCCGGCGAGTTCGACTGGCGGTGGCGGCGCCGGGAGTGATGGGCGTCACGCGCTAAGGTTGAGCGGAATACGCTCAACTCTGGTTGTGTCCAACCCAATGGACAACGCCGATCCGGGGGAGCCCATGAACACCGAAAGACTCACCACCAAGAGCCGCGAAACCATCACGGGCGCTGTCGCGCTGGCCAACCAGCGTGGTCACGCCACCGTGGAGCCCTGGCACCTGCTCCTGTCACTCCTGGACACCGACGGCTCGACCGCCACCGGCCTGCTGCGCGCCGTCGGGGCCGACCCGACCGAGCTGCGCCAGGCCGCCCAGCGCGCGGTCGACAACCTGCCGGCCGCGCGCGGCTCCAGCATCGCCGAGCCGACGTTGGCTCGGGAGTTCGTCAACGCCATCGGCGCCGCCGAGCAGATCGCCCGGCCGCTGGGCGACGAGTACACCTCCACCGAGCACCTGCTCGCCGGCCTGGCCCGGGTGGGCGGAGCGGTGTCCGGCGCGCTGAAGACCGCCGGTGCCACCGAGGAAGCCCTGGTCGCCGCCTTCCCGACCGTTCGCGGTGGGGACCGTCGGGTCACCACCGCCGACCCCGAGCAGACCTACCAGGCCCTGACCAAGTACGGCGTCGACCTCACCGCCAGCGCCCGGGACGGCAAGATCGACCCGGTCATCGGCCGGGACTCCGAGATCCGTCGGGTCATCCAGGTGCTCTCCCGGCGTACCAAGAACAACCCGGTGCTGATCGGTGAGCCCGGCGTCGGCAAGACCGCGATCGTCGAGGGCCTGGCCCAGCGGATCGTCACCGGCGACGTGCCCGAGTCCCTGCGCGACAAGAAGCTGATCTCGCTGGACCTCGGTGCGATGGTCGCCGGTGCGCAGTACCGGGGTCAGTTCGAGGAGCGGCTGAAGTCCGTTCTGGAGGAGATCAAGAACTCCAACGGGCAGGTCATCACCTTCCTCGACGAGTTGCACACCGTGGTCGGCGCCGGCAAGGGCGAGGGCTCGATGGACGCCGGCAACATGCTCAAGCCGATGCTGGCCCGTGGTGAGCTGCGGATGGTGGGCGCCACCACGCTGGACGAGTACCGCGAGCACATCGAGAAGGACCCGGCGCTGGAGCGCCGTTTCCAGCCGGTGCTCGTCGGTGAGCCGACCATCGAGGACACCATCGGCATCCTGCGCGGGCTCAAGGAGCGCTACGAGGTGCACCACGGCGTACGGATCACCGACGCCGCGCTGGTCGCCGCCGCGACCCTCTCCGACCGTTACATCACCGACCGGTTCCTGCCGGACAAGGCGATCGACCTGGTCGACGAGTCCGCGTCCCGACTCCGGATGGAGATCGACTCCCGTCCGGTCGAGGTGGACGAGATCGAGCGGGCGGTCCGCCGGTTGGAGATCGAGGAGATGGCCCTGGCCAAGGAGCCGGACGCCGCCTCCGCCGAGCGGTTGGAGCGGCTCCGCAAGGAGTTGGCCGACAAGCGCGAGCAGCTCACAGTGCTCTCCGAGCGCTGGCAGACGGAGAAGAGTCACATCACCAAGCTCTCCACCGCCAAGGAGGAGTTGGAACGCCTCGGCGGTGAGGCCGAGCGGGCCGAGCGGGACGGCGAGCTGGAACGCGCCGCCGAGCTGCGCTACGGCCGGATCCCCGCCCTGAAGGTCGAGCTGAAGCAGGCTGAGGAGGAGCTGGCCCAGCTCCAGGCCGACGGCGCGATGCTCAAGGAGGAGGTCGGCGCGGACGACATCGCCGCGGTCGTCGCCTCCTGGACCGGCATCCCCGCCGGCCGCCTGCTGGAGGGTGAGACGGCCAAGCTGCTGCGGATGGAGGAGTCGCTGGGCGGCCGCGTGGTCGGCCAGACCGAGGCGGTCGGCGCGGTCTCCGACGCGGTACGCCGTGCCCGGGCCGGTATCGCCGACCCGGATCGCCCGACCGGCAGCTTCCTCTTCCTCGGCCCCACCGGCGTCGGCAAGACCGAGCTGGCCAAGGCTCTCGCCGAGTTCCTCTTCGACGACGAGCGGGCCATGGTCCGCATCGACATGAGCGAGTACGGCGAGAAGCACTCGGTCGCTCGCCTGGTCGGTGCCCCGCCCGGCTACGTCGGTTACAACGAGGGCGGTCAGCTCACCGAGGCGGTGCGCCGACGGCCGTACTCGGTGGTGCTGCTGGACGAGGTGGAGAAGGCCCACCCGGACGTCTTCGACGTGCTGCTCCAGGTGCTCGACGACGGCCGGCTCACCGACGGCCAGGGCCGCACCGTGGACTTCCGCAACGCCATCCTGATCCTCACGTCCAACCTCGGGTCGTCGGTGATCAGCGACCTGACGCTCGCCGACGAGCAGCGCCGGGAGGGCGTGCTGGCCGTGGTCCGTTCGCACTTCAAGCCGGAGTTCCTCAACCGGCTGGACGACATCGTGGTCTTCGCCTCGCTGCGCGGGGACGACCTGCGCTCCATCGTCGACATCCAGTTGAACCGGATGCGGCGGCGGTTGGCCGATCGCCGGCTGGGTCTGGAGATCACCGATGCCGCCCGGGACTGGCTGGCCGAGCACGGCTACGACCCGATCTACGGTGCGCGTCCGCTCCGTCGCCTGGTCCAGACCGCAATCGGAGACCAACTGGCGAAGGCCCTCCTGTCCGGCCAGATCCGCGACGGCGAAACGGTGAAGGTGGACCGCGCCACCGACACCAACACCCTTTCCGTAACCGCCGCCTGATCCGTCGCACCCGGGCCGATCCCGCCTCGCAGGCGGGGTCGGCCCGAGCCGTTTCTCCGCTCCCACCGGAGGCCCGCCAGGACGCTCCGTAACTGCCGCATCACCTGACAATCGACCCCACCATCTGGCGCCTGAACACGGTGACCGTGTCAGGAGAGAGTCCGCTCATGGCGCAAACCTCTTGATTAACGGGGTGGAGTGGGTGCGGACGGGGAAAGGGTGGAGGCATGTTTGGGATGCGGAAGGCTTGGGAGCGCGAATTGGGCGCCGCCGTCGACGAGTTGGTGGCGGCTGACACGCTCGCCTTTGGTGGGGTGGGGATCGCGGGCACGCTGTTGCCGGTGACCGAGGCGTACCACCGGGTCGAGGCCGCCCTCGGCGACCACCCCGAGGAGGTACGCCGCCAGCTCGACCGGGTGCTGGCCGACGGCACACCCGCCGGCCGGGCGTACGCGGCCACGCTGCTGGAGCGGGTCGACCCGGAGGCGGCCCGGGCGGCCTGGACGTCGCTGCGGGACGACCCGAGCGAGTTCACCACCTTCGTCGGCTGCGTGATGGACCGCGAAACCCTGGGCACCTACGCCAGTCGGCGGCTCGCCGCAGCATGATCCATTCGCCGGTCGGTGCCACCCGATTGGTCGTGCCGATCGCCGACGACGCGCCGGACGTTGCGAGCTCTGAGCCCGCCGACCGCCGCGCCGCGTCCGACCGGCCCGCCGCCGACGCCACCGGAGGACGCACCCGACGGCCTCCGTCAGCTGAGCTGTCGGCCACAGCGCGGGCCTTCCCGGTGCCGAAGGTTGTTACCGTCTGCGCCGACGTACCTGGGGAGGTGGTCGGGTGGACGCGCTGGTGACGTGCCTGGTGGCGGCTGTTGCCGTACTCGCGGTGGTAGTGGTCGTCGTGCGGGTCCGCCGACGGCCGTCGGGCCGGCCCGACGGCCAGCCGGCGGAGCCACCGCGCGGCGGCCCGCTCCGCCTGACCCCTGGCGACCGCGTGCGGATCCGCGAGCGGGAGTACGCGGTGAGCGCCACGATCCGTCTGGTCGAGGGCGACTGGAGTTGGGTGCAGCACCTCCTCGACGACGACTCCGGCACCCGTCACCGGCTCTCCGTGGAGGACGGCCCCGAACTCGAGCTGGTGTTCTGGACCGCCGAACCGGGCGCCACCGTCACCCCGGGCGCCCCGACCATCGAACTCGGCGGGCGGCGCTACACCTGGGCCGAGACCGGGCAGGCGCGTTACACCGCCACCGGAGAGACCGAGTTGCCGTCGGCCGGGACGATGCGCTACCACGACTACCAGTGCGGTGGCGCCGCGCGGCTCTCCTTCGAGGCGTACGGCGAAGAGGGTTGGCGGGTCGCCCGCGGTGACCTGCTCGACCCCGCCGACCTGACGATCCGTCCGCCCCGTGCCTGAGGCCCGCTGAGCCGGACCGGGCGGACGCGCCGGGCTCGTCACGGCATGCCGAACTGGCCGGTTGTCGATACGGTGTGGGCGCGATCTTAGGGAAGGAGAATCGTGGTCGATTCCCAGAGCACGCCGGCCCGTCAGCGGCCATCCATTGTGTCGATTTCCAGTTACCTGCTCTTCCTGTTCCTGGCGCTCCAGGTGATCAGTCTGATCATCACGCTCAGCACCTTCGGCAAGACGCGGGACGCGCTTCGTGCGGCGTACGCGGACAGCGCCACCGATGGTGACCAGGTGGCCGACGTCTTCGCCGTCATCGGCATCGGTGGCAGCATCGTCCTGCTGCTGCTCGCGGTCGTGCTGGGCGTGCTGGCCCTGTTCAACAACCAGGGCCGCAACGGTGCCCGGATCACCACCTGGATCGTCGGCGGCATCATGGTCTGCTGCGTCGGCGGTGGCCTGCTCAGCAACGCGGCCGGCGGTTTCAACACCGGTGGCGGGAGCACCGGCGACGGGCCGAGCCCCGAGGAGATCCAGCGCCGCCTGGAGGAGGCCCTGCCCTCCTGGGTCACCCCGGTCAGCCTCCTGCTCGGCGTGCTCAGCCTGATCGCGCTGATCGCGGCGCTGGTCCTGCTGGCGCTGCCGAAGGCCAACCCGTTCTTCCGCAAGCAGGCCGCGGGCTGGGAGCCGCCGACCCCGGGCGCCAGCTACCCGGGCAACCCGCAGGTGCCCGGTCAGCCGGGCTACCCGCAGGCGTCGGGTGAGCCGGGTTATCCGTCGAGTGGGGAGCCGAGCTACCCGCCGCCACCGGCCGCCAACCGGCCGGACGACACGCCGCCCACGGACCGGCCCGGGTCAAACCCGCCGCCGACCAGCTGACGGCTCGATAAGCACGACGCCGACGATCCCTCCGAGTAGGTTGCAACCCGACGCCTACCGGAGGGATTCGTCGTGTCGTACCCGGAATCGGCACCGGCCCGCCGGCCCGCCGCCGTCGTGTCGGCCGCGGCCGTGCTGGTGGTGATGGCTGTCGCCGCGCTCGCGTACGCAGTGGTCGACCTGGTGGTGCTGGGCGGGACGGTCGACGCGTTCCGCTCCGCCGCCCGCGACACCTCGGCGAGCCCGGAGCAGATCGACGACGTGGTGACTCTGCTCCGCGCGTCAGCGGTGCTGTCGGCGGTGGTGGCGGTGCTCTCCGCGCCGTTGCTCGCCGGCCTGGGCCTGGGGCTGCTCACCGGTCGCAACGGTGTCCGGGTGGCGACCTGGGTGGTCAGCGGGCTCGGTCTGCTCGCCGGCTGTTGCAGCGTGGCGGTGGTCGTCGGCGAACGGTCCGCGCCACTGCAACTGGGCTCCGGCGAGCAGGCTCTCGCCGAGTTGCTCGGGCTGATCGGCGACGCGTACCCGTCCTGGTGGATCCCGCTCAACGTCGGGCTTTCCGTCGCACAGGCGCTCGGTTACCTTGTAGTAGCTACGCTGCTGGCGCTGCCGGCGGCGAGCAGCTGGTTCCGCCGCCACCGCTCGACGGCGCCAACCGCACCGCCCATGTTCACGCCCGCCCCGCACCAGCCCCCGTCGGCGTCGCACACGCCCCCGTACCCGCCCAGGTGAGGACCACTCCGTGACGCTCGACCCCACGACTGCCGAGCGCCGAGCCCTGATCACCGGGGCCACCGCCGGCATCGGCGCGGCGTTCACGCGACGACTGGCCGCCGACGGCTGGCACCTGGTGCTCGTCGCCCGCGACGCGGCGCGGCTGACCGAGTTGGCCACCGAGCTGGGTTCCGCGTACGGACGCGAGGTGGAGACGATCCCGGCGGATCTGTCCACCGACGACGGCTGTGCCACGGTGGAGAAGCGGCTCGCCGACGGCAGCCCGGTGCACCTGCTGGTCAACAATGCGGGGATCAGCCTGAACAAACCGTTCCTGCGCTCCACGGCGGAGGACGAGGCGCGACTGTTGCGACTCAACGTGCACGCGGTCATGCGGTTGACCCTGGCGGCGCTCCGACCGATGACTGAACGGCGAAATGGGGCAGTGATAAATGTCTCTTCGGTTGCCGGTTTCGGTACGGCCATGCCCGGATCGACGTACTCCGCCAGCAAGGCGTGGGTGACCAACTTCAGCGAGTCCGTCGGGCAGTCAACGCGGCCGTTCGGCGTTCAGGTGATGGCCCTCTGCCCCGGCTACACCCGCACCGAATTCCATCAGCGGGCCGGCATCAACATGTCCAAGACGCCGGAGTGGCTGTGGCTGCGGGCCGAGGATGTCGTGGACGAAGCCCTGCGTGACCTGCGCAAAGGCAAGATGGTCAGCATCCCCGCGTGGAAGTACAAGGTGGTCGTCGCCGGCATGCGACACGCGCCGCGGCGGCTGCTCCAGGCGGTCGCGCGGGACACCCGCGGACGGATCGGTCGCGACGAGCGCTGAGCGTCGACCGGCCCGTCGACCCCCGGCGAGTGGTGGGACGGCGTTGGCGCGCCGCTGTTGGGCCAGTTGCTGAGCGTAGTCGAACATCGCCAGTCATCGGTTCCCCTCGGGGCTGATCAGGGTGGACCCCGCACACGGCGTTCAGAGTTGCGCAGTAACCTCTATCGCCATGGGGGACCACGACGACCTGCGTAAATTCATTACCGACCTGGCTGTGGTCCACGGGCGGGTCGTGCTCTCGTCGGGGCGCGAGGCAGACTGGTACGTGGATCTGCGGCGCGTCACGCTCCATCACCGGGCCGCTCCTCTGGTCGGCCGGGTGATGCTCGACCTCACCGCCGACTGGGAGTTCGACGCCGTTGGGGGCCTCACCCTGGGCGCGGACCCTGTCGCGCTCTCGATGCTGCACGCCGCCGCTCCGACCGGCCGGGCCCTGGACGCCTTTGTGGTGCGCAAGGCGGGCAAGGCTCACGGTCTACAGCGGCGGATCGAGGGACCGGAGGTGGCTGGCCGTCGAGTGTTGGCGGTGGAGGACACATCCACGACGGGCGGAAGTGTTTTGACGGCTGTCGAGGCGCTTCGCGAGGCCGGGGCGGAAGTCGTGGGCGTGGTGGTTATTGTTGATCGAGGCGCCGGCGACGCGGTGCGAGCCGCCGGATTGCCGTACCGGGCGGCCTATACGTTGGCTGACCTCGGCCTTGTGGCGTAAAAGTCTGCCGATTCGGATCTGCTGATATGCAGGCGGATCGATGCTGCTGGTGGAAGGATGGAATACGTGGGAACTGCGTTGGCCGAAATGACTATGCCTCAGATCTCGCCGCTAAACGGCGAGCCGATCGAACGTGCCGATGCCGAGCGTCTTGCCGGGGTCCTCAAGGCCCTTGCTGATCCTGCTCGGTTGCGGCTGCTCAGCCTGATCCAGTCGGCCCCCGAGGGCGAGGCGTGCGTCTGTGACCTGACGGCGCCGCTCGGCCTCTCTCAGCCGACGGTCAGTCATCACCTGCGCATCCTCACCGAGGCTGGCTTGTTGCAGCGGGAGAAGCGCGGTGTCTGGGCGTACTACAGCCTGGTCCCGAGTGCGATCGCGACGATCGCCGACCTGCTGACCCCGCCGCGTAAGCGGGCCACCAAGAAGGCCCGCTGACGTAGGCACTACACGCCGTCCGAGCCTGGGCGGCGTCCGGTGGCGAGCCAGGGGTGGCGCCACCGGTGGTTGACACCTGCTCGTCCCCGGTCGCACCACCGGAGGCCGGGTTCGACATGCCGACGGCCGACCCCCTTGCCAGGGGGCCGGCCGTCGTCGTACCGCTCAACGGTCCTGACCGTGCTCCGGGCGCTGGCGGCCGTGCTGGTGCCCGTCGTGGTCGAACGCCTCGCGGGCCGCCTCCACGGCGCCGGCGGCACTGGCCGCCGCGACCACCGCGACCGCCTCGCCGCGCTTACGAGCCCGCCTGTCGCGCAGGAACTCGAAGAAGATCGGCAGCACCGAGATCAGGATGATCAGGGCCACCACCGGCAGGATGTAGTGGTCGATCTTGTCGCCGATGGCCTGGTAGATCTGCTCGGCCAGCAGGTAGCCGATCAGCAGGATGCCGTCCACCCAGAGCACCGCGCCGACGATGTTCCAGAGCAGGAACTTCTTGGCCGGCATGCCGAGCGCGCCCGCGACCGGGTTGAGGAACGTCCGGACGATCGGAATGAAGCGCGCCAGCACGACGGCCTTCGCCGGGCCGAACTTCTGGAAGTAGTACTCGGCCTTCTCCACGTACTCCTTCTTGAAGAGCCGGGAGTTCGGCCGCTCGAACATCGGCCGGCCGTACCGCGCGCCGAGCCAGTGCCCCAGCTGGGCGCCGAAGATCGCGCAGATCGGCCCACCGATCAGCAGGCCGGCAAGGGAGAGGCGGGTGCCGTCGCCGAAGATCGCGTCCGCCACCGGTGACGAGGCGACCCCGGCGAGGAACAGCAGCGAGTCACCCGGGAAGAAGAAGCCCACCAGCAGGCCGGTCTCGGCGAAGAGGATCACCCACACGCCGATCAGCCCGAAGGTCTGCAACAGATCCTTGGGATCGAGCGGGTTCAGGGCGACGCTCTCCACGAGAGCGCGGGTCTTCTCAGCTGTGTCCACGGCCACAAAGGGTACCGAAGCCCAGGGCCCCGGCCGCGCCGGACCGGCCCGTCACCACCCGCCCGCGCCGTGGGGTCCAACGACGGTGCCCCGCCGACCGTGGCGGTCGACGGGGCACCTGTGGTGCGGGGTGGGTCAGGCGACGAAGCGGGTCCGGCGGCGCTTGGCCACCAGGTAGCCGCCGACGCCCGCGGCGAGCAGCAGGGCGCCGAGGCCGGCGATCAGCCCGGTGGACTGACCGGTGATCGGCAGAGTGCCGCCGTCACCGCCGCCCGTGCCACCGTCGCCACCGTTGGCCGCGCCCTTGATCACGAAGGCCGCGGTGTCGTTCTTCGAGTCCAGGTCGGCCACGGTCGACCCATTTCCGTCCAGGTTGAAGTGCCGCAGGTGAACAGCACCCGCTGCGCCAGCCAGCTTGTCGATGCGCAGACCGAACTCGAACACCGCACGGTCACCCTTGTGCAGCGTCTCGTACCACTCGCAGAAGTAGAGGCGAGCGCCCGGCTCGCCGTACCCGCCAAACTCTTCGCCGTCCTTGACCGGCACGCACTCTTCCGGCGCCGTCACGGCGGTGGCACCGGCCGGGATCGTGATCTCTGCGGTGGTGACCAGTTCGTCCGGAGAGTACGAGTTGATCATTGCCGGGCCGTTGTTGACGAACCCGACCTTGGCATTCACGGTCTTGCCGACGGCGCCGCTCACTTCGGCCCCGGTGGCGGCCGCGTCGGCACCCTGGCTGCCGGTCACGGTCGCCATGATCGCCGTGGCGTTGTTGCTGGAGTCCTTGTCGGTCTGCCGGAGCCGGTTGGCCTGTGCGCTCGATGCCGGCACCAGGGTCAGCTCAGCGCCGGTCCCCTTCTCCCACTGGTCGACCGGGATCGGGAAGTCCGCGAGGAACTCCGCCCAGTCTCCATCGGCGAACCACCAACCCGAGCCGTACTGCAGGCCCGGCGCCCAGGCGTCTGAGGCGATCTTCAGCGTGGACGACGAGTCCAACTGCAGGACCGCGCCAGGCTCGATCTTCTGGTCGTACGAGCACTGAGCAAAGTTCGTCCCGAATGCCTGCAGGTATGAGCAGTTCGAGTGCCGCGAGGTGGCGATACCGGGAGTGGACGTGATGAGGAGGACGGCGCCGTTGGTGGGCTTGTCACCCACGTTCGCGACCCGCAGTGGCGCCTTCAGCGTCGACCCCGGTGCGCCCGAGACTTCGAGAGTCTCGTCGGCCTTCAGGTCCACACCCTCGCCGACCTCGATGGTGGACCTGGTGGTGACGGTCGCCCTGTCCTTCGCCGCCAAGGTGAGGGTCAGGTCGCCCTTCTTCCCGACCGATGCGGAGTCCTTGGCCTTGACGGTCAGATCGAGGACGTAGTCGATGGTGTCGGCGCCCTTGAGCGTGCAGGTGATGACCGATCCGGCCTCCGAGCAGCCCGGCAGCGCGTCGGTCAGGGTGACCTCGGCGAAGTCCGTCACGGCCGCGCGGTCGACAGTGATGGTGAAGTTCTCGGGCAGTGCCTCGGTGAAGGCCTGCAAGGTGACCGCCTTGGCCTCGCCGCCGGATGCGACGAGCACGTTGTTGGCGTAAAGGAAGACCTCGTTCGAGGGCTCTTCGGCGACGGCCGGGCTGGCGGAGGCAGCGACGAACGCGCCTGCTACGCCCAGTCCGGCGAGCCAACGCCGGGTGGAGTGGGTGAGCATGAGGGGTTCCTCCAGTTGGGGGATCAGGTGGAGCCTGCGGATCTTAAGGAACCGTTAAGGCTGGCTGCAGCCCTCGGAGCCACCCACTGAGCAAAACGAACCGAAAGGTTGATCAGAGTCACCGCAATGTTCGGCCGCTCCACTCCCGTCATCTGAGGCAGGAGCCCCCGGGAGGTGCAGTGACGTACGAGGAGTTCGCGGACGCGCGGCTGGCCCCGCTACTGCGGTACGCGGTGATGCTGACCGGCGAACCACACCAGGCTCAGGATCTGGTCCAGGAGACCATGGTCCGGGTCCAGCTCAACTGGCGTCGGGTCGCCCGCGCGGACTCGCCCGAGCGCTACGTACGCCGGATGCTCACCAACCAGTACGTCGACTGGCGGCGCGGCTCGTGGGTCCGCCGGGTGCTGCTGCGCGGTGAGCCCGACGCGTCGGTGCCGTTGCCCACCGACCACGCCCAGTCCGCCGTGGACCGGGACCAGGTCTGGTCCTGGCTGTCCCGGCTGCCGCGTCGGCAGCGGGCTGCTCTGGTGCTGCGCTACTACGAGGACCTGCCCGACGTCGAGATCGCCGACATTCTCGGCTGTGCCGTCGGGACCGTCCGTTCGTCCATCTCCCGGGCCCTGGCCACGCTCCGGGCCGAGTACGTGGAGGCGTGAACATGATCGAGGACGACCTGCGTGCCGCGTTCGCCCGGCACGAGACGTTGACCCCGTCGACCGGCCCGCTGCGGGTCGCGATCGACCGGCTCGCCGCTGTCCGCCGTCGCCGCCGGCAGCGGTTCCAGGCCGCTGGCGTCACCCTCGCCCTGCTCGGCGCGCTCGGAGTCGGGGTGCCGCAACTGCGTCCCGATCGGCCGGCGGAGGGCCCCGCGTCCGGTCAACCGGCTGTCGGGCAGTCCGGGTCGTTGAACGTCCTGTTGCTCGGGGTGGACGGGTTCGGCGAGCAACCGTCGTACCGGTTGGCGGACTCCGTCCTGCTGGTGCACATCCCGGCCGACCGGAGCCGCCCGTACCTCATCTCGTTGCCGCGCGACCTGGAGGTCTCGATCCCCGGCCGGGGGACCGAGAAGCTCAACAGCGCGTTCTACAGCGGTGCCGGCGAGCCCCGGCCCGACCTGGAGGCCGGCTACGACCTGACCCGCCGGGTGGTCGCCGACCTGACCGGGGTACGCGTCGACGCCGGCGCCGTGCTGACCTTCGCCGGTCTGCGCCGGATCACCGATGCGGTCGACGGGGTGGAGGTGTGTCTACCGAAGGAGGTTCGCTCCTGGCACACCCGCCGGACCTTCCCGGCCGGCTGTCAGCGTCTCGACGGAGCCGCCTCCGTGGACCTGCTGCGGCAACGGCGGTACCTGCCCGACGGCGCGTTGGACCGGGACCGTAACTCCCAGCGTTACGTCGCCGGGCTGGTCCGGCGGGTGGTCGCGCGGGACGTCCTGACCAATCCGGTACGGCTCAACGCACTGCTGTCGGCCCCCGGCAAGGGTCTTGCGGCCGACGACGACGGCCTGCCGCTGACCAGGCTGGTGGCGGTACTACCCGAGCTGAAGAGCGTCGACCCGGTGGGGCTCAGCCTGCCGGTCGGCACCCCGGTGGACGACGCTTCGCGGCTGCCGCTGGACCTGAAGCAGGGCCCCGACTTCCTCGCCGCGCTGCGCGAGGATCGGTTGGCGCAGTGGGTGGCGCAGCACCCGGAACAGGTCAATCCCGTCCGGTGACGGACGGGGAGTTCGCGACGACGCCCCGCCGTCCGGGTACGGGACGGCGGGGCGTCGTCGGGCGAGCGGATCGAATCAGGCGGTGAAGCGGCTGCCCTGGCGCCGGGCGAGCAGGTAGCAGCCCAGACCGGTGACGAGCAGCAGGGCACCGAAACCGGCGATCAGGTTGGCGGGGGCGCCGGTGATGGGCAGCGAACCGCCGCCACCGCCACCGCCACCGCCGCCACCGTCGCCATCGCCTTGGCCACCGCCGCCCTGGGCCGCGTTGACCACGATGGTGGCCCTGTCGTTGGCCGGTTTGATGTCGTCCTGGAAGCCGCCGCCGGCGGGGCACTCGCACGGCGCGTTGACCCGCACCGCGCCCCGGGCGTTGGGGATGACCTTGTCGATGCGCAGCCGGAACTTCATGGTGTAGGCCTGTCCGGCCACCAGGAGCATCTCCGAGGCGCACAGGTACGTGCGGGTGGTGTTCTGCCGCAACCAGCAGTTGTCGGGGACCTCGACGGCGGTGGTGCCCGGCGGTAGCTCGACGTCGGTGTGGGTGGCGGCCTCGAAGTCTGCGTTCGTTCGGTCGAGCGTTGCCGGGCCGTTGTTCCGGAAGCCGACGGTCGCCGTGACAACGGTGCCGGCCGTGCCCTTGAGCGTGGCGCCGATAGCCGCGAGGTCGGTGCCGTTCTTGCCGGTGGCCTTGATGGTCCACCCCGTGTGGTCGTAACCCGGGCCGACGTCGGTCTGGTCGGCCTGCCGCACCCTGCCGGGTGCCTCGGCCAGAGTCAGTTTCGGGCCGTTGCCGGGGGTGGCCGCCCGAGCGCCGACGGCCGTCCGCACCCGGGTCAGGTCCTCGAAGTCGGCAGTGGTCATGAACTGGGCGTAGCCGGAGTGGTTGGCCGGCGCGTAGGTGTCCTTGACGAATTCGAGGTTCAGCGTGGTGGCCAGCCCGGTGCCCACCGGGATGTCCTCGTCGAAGTGGCAGGAGACCAGGTGGTCGTCGGAGTAGCGGCAGTTGCTGAACCGGTCCCTGGTTCGGATCGAGTAGGGGAGGTCGAAGACCGCGACGAATCCGGTGACGGTCTTGTCACCGGCGTTGGCCACGACCAGCGGCACCGTGAACTTCCCACCCGGCTTGGCGGAGAGGCTGGTGAACTGTCCGCCGGCCAGGTCGACCCCCTCGCCGACCCGGACCCGGGAGGTGTAGCTGCCGCGCCGTCCGCCGGCTGCCTGGAAGCTGACCGCGACGTCGCCGGAGTCGCCGAGCTGCGCCTCTTCGGTGAGGCCGAGGTGCACCCGTTTGGCAGCGTTGCGGTAGATCCCGCTGCCGAGCGGCGGCATCTCGTACAGGACGACATCGGAGGGCTCAGTGCAGACGAGAACGCCCGCCTCCGGCGCGGTGCACTTCTGGCCGTCGGCAGGAGTCACAGTGACCTTGTTGGCCAGGGAGCGGTAGTCGTACCGCACGGAGACGTCGGTGAGGACCGCCGGCTCGTCGGCGTACAGCAACAGGCCACGGATGGTCGCCTCCGAGCCGATGGCCAGGGTGGCGTCCTGGAAGTAGGGCTCGATCGTGGGTGCGGCGACGGCGGGGGTGGCGGAGGCGGCGATCAACGCGCCTGCGGCGCCGAGCCCGGTCAGCCAGCGGAGCGAGTGCTTGAGCATGGGGGTCCTCCCGTGGGGATACAGGTGGCGCTCGTCCAACCTAGGGACGCCCCGACTCCTCCGGTAACCCCTTCGGATCGATATTTGTCTAATGACCCGAACGGCTGGACGCCCCTGTCGCAACGGGCAGCCGCCCCCGCGACGGAATCAGCGGTAGTCGTCCTCGTCCCCGGTGACCACCCGGGCCTGCTCCATCGCGTCCCAGTCGTCGACCTCCAGGCCGCGGTGCGGCTCACTGTCGGCGTCGGCCGGGCCGGCGACCGTGGCCTGCTCGACCGCGTCGGCCGGGTCCGCCTCGGGGTCGCGTTCGTCGGGCGCGAGGTGGTCGCCGGGGGTGAAGTCCTCGTCGGGCTGACCCATCATCCCTCCCGGGGGTCTCGGGGCACGGTCCCCACCCACCGTACGGGTTGGGCCGGCGCACCGCCCGGAAGCGGAGTAGGCGGAATCAGCCCTCGGTGACGCGACCCGGTGCCAGGATGGTGCCGTGGGCTTCCTCATCAGACTGGCGATCACCGCGGTCGCGTTGTGGATAACCACGCTGATCGTGCCCGGGGTCGACGTGCATGGACGCTCGGGTGGCAACACCGCCCTCACCCTGATCGTGGTGGCGCTGATCTTCGGCGTGATCAACGCGGTGCTCAAGCCGGTGATCCGGGTCGTCGGTTGTGTGTTCTACCTGCTCACCCTGGGCCTGTTCGCGCTGGTGGTCAACGCGTTGCTGTTCCTGCTCACCGACCGGATCGCCCGCGGGCTCGACCTGCCGTTCCAGGTGGACGGATTCTGGCCGGCGTTCTGGGGAGCCATCGTGATGACCGTGGTGACCTGGTTGATCAGCGTCATCGTGCCGGACAACCTGGACCGCCGGTGAACGGCTAGCACCCGGGTCGGTTGTTCCGGCGCACCTCACCTACGGGATACTTCCGAGCGGAGGACAGCGCGGTCCGGCGCACAAATGAAGAACAGCGGCCAGCACGGCCGAGAGTGGTAAGTAAGGAGCACATCACATGCCCATCGCTTCCCCCGAGGCTTACGCGGAGATGCTGGACCGCGCCAAGGCTGGCCGGTACGCGTACCCCGCGATCAACGTGACCTCCTCCCAGACGCTGAACGCGGCGCTCAAGGGCTTCGCCGACGCGGAGAGCGACGGCATCATCCAGGTCTCCACCGGTGGCGCCGAATACCTCTCCGGCCCCTCGATCAAGGACATGGTCACCGGCGCGGTCGCGTTCGCCGCGTACGCGCACGAGGTCGCCAAGAAGTACTCGGTGAACATCGCCCTGCACACCGACCACTGCCCGAAGGACAAGCTGGACGGGTTCGTGCGTCCGCTGATGGGCATCTCGCAGGAGCGGGTGAAGCGCGGCGAGCAGCCGCTGTACCAGTCGCACATGTGGGACGGCTCGGCCGTGCCGGTCGCGGAGAACCTTGAGATCGCCGCGCAGCTGCTCGACGAGGCCGCCAAGGCCAAGATCGTCCTTGAGATCGAGGTCGGTGTCGTCGGTGGCGAGGAGGACGGCGTCGAGAACGCCATCAACGACAAGCTCTACACCACCACCGATGACGGCCTGGCCATGGTCGAGGCGCTCGGCCTCGGCGAGAAGGGCCGCTACATGGCGGCGCTGACCTTCGGCAACGTGCACGGCGTCTACAAGCCGGGCAACGTCAAGCTCCGTCCGGAGATCCTCAAGCAGATCCAGGACGCCGTCGGCGCCAAGTACGGCAAGGACAAGCCGCTCAGCCTGGTCTTCCACGGCGGCTCGGGCTCCCTGCTGAGCGAGATCCGCGAGGCTCTGGACTACGGCGTGGTGAAGATGAACATCGACACCGACACCCAGTACGCCTTCACCCGCCCCGTCGTGGACCACATGCTCCGCAACTACGACGGCGTGCTGAAGATCGACGGCGAGGTCGGCAACAAGAAGCAGTACGACCCGCGCGCCTGGGGCAAGGCCGCCGAGGCCGGCCTGGCCGCCCGGGTCGTCGAAGCCTGCGAGCACCTGCGCTCGACCGGCACCACGATGACCAAGTAACGACGTCCCACCCGACGGCCGGCTCCCCGCACGGGGGGGTCGGCCGTCGTCGTCAGGTCGTCAGCAGGCGTACGGCCTCGCGAACGTCGTCGGTGAGGTGGATCGTCGACGACAGGTCACCGAACGGGGACGCGGCCAGCAGCGGACGCAACAGCGCCTCCACCGGCAGCTCGACCGTCCAGTAGGCGCGGTCCAGGAAGATGTACGCCCCGCTGGCGCCGTCGGTGCCGTAGTAGGTCTTGGTGGCCGCCTGGAACACCTCCTGCACGGTGCCCGCCCGACCCGGAGCGAAGACGATGCCGCCCCGGGCGAGGCGCAGGATGGTGTCCTCCCGGATCGCGTTCGAGAAGTACTTGGCGATCCGCCCGGCGAACAGGTTCGCCGGCTCGTGCCCGTACAGCCAGGTCGGGATGGCGAGACCACCCGCACGCGCCCAGCCCAGGTCGTCGCCACGTTGCCGGGGCACCCCCGCGTACCGCTGACGGACCGTCAGCGCCGTGGCCGTGTACCGGTGGTGGTCGGTGAAGTCGGGGGCGGTGGCCAGCAGGTCGATCGCGGCCGTCACATCGGTCGCCGGCCGGTCCGCCAGGTAGGCGCCGAGGTTCGCGGCCTCCATCACACCCGGGCCGCCGCCGGTCACCACCAGCCGGTCGGCCCGCGCCAGCTCCCAACCCAGCACGGCCGCCATCCGGTACGCGGGACTGCCGCGCCGCACCGCGTGCCCGCCCATGATGCCCACCACCGACTGCGGCCCGTGTGCGGCCAGCCAGACCCGGGTGGCGTCGGCCAGCGCGTTGTCCACGCCGTGGTCGTGCAGCCGCTGACCCAGCGCCTCCTTGACGTCCGGCAACGCGCCGCCGTGCGCCCGGTAGTGGTCGTACACCCGGGTGTCGTACATCCCGGTGAACCCGCCCTCGGCGAACCCGGCGGCCAGTTCGTCCGGGGTGTAGAGGTGCGTCGGCTGGGTCGGGTACGGCAATCCGGAGAACGGCGGCACCACGTTCGCGCCACGCCGGACCAGGTCGGCTCCCACGTCCCGGGACGCGAACCGGCAACCGACGAAGAGGGTGCCGGCGACGTCGACGCTGGTCAGGTCGGGCACCGGCACGAGGTCGAGCCGCAGGCCCTGCACGGTCAGCCCGGTCAGCCGACCGGTGGTCAGCTGTTGGTCGAACTCTGCCCGGGTCTGGATCTCACCGGCGTGCAGGTGCGGCTCGATGACGTCCGCGGGAGGTGGGGTCGGCACCCGGCCATCCTGCCCCTCCGCCAGGGCCGGTCAAACCTCGGGCCAGGGGTGGAACCGACAGGAGCCCGGTGGTCGTGGCCACCGGGCTCCTGCATAACCGGTTCCTGGGGAGGCTCCGGACCATTAGTTGTAGTGGAAAACACCAGGCAGCGGCATAGGCCGCAGGCGTGACCAACTCCTCAGCCGTTCAGCGGGACACGTCGGCCGACCCGCTCGCGTGTCGCCCTGCCCAGCGGGTTGAATGGGGCGATGCAGAACCTTTTGCCAGAGCCACCGGCCACCCGCCTGCCCGTGAACGACGAGGCCGACGCCGCCCTGGCCGCCGCCGACGAGGCCGGCACCGATGAGGCGTACGCCAACGTGGCGGCCGGCTTCCCGACCTACAGCGCGGCCTGGGCGGAGCTCGCGGCGCGGGCGTTCGCGCAGGGCCAGGTGGTGACGGCGTACGCGTACGCCCGCACCGGTTACCACCGGGGCCTCGACCAGCTGCGCCGCAGCGGTTGGAAGGGGCACGGCCCGGTGCCGTGGTCACACGAGCCCAACCGGGGCTTCCTCCGCTGCCTCTACGTGCTGTCCCGTGCCGCGGACGAGATCGGCGAGGCCGACGAGGCGGCCCGCTGTGCCCAGTTCCTGCGCGACTGCGACCCGGAAGCGGCGGACGCGCTGGCGAGCAACTGACCCCGCCCCGACGGCCGGCCGGAACGGGCCGGCCGTCGGCGGGTCACAGCCCTTCGGCGACCGCGGCGGCGATCTTCAGCCAGGCGTCCCGGGTGGCCGAGGAGAGCCCGCCGTACCGGATGGGCTCGCCGCTGTCGATGAGCCGCTCGTACGGGGCCAGCAGCACCGCCCGGGTGCGGGCCGCGAAGTGCTCCTGGATGGCCGGCAGGTCGATCTCCTTGCGGGACGGCGGCATCGACACCACCGTCACGGCCTGCCGGACCAGCCGTTGCCGGCCGCTCTGCTCCAGGTGGTCGAGCATCCGGGCGGCGGTCTCGGCGGAGTCGTTACGGGCCGACATGGTGACCACCAACTGGTCGGTGGCGTCCATCGACGCCTGCCAGTTCTGCGCCCGGACGTTGTTCCCGGTGTCCACGAAGATCAACTTGTAGAACCGGCTGACCACCTCACGGATCTCGGCGAACGCGGCGGCCGTCAACATCTCGCCACCGGTGGCCGACTCGTCCGAGGCCAGGACGTCGAACATCCCCTCGCCCTGCGAGCGGACGTACTGCGACAGGTCGCCGACCCGCCCGTGCGCGCCCTGGAACTGCCCGAGGTCACGCAGCATGTCCCGCACCGTGCGGGAGTGGAAGTCCTGCTGGGCGCGCATCCCGAGGGTGCCCTGGGTCTCGTTGTTGTCCCAGGCCAGTACGTAGCCGCCGCGCTTCTGACCGAACGTCATCGCGAGCAGCAGAATGGCCACCGTCTTACCGGCGCCGCCCTTCGGGTTGACCACGGTCACCTGCCGCAGACCGCCGAAGTTGCGGCGCACCATCTCGATGTCCCGTTTGAGCTCCTGCTCGTGCCGCCCCGGAGAGAGCCGGAGCAGGCCCATCTTGTTGACCACCGCGCGTACACCCATGGTCGCCACCGGGTCGGCGGGTCGAACCTGGCGGCGTCGGGCGAAGTCCTCGGCGGTCGGTGCGGCGGTGGTGTCCGGTGTCCAGCTCGCGTCCGGGTACGCGGTCGCGTCCGGGTACGCGGGGGCCGGCATCCGGGTCACCCCGTCGGCCTCCTGGTACGGCTGCCCGGGCGTGCCGCCGGGCGAGCCCTGCTGCCAGGGCGGTGGGTACCAACCCGGCGAGGGCGGGAAGGGCCCGGGCGGCGAGGTCGCCGGCCCGGTTTGCCCAGGAGCGTGCTGCGGTGCGGTGAGGCCGTGCGGTGGGTTGCTGAACTGCGTCACGTCCGGCGGCGGCGGAATCTGCGCCGGGTCGGCCTGGCCGGGGATGGTCGGGGTGAACGGCTGCCCGGGGTGTGCCTGTGCGGGACCGGCGTGCGGGACGACCGGCGGAGGCGGAATCGGAGGCGTCGCGCCGGCCTCGTCCTGAGCGGGCGCGGCCGCGCCGGCCGGGCGTTGCGGCGGGTACGCCCACGGTGACTCGGCGATCGGCCGCGCCGGCCCGTCGGCCGACCCGTCCGCACCGGGCCCACCAGCCTGCTGCCCCGGCTGGCCGGACTGCGGTGTCGGCCCACCAGCCTGCGGCGCGGTCCCGCCGGCCTGCGGTGTCGGCCCGCCGTTCTGTGGTGCCGGCCGGCCAGTCTGTGGTGTCGGCCCACCAGCCTGGGGCGCCGGCCCACCAGGCTGCGGTGCCGCCCCGGCCGCCGCGAGGGCTGCGGCCGAGGAGCCTGCCGGCGTGGGGCCGGCGGCCGTCGCGCTGTCGCTGGCGTCCGGGCCGGCGGCGGACGCCGTGGCCGCTGGGATGGGCCGGTCGGTCGCTGCGGCAGTGGTGGGGCGGTCAGCGGGTGCCGATGCGGCGGGGCGGTCGGTGGCGGCGGTCGGATGGTCCAGGGTGAACGGCAGGTTCAGGTCGACGCCGCCCGGGGTGATCGGCGCGCCGCTCGGGCCCCGGTCGCCGGGCTGTACCTGCGTCGCGTCGCCGGCCTGGCTGGCCGGATCGGGCGCGGCACTGCTCGCGGCGGGCCGACCGTCCCTCGGCGCGGAGGTGGTGCTCGGTGTGGCGGCGGCGGAGACGCCGGGGGCGCTTTGCCCGCCGTTGCTCCCCGGGCCGGCCGACGGCGGCGTCGGCCGGGCACCGGTCGCTGGCGGAGCGGGCGGTGACGCGGCGGCTGGGCCCGTCGGCGGCGGCCAACTCGGCTGCGCCGGCGCCCAACCCGACCCTGCGCCGGACGGGCCGCTGGCCCCCCACCCCCCGGGCGCCGGGACGGCGCCGGTGAGCGACGGGTAGTCCGACGGCGAGGGCGGCGGCTGGGCCGCAGCGCCGGGCTGGCCGGGAACCGGCGGTCGCCCGATCGGCGGCGCGGCCACCGGTGGCGTGACCGGCGGTGTGACCGACGACGGCCCACCACGCTGCTCGGCGACCGCAGCCCACGGCGGCACCGCGCCCCGGTCGCCCGGATCTGGCGGCCAGAGTGGTTCGACGTCCCGCTCCGGCACCGGCTGCTGGCCGGGCACCTGCGCCCGGTCGGCGTTCTCGTCCATTACGGCCCTCCCCAGTCCTCCTGCGAGGATAGGCCCAATCGCCCAACAGGGCCGATCGGCGCAGGCAGGTCGGCCGGTCGATGCCGGTCGAGGTCAGATCGACCAGACCGCCCAGGCGCCCGGCTCGACCCACCAGGAACGCTTACGGGTCAGCTCGCCCTCGACACCATCGTCGAGGTACGGCACCTTGCCCTCCCTGGGCAGCACCGACACCGCCCGCCCACGGGCCCGCCGGACTTCGAGGCGTACCCGCTTGCGCCCCCACGCCGAGCGGACGACCACCGGCACGGCCACCGCGACCTCGACCTGGCCGTCGGCCGGGTCCGGCGCGGTCAGCAGCGCCACGTCGTTGAGCGTCGCGTACCTGCCGGCGTTGCCGACCGCGCAGGCCAGCAGCGGTTCCGCACCGTCGGTGAGGATGGTGTCGTCGACCTCGACCCGGGCGCGCCAGTGCAGCGGCCGGCCGGCGTCGTCGGCAGCGCCGAGGAGCGCGCCGTCCAGGGTCACCGAGCCGCCGTCGTTGCGCAGCAGGTCCAGCCGGCGGGGCGTGCCGTCCAGCACCGCGGCGGCCACCGCCGCAGGGTCACGGGGCAGCCCGAGCTGCGCGGCCAGGTCCCGGTGGGTGCCGCCACGGGCCGGGTCGAGCGGGAGTACGGCCACCGGCGGCAGGTCGGGCAGGGTCCGGTTGCCGGCCAGATCCGCCGGGCGCTTGCTCGGCGCCGGGGCGTACCGCTTGACCAGCCGGCGCAGCACGGCACGCAACTGCCCGTCGCTGGCCGTGGCGACGACCAGCCGGGTCTTGCTGTCCGGGTCCGGCCAGGTGAGGCCGTCCGGGCGGGCCGGGCCGTCGAACCGGGCCAGCACCGCGTCGATCTCGGCGTCGGAGCGGGCGGTGACCGTCTCCACCCGGGCGCCCCGGGCGTTCAGCGCGTCGGCGCACGCCAGCACCGGCACCCGTGGCCGTTCCGTCGCGCACTGCTCGGTGTCGGTCTGGCCGGTGTCGGTCTGGTCGCTGCTGGTCTGGCCGGTGTCGGTCTGGCTCGTCGGGTCGGTGTCGGTCCCGGTCGCGCCGCCGCAGCAGGCCCCACCGCTGCCACAGCCCCCGGGAGCGTCCCGCTCCGAACCGAGGGTGAGCAGCACCACGTCGTACACGGAAGGAGCCTCCTGCCTCTCGACGCGACCCCTGCCGGCCACGCCGTCACTACTTGTTAACCTGACACCCCGGGCTCGCCGAGCGGTCGCCACCTGGCACCCGAGCCTTCTGGAGGCGGAAAAGATGCCAGCGATCGTGCTCATCGGCGCTCAGTGGGGCGACGAGGGCAAGGGCAAGGTTACCGACCTGCTGGGTGAGCGGGTCGACTACGTCGTGCGCTACTCCGGCGGCAACAACGCCGGGCACACGGTGATCACCCCGGACGGCCAGAAGTACGCGCTGCACCTGATGCCGTCCGGCGCGCTCTCGCCGGACGCGATGATCGTCATCGGCAACGGTGTGGTGGTCGACCCGAAGGTGCTGCTCGCCGAGATCGACGGCCTGGCGGAGCGCGGTGTCGACGTGTCCCGGCTGCGGATCTCCGGTGACGCGCACCTGATCATGCCCCACCACCGGGCGCTGGACCGGGTCATCGAGCGCTACCTCGGCTCGTCCCGGATCGGCACCACCGGCCGAGGCATCGGCCCGGCGTACGGCGACAAGGTCGCCCGGATCGGCATCCGCCTCCAGGACCTGCTCGACCCGGGCATCCTGCGCAAGAAGCTGGAACTCGCGCTGCGCGAGAAGAACCAGATCCTGTTCAAGGTCTACAACCGCAAGGCGATCGACCTCGAGGCGACCGTCGAGGAGTACCTGGCGTACGCGGAGCGGCTCAAGCCGTACATCGCGGAGACCCGGGCGATGCTCTGGGACGCCCTGGACCGGGGCGAGACGGTGCTGCTGGAAGGCGCCCAGGCCACCATGCTCGACATGGACCACGGCACCTACCCCTTCGTGACCTCGTCCAACCCGACGGCCGGTGGCGCCTGCGTGGGCGCGGGCATCCCGCCGACCGCGATCAACAAGGTCATCGCGGTGAGCAAGGCGTACACCACCCGGGTGGGTGCCGGGCCGTTCCCGACCGAGCTGTTCGACGCCAACGGTGACCACCTGCGCAAGATCGGCGCGGAGTACGGCACCACCACCGGGCGGGAGCGCCGGTGCGGGTGGTTCGACGCGGTCGTCGCCCGGTACGCCTGCCGCCTCAACGGCGTCACCGACCTGGTCATCACCAAGCTGGACGTGCTCACCGGCCTGCCCAAGGTGCCGATCTGCGTCGGCTACGAGATCAACGGCGTCCGGGTCGACGACATGCCGATGAGCCAGACGGACTTCCACCACGCCAAGCCCGTCTTCGAGGAACTCGACGGCTGGTGGGAGGACATCACCAAGGCCCGCACCATCGACGACCTCCCGGAGAACGCCCGCCGCTACATCGCGAGGGTCGAAGAACTCTGCAACACGAGGGTGAGCGTGGTAGGCGTAGGCCCCGGCCGAGAAGAAAACGTAGTCCTCCACCCCCTCCTCCCCTAACCCCGCCCCCGCCGCGATCGCCTCGGTGATCATGGGGTTAACGGGCTATTCGATCTACAAGAGTCCCGTTAACCCCATGATCACTGAGATGGTGGGCACCGTTGTCCACAGGGTTGTCCACAGGGCTGGTGGTTGGGGTGGTTGAGCGGTCAGCGTGGGCTCTGTGGATCGCGCAGAGTTTGTTCGCTCGGTTGCTGCCACGCAGGATGGCCTGATCACCCGAGCGCAGGCGCTCAGAGCCGGCTTCAGCCGGCACGACATCGACCGTCTGGTAGCTGGTGGTCGTTGGCAATCACTTGCTCGAGCGGTCTATCTGACGCGCGGCCCGCACGATGACCCACCTGCTCGTCGGTGTCGCATTCGTGCTGCCGTTCTCTCGCTGGGCCCGACGGCTCATGCGGTGTTCGGCACCGCGGCCGAGTTGTACGGCATCGCCGGACTGCCGCGTCGGGACGAGATCCATGTGGCGCTGCCGGGCAGGGCGGCGAAGATGGCGCGGGTGTCGGACCCCGCTATCGTGCTGCACCAACTCGAACGCCCTCCGGGCGCGGTGGTGCAGGTGAACGGGATCGCGGCTACGGAGCCACGGCTGACCGTTGCCGAAATCATCCTGCGGGAGTGCCGGTACGCGGCGGTGTCGGTGCTCGATTCCGCCCTCAACCGCGGGCAACTCACGCCCGAATGCCTGGCAACCATTCCAGCGCTGATTCGAGGCCGACGTGGTGCGGTCGCAGCACGCGGCTACCTCGCTGAGGCGGACGGCCGGGCCCAGTCGCCACTGGAGACTCGCTCTCGGCTGCGATGCGTTGACGGGGGAGTTCCGCCGGACACGCTGCAGTTGGAGGTGCGCGACGATGACGGCTATCTGCTCGGCATTGGCGACCTGGGCTGGCGCGGCCCAAGGCTGATCGCCGAAGCGGACGGCCGAGACGCGCACGGCACCCCGGAGGCCGCCTACGCCGACCGCCGTCGCCAGAACCGCCTGGTCAACGCCGGCTGGACCATCCTCCGTTTCACCTGGCAGGACACCCTCCACCCCACCTACATTCCCCACACGGTCCGCCAAGCGATCGCAGCCCTTCGTGCCCGTTGATCATGAGGTTGACTGGCTAGTGGATCACCAGATGACCCGTCAACCTCATGATCAACGGCGAGGTAACGGGGGACAGTAGGATCTCGGGCGTGCGGGTTCTTTTGGTGGGTGGTGGCGGGCGCGAGCACGCGCTTGCGCTCGGGTTGGTGGGCGATCCAGGTGTTTCGGCGCTGATTGCGGCACCGGGTAATCCGGGGATCGCCGGCGTGGCTGAGCTGCGAGCGGTCACTCCGACAGATCCGGCCGCTGTGGCGGCGTTGGCCGTGGAGGTGGCGGCTGACCTGGTGGTGGTCGGGCCCGAGGCGCCGCTGGTCGCCGGGGTTGCCGACGCGGTACGGGCCAAGGGCATCGCCGTGTTCGGTCCATCCGGTGCGGCCGCACAGCTGGAGGGCTCGAAGGCGTTCGCCAAGGACGTGATGACCGCCGCCGGCGTGCCGACCGCACGGGCGTACGTCTGCGCGGACGAGGAGAGCACCGCTCGGGCGCTGGACGAGTTCGGCGCACCGTACGTGGTGAAGGACGACGGGCTCGCCGCCGGCAAGGGCGTGGTGGTGACCGACGACCGGGCCGCCGCGTTGGCGCACGCCAACGAGTGTGGACGGGTCGTCATCGAGGAGTTCCTCGACGGCCCGGAGGTCAGCCTCTTCGTGGTCACCGACGGCGAGGCGGCGCTGCCGTTGTTGCCGGCACAGGACTTCAAGCGGCTCGGCGACGGCGACACCGGGCCGAACACCGGCGGCATGGGCGCGTACGCACCGCTGCCCTGGGCCCCGTCCGGCCTGGTCGACGACGTGATGCGCGATGTGGTGCACCCGACGCTCGCGGAGATGCGTCGCCGGGGCACCCCGTTCGCCGGCCTGCTCTACGTCGGGCTCGCGATCACCGCCGCCGGCCCTCGGGTGATCGAGTTCAACGCGCGCTTCGGTGACCCGGAGACCCAGGTGGTGCTCGCGCTGCTGGAGACCCCGCTGGGTGGGCTGCTGCACGCCGCGGCCACCGGCACGTTGGCCGAGCACCCGCCGCTGCGGTGGCGGGACGGCAGCGCCGTGACCGTGGTGCTCGCCTCGGCGGGCTATCCGGCCGCGCCGCGCACCGGTGACGTGATCACCGGTGCGGACCGTCCGGGCATCATCCACGCGGGCACCGCCCGCCGGGCCAGCGACGGCGCGTTGCTCTCCGCCGGCGGCCGGGTCCTCTGCGGTACGGCCACCGGCGCCGACCTGGCCACTGCGCGGGACGCCGCGTACGCGCTGGTGGACGGGGTGGAGTTGGCCGGCTCGCAGCACCGCACCGACATCGCCACCGCCGCGATCGAGGATCGGATCACGATTCCCGGCTGAACTCAGGCAACCCCCGGCCACCCCGCTGCCGTTTGAGCGGTGAGACGAGGGGGTGGCCGGAATGCCGGTCGATGTCGAGAGTTACCGCGACTACGTCAGCGCACGGCTGGAGCCGCTGCGTCGCACGGCGTACCTGCTCTGCGGTGACTGGCACACGGCCGACGACCTGGTGTCCACGGCGTTGGTCAAGTTGCTCCGGCACTGGTCACGGGTGTCCGTCATGGACAACCCGGACGCGTACGTCCGGCGGACCCTGCTGCGGGTCTGGTTGGACGAGCGGCGTCGGCCCTGGCGGCGGGAGGCTGCCTGGGCCGAGGTGCCCGATCGCGCGGTCGCGCCCGCTGGTACCGACGGCGCGGCTGACCGCCTGACCATCCTCGCTCTGCTGGCCGAGCTGCCGCCGCGCCGCCGTGCGGTCCTCGTGTTGCGCTACTTCTGCGACCTGTCCGTCGAGGAGACCGCGCGGGAGCTCGGCTGCACTCCAGGCACCGTCAAGAGCCAGTCGGCGCGTGGCATCGAGGCGATGAGAGCTCGCCTCGCCCCGATGCCGGATCGAGTCGAGGAGGTACGCAACGATGGATGAGCTCTACGACCAGCTGCGTGCGGCGGTGGCCCAGGCGCCGCCGACCCGGATCGACGTGGACGAACTGATCCTGGCCGACCGGCGTCGCCGCCAGCACCGGGCGTGGGCGTTGACCGGCTCCGGGGTGGCGGTGGCCGTGATCGCACTGACGTCGACACTGATCACCGGGCCGTACCGGGATTCGCGGGAGCCGACGGCGAACACCGGCCCGTCGCTCTGTGCCCCGCTGAACGCGTCTCCCAGCGGGCAGGTGTCGCCGTTCGAGCGGTACGGCTCGGCGCCCCCGTTCCCGTCGGAGCAGCCGGCCACAGCGGCGGTGCGGCTGACGGTGGCGCTGCGCGACGCCCTGAGCGTCAACCTGCCTCGGGACCTGACTGTCGAGTCGGGGGTGCCGGGGTGTCCCCTGCCGCAGCTGTCGTACGAGCGCACGGTGACGGGGTACGTCTACGGGGTGACGGTCAAGCTGTCCCGGGGCGATGATCGTGGCGATCTGGTCATCGGGCTGAGTCCGGCCCTCGGGGCGGTACCTGCCTGCATGCTGCCCATGCATCCGACGAAAGACTGCTCAACAGATCAGCTCCCGGACGGCACCCAGATGGCGTTGGGCACCGAGGTCGACCCGGCGGCGGGCACCAGCCGCCGCTCTGCGACGGTGCTGCGTCCCGACGGGACGTCGGTGACGGTCAAGCTGGTTCAGGCCGGTGCGTCAGTGGACGACCTGTTGCTGACCGAGGACCAGTTGGTGACCATCGGCCGGTGGCCGGGTTTCAACCTGTACCCGTGAGCGACGCGCCTCCCCACCGTCAGCCGTAGTAGCGGCGCAGCTCTCGGGTGAGCACCTTGCCGGTGGCGTTGCGGGGCAGGTACTTCACGAAGATCACGTCCCGGGGGACGCTGAACCGGGCCAGGAAGTGCCGGACATACTCGCGGACCGCCTCGGGGTCGAGCGTCTCGCCGGGGTGCAGCGCGAGGAACGCGGAGAGGCGCTGACCGTACTCGGGGTCGGGCACGCCGATCACGGCCGCCTCGCGGACCTGTGGCAGTTGCGCGAGCAGGTCCTCCACCTCGGACGGGAAGACGTTCTCGCCGCCAGAGACGATCATGTCGTCGGCCCGGCCGTCGACGAAGAGCAGCCCGTCGGCGTTGAGCCGGCCGAGGTCGCCGGTGTCGAGCAGGCCGTCGCGGGTTTCCCGGCTGGCACCGGAGGTGTAGCCCTCGAAGAGCATCTCGTTGCCGACGAAGATCCGCCCGACCCGTCCGGCCGGTACGGGTTGGCCGTCGTCGTCGAGCAGCTCCAGCCGGGTGCCGTGCGGCGGGCGACCAGCGGCGGTGGGTGCCTGACGCAGGTCCTGCGGGCCGGCGATGGAGGCCCAGGAGACCTCGGTGGACCCGTAGAGGTTGTAGAGGACGTCTCCGTAGACGTCCATGAACTTGGGGGCCAGCCCGCCGGGCAGGGCGGAGCCGCTGACCGCGACGACAGTGAGTGGGGGGCGCGGGTCCGGCGGGGGCACCTCCAGCAGCCGTTGCACCATCACCGGTACGGCGAAGAGCGCGTTGCACCGGTGCGCGGTCAGGGCGGCGAGCGTGGCGGCCGGGTCGAAGCGGCGGTGCAGCACGATGGTGGCCCGTAGTGCCAGGCAGACCTGGAGGGCGGCGAATCCCCAGGTGTGGAAGATCGGTGCGGCGATCATCACCCGGTCCCGGGCGTGCAGCGGGATGCGGTCGATGATGGACACCAGTGGGCCGAAGCCGCTGGGCGTCGGCCGGCGGGCGCCCTTGGGCGTACCGGTGGTGCCGGAGGTGAGCACGATGATCCGGCCGTCGCGCTCGGGCGGGTGAAGGTCACCCGGCAGCGCCCCGGCCACCAACTCCTCGCGGGCGCGTTCGTCGAGCCGGTGCAGCTCGGCGGGGAGGCCGAGGACCCGCTCGGCGAACTCGTCGTCGTGCACGAGGAGCCGTAGCCGCTGCTCCTCGGCGACGGTGCCCAGCTGGGCGGCGCTGAGCCCGGTGTTGACCAGTACCGCGTCGACGCCGAGCAGGGTGGCGGCGACGATCGTCTCGATCAGCCCGTGGTGGTTGCGGCAGAGCACGCCGATCCGGTCGCCGGCCTGTACGCCGAGCCCGGCCCGCATCGAGCGGGCCATCCGTTCGGCCCGGTCGAGCAGGTCGTGGTAGGTCAGCTCGACGCCGTTCTCATCGATGACGGCGGGGCGGCCCGGGTCCCGGGCGGCTGCCTGGCGTAGCTCGCCTGCCAGGCTCCAGCCCCACGTCCGCAACGCGTTGAGCTGCGAGGCGACCCGGACCGGGCTGCCGGGGGTGAGTAGCCCGCGACGGGTCAGCGTGGCAACGATGAACGGCAGGTCCATGCCGCAGACCTCCTCGGGGTGGTGCGCGGACGGGGCGGCGGCCGGCCCGTCCATCAGGGCTTCTTTCCTTGATCATGCACTGGGCGCGGCTGAGGGCCCAGTTGGCGTCGGCGTGGGGTGACAAAGACGGCACGGATCGTGGAATCCGGGCCACCGTCGGCCCGACCCCCGGTCGAGGAGGGCTGGGCCGGCGGCGGTCAGCGGATCTGCATCCCGGAGATCGCCCGGGAGATGACCAGTCGTTGGATCTCCGAGGTGCCCTCGAAGATGGTGTAGATCTTGGCGTCCCGGTACCAGCGCTCGACCGGGTGGTCACGCAGGAAGCCGGCTCCGCCGAGCAGTTGTACGGCCTTCTCGGTGACCGACACGGCCACCTCGCCGGCCTTGAGCTTGGACATCGACCCTTCGCCCGCGGTGAACGGGCGGTTGTTGCGGCCCATCCACGAGGCCCGCCAGACCAGCAGCCGCGCCGCGTCGATCTCCATCCGCATGTCGGCCAGCGCGAACGCGACCGCCTGGTTCTCGATGATCGGGCGTCCGAACTGGACCCGGTCCTTCGCGTAGTCGAGGGAGTATTCGTAGGCGGCCCGGGCCACGCCGAGCGCCTGGGCGCCGACGGTGGGTCGGGACAGCTCGAAGGTGCGCATCGCGGCCTGTCCGGTGGCCCGCTGACCGGAGCGGGCCCGGTCCAGGCGTTCCAGCAGGGCGTCCCGTCCGCCGAGCAGGCAGCGGCCGGGTACGCGTACCCCGTCGAGGAAGACGTCGGCGGTGTGTGACGCGCGGAGGCCGAGTTTGCGCAGCTTGCGGGTGGCGGCCAGGCCGGGGGTGCCCGGTGGTACGACGAACGCCGCCTGACCCCGGGAGCCGAGCGCGGGGTCGACGGAGGCGGTGACCACGTGCACTCCGGCGATTCCGCCGTTGGTGGCGTACGCCTTCTGGCCGGTGAGCACCCACTCGTCGGTGGCCTCGTCGTAGACGGCCCGGGTGCGCATCGCGCCGACGTCGGAGCCGGCTTCCGGCTCGCTGGTGCAGAAGGCGGCGACGGCCGGCGAGTCGACGTCGCCGAAGCACTGTGGCACCCATTCGACCATCTGGTCGGGGGTGCCGGCGCCGTAGATGGCGGCGACAGCGAGCGAGGTGCCGAAGATACTCAGGCCGATGCCGGCGTCACCCCAGAAGAGTTCCTCGCTGGCGATCGGCAGGGAGAGCCCGGTCGGGTCGGCCCAGCAGGTGGCGAGGAACTCGAAGCCGTAGAGGCCGACCTTGGCGGCTTCCTGGATCACCGGCCACGGGGTGTCCTCGCGCTCGTCCCACTCGGCGGCGGCTGGGCGCACGACCTCGGCGGCGAAGCCGTGCACCCAGTCGCGTAGATCCCGCTGTTCCTCGTTCAGGTCGAGCGAGAACTCAGCCATGTCAGGCCTTGGGGATGTCGAACAGGTTGGCGATGTTGGCGGCGAGGCCGAGGTCGCCCTTCGCCTTCAACTTGCCGGTCATGAACATCATCACCGGGTTGGCGCCACCGGAGACGATCTTCAGGAACTCGACCGGGCCCATGGTGAGGCTCAGCTTCGGGTCGTGCTGCGGGGTCTCGTTCACGACGCAGGTGCCGTCGGCGATGACCACCTCGTAGGTGTCGCTGCCGCCGTCGGGGCGACCGGTGATGATCCAGTGGATGACCGCGTTGGTGGAACCGGCCCGGTCCGCGCGGAACAGCGACGGCATCCGGCCGAACACCTCGCCCAGGACCTTGTCGCGCATGTCGCCGGACATCACCTGGGCGATCTTGTCGTCCGGGGTGGACTTGACCAGCTGGGCGAACTCCTTGGGGCCGACGTTGGCGAAGGTGGCCGGGTCGAAGTCAGTCATCAGGTGTGCCTTCCGGAAGATTGGCTACTCGCGCGTAACCCTACGCACGAGTAGGTATGCTCGCAAGGTGTCCAGCGTCCCCGCATTCAAGCGCCTGCCTCGCGCCGTCCGCGAGCAGCAGATGCTCGACGCGGCCGTCAAGGTCTTCTCCCGACGTGGCTTCCACGCCGCCAGCATGGACGAGATCGCCGAGGACGCCGGCATCTCCAAACCCATGGTGTACGCGTACCTCGGCACCAAGGAGGAGCTCTTCGTCGCCTGCCTGCACCGGGAGGGCACCCGGATGATGCAGGCCATCGCCGGGGCGGCGGCCCCCGACCTGCCGGCCGACGAGCGGCTCTGGCGCGGGCTGAGGGCGTTCTTCGGCTTCGTGGGCGCCCACCGGGACGGCTGGGCGGTGCTCTACCGGCAGGCCCGGGGCGAGCAGCCCTTCGCCGGCGAGTTGGCCGCCATGCGGGCCCGGCTGGTCGACGTGGTCGCCGGAATGCTCGACCACGCGCTGCGCGCCGAGGGCCGCGAGATCGCCGCCATCGACCTGGAGGTCGTCGCGTACGCCCTGGTCGGCGCCACCGAGTCGTTGGCCGACTGGCTCGCTGACCACCCGGACGCCGACCCGGAGAAGACGGCCACCCGGATGATGAACGTGGCCTGGCTCGGTGCCGCCCAACTGCTGCACGGCGTCACCTGGCGTCCGCCGGCCGACTGACGGCCCCGCCGGGAAGAGCGTCGGTACCCGGCTCGCCGGCCCGCGCCGTACGGCGGCGGTTGCGGAGCCAACGGACCACCTCGACGACCACCGTCACCGTCAGGGCGAGGCCCAGACCGAGCAGGAGACCACGCAGCGGGTCCTGCTCGAAGGCCAGCCCGCCGACGTAGCCGACCAGCGCCGAGTAGAGCCCCCACGAGCCGGCGGCCAGCGCGTCGAAGGCCAGGAACCGTCGCCGTGGATAGCGCACCGCCCCCATGGTGAGGGTGACAGCGGTCCGGCCACCCGGAATGTAGCGGGCCACGGTGAGGATCAGACCGCCCCGGGTGGCGATCCCCCGACGGGCCCGGTCGATGGCGGCTCGGCGTCGACCGTCGGGCGGCAGCCGGTCGAGCAGCCGGGTGCCGCCACCCCGCCCGATGGCGTACGAGATGTGGTCGCCGACCAGCGCCCCGGCGGCGGCCACCAGGATCACCGCCGGGAGGTACGGCGCTCCGGAGGCCGCGAACACCCCCGCGGTGATCACCGCCGTCTCGCTCGGCACCACCGGGAAGAAGCCGTCGAGCACCGCGATCGCGAAGATCGCCAGGTACACCCAGGGCGAGGACATCGTGTCGTGCAGCAGGTCGAGCAGATCCATGATCCCGATGCTGGTCGGGGCGGCGGCTCCCGACATCGGCCAGTGGTCAGGTGGGCGGCACTACTTAGGTAGCGGCAGGCCCGGACTGTGCCTCGGGGTCATCCCCCACCTCACCCCGGTACGGCGCTGCGGGGCGACCCGATGCGTCGGCTGAGCCCTAGGCTCGCTGCGTGGCCTCCAGCGCCGTCGCCCTCCGGCGGGTCGTCCATCGGTACGCCCCGCCGCTGCTCGCCGTCCTGGTCGCCGCGGCCGTGTGGGCCAGTGCGACCGGTGACATCGGGGTCCGCTCACCGCTGCCGAGCGTGGTCGTGCTGCTGATCGCACTGGGCTCGGCGTGGGCCGCCGCCACGGTCCGGACCCGCCGCTGGCCGTTGTTCCTGGCTGCGGCGGTCGGCTGGTTGGTGCTCGCCGCGGCGGCCGCCGGGGTGCTGGCCTCGTACCAGGCGGGTCTGCGGTTGCGCGGTCGCCAACTCGCCGGCTACCTCGCCGGGGCGGCTCTGGTGCTGACCGGCGGGGTGCTGGTCGGGCTGGCGGTGGGTGGCGTACGCCGGATCACCACCGCCAGCACCGGCAACGTCCTGCTGCTCGCCGCCTGCCTGGTGGGGCTTCCGTTGGTCTTCGGCCTCTGGGTGCGGGCCCGTCAGGACACGCTCGCCGCTCTGCGAGACCGGGCCGAACGGCTGGAACGCGAGCAGGAAGCCCGCGCCGACCGGGTCCGCGCCGAGGAGCGGACCCGGATCGCCCGGGAGATGCACGACGTGGTGGCGCATCGGGTCTCGTTGATGGTGGTGCATGCCGGGGCGCTGGAGGTGACCGCCGTGGACCCGACGACCGTCGAGGCCGCCGCGCTGATCCGGACGACCGGCCGGCAGGCCCTCACCGACCTGCGCGAGGTGCTGGGTGTGCTGCGCCAGGCCGGCCCGGCCGTGACACCGGAGCGGGGGCTCGACACGTTGGACGAGTTGATCGGGGAGTCCCGTGCCGCCGGGCTGCGGGTGTCCCGGCAGGACGAGGGTGTGCCGATGGCACTTCCGGCGACGCTGGGGCGTACCGCGTACCGGGTGGTCCGTGAGGCGTTGACCAACGTACGCAAGCACGCGGCCGACGCCGAGACGACGGTCTGCCTGCGCTACCTGCCCGACGGGCTGGAGGTGCTGGTCCGCAACGGCCCGTCCGAGGGCGGGTCGACGCTGCCGGGTGCCGGGCAGGGGCTGCTCGGGCTGCGTGAGCGGGTCGAGCTGCTCGGCGGCCGGTTGGAGGCAGCTCCCGTGGACGGCGGCTTCCTGGTCCGGGCCCTGATCCCGCTGGCGGGTGCGGCGTGATCCGGGTGGTGGTGGTCGACGACGAGCAGCTTGTTCGGGCCGGGCTGCGGCTGATCCTCGAAGCGGCGGAGGACATCACTGTCGTCGGTGAGGCAGCGGACGGCACCGGCGCGCTGGAGCAGGCCCAGCGGTTACGCCCCGACGTGGTGCTGCTCGACGTGCGGATGCCGGGCGTCGACGGGCTGACCGTGGCGCCCGACGTGGTCGCCGTCGGCCCAAAGGTGATCATGTTGACCACCTTCGACCTCGACGAGTACGTGCACCGGGCGCTGCGGGCCGGCGCGGTCGGCTTCCTGCTCAAGGACACCCCGCCCCGCGAGTTGGCCGCCGCCGTTCGTACGGTTGCCGCCGGTAACGCGATGCTCGCCCCGACGGTGACCCGGCGCCTGATCAGCTCGTTCGCCGAGCGTGGTCCGGCCCGCCGGGACGCGGCCCGTGAGCGGCTCGCACCGCTGACCGAGCGTGAGCTGGCGATCGTCCGGGAGGTGGCGCGCGGGCACGGCAACGCGGAGATCGCCCGGCGGCTGACGATGAGCGAGGCCACCGTCAAGGCGCACGTCAGCCGGGCGCTGGCGAAACTCCACGCGGGCAATCGGGTGCAGCTGGCCATCCTGGTGTACGACGCCGACCTGCTGTGACGGGTGTCAGGTCGATCCGGCCCGGTCGGTGGTGGCGGCGGCGCGGCGGCGCGCCCGGTGGCGCAGCCAACGGATGGCCTCGATGCCCAGCGTGACGATCAGTGACAGGCCGATCCCGGCGAGGACGCCCTTGACGGGGTGCCGTTCGAAGGCCAGCCCACCGAAGTAGCCGAGCAGTCCGCAGTACAGGGCCCAGGTGACCGCCGCGATCGCGTCGTACAGCAGGAACGACCGGCGGGGATAGCGCACCGCGCCCATGGTGAGGGTGACGGCGGTCCGCCCGCCCGGCAGATACCGGGAAGTGGTCAGGATCAGCCCGCCGCGCCGGTTCAGCGCGCGCCGGGCCCACTCCGAGCTGGCTCGTCGGCGGCTGCCGTCGGGAAACCCGGCGAGGCGTCTCGCGCCGCCACCGCGTCCGATGGCGTACGAGACGTGGTCACCGGCGCAGGCGCCCAGCGCGGCGGCGACGATCACCGCCGCCAGCTGGGGATTTCCGCTGGTGGAGAGGACGGCGGCGGTGATGACGGCCGCCTCGCCGGGTACGGCTGGAAAGAACGCGTCGACCGCCGTGAGCCCGAAGATCAGTAGGTACACCCACGGTGAGGTGACCAGCTGTCGGAGCAGGTCGAGCGCGGAGTCCATGCCCCCATGCTCGCCGGGTGCGACCGGCCCGGTGGCCGAAGCCGCGGGATGACCCCACCTCTCCCCGTGCCGATCTTGCACTTCGTGTTCGAACCGACCCCTGCGAGAGCCGCAGGACAACGACCCGGAAGTGCAAGATCGACGGGGTTGGGGCGGGGTGGGTCAGGCCGTGCGAGCCAGGGCCGGTGGGGCGAGCAGCTGGCCGTGCGTCGTCTTGTCGTCGGCGGTGGGGCCTCGCGAGGTGAGCAACACCGGGGTGTCCAGCTCCGCGCGTACCGCTGCCGGCCAGTCCGTCGGCGCTTCGTCGTACACCGGGCGGGAGCGCAGCAGGCGGGCGGTGAGCGCGGCCTGCCGGTCCAGGTCGCCGGGTGGGCCTGGGGTGAGCCGGTCGGTGGTGTCGTAGCGGCGGCAGATCCGCAGGTCGGGGCCGGCCAGGTCGAGGTGGGTCAGCGCCAGGCCGTCGACGCCGCCGGCCGCGGCGAGGGCGTACCGGTGGGCGACAGCGTCGAAGTGGCCGAACCGGAACCGGCCCTGCCACGGGTTCGTGCCGTTGTGCGCGTCGGCGAACGGCAGGCTCGGGTCCTCGGTCACCAACGGGCCGTGCCCGTGCCGGGTGGTGACCACGCGGAGCACCCCGATCCGGGTCACGTCGCCGGGCCGGCCCGCATCGGCGAGCAGGCTGTCGACGTTGGCGAACGTCGTGGTGCTCCAGGTGGTGTACGGGTGGAAGCCGTGCCACTCGTCGAGCAGCACCCCCTGCGCGCCCTCGAAGACGCAGGTCCCGGTGCGCAGCGCCCCGGCGAGCCAACTGCCGTCGACGACGGCGACCCGGTCGGCGAACCCGGTGTACGCGGGGAGGCAGTCCTCGATCGGTGGCGCGTCCAGCGGGCCCAGCTCGGCGGTCAGCCGGTCCCGCAGGATGGTCAGCCTGCGGCGCAGCAGTGCCGGGTGGTGGCAGTCGGCGACCCGGGGCGCGTCGTCGGGGTGGGCGAGACCGTACGCGACGGCCTCGCCCACCCCCAGCCCGCAGGAGCCGTGCCGGTCGGCTCCCCGGGCGATCTCGCGGGCCCGGTTGGCGGCCCGGTGGTACGGAGTGGCGAGCAGTGCGTCCCCGTCGACGGTCAGCCGGTCCAGCGCGTCGGGCACCCCGACCGTGGCGAGGTGGTCGGCCTCGGCGGCCAACGCCAGCGGGTCCACCACCACGTGCCGGGACAGGTGCGTACGCACACCGGGATGGAACGTGCCGGCGCCGAACTGTGCGAACGTGTGGTGCCGCCCGTCGCGCAGGACGACGTTGTGTGCCGCCTGCGCGCCCCCGTTGAAGCGGACCACCGTGTGCACGGGACGGGTGGCGCAGAGCCAGTCCACCACCGTGCCCTTGCCGGCGTCGCCGTAGCCGAGGTCGACCACCGCCACGTGGTTCACAGCCGGGTCACCCCGCTGGCCGTGTCGGTGAACGCCGGCAGCGTCGACACCTCGGCCCGCCGTCCCCGGCCGAGGCGGGCCAGCGCCTTCGACACGGTCCCGGTGGCGCCGGAGCCGGCGCGGTCCAGGTCACGCAGGCCCTCGTCCAGGTCGATGGCCTGTTCGCCGAGGCCGATGGTGAGCGCGATGGTCTCGCAGACCGCGTCGAGGTCGTCGAGCACGACGGTGTTCTGCCCGAGCAGGTCCCGCCAGAAGTCGAGCACCGTGGCGTTGCCGGAGTAGTGGCTGCCGGTGGGGAGCAGGTAGTAGGTGTCCCAGCGGCGGGTCACCTCGTCGACGACCTGCCGCAGCGGCACGTCCTCGGAGAGGTCGTCCCCGATCAGGCCGGCCACCTCCCGGGCCTTCACCCGCTGGTACGCCAGCTCGTCGCCGATGATGAACAGGTAGCCGCGCCGGCCGCGCTTCTCCCAGTTGTCGGTGACGGTGTGCCGGGCCATGAAGTACATGGCCAGCTCGTACGACTCGCTCATCTGTCCGCCGCCACCGCCCTCCAGCACGATCCGGCCGAGGTCGTCGTCCATCCGGTTGTCCGACTCGAACTGGCCCACCTGCAACGGCACCCGGTCGCAGGTGGCGTCGCCGATGGCACCGAACATGATCTGCGGGTCGCTGGCGTAGCCCTGCCGTTGCAGCAGCCCGAGCAGTTGCGGCAGCTTGGTTTGCAGGACCCGCGGCACCGTGCGCATCGAGCCGGTCACGTCGAAGAGCACCGCGACGGGCGTCGACCGGGGGTGCTCGTCGGAGTCGCGGCTCTCGCGGGTCGCGTCCCGGGGGTCGAGCGCGGGGTGCACGGTGCGCGCCCCGCTGTCGCTGTAGGAGAAGGCGCTCCTGCCGGTGGACCGGCGGTAGCGGTCGGCGGCGTCGTACACGTCGGTGGACCAGATTCCACTGCCCATGACAGCTCCTTAGGGGGTGAGGGTGAAGGGTCGGAAGGCGCGTGGGCCGTAGAGCCGGTCCAGCACCTGGTCGAGTTCGCGCAGCAGGCGCCAGGCGTCGTCGGGTCGGGCGTCCAGGGACCGTTGCCGGCAGCCCTGCGCGAAGGTGTGCAGCTCGCGGGGCGCGCGCGGCCCCATCAGCCAGCTCATGCAGTGGCTGGCCATCGCGATGTCGGTGCCCGGCCCGCATGGGCGCTTCTTGAGGACTTCCTCCGGGTCCCAGCCGTGGCCGGGCACGACCGCCGGGATCGTGCTCCCGACGGCCGCGGAGAAGCACCAGTCGATCAGCACCACGCCGTGGGCGTCCGGCTCGATCAGCACGTGCCGGGGCACTACCGCGCCGTGCACCACGCCCGCCCGGTGGGCCAGGCCGAGCACCACCAGCAGCCGGCGCCACATCCAGGCCACATCCCGGGCGTCCAGCCCGTCGGGGTACGCGCGCCGCACCTCCTCGAGGTCGTGCAGGCCGGGTGCGGCGGCGAGGACGTTGATCCGCCGTTCCGCGCCGGTGGCGGTGTCCCGGTGCCGGAACTCGTCGACCAGTCGGGGCACGTACGGCAGGTAGCGCGGGTCGCCGCGCTCGGCGATGGTGCGCAGGGCGTGCGCCTCGCGGGCCATCAGGTCGTTGTCGGTGGGCCGTCGAGGAAGCTTGAGCAGCCGGTCGTCGCCGACGTCGTAGAGGTCGGCCAGGTCACCCGAGTGGGCCGGCACGCCGAGCCGGTAGTCGCCGAGGACGGTGGTCTGCCGTGCCTGCCACCGGGTGGTGACGTGGATGAACGCGTCGATGGCTTCGGCGCGTACCGCCGGGTCGGTCGGCAGGCGGTCGGGGTGCAGGGCCGCGACCAGCTCGCGGTAGCGGCGGGCCGGCTGGTCGGCGCCGAACAGGTCCGCGTCGGTGCGGGCGGCCGTGACCAGGCGAATGGCCTCCGCGGCCCTCACCGTGCCGTCTCCTCGCGGGCGGGGCGCAGCAGCGCCGGGTGCAGCAGACGGGCGTCGCCGGCCCGGTAGAGCCGGGCGCGCGGGCCGCCTCGGGCACCACCGCGCTCGGTGCTGGCGCCGGTGCTCTCCACGAAGCCCGGCACGGAGAGCACCTTGCGGTGGAAGTTGCCGGCGTGCAGCGAGTGCCCCCAGACCGTCTCGTAGACGGCGCGCAGTTCGCTGATCGTGAACTCGGCGGCGAGGAAGCGGGTGGCGAGCGGGGTGTACTCCAGCTTGGAGCGGGCCCGTTCCAACGCGTCGTCGATGATCCGGCCGTGGTCGAAGGCGAGCTGTCGGCTGGTCAACGCGGTCACCGGCAGCCAGATCGCCTCGTCTGCGTCGCTGCCGGCGGCCGGGTCCGGCAGGTCGGGGGCGAACGCGAGGTGGGCGATCGAGACGATCCGCATGCGCGGGTCACGGTCGGGAGCGCCGTAGCTGCCCAGCTGCTCCAGGTGTACGCGGCGCAGCGCCTCGCCGCCGAGCCCGGTCTCCTCGGCCAACTCCCGTCGGGCGCCGGCGGTCAGGTCCTCGTCGGGGCGGACGAAGCCCCCGGGCAGCGCCCAGTGCCCCGCGAAGGGTGCCTCGCCGCGCCGGATCAGCAGCAGGCGCAGTGCGCCGTCGCGGATGGTCAGCGCCACCACGTCGACCGTCACGGCGACCGACGGATAGGCCCGGGGGTCGTACGCGGCCAGGAACTCCTGCTCGTTCATCGGGTCTCTCTCATCTTGAGAACATCTCGCTGTGAGAACAACTTAGCGCAGAAGTGCGCGCCTGCCAAGGGCACCTCACCGCACGAACCCGGTGAGGTGCGCTCAGCGCACGGAACCGGTCAGGTGGGGTCGGCCACGGGAGTCGTGCAGGGCGAACCCGCCGTCCGGCAGGAGCGCGAAGCTCACGGTGCTCGGCAGCGGCACGGGCAGCTTGAAGGCGACCTCGACGGTGTACGCGTCCGGCAGGCGGGCCTCCAGCGCGGCCAGGCAGCGCGCCTTGCTCCACATGCCGTGCGCGATCGGCCGGCGGAAACCGAACAGCCGCGCCCCGAGTCGGGAGGTGTGGATCGGGTTGTGGTCGCCGGAGACCCGCGCGTACTCCGTACCGATACGCGGTTCCACCCGCCAGCGGGCGGTGGCCGTCGGCGCCGCGGGACGTTCGCCGGGCTCGCGCCCGCCCGACGTGCGTTCCCGACCGAGGTACGTCGAGACGCCGCGCCACACCTCCTCCCCGTCGACCGAGCCGACCAGCACCACGTCCACCTGCCGCCCCCGGTCATGGGGGCGCAGGTCCTCCGCGTACGTGGTGAAGTCGAGGGTCTCGTCGGCGGTGATCGGGCGGTGCGTGGTGATCCGGTTGCCGACGTGCACCAGGCCGATCAGCGGGAGGGGGAAGTCCGGCGCGGTCATCAGGCGCAGGGCCAGCGGAAAACCCATGACGTGCGGGAACGTCGCGGGCAGCCGGTCGGTGAGCCGGAACCCGCAGACCCGGTCGTAGTCGGCCAGCTGCGCCCGGTCGACGCTCACCCCGCCCACTGTCAACTCGACCGCCGGCAGGTCGGGCCCGCGCCGCCCACCGCCGAGGCCCGGTAGCGCGCCGAGCATCGCCCGCCGGTGCAGCGCCCCGACCGCCGGCATCCGGGGCAGTTCGACCCGGGTACGGCTGCCCGACTCCGGTCGCGCGCCCATCACGCCCCCAGCAGGCTCTGGCCGCAGACCCGGACCACGTTCCCGCTGACCGCGCCGCTGGCCGGCCAGGCCAGCCAGCCGATCGTCTCGGCCACGTCCACCGGCAACCCGCCCTGGGCCAGGCTGTTCATCCGCCGGCCCGCCTCGCGCACCGCCAGCGGGATACGCGCGGTCAGCCGGGTCTCGATGAAGCCGGGGGCCACCGCGTTGACGCTGATCCCGCGCTCCCGCAGGACCGGTGCGAGTGAGTCGACCAGGCCGATCACGCCGGCCTTGCTGGTGGCGTAGTTGGTCTGCCCCCGGTTGCCGGCGATCCCGGCGATCGAGGAGACCGAGATGATCCGCCCGCCGGCCGGGATCATTTCCCGCTCCAGCAGTACGTCGTTGATCCGCTCCTGGCTGGAGAGGTTGACGTCGATCACCTGGTCCCACCGGTCGGCGTCCATCCGGCCGAGCGTCTTGTCCCGGGTGATGCCGGCGTTGTGCACCACCACGTCGACCCGGCCGTGCCGGCTGGCCAGGTGCTCGGCGAGTCGGGTCGGCGCGTCCGGCGCGGTCAGGTCGAGTTGGACGGCCGTGCCGCCGATGTCGTTCGCCACCGCGGCGAGCGCGTCACCGGCGGCCGGAATGTCCAGGGCCACCACCTTCGCGCCGTCGCGGGCGAGCACCTTCGCCAGCGCCGCACCGATGCCCCGTGCGGCGCCGGTGACCAGCACGACCTGTCCGTCCAGCGGGCGGTCCCAGTTGGCCGGGACGCTCGCCGCGCCGCCGCCGACCCGGATGACCTGCCCCGACACGTACGCGGACCGGCCGGACAACAGGAACCGGACTGTCGATTCGAGGCTCGTGATCGTCCCAGTGGAGTGGGCCGGATCGTCCGCCGCGGTACCGCTCACGTAGACGAGTTGCGCGGTGGTGCCCCGGCCGAACTCCTTGCCGATGCTGCGGACCAGCCCTTCGAGGGCGCGCTGGGCGGTCGCCTCGCGGGGTGTCGGGCACTCCTGCGGCGGGGTGCCCAGCACGATCACCCGGCCGCTGGGCAGCACGGCCCGGGCCTGCGGGTGGAAGAAGTCGTAGAGCTGGCGCAGCTCGGTCGAGTCGGTGATCCCGGTGGCGTCGAACAGCAGTGCCCCGTACCGCTGCGGGGCGTCGCCGTGCGCATGGGCGGCGGCGGCCGGGTCGGCCAGCTCGACCCCGGCGGCGGTGAGGATCTTGGCGATCGGCTCGGCGAGCCGGCCGCCGGTGGCCGCGCCGAGCAGGGCCGGGCCGGCCAGCAGTGGGTCGCCGGGGTGGTGCCGGCGCAGGCGGGGCGGGTCGGGCAGCCCGAGGCGCTTGACCAGCGCGCGGCCGGCGGCCGATTGGACGAAGCTCGCGTACCTGTCGGTCATGGGCGTAGCCTACTGGCGAGTAGGGTTCGAGCAACACATGTCGAGGAGGCGGATCGTGCAGAGCATCCGGCGGGTCGCGGTCATCGGGGGCAACCGCATCCCCTTCGCCCGTTCCAATGCCCGCTACGCGGACGCGTCGAACGCGGACCTGCTCGGCGCGGCGCTCGACGGCCTGATCGCCCGCTACGGGCTGGCTGGGCAGCGCATCGGCGAGGTGGTCACCGGGGCGGTGCTCAAGCACTCCCGCGACTTCAACCTCACCCGCGAGGTGGTCCTCGGCTCCCGGCTCGACCCCCACACCCCGGCGTACGACATCCAGCAGGCCTGCGGCACCGGCCTGGAGGCGACCATCCTGGTCGCCAACAAGATCGCCCTCGGCCAGCTCGACGTGGGCATCGCCGGCGGTGTCGACACCACCTCGGACGCCCCGCTCGCCGTCAACGAGGAGATGCGCCGCACGCTGCTCAAGCTCAACTCGGCTCGTACGCTGGGGGAACGGCTCAAGATCGCGGCGAAGCTGCGCCCACTTCAGCCGTTCAAGCCGGAGATCCCGCGCAACGCCGAGCCGCGTACCGGCCTGTCCATGGGCGACCACGCCGCCCGGACCGCCCTGCGCTGGCAGATCGACCGGCGCTCCCAGGACGAGCTGGCGCTGCGCTCACACCAGCGCCTTGCGGCCGCGTACGACAGGGGTTTCTTCGACGACCTGATGACGCCGTACCTGGGGCTCACCCGGGATCAGAACCTGCGTCCGGACAGCAGCCTGGAGAAGCTCGCCTCGCTGAAGCCGGTCTTCGGCACCCGCGGCCCGGACGCTGAGCAGGCCACCATGACGGCCGGCAACTCATCGCCGCTCACCGACGGCGCGTCCACGGTGCTGCTCGCCAGCGAGGAGTGGGCGGCGGCGCACCACCTGCCCGTGCTGGCCTGGTTCAGCTGGTCGGAGACGGCGGCGGTGGACTTCGTGCACGGCGACGAGGGGTTGCTGATGGCACCCGCGTACGCGGTGCCCCGGATGCTGGCCCGCGCCGGACTGACGTTGCAGGACTTCGACTACTACGAGATCCACGAGGCGTTCGCGTCGCAGGTGCTGGCCACCCTCGCCGCCTGGGAGTCGCCGGAGTTCGCCAAGGACCGGCTCGGGCTGGACGCGCCGCTGGGCGCGATCGACACCGACCGGCTCAACGTCAACGGTTCGTCGCTTGCCGCCGGACATCCGTTCGCCGCCACCGGCGGACGGATCGTGGCGACCCTGGCGAAGCTGCTGGCCGAGCGGGGCAGCGGGCGCGGGCTGATCTCCATCTGCGCCGCCGGTGGTCAGGGCGTGACAGCCATCCTGGAGCGCTGAGCGGAGTGTGCATGGCGACGCCCGCCGGACCCGAGGGTCCGGCGGGCGTCGATCGTGCGGTAGGGCTCAGCCGAGGATGAACCTCTCCCAGGTGCTGATGGTCGAGCGGTTGGCGATCAGGGGCTTGCTGCCGGCACCGTCGGCGCTGACGTACAGGTTGTTGACGCTGGCCTTGAGGCTCACCGTGCCGTCGCTGCTGCGGACCAGGGTGAACCGCTCCCAGGTGCTGGCCGTCGCGGCTTTCGCGATCAGCGGCTTGGCACCTGCGCCGTCGGCGGACACGAAGCGGTTGTTGGCGCGGGCGAAGAGGGCGATCTGCCCATTGCCGAGGTCCGCGAAGTCGAACCGCTCCCAACTGCCGGCGGTCGCCGCGCTCGCGATCAGCGGCTTCACACCGGCACCGTCGGCTATCACGAAACGGCCGTTCACGCCGGCCTTCAGCGACCTGTTCGCGTCGGCGACCGGAACCTGGTGGAACTTCTCCTGGGCGCTGATCGTCGACCGGCTCGCCGACAGCGTCAGAGCACCGCTGGGGTCGGCGGTGGCGTACAGGTTGTTGCTCGCCTTGAGGCTGACGGTGCCGTCACTGTTGCGGACGACTGTGAACTTCTCCGCGACGCCGACCGCCTGGCTTTCGGCGTTGAGCGACTCGTTGGGCAACTGGGTGACGTATCGACCGTTGGCCCGTGCGACGAGGGCCACCTGTCCGTTGCCGGCGTCCGCCAGATCGTACTGCGCGGCCGCGGTCAGGCCGGCCTGGTTCGGTCGCATGGGCACGGCACCGACGTAGCGGAGGGTGGAGAGCGCGAGCAGACCCACGGAGGCGGTCCGCCGCAGCACGCTGACCTTCTCGGTGCTGCTGCCGGCCAGGCCGTCGGTCCCCCGGGGGCTCACCGTCACGTCATAGGTGCCCGGTGTGGCGTACTTGTGCGTGGCGATCGGAGTGGACTGGGTGACGGAGGTGCCGTCGCCCCAGCTGAACTCGTACATGTCGATCGGGGTGAAGCCCGGCGTGGAGGCGGAGGCGTCCACCCTGACCGTGCTCGTGCCGAGATCCACTGTGGCGTCGAAGGACGCCACCGGGTGCTTGACGCTCTCCGCAGTCCCACGGTCGGCGTACGCGATCGGGCCGGCGCCGGTGTTCGGCACGGCCGGATCGTCCCGGCGTGGCTTTCCCTCGGTGTCGAGATCCTGGTAGCCGGGCGCCGTCGAGTTCGCCGAGTCGACATTCTCCCGGACGTCCGCCGTGTACCGGTCGTGTGCGGCCTGCCCGGAGGCGGTGCGGAACTGGGTGAGACCCATCCTGGTGCCGTTCCAGGAGTAGCCGGTCGCGGACGTGGACTGGTGCCAGGTGTTGTTGTAATCGATCACCGTGCCGCTCAGAGCCGCGTCGTAGACCCCGATCTCGGCTCCCTCGGGGGCCTGCGGGTCGCAGTAGCCCTGGTTGAAGGCGCCGTTGTTGCGGAGCACGTTGTTCTGCACCGATACCTGGGACGACGCCCCGTCGACCCGGATGCCGCCCAGGCAGCGGTCCTGGATGTCGTTGTTGGCGATGGCCGTGCCGACGGCTCCGCGGTTGTGGATGCCGTATCCGATCCCGCCCTTGATCCGGTTGTTGGCGATCACCGTCGAGGAGGCGGCAGGGCCCACCGAAACGGCAGCTCCGGAGAAGCCGGCAACATCGCCGCCGACGATCGTGTTGCGCGGCCCGTCGATTCGAATGCCCACGCCGCCACCGGCGGGGACGTGCTTCGGGTCGGTCGCCACCAGCGTGTCGTCAACGATCACGTCGCTGGTGGAGGCATCCATGGTCAAGCCGCCGGCGAGCGCCGTCCCGGTGGCGATGATCGCTTCCAGCGCCGCCATCGTCACATTGGCGAGTCGGATGGCGGGCGCGGTCGCGACGGTCGCCATCGTGAAGTCGCCGCCCGAGATCAAGATGTTCGAGACGTTACGCAGATCGATGGCGGGTACATCGGCAGACCCACTGACATTGAATTCCTGGATGTAGATGTCGTGCTGGCCGTCGACGACCAGGCCCGCGGTCGGACCGACAAGCGTCACCCGTGTGCGCGGGGTGTTGGCGATGAAGGCGATCGGCGCCTCCACCGTGCCGGAGCGGGTGATGGTGACGCGCTCGGCGTAGGTGCCGCCGTCGACAAGGACCGTCGTGCCGGCGGTCACCACGGCGGCTGCTGCACCGATCGTGCAGAACGGCGCGGTCGCCGAGCCGGGCCCCTGGTCGGAGCAGTTCGCGTCGGCCTGCTTGACGTACAGGACCTCAGGATCGGCTGCCTGGGCGGGTGCGCCGGTGGCCAGCAGGGTGCCGCCGGTCACCGCGATCGCGGTGAGGCCGGCGAGGGATCTTCTACGCATGCATGCCCTCTGTCGAGAAGGTGGATTCGGCGTCGCCGGAGATCAGATGGAGACCATGATCCGATACCGGCTGGTAGCGCACCGCCCCGGACGACAAAACGGCCATCGGGCGCACCGGCACCCGCCCTGAGTCGATAGCCCGCACGGCGTGACCGCCATCCTGGAGCGCTGAACGCGACATCATCCCTTACCGGGGTGACCGCCAGCAGGCGTTAACGGACCGTTCAGCGGGTGGTCCGCTGGTGGAGGGTTTACCACGCGATGGTGATCGTTGCCGCGCCTCCGGCGCGATTCGATCACTCCTGCGTGCGGAACGGGGCCGTATGACCATGGAGTCCGTCGTTCCACGGACGGCCACCCTCTCGGTGGTCATCCCGATGTTCAATGAGACCGCGGTCATTCCGGCACTGGTCGCCCGGCTGCGGCCGGTGCTCGACGCACTCGGCGTCGACTACGAGGTGGTCGCCGTCGACGACGGCAGCCGAGACGACACCGTGTCGGTGCTCTTCGACCACGGCCGGGACTGGCCGCAGCTGCGGGTGCTCCGGCTGCGGCGCAACAGCGGCCATCAGGCGGCGTTGACCGCCGGTCTGCACCGGGCTGTCGGCCAGTGGGTGGTCAGCCTGGACGCCGACCTGCAGGACCCGCCGGAGACCATCGCCGAGATGCTCCGCGTGGCCCGCGAGGACGGGGTCGATGTCGTCTACGGCGTTCGCGCCGACCGCAGCACCGACACTGTCTTCAAGCGCAACAGCGCCCGTGGCTACTACTGGGCGATGCGCCGGCTCGTCGGCGTCGACCTGCCCGCGCAGGCCGGTGACTTCCGGTTGCTCAGCCGGGACGTGATCGAGGTCCTGCGCCGGTTGCCCGAACGCTCCCCGGTCTACCGGCTGCTGGTGCCGTCGCTCGGCTTTCCCAGCGCCGAGGTGCGCTACGACCGCGAGGCCCGCGCCGCCGGCGAGACGAAGTATCCGCTGCGCCGGATGGTGGCCCTGGCCTGGGAGAGCACCGCGAACTTCTCCGCCGCGCCACTGCGCCTGGCCACCTGGCTGGGGATGTCGAGCTTCCTGCTCTGTCTCGCGCTGATCGTGTTCGGCATGGTCGCCCACGTCTCCGGCACCACCATCCCCGGCTGGACCTCGATGTTCGTGGCGGTACTGCTGCTCAGCGGGGTGCAGCTGGTCTGCCTCGGCCTGCTGGGCGAGTACGTCGGCCGGATCTACGCCACCGTGCAGAACCGGCCCGCGTTCCACATCGGGTTCGACTCGCGGGATGAGGCCCCGGACGCGGAGCCGTTCGCCCGGAACCGTGACGTCTCCGGTACGCCGAGCCTCGATTCGGCGGTCGGCGTCCGTGGCTGACCTCCTACTGGCCGAGCGATCCGACGCCCCGGCCCCGGCGCCGGGTCGGAACGTTCCCGGGTCGGTCCTCAGCGCGCTCCCGTGGGTGCTCGTGATCGCCGCGCTGCTCCTGGTCTGGTCCCGCGGCAGTGTGCCCGCCCCGGACCTCGCGCGGTTCTCCGCGTACTGGGTCTTCGCGCTGGTGCTCCCCGGCACCCTGGTGCACCGCGCGCTGCGCGGCAGCCGGGGCAACCTCCCGGAGGACCTCGGCTACGGCGCGGCCACCGGTCTGCTGCTGGAGATCATCGCCTGGGCGTTGGCCGCGGCGACCGGTCAGCAGTCCCTGCTGCGATGGTGGCCGCTGCCCGTCCTCGTCGCGTTCGCCGCCGTCCCCCGGCTGCGCCGGCACTGGCGGGTCGAAGAGCGCCGTCCGCTGCCACTCGCCTGGCACTGGGGGATGGGCGCGGCGCTGCTGGTGGTGCTCGCCTGGGGATACACCCAGTGGCGGATGGTCCCGCTGCCTCCGGTGTACGGCAGCTACTACCAGGACGTGCTCTACCACCTGGGTCTGGTGCAGGAGCTGACCCGGGCGATGCCGTTCGAGTTGCCGCACGTCGCCGGGGAGGCGCTGCGCTATCACTACCTGTCCGACGCGCACATCGCCAGTGGCAGCATGATCACCGGAATCTCACCGGCGGTGGTGCTGCTGCGACTCTGGCTGGTGCCCGTGGTCGGTACCGCGGTGCTGCTCGCAGCCGGGCTCGCCCGTGACCTGAGCGGGTCCGTCTGGGCCGGCCCGGTGGCCGCCCTCGCCGCCTTCATCGGAGCGGGGGTCACGCTCGGCTCGCCGGTGGGTGCGTCCGGCGAGATGCCGCTGTCGTACGCCAGCCCCTCCCAGACGTACGTGCTGGTGCCGTTGCTGCTGCTCGCCGGGCTCATCGTCGACGTGGTCCGGGGGCGTTCCCTCGGCCGGGCCTGGCCCCTGGTTCCGGTGCTCGGGCTGATCTGTGCGGGGGCGAAGTCCAGCGCGTTGCCGCCGTTGATCGCCGGCCTGGGTCTCACCGCCGTCGTGTTCTGGTGGCGGAAGCGGCAGGCCCCGCGACCCGCCCTGGTGGCGCTGGCCTGCCTCGGGGCGGCGATGGCGCTCGGCTTCCGACTGTTCGCCGGTGGCGGGGCCGGCACGCTGCGCGTGCAGGCGTTGGCGCTGCTGCACTTCATCGCCCCGTACTCCGAGACCCTCGGAACGGGTGACGGAATCTGGCCGAGCGCCCCGTTGCCACCGGGCATCAACGACGGGGGCATTGTCGGGTGGCTGCTGGCGTTCGCCGTGGTCGCCTGGTGGGTGCTGGCTCAGGCACCCCGGTGGGTGGGCATGAGCCTGCTCGCCGACGGCGGGCAGCGGGCCGACCCGGCCGTCTGGCTGCTCGCCGGCACGGTCCTGGCTGGTGCCGCCACCACCTGGGTGTTCCAGCACCCGTCGATCAGTCAAATCTACTTCTGGATGGGCGTCATCCCGGTCGGCGTCGTGCTGACCACCTGGTCGCTCGCCCAGGCCCGAGCGCCCTGGCCGGCAATGGTGGTGCCCGCCGTGGCCGGCGCCCTGGCGGGAATCGCCACGGCCGGCACGGTGGTGGGCTTCGCCGCGCCGAGGATCAGCCGCCCCGGCACCCCCACCACCTCGACCATCGAGGGGTGGCTGCGGGTGCTGGGTCTCTCGGCCACCCGGTACGTGCTGTTCGTGGCGGTGGCCGCCGCGCTCGCCGTCGGGGTGGCCGCCCGCTGGCGGCGCCGCGTCCCGCCGCCGACGGCTTCGGCGGCGGGCTCGGAAGGTCGTCGGCGGGCGGTGACGATCGCCCTGGCCGGGGTCACCGCGGCGATGCTCGGTGCCAGCGCCGCCGTCGTCGTGGGCGGGACCGTCCGCTCGGTGTTGACCGAGCCGGTGCCGGCCACCGGGCCGCAGCCGTACGCGCTGACCGCCGACGAGATGCGCGCGGCGCTGTGGCTGGACGACAACGCCGCCGACGACGACGTGGTCGCCACCAACGTGCACTGCCAGCCGGTGCGGACCACCCCGCACTGCGACGCCCGTGCGTTCTGGGTGACCGGCCTCGGTGGGCACCGCACGGTGGTGGAGAGCTGGAGCTACACCGACGCGGTAGTGGCCGCGCACGGCGTCGAGAACCTCGGGTACGCCCGACAGAACTTCCCCGACCCGGCGCTGCTCGCGCTCAACGACGGGGTGTTCCGCACGCCGACCCAGGCCGACCTGGACCGGCTCCGTACCGAGCACGGGGTCAGGTGGTTGTTCGCCGACGCCAGGGCGGGCGCGGTGTCGCCGGAGCTGGCCGCACTGGCCCAGGTCCGGCTGGTCGCCGGCTCGGTCACCGTCTACGAGCTGAACCGCCCCTGACGGCCTGACCAACCCGCCCGGTCCCGCTGGTCGACCCCGGCCCGGTCCCGGTCTCGACCAGCGGGTGCGGGACAATGAGGTACGTGACGACGATCCCCAACGTGCTGGCCAACCGGTACGCCTCGCCTGAACTGGTCGCCCTCTGGTCCCCGGAGGAGAAGGTCCGGATGGAGCGGCGGCTCTGGCTCGCCGTTCTCCGCGCTCAGCGCGACCTGGGCGTGCCGGTGCCGGACGGCGTGGTCGAGGCGTACGAGCGGGTGCTCGACCAGGTCGACCTCGCCTCGATCGCCGAGCGGGAGCGGGTCACCCGGCACGACGTGAAGGCCCGGATCGAGGAGTTCAGCGCGCTCGCCGGGCACGAGCACGTGCACAAGGGGATGACCTCACGGGACCTCACCGAGAACGTCGAGCAGCTCCAGGTGCGCGCCTCGCTGGAGCTGATCCGCGACCGGGTGGTGGCCACCCTCGCCCGGCTGGCCTGGCTGGCTCACGAGCACTCCGAGCTGGTCATGACCGGCCGTTCGCACAACGTGGCGGCGCAGGCCACCACGCTGGGCAAGCGCTTCGCGTCGGCGGCGGAGGAGTTGCTGATCGCGTATGAGCGGCTGGAGGAGCTGATCGCCCGCTACCCGCTGCGGGGGATCAAGGGACCGGTCGGCACGGCCGCCGACCAGCTCGACCTCTTCGACGGCGACGCCGACAAGGTGGCCGAGCTGGAGCGACGGGTCGCCGAGCACCTGGGCTTCTCCCGGGTGCTGGACAGCGTCGGGCAGGTCTACCCGCGCTCGCTCGACTTCGACGTGCTGGCCGCGCTGGCCCAGACCGCCGCCGCGCCGTCGTCGCTGGCCACCACGATCCGGTTGATGGTCGGCCAGGAGTTGGCGACCGAGGGCTTCAAGCCGGGTCAGGTCGGTTCCAGCGCGATGCCGCACAAGATGAACACCCGTTCCTCCGAGCGGGTGAACGGCTTCGCCGTGATCATCCGGGGTTACCTGTCGATGGTCGGTGAGCTGGCCGGTGACCAGTGGAACGAGGGGGACGTGTCCTGCTCGGTGGTCCGCCGGGTGGCACTGCCGGACGCGTTCTTCGCCGCCGACGGGCTGTTCCAGACGTTCCTCACCGTGCTCGACGAGTTCGGCTCGTACCCGGCGGTGATCAACCGGGAGCTGGAGCGCTTCCTGCCGTTCCTGGCCACCACGAAGATCCTGGTCGCGGCGGTCCGGCGGGGCGTCGGCCGGGAGGTCGCCCACGAGGTGATCAAGGAGCACGCGGTGGCGGTGGCCCTGGCGATGCGCGAGAAGGGCTCACCGGAGAACGACCTCTTCGACCGCCTGGCGGCGGACGGCCGACTCGGCCTGTCCCGCGCCGACATCGACACCCTGGTCGCCGACCGCAACGCCTTCGTCGGTGCCGCCCAAGCCCAGGTGGCAGCGGTGACGAGCCGCATCACCACTGTGGTGACCGCCCACCCCGAAGCCGCCACCTACAGCCCGCCCCCCATCCTCTAACCCCACCCCTCCCACCCACTCCCCACCCGGGTGATCAAGAGGTTTGCGTCATTGTCGATCTCTCTGATGACCGAAACCTCTTGATCAACAGGGGAAGGGGGCCGGCGGGTGGGTGAGTTGGTTATTCGCCGGTTGGGGTTTCGGCGGCGGTTCTCAGGTTGGGGGCGCTGGCCGGTTCGGCGATGCCGCCGGGAGACCCGGTGAAGCCCGCGGTCTCCGCGGTCTCCGCGGCGACCGCCGGCTGGTCGGCCGGCATGACCTCGGGCATCTTGGGTACGGCGACCACGGCCGTCCCGTACGCGCAGATCTCCATCCACATCTCGCCGCAGTCCCGGCTGTCGAACCGCATGCCGATCACCGCGTTCGCGCCGAGCCGCAGGGCCTCCTCGCCGAGGCGGGCCACCGAGTCGGTGCGCCACCGGGTCAGGTTGTCCGGTGCCATCGGGTCGTACGCGCCACCGCGCAGGTTCTTCACACCCTCGCGGTACGGGTTGCGCGTCCTGGCCATCGATGACACCACCTCACCGAGAATCTGGCGGATCTCGTAGCCGGGCAGTTGCTCTGTCGTCACGACCAGCACGGTTCCGATGCTGTCAGGAGTGGCGCGACCCGATCGTGTGCATTGTTCACCTGATCGGATGCTGCAAAACGACGCGGCGCGGACGGCCGGCACGCGGCCGACCATCCGCGCCGAGCGGGGCGCTAACCGTCAGACACCGGCCACCGAGGTGATCCAGGCCCGGTTGTACGCAACGCTGCCGTAGTTCTGGATGCTCGACCCGTCGGCGGTGGAGGCGACGCCGACCTGCTGACCGTTGTAGAACTGCGGGCCGCCGGAGTCACCGCGCCAGGCGTTGCCGTTGATCCGGGTGCTGCGGATCGCCTGGCCGCCGTAGGCGTCGGTGGCGCTGTTGCTGGTCACCCGGACGGTGGCGGTCTTCAGCTGGGTGGACGCCGAGCAGCCGCTGTAGCAGGTCATGCCCCAGCCGTAGATCGAGTTCGTCGAGTTGATCGGCGGGTTGCTGCTGGCCAGGCTCACCGCGGAGGTGCTGACGCTGCTGGAGAGCCGCATGAGCGCGAGGTCGTTGCGGGTGTAGGTGGCGCTGACCGTGCGGGTGACCCCGCCGGAGGTGCGGTTCACGCTTCCGACGCGCACCGACATGGTGCCGCTGATGCAGTGCCGAGCGGTGAGCACCCACTGCGCGGCGATGACGCTGCCGGAGCAGGTGAACGAGCCGTTGCTGAGCACCGCGGCGGCCCAGGGGGCGGACGAGACGGTGCCGCCGCCGATGATGTTCGGGCTGGGCGGGGTGGCGGACGCGGCGGACGCGACGCCGAGGGTGCCGACCAGCGCGGTGCTGAGTACGGCGAGCAGGGGGCGGATGCGCATCGGGTGGACTCCTTGGACGGGGCGGGCCCGGGGTCGCCGGGTGCGGGTGGTGCCGGGCGGCGGGGGTTCCCGGAGCCGGCGGAATCGACTTGCGTCGATGTAGAGTAGGACGCGACACGATCGTTATCAAGGAGCTGATCGAGGTTGCCCAATGTAACGATTCGGCCACCCGCTGCGCCGTATATGTCCTGCTGGGGCCACCTGTCGTGCCGGACAGGTCCGACTGGGCGTCAGTAATGTCGATCACTGCCTGAACTGCACCCGGCCGGTGCGTCCGCGGCGATATCTGCCAGGTACGCTGGCTGCGCTCGCCCATTGTGGGTCGGCACCCAACTGCGTACACAGTCAGGAGTGCCCAGTGCCTCGCGTCGTCGTCGACGTCATGCTCAAGCCCGAGATCCTTGATCCGCAGGGCCAGGCCGTCGCAAACGCGCTGCCCCGGCTCGGCGTCGGTGACGTCGCCTCGGTTCGGATCGGCAGGCGGATCGAGATCGAGTTCACCGGTGAACCGGACCTGGACCGCGCTCGGGAGATTGCCGACAAACTGCTCGCCAACCCGGTCATCGAGGACTTCACCGTCCGCGTGGTCGAGGCCGACGAGACTGCGGACGCCCGCTCGTGACCGCCCGGGTCGGTGTGGTCACCTTCCCCGGCTCGCTCGACGACGGGGACGCGGCCCGGGCCGTCCGGATCGCCGGCGCTGAGCCGGTCCGGCTCTGGCACGGCGACCCGGAGTTGCACGGTGTCGACGCGGTCGTCCTGCCCGGCGGCTTCTCCTACGGTGACTACCTGCGGTGCGGCGCCATCGCCCGGTTCGCCCCGGTGATGGAGACGATCGTGGACGCCGCCCGGGGCGGTCTGCCGGTGCTCGGCATCTGCAACGGCTTCCAGATTCTCTGCGAGGCGCACCTGCTGCCCGGCGCGCTCACCCGCAACCAGCACCTGCACTTCCGCAACCGGGACCAGGTCCTGCGCATCGAGTCGGCCGGGACGGCGTGGACCAACGCGTTCCAGCCCGGCCAGGAGGTGCTCATCCCGGTCAAGAACGGCGAGGGCTGCTACGTCGCGGACACCGCGACGCTGGACCAGCTCGAAGCCGAAGGTCGGGTGGTCGCCCGCTACGTCGGCGGCAACCCCAACGGGTCCCAGCGCGACATCGCCGCGATCACCAACGCCGCCGGCAACGTGGTCGGCATCATGCCGCACCCCGAGCACGCGGTGGAGGCGCTCACCGGCCCTTCGCTGGACGGCCTCGGCTTCTTCACGTCGGTCCTCAAGCACCTGGTGGGGGCGCCGGCATGACCGGCGGCACGATCATCGGTCAGCTCAACCGCCGGTCTGGCGGGCACGAGCGCAGCGAGGAGAGGTCATGACCACCCATCCGGACCCGGTACGGGACACACCGGAGGCGTACTCCGCCCCGGCGCAGCCGGCCGAGCCGAGCCCGGCGCAGCCGATCGCACCGGCGACCGCTCCCGCCCAGCCGGCCGCCGCCGTCTGGACCGAGGGCGTGGACACCGTGCCGCGCGCCGGTGGCACCCCGGGCGAACTTCAGCCGTACACCGAGCTGGGCCTGCGTGACGACGAGTACGACCGGATCCGGCAGATCCTCGGCCGCCGGCCCACGCAGTCCGAGCTGGCGATGTATTCGATCATGTGGAGCGAGCACTGCTCCTACAAGTCGAGCAAGGTGCACCTGCGCCAGTTCGGCGAGAAGGCCCCGCACAGCGACCGGCTGCTCGCCGGCATCGGTGAGAACGCCGGTGTCGTGCAGATCTCCGACGAGCTGGCGGTGACCTTCAAGGTCGAGTCGCACAACCACCCGAGCTTCGTCGAGCCGTACCAGGGCGCGGCGACCGGCGTCGGCGGCATCGTCCGGGACATCCTCGCCATGGGTGCCCGCCCGGTCGCGGTGATGGACCCGCTGCGCTTCGGTGCCGCGGACCACCCGGACACCGCCCGGGTGCTCACCGGCGTGGTCGCCGGCGTCGGCGGCTACGGCAACTGCCTGGGCCTGCCCAACATCGGTGGCGAGTTGGTCTTCGACCCGTCCTACCAGGGCAACCCGCTGCTCAACGCGCTCTGCCTGGGCGTGCTGCCGGTCAACCGGTTGCAGAACAAGGCCGCCGCCGGCCCGGGCAACGTTGTCGTTCTGATGGGCGCCAAGACCGGCCGGGACGGCATCGGTGGTGTGTCGGTGCTGGCCAGCGCCACCTTCGACGAGGGCAGCGAGGCGCGCCGACCCGCCGTGCAGGTCGGTGACCCGTTCACCGAGAAGCTGCTGATCGAGGCGTGCCTCGAGCTGTACGACGGCCAGCTGGTCGTCGGCATCCAGGACCTCGGCGGCGCCGGCCTGACCTGCGCGCTCACCGAGACCGCCGCCGCTGCCGGCACCGGCATGCGGGTCTGGCTGGAGCGGGTGCCTCTGCGCGAGCCCTCAATGGACCCGCACGAGATCCTCGCCAGCGAGTCGCAGGAGCGGATGCTGCTGGTCGTCGAGCCGGACAAGCTCGACGCGGTGCTCAAGACCTGCGAGAAGTGGGGCGTCCTCGCCACCGCGATCGGTGAGGTCACCGCACCGGAGCCGGACGGCCGCCCGGGTCGCCTGCTGATCACCTGGCAGGACCACCTGGTCGTCGACGTGCCCCCGGGTTCGCTGGTCGACGACGGCCCGGTCTACGCCCGGCCGATGCGCGAGCCGGCCGACCTGATCCTGCTCCAGGCCGACCGGGCCGAGACGCTGCCCCGCCCGGCCGACCCGGAGGCGCTGCGGGAGACCGTGCTGCGCATGATCGCGTCGCCCAACCTGGCCGACAAGACCTGGGTCACCGAGCAGTACGACCGCTACGTGCTGGGCAACACCGTGCTCGCCCAGCCGGAGGACGGCGGCGTGATCCGGATCGACGAGCGGACCGGTCTCGGTGTGGCGCTGTCGGTCGACGGTAACGGCCGGTACGCCAGGCTCGACCCGTACAACGGCACCAAGCTGGCCCTGGCCGAGGCGTACCGGAACGTCGCGGTGACCGGCGCGAAGCCGATCGCCGTGACCAACTGCCTCAACTTCGGCTCGCCGGAGGACCCGGGCGTGATGTGGCAGTTCGCCGAGGCCGTGCGCGGCCTGGCGGACGGCTGCCTGGAGCTGGGCATCCCGGTGACCGGCGGCAACGTCAGCTTCTACAACCAGACCGGTGCCGCGGCCATCCACCCGACCCCGGTGGTCGGTGTGCTGGGCGTGCTGGACAACGTCGCCGACCGGGTGCCGATGGGCTTCGTGCCGCGCGCCGGTGGCGACCACGACCAGCTCTACCTGCTCGGCGAGACGAACGTGGAGCTGTCCGGCTCGGAGTGGGCCTGGGTGACGCACGAGCACCTCGGCGGTATTCCGCCGCAGGTCGACCTTCTCCGCGAGAAGGCGCTGGCCGAGCTGCTGGCCGAGGCGGCCCGGGTCGGCCACCTGGCCTCCGCGCACGACCTCTCCGACGGTGGTCTCGCCCAGAGCCTGGTCGAGTCCTGCCTGCGGCGCGGCGTCGGTGCCCGGGTCGCGGTGCCGGAGCAGTTCGCCGAGGGCTCGATGCCGTTCGTCTACCTGTTCAGCGAGTCCGCCACGCGGGCGCTGGTCTCGGTGCCGCGCGGCCACGACAAGGCGTTCGCGGCGCTCTGCGCCGAGCGGGGCGTGCCGTTCGAGCTGATCGGCGTCACCGACCCGTCCGGTGGGGCGCTCGAGGTGCACGGCCAGTTCCGGATCGGCCTGGACGAGCTGCGCGCCGCGCACACCGAGACGTTGCCGCGCCTCTTCGGGGGCTCGGCGGCCGTCGAGGTGCCCGCGCCGGCTGCCGGTGTGGCGGGTGCGGTCGAGGCCGTACCGCTGCCGGTCGCGCAGGCTGAGCCGGTCGACGCGGCGGCGGTGGTCTCCGAGCCGATCGCTTCCTCGGGTCCTTCCCCGGAGACCGGGGCGGTCGAGCCGATCGGGTCGGAACAGCCCGACGGGGCGTCCGAGTCTGACTCCGGTGTCACCGAGCCGTCGCCTGACGAGCGCTGAGGCGTTGACGGCCGCCGTCTACGGCCAACCCGGATCGGGTGCCCGGTTCGACTGGGGGCTGACCGGGGCGGCCGAACTCGGCCGGGTCTGCGCGGCGCTGGTGGTGGTGGACGTCCTCTCGTTCACCACCGCCGTGGAGGTGGCGGTCGCCCGGGGCATGCGGGTGCACCCGTTCCCCTGGGCTGAGCAGGCCGCCGAGTACGCCGTCCGGGTCGGTGCGACCGCTGCTGTCGGGCGGCGGCAGACGACCGCAGAACATCCGTGGTCGCTCTCGCCCGCCGCGCTGAGCAGCGCACCCGTGGTGGCGGACCTCGTGCTGCCCTCCCCGAACGGCTCGGCCATCAGCGCCGCCGCCAGCGCCACCGGCCTGCCGGTGGTCGCGGCGTGTCTGCGCAACGCGCGCGCCGTCGGCCATTGGCTGCGCCGCCAGGGGTACGGCACGCTGGACGCCCCGATCGGCGTGATCGCCTCGGGGGAGCGGTGGCCGGACGGGTCGCTGCGACCATCGGTGGAGGACCAACTCGGCGCCGCCTCGGTGCTGGACGCCCTCTCCGGTGTGCCGGGTGGGCTCTCGGTGGAGGCGGCCATGGCGCTCGCCGCGCTGGCGAGCACTCCGGATCTGCACGCCGCGGTGCGCGGCAGCGTCTCCGGTCGGGAGTTGACCGAGAACGGCTTCGCCGCGGACGTGGACGTCGCCGTCCGGATCGGCGTGTCGGACGTCGTCCCGGTGCTCCACCAGGGCGTCTTCTCCGCCGCCTGATCGCGCCGGCCCGCGCCTCGCCGCGCCGGCCCGCGCCTTGTGATCAACTCGGCTTTCCGGAAGTCGCGGTGTCCAGGTTTTCGGGATGGCCCGACTTCACTGATCGCGAGTGGGTCTTGCAGCGAAACGGCCACCCGGATCTCCCGGGTGGCCGTTTCCGTGTGCTGTGGTGGGGTCAGTCGTCCAGCCAGTCGAGGCGGCGACCGCCGCGCTCGGTCGGCGGCGGGGTCTCCGGTCGGTTCCGCCCGGCGGGCTGGCCGTAACCGCCCTGGTCGTAGCCGCCCCGGTCGTCGTAACCGCCACCGCGCTGCGGCGGAGGCTCCTGGCCGCCGTAGTTGCCGCCCTGGTCGTATCCGCCGGCGGGCTGGCCGTAACCGCCCTGGTCGTAGCCGCCCCGGTCGTCGTAACCGCCACCGCGCTGCGGCGGAGGCTCCTGGCCGTAGGCGCCGCCCTGGTCGTATCCGCCGGCCGGTTGCCCGTAGCCGCCCTGGTCGTACCCGCCAGCCTCCGGAGCGCCGTATCCCGCGGTCGGCTCGGCGGTGCGACCGCCGTACGGGGCGGGATCGGGCTGGCCGTACCCCTGCCCCTGCTCCGGCTGGTAGACGCCGGTGGCGTACGGGTCGGCCGGGGCCGGGTACTGGGTGTCGCCGGTGTACCGGCCGGTCGGCTCGTCGAACCGCTCGCCGTAGGCCGCTCCGCCAGCGGGAGCCGGCGGGTAGGCGGCGGTGCCGCCCGGGGCGTCGTAGTCACGACCGCCGTAGCCGCCACCGGAGGCCGGGGCGTTCCCGTAGCCGGCACCGGAGGCCGGAGCATTGCCGTAACCGGCACCGTAACCGTCACCGGCCGCACCGGCGCCGTACCCGCCCTCCGGGCCGGCCGGAGCGCCGTAGCCGCCACCGGAGGCGGGAGCGTTGCCGTAGCCGCCGGCACCGTACCCGGCGGACGCTGGCTCCTCGCCGTAGCCGACGCCGCCCCAGCCCTGCTGACCCGCGCCGCCGTACGCCTGGGCAGGCGCGCCGTACGGGTCTGGCGGAACGTCGTCGACCACCGGTCGGTGCATCATCGTCGGCGCCTCGCTCAGCGCCGCGCCGCCGACCATTGTCGGGTCCGCTCCACCACCGGGACGACCGCCGACCACCCGGGTCTGGTCGTCGGGACCGCGGAACCCGCCGCGCGATGGCGGCACCACTCCGCCGCCACCGGCAGCTGCCGGAGCGTCGTCGTCGCCGTTCTCCCTGCGCTTCATCCAGAGCAGCACGATCGTGCCGACACCGGCGGCGACCAGGAGACCACCGAGCAGGATGATCAGGTACGAGCTGAAGCCGCCGCCGTCCTCGCTGTTGGCGGCGTTCGCCGGAGCACCCTGGCTGGCCTCCTCGGTGGGCTCCTCCGCGGTGCCCTCCTCGGTCGCCTCCTCGGTGGGGGTCGCCTCGGGGGTGGCGGACGGGGTGGCGCTGGGCGTCGCCTCCACCTTGAGCGCGAGGCTGAGCCGTTGCCCGGTGACGGCCTGCCCGGCGGCGGCGTTCAAAACCTTGAACGCTTTGATGTTGTCGAACGACGCGCCCAGGTCGATCCGTCCGGGCGCGATCGGGTTCTGGGTCGTACCGGTGAACCGGAAGTTGCCGCTGCCGTCGCTCGTGGCGTCGTAACGGTGACCGGCGGTGTCCTGGAGGACCACGAACGCGTTCGGCACGGCCTTGCCGTCGGCCTGCGAGACCACCTTGCCGGAAACCGACCGCACGGTCTGGTTCTGCGGCGGCGGCGGAGCGGCCTTGCCCTTCACGGTCAGCGAGACGGTGGCGGTGTCCGGGCCGGACTCGGCCTCGACCGCCACCGTGATGGTCGCGGTCGCGTCGCCGGCGTTGTCGTTGGCCGCGATCCTGACCAGCTGCGAACCTGTCGGATTGCCCAGGCCGCCGCCGGAGAGTTTGACATCGCCGCAACCACTGGCGCAGCTGACGCCGGACGGCAGGCCGGAGAGGCTGACCTTCGCCGACTCGTCGTTGTTACCCCCAGTGACGCGCACGGTGATTGTGGCGTCGCTGCCGGCGTTTACGGTGATCGAGCCGGGGGAAACGCTGACCTCTGCGGCCATGGCTGGTGTGGCGGGGACGGCGAGCAGAGCGCCGGCAACCAGCGCTACGACCACACCGGCCCGCTGCTTCCAGGCACGTCGGTGTGTTGACACGTCCACCGCCTTCCGGGCTGACTTCCCTCTGACCGGCGGGGCGCCGGGCCGGGGATCATCACGGTACGAATACGCCGTCGGCAACTATGCCTTGTCCGACTGCATGAGCGCGACCCAGGGCCAGCGTCGCGTGTCTGGCCTGGGGGTCGTATCGTCCCGTCGTGTCCTCTCCGCACAGTAAGTCCGCTGCCGTTACGGCCGCGTTGTCGGCGCTCGACGAGGGGCGTACACCCGAACGGCCGGTGTTCCGCGAGGCGGTCCGGTCGTTGTTGACCGTCCTCGCGGAGCGCGCCCCCGGCCGATCGGTGGAGGTGCGCGTTCCACCATACGGGGCGATCCAGTGCGTACCGGGGCCTCGACACACCAGGGGAAATCCACCAAACGTGGTCGAGATGGCCCCGAACACCTGGTTGGAGCTGGCAACCGGCAGGGTCGGCTGGGCGGAGGCGGTCACCGACGGTCGCGTCCAGATGAGTGGCAACCGCGCTGACCTGTCGGCGTATCTGCCCCTCTAGTCGTCCGGATGTCCCACTCGCTGTAACGCTGAGCAGGGGAATCGTGACTTTCTGTATTGACGTCGATTCGCGTACACTGTCAGGCGATGACAGTGGTCCCGGCAGAGGAGAGTGGATCCGCCAGTGATCCCCGCCCGGCCGGTCCAGACCAGCATGAGGGAGCGGTAGGTGCCCCGAGGCGACGGCCGGCTGAGCCACGACCTTGACCCCCAACGACCTGGCCCCCAGGATGCCTGCGGCGTCTTCGGCGTCTGGGCCCCCGGCGAAGAGGTTGCCAATCTGACCTACTTCGGCCTCTACGCCCTGCAGCACCGCGGCCAGGAGGCGGCGGGCATCGCGGTGAGCGATGGCTCCGGCGTGGTGGTCTACAAGGACCTTGGCCTGGTGGCACAGGTCTTCGACGAGCCCACCCTGGCGAGCCTGCGCGGTCACCTGGCGATCGGGCACGCCCGATACTCCACCACCGGCGCGTCCAACTGGGAGAACGCCCAGCCGACGATCCGGTCGACCACCTCCGGCACGACCATCGCGCTGGCCCACAACGGCAACCTGGTCAACACGGCCGAGCTGGAGAAGGAGGTCGCCGAGCGCGGCCTCATCGCGGACGGTTCGACCAACGACACCTCCCTGGTGACGATGCTGCTCGCCAGCCGGCCGGATCTGTCGGTCGAGGCGGCCGCGCTGGAGGTGCTGCCGCAACTGCGCGGCGCGTTCAGCTTCGTCTTCATGGACGAGTCGACCCTCTACGCGGCCCGCGATCCGCACGGCGTCCGCCCGCTGGTGCTCGGCCGCCTGGAGCGCGGCTGGGTCGTGGCCAGCGAGACGGCCGCCCTGGACATCGTCGGCGCCAGCGTGGTGCGCGAGGTCGAGCCGGGCGAGCTGATCGCGATCGACGAGAACGGGCTGCGCTCCACCCGGTTCGCCGCGCCGGAGCCGAAGGGCTGCCTCTTCGAGTACGTCTACATCGCCCGCCCGGACGCCACGATCGCCGGGCGCAACGTCCACTCGGCGCGGGTGCAGATCGGCCGGCAGTTGGCCAAGGAACACCCGGTCGAGGCCGACCTGGTGATCCCGGTGCCCGAGTCGGGCACGCCAGCCGCCATCGGGTACGCGGAGGCGTCGGGCATCACGTACGGCGCCGGCCTGATGAAGAACCCGTACGTGGGTCGCACCTTCATCCAGCCGTCGCAGACCCTGCGTCAGCTCGGCATCCGGCTCAAGCTCAACCCGCTGCGGGAAAACGTCCGCGGCAAGCGGTTGGTGGTCGTGGACGACTCGATCGTGCGCGGCAACACCCAGCGCGCCATCGTGCGGATGCTGCGTGAGGCAGGGGCGCTGGAGGTGCACGTCCGGATCTCCTCCCCGCCGGTCAGCTGGCCGTGCTTCTACGGCATCGACTTCGCCACCCGGGCGGAGCTGCTGGCCAACGGGTTGGACAACGACGGCATCCGGCGCTCCATCGGCGCCGACACGCTGGGCTTCGTTTCCCTTCCCGGCCTGATCGCCGCGACCGAGCAGCCGAAGACCAGGCTGTGTCGGGCGTGTTTCGATGGGGAGTACCCGATCGAGTTGCCAGCCGGCAACCTGATCGGCAAGCACGTGCTCGAAGGGGTGGGTCGACGCGTCGCCAACTCGGCGCCGGAGGCCACGCACACCAACGGCTCGTCCGTCGCCACTCCGGGTGGCGTTACCGCAAACCGCCCGTAGCACCAACCGGCGCGGCCCGGCTACCGCCGGCGGCACCGAGAACCAAAGGGGAGAACCGTGACGCACGTGTCCGAGCGCAGCGGCGCAGGAAGCAGCCCGACCGGCGCCGGCGGCGACCGCCAGCCGTGGACGGGCGGTGCTGGCCGCCAGGCGCGCAAACGCTCGGTCTCGTACGCCGACGCCGGGGTCTCCATCGACGCGGGTGACCGCGCGGTGGAGCTGCTCAAGTCGAAGGTGCGGCAGACCCGCCGTCCCGAGGTGCTCGGTGACCTCGGTGGCTTCGCCGGCCTGTTCCGGCTGGACACGAAGAAGTACAAGAGCCCGATCCTGGCGTCCTCCACCGATGGGGTGGGCACCAAGCTGGTGATCGCCCAGCAGATGGACATTCACGACACGGTCGGCATCGACCTGGTCGCGATGGTCGTCGACGACCTGGTGGCCTGCGGCGCCGAGCCGCTGTTCCTGCTCGACTACATCGCCACCGGCGAGGTCGTGCCGGACAAGGTCGCCGAGATCGGCGCGGGCATCGCCGACGGCTGCCGCTACGCCGGCTGCGCGCTGCTGGGCGGGGAGACCGCCGAGCACCCCGGCGTCCTGCGTCCGGACGAGTACGACATCTCCGCGACCGGCGTGGGCGTGGTCGAGGAAGCCGACATCCTGAGCCCCGACCGGGTCGAGGTGGGCGACGTGGTGATCGCCATGCGCTCCTCCGGCCTGCACTCCAACGGGTACTCCCTGGTCCGGCACGTGCTGCTGGGGGCGGCCCGGATGCGTCTGGACATCGTGATCGACGACTTCGGCCGGCAGCGGACCCTCGGTGAGGAGCTGCTCACACCGACCAAGATCTACGCCAAGGACTGCCTCAAGCTGATCGCCGAGGCCGAGGTGCGGGCGCTGTCCCACATCACCGGTGGCGGCATCCCCGGCAACCTGGTCCGGGTGCTGCCCGAGCACGTCGACGCGGTGGTCAACCGGTCCACCTGGAAGCCGCAGCCGATCTTCGACCTGATCCAGACCAAGGGTCGGATCGACGACCACGACATGGAGTCGACCTTCAACATGGGCGTCGGCATGTTCGCGATCGTCTCGGCCGAGGACGCCGACCGGGCGCTGGCCACCCTGACCGGCCGTGGCGTCGAGGCGTGGCAGGCCGGCGAGATCATCGAGGGCACCGGCAACGTGCAGATGGTCGGTCAGCACACCCGAGGATGATCACTTTCCGGTGATCGTACGGGCACCTGATCAGGGCTTCACCCGAGTGGCCAATGCCGCCTAGCCTGAAGGGCACCCTCAGGCTAGGCGGAGGAGGGCGATGGCTGCTCGGGGACAGTCGTTCAGCGGGATGCGCGGTCTGGCCGCCGTCCCGTCGTACGTCGTCATGCAGCCCACCACGCTCTGCAACCTCGACTGCGCGTACTGCTATCTGCCGTTTCGCGCCGCCGACCGCCGGATGCCGGTGGCGGTGGCCGAGGCGGTCGCTGCCGCGGTCAATCCCTGGGCGGCGAATGGTCGGTTCTCCGTGGTGTGGCACGGCGGCGAGCCCCTGGCCGCCGGTCGAGAGCACCTTGCCGATCTGATCGCCCCGTTCGGGCCGGAGGTCGAGCACCATGTGCAGACCAACGCCACCCTCATCGACGACGACTGGTGCGACTTCTTCGCCCGGCACGAGATGCGGGTGAGTGTGAGCGTCGACGGCCCCCGGACGCGCAACGGCGACCGGGTCAACCGGGGCGGTCAGCCGGCGTACGACCGGATCCTGCACGGCATTTCGGTGCTGCGCCGGCGCGGTCTGCCCTTCTCCGCGTTGGCCGTGGTGTCCCGGCCCGAGCCGGGGCTCGCCACCGAGTTGTACGACTACTTCCTCGAGCTGGGCTGCGACGTGCTGGGCATCAACATCGAGGAGACCGAAGGGGTCAACACCCGCGACAACCGCCACGACCCGGCGGCGGTGTCCGCGTTCTGGGCGGAGTTGGTAGGGGCGTGGCGCCGGGAGCCCCGGATCCACCTCCGCGAGATCGAGTGGTCGTTGCGCTACGCCGCGGCGGTGCTCGACAACTCGGCGGACGGGGTGCTGCCCCGCCACCTGGACCCGATCCCGACGATCGGTCACGACGGCTCGGTGATCGTGCTCTCCCCGGAGCTGGCCGGCTTCACCGACCCCCGCTACGGCGACTTCAGCAGCGGCAACGTGCTGACGACCCCGTTGGCGCAGATCCTCGGCAACGCGGCGACGACGCCGTGGGTGAGGGAGTTCCTGGCCGGGGTGGAGGCGTGCCGGGCGTCCTGCCCGTACTTCGGCTTCTGCGGTGGTGGCCATGCCGCCAACCGTTACTTCGAACTGGGGCGTTTTGACGGTACGGAGACCGAGCACTGCCGCAACAGCAAGATCCGCCTATTGGAGGGAGTGTTGGAGCATGCCCGAGACCACCAGTCACCGGCGGCCTGAGCGCGAAGCGGACGACGGAGTCACCGAACGGGTGCGGGACGCGGCTCCCGCGCTCGTCGCACTGCTCCAGGAGGCCGAGGACGCACGCCGGCTGCGTTCGGAGGTGTCGGGCGGCGAGGGCTCCAGCGCTGTCTGCGCCTGGAACCACTTCGAGAACATCCCGACGTTCTACAACTGGAACAATCGCCCGCGCTGAGGAAGCCGTTGTCAGGGGCCTGTCGAGCGGCCGGAGTGGATCCGGTCGGGCCAGGCCCCTGATCGTCGGCGACTGCACCTGCACGGGACGTGCGTGAGCACGCGGGGGTTACCGCGTGCTCAGCTGCGTCGAGAGGTCAGCGGGTCGGACGGACCCAGGGATCCGGATCGTCGTCCGCGTGATCCTCATCATCGTCGTCGACGAACTCTTTAGAGTCGTCGTCGAAGTGGTGCTCAGACTTACCAGCACCCGCCAGTTCGCGCTGCAAAGCGGTGAGGTCGGTGTTCGGGGAGTGGTACTTCAACTCCCGCGCCACCTTAGTCTGCTTGGCCTTAGCACGGCCGCGCCCCATGGCTCGACCCCCTCGCACAGAATGCGGGGCAGCCCGAAGGCGGGCCCCGATGACGTCAGGCATCTCTCGTGGCTCTTACGGTACATGGGGATGCCATCGTTCGGCACCTCGGGTTACCGTCAGCCGGCTCTGCGCGTCGCGTGATCCGGCCGTCACCCAGTGTACCGGGTAAGGAGCGGAACGGTTAGCGCCCGTGACACCGGACAAACCGCATCAAATTTGACCCCGGCTCAGCTTACCCAGCGACGCCCGGCACGGGGGCCCGGAGGCGGATCTCGTCGATCCGCCCCCGGGGACGCTCAGCGCAGGTGGATCGCGCGCAACCGGCCGACGTCGGCCATCCGCCGCTCCGCCAGGCGGTCGGCGGCCACCGCCGGCGGCACGCCCTCCGCGTCAGCCAGGTGCAGGATCTCGCGGGTGGTGTCGTAGATCCGGGTCGCCCGCAGCTTCGCCCGGTCGAAGTTGAAGCCCTCGATCTCGTCGGCCACCTGGATCACGCCGCCCGCGTTGACCACGTAGTCCGGGGTGTAGAGGATGCCCCGGTCGGCCAGCAGCTTCTCGATGCCCGGGTGGGCGAGCTGGTTGTTCGCCGCCCCGGTGACCACCTTGGCGCGCAACGCCGGCACGGTGTCGTCGTTCAGGGCGCCGCCCAGCGCGCACGGCGCGTACACGTCGATGTCCGCGGCGACCAGGGCGCTGGCGTCGTCGACGAGGGTGACCTGCGGGTGGTTGCTGCGCACCCACGCCAGCGCCTTCGGGTTGACGTCGGTGGCGACCACCTCGGCGCCATCCTCCAGCAGGTGCCCGGTGAGGTACTTGCCGACCTTGCCCAGCCCGGCCACGCCGATCCGTCGGCCCCGCAGGCTCGGGGTGCCCCACACGTGCTCGGCCGCGGCCCGCATCCCCTGGAAGACACCCCAGGCGGTGAGGATCGACGAGTCGCCGGCGCCGCCGTGCTCCACGCTGCGCCCGGTCACGTAGCGGGTCTCCCGGGCCACGACGTCCATGTCCGCGACGTACGTGCCGACGTCACAGGCGGTGTAGTAGCGGCCGCCCAGCGACTCCACGAAGCGGCCGTACGCGCGCAGCAGCGCCTCGCTCTTGATCTGCTCCGGATCGCCCCAGATGACGGCCTTGCCGCCGCCCAGGTCCAGCCCGGCGAGCGCGTTCTTGTACGCCATCCCACGGGACAGGTCCAGCACGTCGGCGAGGGCGTCGTCCTCGCTCGCGTACGGGTAGAAGCGGGTGCCGCCGAGCGCCGGGCCCAGCGCTGTGGAGTAGATCCCGATGATCGCCTTCAGGCCGCTCTGCTTGTCCTGGCAGAACACGACCTGCTCGTGACCGGTCGATACCGGGTCGTCGGTGCTCGCGAATACGCCCATGGTTGGCTCCTACTGTGGTGTGCGTCCTTGTGGGACGCGGACCTGGTGGACCCCGGCGGGGATGCTGCCGGTGTGATCGAGCCTAGTATCGGCCGCCGGACGGGCGCTCGACGCGCCGCCGCCGTCCCACGGTGCGGCGCGCGTGCTCCGGCCGCTGACCGCGTACGGGCGTGGTTCGTGGGAGGATCGCGCGGTGCCGTCGCTCTTCGCTTCTTACCTGCGCGTGTACGAACCGCTGGCCGCCTTCGATCGGGACCGGCAGAGCTACTGGCGCCGCTACGTCTCGGAGGGGCGCGCGATCGCCCCGGTCGAGGGGCCCGGTCGGCAGCGGACGGCGGTGATCGAGGCGCTGGGTGCTGGCTGGACCCGGCTGCCGGACCTGCCGGAGGAGGCGTACGTCCTGGAGACGGACGACGGCCTGCTGGTCTGCCCGTGGAACCTGCGCATCCGGGTCGCTGAGGCGGCGCTCAGCGCCCGGGACGGGGTGCCCTCGGTGCTCGCCGACGCCTTCGTGCCGCCGGTGCTCGCCGGGCAGGCCAGGGCGGTGGTGGACGACTGGCGCAGTGGCGCCCGGGTGCTGGAGCACGGGGTGCCCCGGGTGCACGAGCAGATCGCCACCTGGGGCGTACCGCTGCGGTGGTTCGTGCTCTTCGACCCGGCGGAGCGGGACCTGGTCACCCAGCCGGGCCGGCGGGCGTTGCGCTACCGCACCGAGATCTCCAAGGCTCGACGCCGCTCGTCGCGGGCGCTGTCGGTGCTGCGCAAATCGGTGGGCGAGGCGCCGATCACCGAGGCGGTGGAGGAGGCGGCCCGCTGGTTGGAGGAGTTCCATCCGCGGTCCGTGGTCGAGCTGGACTACGGCGGTCTGGTCGACCTGCTCTCCGACGAGACGCTCGCCGCGGACGACTCGCCCGAGCTGGTTGCGGGCGGCCTCGCGGGGCTGTCACGCGGTGAGGCCGAGGAGGCGTCGGCCGCGTACGACAAGTTGGTGGCTCGGTGGCGCGCGGTGCAGCTGTTGGAGCGGTGCAACTAGGGCATATCACCCTAGGAGCGCTCCCAAGGTGAGTTGTGCTCGTAGTTGACGCATCACGAACCGTGATCATGAGTCCGAATAAGGTACTTTCTGCCGTGTAAAAGTCGTAAAAATCGGGCATGGTTCATCCGTCCGTCTAGGGACCTTCATCCGTTCGGCCCATGTCGGACATCGGGGACTAGCCGGACCATGGGAGACGCGTCGGCCGGCGGGACCCCGGCCGATGTCTATACATGTGGAGGAGTGACCGATGGCATCGCGAACGCACGAACCAGAGCCGCTACTCACGCCGGCCGAGGTGGCGTCGATGTTCCGGGTCGACCCGAAGACGGTGACCCGGTGGGCCAAGGCTGGCAAGCTCAGTGCCATCCGCACCCTGGGTGGCCACCGTCGGTACCGTGAGTCGGAGGTCAGGGCGCTGCTGCAGGGCCAGATCCCGCAGCAGCGGCAGGGCGACTGAGCCGGCAGGAGTTCTTCGTCAGGGGCGGTGGATCTCGATCCGCCGCCCCTTTCGTATGCCCGGGCTCGGGTCAGCGCCGCAAGTCAGCGCCGTGGCTCGGTCAACGTCACCCGGATGCCGACCGTGCCGCCCTCGCCGCGACGCAGCCGGCTGCCCAGCAGGCTCAGTCGACCGATCAGGCGGTACTTGTGCTTGAGCAGGTCGCGGACCCGACCGGTGTCACCGCTCCCGTAGATCGTCGCGTGAGCTGGCACCTCCGCCCCGTGTGGCCGACCCCGCACGTCGCACGGGGCCACTGTCACCTCGCCGTTGCGGCGGATCCGCTTCACCTTGCCCGAGTCGGCGCGGGTCCAGACCGCCAACGCCTCCCCGTCGCGTACCGCCCAGACCGGGGTCGGCACCGCCCGACCGTCCTTGCGGAAGGTCGTGAGCAGGATGTACTTCTCGGCCGACAGCCGGTCCAGCATGGTCACGCCGCCAGGATACGGCCGGCGCGGGCCACTGAGTGGCCGGATAGCGTGAACGTCGTGACGGTTGAGCCTCTAATCGGTGACGTGATCGGCGAACTGCTGCGAGACACGCTCGCCGTGGCCACCGGGGTGGGCCCCCGGCCCCTGGTCGGTGGTCGACTGCCGCGACCGGTCATCGAGATCATCGAACGGGACGACGGCCTGATCAACGGCGCCCCGTCGGCGCACTACCTGGACGGCCCGGCGGAGTGGCAGCCGTACGACCACCGCGCGGTGGAGCGGGCGCACGGCGAGACGCTGGACATCGGCACCGGTGCCGGCCGGATCGCGCTGCTGCTCCAGGAGCGCGGCGTACCGGTCACCGGACTGGACACCTCAGCGGGCGCGCTGGAGGTGAGCCGGCGTCGCGGTGTCCGGCGGCTGGTGCACGGCACCGTCGACACGCACGTCGCCGACGGGTCGCGGTACGACACGTTCCTGCTGCTCGGCAACAACCTCGGGCTGTTCGAGGGGCGGGAGCGTGCCCCCGAGTTCCTGGCCGCGCTCGCCGCGCTGGCCCGACCGGGGGCGCAGATCATCGCGCAGGGCACCGACCCGTACGGCACCCGCGACCCGCTGCACACCGGCTACCACGAGCGCAACCGTCGGCGCGGCCGGCTCGGTGGCCAGCTGCGGCTGCGGTTGCGCTACCGCGAGTTGAGTACCGAGTGGTTCGACTACCTGGTCTGCTCGGCGGACGAGTTCGCCAGCCTGGTGCACGGCACCGGTTGGCGGCTCACCGATGTGGACGACCGCGACGCCCCCTACTACCTGGCCACCCTGCGCCTCGTCGACTGAGCAGGACGGCCCCCGCTCTCCGTCGGGCGGAGAGCGGGGGCCGTCGTACGTCTCAGACCTGGACGGTCGGGGGGAGCTGCTCGGGCGGCAGGCCGCCGTCGCCGTCGACCACCTCGTCCGGTTGGCCGTCCTCGTCGATGTCGACCATGGTGATGTCCACCTTGCCGTCACCGTCGGTGTCGAACTGGAACAGGTCCGCCTTGCCGTCGCCGTCGGTGTCCACCACCCACACGTCGGTCTTGCCGTCGTTGTTGGTGTCGGCGCGCAGCAGTTCGACCCGCTCGTCGCCTCGGGTCTCCACGGTCTCCCCGTCGGTGACGCTCTCCGGTGCCTGGCTCATGTCGATGCGGTCCTTCCCTCGGTTGACGGGCCGTCATTACCCGATCCGGCGCTCCCCCACGCATGGGCCGGGTCGTCGCGCTGTCTAGGGTCGCACCATGAGCGAGCGGAGCGGGCGGGACACCCGGGCCGGCGTAGCGGGGACCCCGCGCGTCGGCGGGCGGGACAGGGAGGCGTGATGAGCGATCGTTTCGTGGTCGTCGGTGCCGGCACGATGGGGCTTGGCATCGCGTACGTGGCGGCCGGTACCGGGCACGCCGTCGAGTTGGTCGAGGTGGATCCCGAGCGGGGTGCGGCCGCGCTGAACCGGCTCGCCGAGCTGTGGGAGCGGGCGGTGCAGCGCGGGAAGCTGAGCGCCGACGAGGCCGCCACGAACCGGCAGCGGGTGACGCTGCGCCCGACCCTCGCCGAGGTCGCTCCCGCCCCCCAGGTGATCGTGGAGGCGGTGCCGGAGCGCCTCGAGGCGAAGCGTGCCGTGCTGCGCGACGCCGCCGCGCTGCGCCCGGCACTGCTGGGCAGCAACACCTCCAGCATCGCCATCGGGGCGCTGGCCGCCGAACTGGACGCGCCCGAGCGCTTCCTCGGTCTGCACTTCTTCAACCCGGTCTGGGCGATGGCGCTGCTGGAGATCGTGGTCGGCCCGGCCACCGCCGAGGAGACCACCGCCGCGGCCGTCGCGCTCGCCGGCCGGCTCGGCAAGGAGCCCGTCGTCGTACGCGACATGCCCGGCTTCGCCACCTCCCGGCTCGGGGTCACCCTCGGGCTGGAGGCGATTCGGATGGTCGCCGATGAGGTGGCCAGCCCGGCGGACATCGACAAGGCCATGGTGCTCGGCTACCGGCATCCGATCGGGCCGTTGGAGCTCACCGACCTGGTCGGCCTCGACGTGCGGCTGGACATCGCCCGCACTCTCCAGGCCGCGTACGGGGACCGCTTCGCGCCGCCCCCGCTGCTGGTGGAGATGGTGGCCGCGGGGCGGCTGGGTAAGAAGTCCGGGCAGGGCTTCTACCGCTGGGAAGGCGGTGTCAAGCAGTGAGCGGGTTGCGGATCGAGGAGCGGCCGGACCGGCTGGTGGTCACCCTGGACCGGCCGGAGAAGCGCAACGCCATCGACGCCGACCTGATCGCCGAGCTGCACCAGGTCTGCGCCGAGTTGGAGGCGCGCCCACGCCTGCTGCTGCTCACCGGCGGTGCGGCGGGCATCTTCGCCGGTGGCGCCGACATCGGTCAGCTCCGCGAACGAGGTCGCACGGACGCCCTCGCCGCGATCAACTCGGCCGCCTTCGCCCGCATCCGGGCGCTGCCGATGCCGACCGTGGCGGCCGTCGACGGCCCGGCGTTGGGCGGTGGCGCGGAGCTGGCGTACGCCTGCGATCTGCGGGTGTGCACGGCACGGGCGGTCTTCGGGCAACCGGAGGTGCGGTTGGGCATCCTGGCCGGCGCCGGTGCGACCCACCGGCTGCCCGCGTTGATCGGCGAGGGCCGGGCCAAGGAGCTGCTCTTCACCGGCCGGCGGGTGGACGCCGCGGAGGCACTGCGGATCGGCCTGGTGAACCGGGTGGTGGACGAGCCGGGCGAGCTGCTGACGGTGGCGCACGCGTTGCTGGACGAGATCGCCCTGGGCTCACCGTTGGCGGTGCGGCTGACCAAGCTGGCGGTGGACGCGCCCGCCGCCGCGCACCCGCATCTCGACCTGGTCAGCCAGGCGGTGCTCTTCGAGGACGACGAGAAGCACCGCCGGATGACCGAGTTCCTGGAGCGTCGCCGGCCGCGCTGAGACCGCGTACCAGAAACGGCCGCACCGGCGGGAAGCCGGTGCGGCCGTCGTGGTTTCGGGTCCTGCCTACTGCCGGATCTGCACCCCGGCGTCGGCCAGGCCGCGGATCACCTGGGCGGACTCACCGAAACCGATGATCAGTACGGCGTCCGCGCCGAATTCCTTGATCTCCTTCGCGCCGCCGCTGAAGTCGACCGGAGCGGCCTTCGCGTCGGCCGGCGGCTCGTACGTCAACAGCTTGAGCCGGTCGTTGGCGATACCGGCCTTCTCCAGCTCGTCGCGGACGGTGCCCTGAAGGCCCTCACCGTAGGAGTCCTTGCGGGCGACGATGACGATCTTCTGTGACCCGTCGCGGAGGATCACATCGGCCAACGCCCGGCCCTGGAGGCTGTCCGGCGGGGCGGTACGGAAGTAGAGGCCCTGGTCGTCGACGTCGGTCAGGCTGCTGTCGGTGTTGGACGGGGAGAAGAGGATCTTCCCGGCCTGCACCACGTCCGGCAGTACCGCCCGGGAGATGCCCGAACCGCCGGCCCCGATGATCACGCTGACGCCGTCCGCCACGTGCTTGGCCACCGTCGCCTTGGCCACCGCCGGGCTGGTGCCGTCGTCGCCGTCGAGCCACGTCACCGGCTTGCCCAGTGCGCCGCCAGCGGCGTTGATCTCCCTGATCGCCAGCGCGGCGCCAGCGGCCATCGGCGGGTAGGCGATCGAGAGGTCACCGGTCTTCGGCAGCAGGCCGCCCAGGATCAGCGGCTCCTGGTCGGCGGCGCCACCCGGGCGCTGCTTCTTCGGCTTCGGCGGCGTCTTGGTGCTCGCCGCCGACTCGATGCCCGCGCCGACGAACTCGGTCTTGCCGTCGTTGATCTGCTGCCCGTCGAAGGTCAGCGTGGCGTAGCTCGCGGTGGCCGGCTCACCCTTGTCGGTGAAGCCCGCCCGGGTCAGCGACACGCCGCGGTACTCGATGTCCTGCCCGTTGCGGGCCAGCGCGAGACAGCTTGCCGGGTCTTCGCAGCGCTGCCCGTCGTTGGTCACGGCGACGATCTGCTTGGTGATGGCGGCCGGGTCGGTGCTCCCGGCCAACTGGGCGGCGAGCACGGCGATCACCACCGCGTCGTACGTCTCGGCGGAGTACACGTAGTCCGTCAGCGCCGGATTGACGGCTCGTAGCCGGCCCTTGAAGTCGTCGGGGAGCGGTACGAGGGGCGTGGTGCCCTTCATCCCGTCGACGAGACTCGCCCGTTCCTTCAACTCCGCAGGATAGGAGTTGAGCATGTTGCCGTCCGTGCCGTAGAGGCGCACCTGTTGGGCGCTGGCCTCTTCGGGCTTGTCATCCCCGCAAGCGCTTGTGGCGAGCAGGATCGTCGCGCAGGCAGCCAGTGTGGCTACCCGCGAGCGGCGTGATACGAACATGGTCGTCCTTCCTCCGGCGAAGGTCCGCTGCGCACATTAGCGTGCCGAGGCCGGCGGCGGGACCGTGGAGGTGGCGTAATGCGCAGGTAGCTCGCGTTGAACACGGACAGTGACGGTTGCGGGAGTGCGCTTGACCACCGGTCCTACTGTGCGCTGCGTGACCGACCTACCACAGCAGACGTTCGATGACGCGGCCGCCGTGCTCCGTTCGGCGCTGACCGGCGATGGAGATGCGGTGGTGGGAGCGTTCGACGCGGTCGTCGACCGGGCCGGCCTGGACGGCGCGTATGACGTCGCCTGGTGCCTGGCCGCGACCATGCTCGGTGATGCGCCGGCGGCCAGCGGGGCGGCGCTCGACTTTCCGGGAATCGATCAGGCCGGGTACGACACCCGCTGGGTGGCCCGCTTCGTCAGCGCGTACGCGAATCGGGACGAGCCGACCGGGGAGGCGCTGTTCGGCGCGGCGGCCGCCGACGGGCTGCTCCCCGACTGCCTGCTCACACTCGCCGGCTCGACGATCGCCACCCTGCGCAGCCGCGCCGGGTGACGCCCAGCCGGGTCGCGGCGTCCGTCGGGGGGCGGACGCCGCGACCGTGCGGGGCCGGTCAGAACGCGTGGTACGCGATCAGCGGTTCGTACTCGTACCGCAGGTTCTCGAAGCGGACCCGGAAGTTGACGCCGTCCCGGACGTTGGTCGCCACCGTGATCCAGCCGGAGTTGGCCGGCAGGTAGGTCCAGTAGTTGCAGGCGCTCGTCTTGTCGACGAAGATCACGCACGCCTCGGTGGCGTACACGCTCGCGTTGCGCACGTTGATGTCGCGACAGCGCGTCGTGGTGCGGTACTGGCCGGCCGAGCCGCCGTAGCGGCCGGTCTCGAAGTAGGACCGGACCGCCCCGCCGTAACAGGTGGCGAGCGGGGCGAACGCGTTCGGCCCGGAGCTGACCGGCGTGGTCGGTGTGGTCGGCTCCGCCTGCGCGGGCGTGCCGACGGAGAGCAGTGCGGCGGCCGTGGCGACGGCGAGCAGACGAGCGGTCGGGGATGGCATCCGTTCGTTCCTCCAAACAGTTGGCTGACCGTACGTATCGGACTGATCATCTGACCGTGACGATGATACGTATCGATCGATTGCCGCGCGGCCCCGATGATGTCCGGCCCGTGTGGTAGCTCTGTAGGCATGTCCGAGGCCATGCTCAGCAAGGTGCGCAAGCTGTTGGCCCAGGCCGAGGACCCGGCCTGCACGCCGGCCGAGTCCGCCGCGTTCACCGCCAAGGCGACCGAGTTGATCGCCCGCTACGGCGTCGACCGGGCGCTGCTCGCCGCCCGGGACCCGACCACCGACCCGGTCGGCGATCGGGTGCTGGACGTCGTCGCCCCGTACGCCCGCGACAAGGTCGGCCTGCTCGCCGCGGTGGCCGAGCCGCTGCGCTGCCGCTGCGTACGCCGTCGGCAGGGCAACGGCTTCGCCCTGCACCTCTTCGGCTTCGCCAGTGACCTGGAACGGGTCGACCTGCTCTTCACCTCACTGCTCGTGCAGGCGGCGCACGGCCTGGCCGCCACCGAGGTGCCCGCCGACGACCACCCCGCCGCCTTCCGCCGCTCCTGGCTGGCCGGCTTCGCGGAGGTGGTCGGAGGCCGACTCTGGGCGGCCGAGTCGGCAGCGGCCAGCGAGTCGGGCACACCGTCGATGGCCCTGGTGCTGGCCGATCGGTCCGACCGGGTTCAGCGCCGGCTCACCGAGGAGTACCCACGGCTGCGTACCGCACCGCCACGTCGGTTGGGCGGCACCGGCTTCGGTTCGGGGGCGGAGGCCGGCCAACGCGCGAACCTTGGTGGTCGGGACCTCGGCGGCGCCGCTGCCGGTCGTCGGCTCGGCCGCTGACCCGGGGGGCCGTCAGGCCGTCGTGCTGGGGCGGTGGCGCGACACCGTGGCGACGTAGCGGGTGAGCAGCTCGTGCCAGCCGGCCGTGAGCGCCTTGCGGTAACCCTCGGCAGCCTCGCCGTGCCGGTCGAAGTGCCGGTGTTCCAGGTCGACGCGGGTGCGCTCCGGCCCCTCGGCGTGGAACAGCACCTCGACCTCGCTCGCGCGGGCCGGGTCCGGCACCGGCGCCCGGTCGGGGCCGATCTGCCAGACGAAGACCAGCCGGCGAGGCGGATCCCAGGTGAGCACCCGACCCCAGTCGGCGCGGAAACCGTACGGGCCGATCTCGTAGAGCATGCCGCCGGCCCGAGGCTCCATGCCCAGCTCGGCCAGCGCGTCCGGGCCGGACCAGGTGTATTCGGTGACCCACCAGTCGGTCAGCTCGTCGGTGAAGACCGTGAATGCGTGCTCGGCGGAGCCCGGGACGAGAAGGCTGCACCGGAGAGAGAACTGGCCGGCGTCCTGCCGGATGTCGGCCGGATCAGTCAATTCCTGTCCCATAGGCCCGGACCATACCGGCTGATGCCTCGGTGTGCAGCTTCGCGCGGTGCCCGGTTCCAGACAGAGGGTCGTCGAGTCGTCACGGACGGGATGGCCCGCCGGAAAGCGGGTAACCGCGCCCGACGGCCCGGACGACCGGGCTGGTGTGCAGGTGGGGCGGGGAGAACATGAGCGAGAGCGGGCAGCAGCGGGAGCCGGACCGCAACGTCGACAGCGGGAACCCGGACGTCCTGCTCGACATTCCGAAGGTCTCCGTCGACTCCATCCGACTGGCGGTCGACGGTCTGGAGGCCGACCTGTCGCTGCGCGCCCGGGTGGCCAACCTGCTCCAGGTCGACGCCGGCGTACGGGTGCACCTCGACGGCGGCGAGTTGAACATCGACGGGGTGAGCGCCGAGGCGCAGCTGCGCGTGCGGTTGGAGCAGCTGACCAGAATCCTGGGCCGCGCGCTCGACACACTCGACCACAACCCACACATCATCGAGGCGCTCGCGCGCACGGCCGGCACCGCCGTCGACGACGTGAACCGCAGTGCCCAGCAGTTGGCCACGGGCGCAGCGGAGATCAAGGCATCGAGTCGACGCACGGACGACGTAGGCGACGAGCCGGTCCGGCGGGTCGGCGCGGCCAGCCCGGTGGCCGACCGCGACCGACTGGGTTCCGACCGGCCGGGTCCGGGTCGGCCACCGGGTCCTGGCCGGCCGGGTCCCGATCAGCTCGGCCCTGGTCGTCTGGGTTCTGATCGGCCGGAGGCGGGTGGGTCGGATGCGGGTGGGTCCGGGGCGGGGCCGGGCGGCTCGGGACCGGGTGCCGGCGGCCCTGGGCCGCGAGCCGGCGGCCCAGGGCTGGCCGAGCAGGCGCATACGCAGGGCCAGCATGGGCAGGGCCAGCAGCCGGAGGGCCGGCGCCCTGAGGGGCCGCATGCACAGGGCCAGCATGCTCAGGGACGGCAGCCAGATGGACGGCAGCCGGAGGGCCGTGCGCCGGAGGGCGGCGCGCCAGGTGGCGACCGCCCGGAAGACCGGCGGTCCGAGGGGTCGCGTCCCGCCGGTGCAGAGCGGCCCGAAGGTGCGGGTGAGGGAGCGCACCCAGCGGCGGCGAGCCGGGACCAGCAGCGCCCCGGGGGATCGGCGGGGCCGACGGCCGGGGGGACCGGCAACAAGCCCGGCCAGTCGGCTGCGTCCGGTCCGAGCCCGTCCAGGGATGGCGACGGTGGTCTGCCGGGCGCGGCGCAGGCCGCGGCACAGAGCGCAGCCCAGTTCGCCGAGCAGGCGGGGGAGACGCTGCGAGAGGCCGGGCGCAGCGTGTGGGAGGCGATCCAGGGCAGCGTGGCCCAGCATCGCCCGCAGGGCCGCCGCGACCACTGACGCCGCGCGGTGCGTCTGCTGGGACACCGCGACTTCAAGAAAGTCGTGTTGATCACGGAGGCTGGCCGGGTCGACCAGGCAGGCTGGCCAGGGCTGGTCATCCAGGCCGACGGGAGGTGTTGGCGACAGCCCAGGAGTAGCCCACGTGGAGTGTGGTGGGTGTGGCCGTCACTGAAAGCGACCCGCCAAAAGCAAGATCCCCACCTGCGTTTCCGCTGGTGGGGACCTCTGTAGCCCGGCGAAAGGCTATGTGGCCAGGGGCGGGGTCGAACCGCCGACCTTCCGATTTTCAGTCGGACGCTCGTACCAACTGAGCTACCTGGCCGTGTCGCTCGGCTCATGTTACCCGGCAACCGGACGAACCGGCGGCAAGGTGACCTGCTCCGATACGCAGAACGCCGCGCGGGGCGCGGCGTCAGCGCTGCGGTCCTGACGGGACTTGAACCCGCGACCTCCGCCTTGACAGGGCGGCGAGCACTCCAACTGCTCCACAGGACCTAGCTTGTGTTGCTCCGGCTTGCGCCGGCCTTGCCTTGCTCCGGCTTGCGCCGGCCTTGCCTTGCTCCGGCTTGCGCCGGTCGTGCCCCCAACGGGATTCGAACCCGTGCTACCGCCTTGAAAGGGCGGCGTCCTGGGCCGCTAGACGATGAGGGCGGCCCCGCCATCATTGCACATTCGCAACTTCAAGCGGACTTGCTCCCATCCGGCCCCGCCGGAGGCTTGGAAAGCATACGTGATGCTCCGTCGGTCGACAAAATCGGTGTCGGCAAGGGCTTAGGGCGGGCCATAACCGCAGGTCAGAGCGGTTCTAGCGGAGTCGGGTGATGCCGAAGCGCTTCTTCAGGTCGGCGATCAACTTCGGGCATGCGGCGAGTGTCGCGGCCCGATCACCGCCCCCGTCGTGCAGAAGAACGATCGCACCGGGCCGGGTGGCGGCGTGGACACGTTTGCCGATCGTGGCCGCGGTCGGCTTGTCCCAGTCCTGCGGGTCGACCGACCAGTGCAGCGGACGCATACCGAGGTTCTTGGCCACCCCGAGCACCTCCGACGTCCACCGGCCGCCGGGCTGCCGGTAGAACGACACCTTCGCGCCAGGTGCGGCCTTCTGGATGGCCTTGTTGGTGCGGTCCAGGTCGGCACGGATCTCGCCGACAGGCCGACGGGCAAGATCGAGGTCGTGACGCCAGCTGTGGTTGCAGAGCTGGTGTCCCTCCCGGACGATCCGCCGGACCAACTCCGGGTGACGCTGCACCTCGCGGCCGACGACGCAGAAGGTCGCCGTCACCTTGGCGGCCTTGAGCTGGTCGAGCACCTTGGGTGTCCAGGCCGGGCTGGGCCCGTCGTCGAACGTCAGGGCCACCGGGCGTACGCCGGTGTTGCGTCCCAGACCGGAGGGGAGCTTGGCCGGCAGCGGCCGCAGCGGCGGCTTGGCCGGCTTGGTGACGCTGGGGTGCGGTGTCGGGGTGGGCGGCGTGGTCGATTCCACCGGCCGTGGAGCGCCGGCGGGTGCGATGGTGCGCTCCGGCTGCGCACAGCCGGAAAGGACCAGCGCCAAGGCGAGGACGGACGCCAGGGTGGCGCGGGCTTGCATCTGCTCGCTCCCGGAGGGTCGGGGTAGGCGGACCCGCCCGACGGTAGTTCACGTCGCGATTCGGCGACAGTGCGATCAATCACGCCTCGACTGGTCCAGGGAGTCGCGGACGGCGGCGGAGAGCGAGACCGCCTCGGCCAGGTCGACCGGCCGCACCACCCCGGCGGGCAGCGTGTCGGCTCGCCAGCCGGGGCCGGCGGCGAGCACCAGCAACGGGCGCCGGGGCGCGGCGAGCAGCGCGCTGAGTTGGGTCGGGTCGGCGGTGGCCCGGGTGTGCGACCAGAGCACCACGGCGGCCGGTCCGGTCCGGTTGACCGCCTCGACGAGAGCGACCACCGGCACCCGGGCGCCGAGCATCCGGTAGCTGACACCGGCCTCCGCGAGAGCCGCCGCCAACGCCTCCAGCGGCAGCGTGTGCTGTTCCTCGTCGGCGCAGGAGAGCAGGATCCGGGCCGGCCCGGTGGGCACGTTGGCCCGACTGGCCGCCGCGAGCGCCTCCGAGACGCAGCGGGACATCAGGTGTTCCACCTCGATCAGGCCGGCGGTGGCGGCGTGCCGTTCGCCGATGCCGGCGAGCACCGGGCGCAGCAGGCCCTCCCAGGTGGCGACGACCCCGCTGGCGGCCAGGGTGTGCGCGATCGTCTCGCTGATCGCCGCCGCGTCCAGTCGCATGGCGGCCCGGGCCAACCCGCGGGCCGCCGGGCCGGCACGGCCGACCGGGATGGAGCCGCCGCCGTCACGGCCGGTCGGGAGGATCCGGGCGGGGGCGACGGTGCTGGTGCCGTTGGGCATCGGGTCCGGTGCCTGGCGGGCCCAGCGGGCCGCCTCGGCGGGGCTCACCCCCTCGGCGGTGAGCCGTCGCATGATCTCGAGACGGGCCAGATCGCTCTGGGTGTACCGGCGATGGTGACCGGGGATGTGTTCGCTGGGCCCGAGCCCGTAGCGCTGGTGCCAGGTGCGGAGGGTCGTCACCGCGACCCCCAACCGTCGTGCGACAGCGCCCGCGCTCAGCGCCTCATCGACCACCCGACCGCTCCGCCGCGTCGTGCCCCGACGATCCGGGCGGCGTCAGGGCCGGGCCGGTTGCCTCCGACCCGGACTCCGTGGGGCGTAGCAGCCGGTTCACCACCCCGCCCAGCCAGGGCGCGTACGACCGGGGGTCGAGCTTCAACTCGGCCTCCAGTGCGGTGGGGTCGGCCCACCGCACCTCGGCCACCTCGTCCTGGTCCGGCAGTAGCGGAGCGCCGGGCAGGAACTCGCCTCGCAGAACGTGGTCGTATTCGAACTCGACCCGACCGGTCGCCGGGTCCTCGGCGTAGTAGACGTAGATGCCGACCTCGGTCAGCTCGACCGGGCCCGCGCCCAACTCCTCGCTCAGCCGTCGGTTGGCCGCCTCGGCGAGCGACTCGCCAGGCTGGGGGTGGCCGCAGCAGGAGTTGGCCCAACGCAGTGGGAACCGGGTCTTGACGGCGGCTCGGCGCTGGAGCAGCACCTGGCCATCCGGGTCCACCAGCAACACCGAGAAGGCCCGGTGCAGCTGCCCGGGTGGTTGGTGCGCGGCCGCGACGGTGGTCTCGCCGTGGGCCTCGCCGGTCTCGTCGACGAGCTCGACGAGGTGCTTCTCCCGACTGCTCATCGGCCTTCCCCGGTGATCCGGCCGGCGGCGAGCTTGCCGGAGATGAGCACCATCGGTACGCCGACGCCGGGTTGGGTCCCGGAGCCGACGAAGACCACGTTCGGCAGGTCGCGGTGCAGGTTGGACGGGCGGAACGGCCCGGTCTGGAAGAGGGTGTGCGCGGCGGCGAACGGGGTACCGGCGGCCATCCCCTGCTCCTCCCACTCGGCGGGGGTGATCGCCCGGAGCACCTCGACCCCGGCGCCGAAGCCGACGTAGCCGCGCTCCTCCAGGGTGCCGATCAGCTGGTCGGTGTAGCGCTGGGTCAGGTCGCCACGCCACTCGAACGGCGCCCGGTGCAGGTTGGGCACCGGGGCGAGCACGTAGTAGGTGTGTCGGTCCGGCGGGGCCACCGCGGGGTCGGTCCGGCTCGGGTTGGTCACCAGCAGCGACGGATCGGTCATCAGCTCACCCCGTCGGATGACCTCATCGAAGGTGCCCTTCCACGCGCGTCCGAAATGGATGTTGTGATGGGCGATCTTCGCATAGGCCTGTCGGGAGCCGACGTGCAGAACGACGCAGGACGGTGAGTAGGTGAGGCGGCGCTGCGGCGCGGCGGGGAGCAGGTCCCGGTAGGCGACCGGCAGGTCGGGGTTGAGCACCACCACGTCCGCCGGCACCAGGTCGCCGTCGGCGGTGAGTACGCCGGTGGCGCGGCCGTTCACGGTCTCCACCCGGGTCACCGTGGTGTCGTACCGGATCTGCACGCCGTGCTTCTCGGCCGCGCCGGCCATCGCCTTGGAGACCGCGTGGATGCCGCCGCGTGGGAAGTAGACCCCGGCCACCGAGTCGAGGTACGCGATGACCGCGTAGATGGCCAGCGCGTCGTGCGGCGCGAGGCCGGCGTACATCGCCTGGAAGGAGAAGATCCGCTGGGTACGCGGGTCCCGGAAGAACTGGTTGATCTTCGTCTGGAGGCGCCGGAAGGCCCCGCCGCTGAGCAGCTTGAGCAGATTGCCGGTGATCAGGTCGGTCGGCGCGTCCAGGTTGCGCTCGATGAAGTCGGTGCGCTCCAACCGCCACAGCTCCCGCGCGTACTCGACGAACCGCAGGTAGCCATCGGCCTCCCGGGGCCCGCAGACCCGGGAGATCTCCGCCGCCATCCGGGTGGTGTCGGTGAGCACGTCGAGGGTCGAGCCGTCCGGGTAGTACGCCCGGTAGGCGGGGTCGAGCGGGGTCAGGTCCAGCCAGTCGTGCAGCTCCTCGCCGACCGCGCCGAGCGCCTCGGCGATCAGGTCGGGCATGGTGAGCACCGTCGGGCCGGTGTCGAACTCGTAGCCGTCCACCCCGAGGCGTCCGGCCCGTCCGCCGGGCACCGGCTCGCGTTCCAGCACTGTCACCTGTCGACCGCTGCCGGCCAGGTGCAGCGCGCAGGCGAGCCCGCCCAGCCCGGCCCCGACGACCACCACCCGGTCCGTCCGTCCTGTCACCGTCCGCACGTGACCACCTCCTCGCTCAAGTCGCTCATCAGGCCCGCCGGTTGGCAGCGGCGGTGGCCAGACCGCTCAACGCGGTCCGCGCCGTCTGGTCCACGGGTGCGGCGTCGAGCGCGGCCAGCGCATCGCTGACCCGCTCGGCGATCATCTGTTCCACCCGGGTCACCGCGCCGGTCTCGGCGACCAGCCCGGCAAGCGTGTCGACCGATCCGTCGGCGGCCCGCTCCAACGCCGCGAGCTGGGCCGGCGTGGCCAGCTCACGGGCCAGCATGAGCAGCGTGGTCGGCTTGCCGGTGCGGAGGTCGTCCCCGGCCGGCTTGCCGGTGGCCGCCGGGTCGCCGTAGACGCCGAGCAGGTCGTCGCGGAGCTGGAACGCTTCGCCGACGGCCAGGCCATAGCGGGTGTACGCGGAGACCAGCGGGTCGTCGGCGGGCACCCCGGCCAGGCAGGCACCGAAGAGCAGTGGTCGCTGGACGGTGTAGCTGGCGGTCTTGTAGCGGGCCACCCGTAGTGCCCGGTCGACCGACCAGCTGCCCGGGTCGTTCTCGCCGAGCACGTCCAGATACTGCCCGGCGACCGTCTCGACCCGCATCTGGTCGTAGCAGCGGCGCACCTCGAAGAGGCGCGTCGACGGCACCGAGGCGTGAGCCAGCAACTGGTCGGCCCAGACCATGCAGAGGTCGCCGATGAGCACGGCGACGGCCTCACCGAACCGGCCGGGATCACCTCGGTGGCCGGCGGCGACGTGCTGTTCGGCGAGCGCGACGTGCGCGGTGGGCCGGCCGCGGCGGGTGGTGGACGCGTCCATCACGTCGTCGTGCACCAGCGCGAAGGTGTGCAGCAGCTCCAGCGCGGCAAGCGCGGGCAGCACGGGTGGCAGCGCCGCGGTGCCACCGACGGCCCCGCGCCACCCCCAGTAGGCGAACGTGGAGCGGATCCGCTTGCCGCCGGTCAGAACGGCCTCCCGCGCGGTGGCGGCGAATTTGCCCATTGACGCGTCGATGTCGTTGAGGGCATCGACCTCGGCGGTGAGGAAGGTGTCCAGTGTCTCGTCGACCGCTGTGACCAGATCGTGGGTATAAGCAGCCAGAACGGCGCGGACCGGATCGTCCCCGTCCCCCGGCCCTGTCGGCGCCACGCGGGTCACGTTGCCCGCAACTGCGTCGTTGGCCATGCGGCTGAGCGTACCCTAGGCTACGAGTTGCGTCGATTGGTGCGTCGATAAATGGAGGAGGGCCGGTGGAAACTGATCTCACCGCTGCCTATGACCGGTGCCGTGAGCTGCACAAACGCCACGGCCGCACCTACTATCTCGCCACCCGCCTGCTTCCCGCTTGGAAACGACGACATGTGCACGCCCTCTACGGGTTCACGCGGTACGCGGACGAAATCGTCGACCGCACCGAGGACCTGCCGCCAGCCGAGCGGGCCGCCCTGCTGGACCGCTGGGCCAGCCAGTTCGTGGCCGGTCTGCACGGCGCGCCGGTCGACGACCCACTGTTGCCGGCCGTGCTGCACACGATCGCCGTCTTCGATCTCGACCGGGACGACTTTGCGTCGTTTCTGAAGAGCATGGCGATGGACCTGACCGTCACCGCGTACCCGACCTACGACCACCTGCTCGACTACATGGAGGGCTCGGCGGCGGTCATCGGCACCATGATGCTGCCGATCCTGGGCAGCTCCGACCCGGTGGCGGCCCGGGAGCCGGCCCGGCAGCTCGGCTTCGCCTTCCAGCTCACCAACTTCATCCGGGACGTCGCCGAGGACCTCGACCGGGGCCGCACCTACCTGCCGGACGAGGACATGGCGAAGTTCGGGGTCACCCGCGAGGAGTTGGCCGAGGCCCGCGCCAAGGGCCGCGTCACCCCACGGATCCGCGAGCTGATCGAGTACGAGGTGACCCGCGCCCAGGCCCACTACGCCGCCGCCGCACCGGGCATCACCATGCTGGCGCCCGCCTCGCAGGCCTGCATGCGCACCGCCTACGCCCTCTACGGCGGCATCCTCGACGAGGTGGCCGCGCAGGACTACGACGTCTTCGCCCGGCGGGCCCTGGTGCCGCAGCGGCGACGGATGGCGGTGGCCGCGCGGGCCCTGCTCAGCTCGACCGGTACGCCGGTCGTCATCCCCGGGCCGACGATCCAGCCGGAGAGCCGGTGACAGTGAGCACGGCGATCGTGCTCCTCACCCGCGACCTGCGGGTGCACGACCACCCGGCGCTGGCCACCACCTGTGCGGCCTTCGACAGGGTGGTGCCGCTGTACGTGCTCGACCCGGCGCTGGCCGACCTCTCCGCCAACCGCACCCGTTTCCTGCACCAGGCCCTCGCCGACCTGCGCGACCAACTCCGTGAGCGTGGTGGCGACCTGGTGGTCCGGCACGGCGGCCTGGTGGCCGAGACGATCCGGCTGGCCGACGAGGTCGGGGCCACCGCCGTCGCGCTCTCGGCCGACGTCAGCCACTACGCCGGCCGCCGGGAGCGGCGACTACGCGCCGAGTGCGAGCGGCACCGGCTGCACCTGCGGCTGTTTCCCGGGTTGACAGTGGTCGAGCCGGGCGCGTTGCGGCCCGGTGCCGGCGGCGACCACTACCGGGTGTTCAGCCCGTACCACCGGGCCTGGGCGGCCAACCGTTGGCGCGAGGAGTTGGCCGCGCCGCGCCGGATCGCGCTGCCCGATCGGGTACGCGTGGGTCGGCTGCCGGCGCTGCCGGCCGGCGACTCGCCGGAAGCGGCCACCGGTGGCGAGCGGATCGCCCAGGCGCGGCTCGCCGACTGGCTGCCCGACCTGACCCGGTACGGCGATCAGCACGACGACATGGCCGGCGACGACACCTCCCGGCTCAGCCCGTACCTGCGCTTCGGCTGCGTGTCGCCGCTGGCGGTGGCGAACCGCGCCGGGGACAGGTCCGGCCCGTTCGTCCGGCAGCTCTGCTGGCGGGACTTCTACTACCAGGTCACCGCCGCCTTCCCGGAGATCTCGACCACGGCGTACCGGCGGGGTGCCACCGAACAGTGGCGCTACGACGACGACGCGTTGGCGGCCTGGACCGAGGGACGCACCGGGATGCCGATCGTCGACGCCGGGATGCGGCAGATGCTGACACAGGGCTGGATGCACAACCGGGCCCGGCTGATCACCGCCGGCTACCTGACCAAGCACCTCGGGCAGGACTGGCGGTCCGGGGTGGCGGTGTTCTTCCGCTGGCTGCTCGACGGGGACGTGGCGAACAACTCCGGCAACTGGCAGTGGGTCGCCGGCACCGGCAACGACACGAAGCCCTACCGGGGGTTCAATCCGGTCCGGCAGGCCGAACGGTACGACCCGGCCGGCGACTACGTGCGCCGGTGGGTGCCGGAGCTGGCGACCGTGCAGGGCAAGGCGGTGCACCAACCCTGGCGGCTGCCGGAGGCCCTGCGCCAGACGCTCGACTACCCACCGCCCCTCTCGGTACCCGGCACCGACCCCGTCTGGCTGCGCTGATCAGAGCACCGAGTGCAACGCCTCGACCAGTTCGTCCACCCGGTCGTGCTCGGCGAGATGCGCCGTGACGTACGCGACGGTGTAGCCCCGCTCGGGGTCGGCCCACGCGCTGCTGCCGCCGATGCCGCCCATGCCCCAGCTGCCGTCCGGCTCCCGTTGCATGCCCAGCGTCCACTGGGCCGGGCGGTCCAGCACCAGGTCCGGCCCGTCGTACTGCACCCGGGTCGTCTCTGTCACCAGCTCCGGACTGAACAGCCGGACGCCGTCCAGGACACCACCGGCCAGCAGACCGGCGTAGAGCCGGGCCAGGCTGGGCGCGGTGGCGTGCAGGTTGACGGCCGGCATTTCGGCGCCCCGCCACAGCGGACTGTTCAGCACGGCCAGGTCCAGCCCGCCGGCCGGGTTGCCCAGCGCCCGCGCCCGCAGTGACCCCGGCTCGCCGAGCTTGCGGCTCGGCCATCCCTGGTCGCCGTACCGCAGGTCCGCGCAGCGCAACTGGTCCGCCCCGGTCAACCCGAAGCCGAGGTCGAGCTGCCACCGGTCGGCGACCTCCTCGGCCAGGAACCGGCCCACCGACCGTCCGTCGACGCGGCGGACCAGCTCGCCCACCAGATGCCCGTACGTCCAGGCGTGTTCCCCGGCGACCGTGCCCGGCGACCACTCGGAGTCGGCGGCGGCCAGGTCGCCGGTGAGCAGCGTCCAGTCGGCGACCGCGGCGGCCGGTCGGGGCACCGGAAAGGCCGGCAGCCCGGCGGTGTGCGACAACACCTGACGCACGGTGGCGGGAGTCCGGAACTCCGGCCAGTACCGGTCCACGGGCGCGTCGAGATCGACGGTTCCCCTGTCGACGAGCATCAGCAGGCAGAGCGCGGCCACCGGCTTGCCGACCGAGTAGACGTTGACCAGCGTGTCCGGCAGCCACGGCTCGCCGCCCGGCCCGTCGCCGGTTCGAGAGCCGCCGACCAGGTCGACGACCGGCTGCCCGTCGTAATAGATGGTCAGGGCTGCGCCGGTTTCCCGGCCGGAGGCGAGCAGGTCGTGGAAGCAGTCCCGGACCGGAGCGAAGCGTGCGTGCATCCGGCCACGGTAAGCGTCCGGGCCGGTGTGGGTGCCGACTTTTCCGCCGACCCCGGTGGTTGGGGTGGTGTCGCTGGGGGATGCTGTTCGGTGTGGCGGAGCCGGAGCTGGTGGATGTGGTCGTTGTCGGGCTCGGGGTTGGCGGCGAGGAGGTGGCTGAGCGACTTGCCGAGGCCGGCCTGAACGTCGTCGGTGTCGAACGGGATCTCGTCGGCGGGGAGTGCCCGTACTGGGGCTGCATCCCGAGCAAGATGATGATCAGAGCGGCCAACGCGCTCGCCGAGGCTCGCCGGGTCGACGGGCTCGCCGGGACGGCACAGGTCCAACCGGACTGGGCGCCGGTGGCGAAGCGGATCCGCGAGGAAGCCACCGACACCTGGGACGACACGGTCGCGGCGGAGCGGTTCGTCGGCAAGGGTGGCCGGCTCGTGCGCGGCAGCGGCCGACTCGACGGTCCGCACCGGGTCCGCGTCGGTGACCAGGTGTTCGAGGCCCGACACGGGGTGGTGCTGGGCACCGGCACCCGCCCGTCGGTGCCGCCGATCGACGGCCTGGCCGACACGCCGTACTGGACCAACCACCAGGCGATCGAGGTCGAGGAGCTGCCGGAGTCGCTGCTCGTGCTGGGTGGCGGCGCGATCGGTCTGGAGTTGGCGCAGGTCTTCGCCCGCTTCGGGGTCCGGGTCACAGTGGTCGAGGCGCTCGACCGGGTGCTGGCCGTCGAGGAACCCGAGGCGTCCGAGGTCGCCGCCGCGGCGCTGCGCGCCGACGGCGTGGAGATCCACACCGGGGTACGCGCCGAACGGGTCGAGCACGACGGGACCCGGTTCACACTGCGCGGTGCCGGCGGCGCCGAGTTCACCGCCGACCGGCTGCTGGTGGTGACCGGGCGCAAGGCCCACCTCGCCGAGCTGGGCCTGGACACGATCGGCGTGGACGCCAGCCAGCGTTACCTTCCGGTCGACGACCGTCTGCACGTCACCGACCACGTCTGGGCGGTCGGCGACATCACCGGCGAGGGCGCCTTCACACACATCGCCATGTACCAGGCGGGGATCGTGATCGCCGACATCCTGGCCCGCGCCCGGCAGGCGAAGGCGGGAGCGGACGCCAGCGGCACCTCCAGCGTGGTCGGCGGGGCGATGGGCGCGTCCAGCTCGCTGGCCGCCAGCGGATCGAGCGGATCGGCCGGCACCGTCCCGCGAGCCGACTACCGGGCGCTGCCCCGGGTGACCTTCACCGATCCCGAGATCGGCGCGGTCGGGCTCACCGAGCAGCAGGCCCGCGAGCGCGGCATCAACGTGCAGGTGGGTTTCACCAAGCTCGGCAGCTCGACCCGCGGCTGGATCCACCGGGTCGGCGACGACGGTTTCATCAAGCTCGTGGCGGACGCCGACCAGGGCGTGCTGATCGGCGCGACCTCGGCCGGCCCGGCCGGCGGCGAGGTGCTGTCCGCGCTGGTGGTGGCGGTGCACGCGGCGGTGCCGCTGAGTCAACTCCGGCACATGATCTACGCGTACCCGACCTTCCACCGGGCCATCGAGAGCGCCCTGCGCGACCTCTCCTGACCCCAGCCCCACCCGAGGCCACCGCGCCCGGCGCTTCGCGATGCCCCGCGCGCGGGTCCGGACGGTGGGAAGAATGCGGCAGTCGGCCAGCAAACGACGGGCAGATTGCTGTTCATTTCTTTCATCCAGGTGACGTACGATTGCGACCGTGACCAAGCGGTTGACTGAAGTTGCCAAGAAGGCGGGCGTCAGCGAGGCCACCGTCAGCCGGGTGCTCAACGGCCGCGACGGAGTCTCCGAGGCGACCCGCACGGCCGTCCTGACGGCGCTGGACGTGCTCGGTTACGAGCGGCCGACCAAGCTGCGCGGCGAACGCGCCCGGCTGGTCGGGCTGGTGCTGCCCGAGTTGCAGAACCCGATCTTCCCGGCGCTGGCCGAGGTGGTCACCGGCACTCTCGCCCAGCGCGGCTACACCCCGGCGCTCTGTGCCCGGACCATCGGCGGGGTCTCCGAAATGGACTATGTGGAGATGCTCCTCGACCACCAGGTCTCCGGGGTGATCTTCGCCGGTGGCTCGTACGCGCTCGCCGACGCCCGACACGACCACTACCGTCGGCTGACCGACCGGGGGCTTCCGGTCGTGCTGGTCAACGCGGGTGTGGACGAGCTGGGTTTTCCCCGGGTTTCCACTGACGACGCGGTGGCGGTGGAGCAGGCGTACGGGCACCTGCGCTCGCTCGGGCACGAACGGATCGGGATGGTGCTCGGCCCGGAGGGGCATGTGCCGTCACGGCGCAAGCTCGACGCGATGGTCCAGGCTGCCGGCTGGGACGAGGGTGACGCCGAGTGCGTCGAGCGTTCCAGCTTCTCGATGGAGGGGGCGCGGGTCGCCGCGACGAAGTTGGTCGAGCGGGGCGTGACCGGCATCATCTGCGCCAGCGACGTGCTCGCGCTGGGCACGATCCGCGCGGCCCGGCGGCTGGGCCGTTCGGTTCCGGCCGACGTGTCGGTGGTGGGCTTCGACGACTCCGCCTTCATGACGTGCACCGATCCGCCGTTGACCACGGTGCGCCAGCCGATCGAGACGATGGGGCAGGCCGCCGTGGATCTGCTGGTCACCCAGATCGAGGGTGCCGGCGTCCTTCAGGACGAGCTGCTGTTCGAGCCGGAGTTGGTGGTGCGGGGCTCCACCGCGCCCGCCCCCGGCCGCTAGGCACCACACCTGACGACGCTTCGGCCGTCGACCGCCTCTCGCGGTCGGCGGCCGTTTTCGTCGTTGCTCGCCCCGGTCGGCATCGACCGGGCCGAATGACCGGACACAAGGGATCAATAGTCGGCAAACCGGGCGGCTTTCAGTGTCTTGCCAACATCTGTCGTAATCACGTCGTGTCCTTTCGGAACAGGGTCGATACCTTGCCGAAATGAGTCGGCCTCGTTACAGTGACTCCACTCACACCTGGCTCCGACGCAGCTACTGGGCGTCAGGTCGTATCACCGCAGATCAGCGAAGGTCACTGGAGACACCCGTTCCCGAAGGGATGGACAGATGTCCGTACCGCAATACCGAAAGGCTGCGGCGGTCGCGCTCGTGGCCGGCCTGGGGCTCAGCCTCACGGCATGCTCCACGAAGGGCGACGACAAGGGCTCGAGCGCCGGCGGCAAGGTCACCATCACTGTCGACTGCCAGCCGGTCGGCGCCCAGAAAGAGCTGTTGAAGAACTGGAACGACGACGTCGCCGAGTTCCAGAAGCAGAACCCGGACATCATCATCAAGAGCGTCAGCGTCGGCGAGCAGTGCAACAACCCGCCGGACTTCACCGCCCGCCTCGCCGGCGGCACCGTGACCGACGTCTTCTACGGGTACATGACCGATCTCCAGCAGGTGCTCGACTCCGGTCAGGCGATGGACATCAGTCAGCACGTCAACAAGGACACGATCCCGACCTGGGACAGCGTCGACCCGGCGCTCAAGGAGGTCTTCACCGACGGCGGCAAGCTCTACGCCGTTCCGGTGAAGAACTACTCGATGGGCCTGGTCTACAACAAGGCCCTGTTCCAGCAGGCCGGGCTGGACGTGAACAACCCGCCCAAGACCTGGGCCGAGGTCCGTGCCGCGGCCAAGAAGATCTCCGCGCTCGGCAACGGCATCGCTGGCTACTCCGAGTACAGCGCCGGCAACACCGGTGGCTGGCACTTCACCTCCCTGCTCTACTCGCAGGGCGGCCGGGTGCTGACCGAGGACGGCAAGAAGGCCGACTTCAACAACGCCATGGGCAAGCAGGTCCTGCAGAACCTCAAGGACATGCGGTACGGCGACAACAGCATGGGTGCCCGTCAGCTGCTCCAGTGGGGTGACCTGCTGACGAACGCCGGCGCGGGCAAGGTCGGCATGTTCATCGGCGCGCCGGATGCCACCCAGGCGATCGTCAGCCAGTTCCAGGGCAAGTTCCAGGACTGGGCGATGGCCCCGCTGCCCGGCCAGGACGGCGCGGCGAAGGGGACGCTCGGTGGTGGCGAGGGCTACTTCTTCAAGAAGGACCTCACTCCCGAGCAGGTCAAGGCCGGTCTGAAGTGGATCGCGTACCAGAAGCTCACCCCGGGCAAGGGCCAGTTCGACTACGTCCGGGCCAAGCCGCAGAACTACCCGGTGGGTCTGCCCCAGCCGCTGCTCTTCGCCAACGGCAGTGACGCGCAGAAGCAGGAGTTGGAGCTGCGTAAGGCGAACGCGAACGTCGACACGGCGAACTTCGCGCTCTTCGAGGCCACCCCGGTTCCGATCAAGGGTGAGCCGCGCAACGCCCAAGCCGTCTACGCGGTGCTCGACGCCGCGATGTCGGGTGTGCTGACCAACCCGAACTCGAACATCGACGCACTGCTCAAGACCGCCGAGGAGAAGGTCAACCAGCTCCTCGCCGCCGAGAGCTGACCGATCGTGTGGGGGTCGGGACGCCGACCCGACCCCCACGCCACTCGCACCACATCTCGACGTCACCGACTCACCCAGGAGTTGCCTTGGCGATCACCACCGTCCCGGAGACCTCCAGGAAACCGGGCCGCCCGCCGTCGCCGTACTCGGCGAGGCCACAGCGCACCAGCCTCGGCCGCAAGGTACGGGACAACCTCACCGGTCACGCGTTCCTGATCGGGGCGGTGCTCTGCTTCGTCGTCTTCTCCTGGTACCCGATGGTCCGCGGCATCATCATGAGCTTCCAGCGGACCCGGCGTGGCGAGACCACCTGGGTGGGTTGGGACAACTACTCCCGCATCATCGCCGACCCCAGCTTCTGGACGGCCTGGCAGAACACCTTCTACTTCACGGTCCTGGCGCTGGCCCTCGGGTACGTGGTGCCGTTCTTCGTGGCGATCCTGCTCAACGAGTTCCGCCACGCCAAGGGGTACCTGCGGATCCTGGTCTACCTGCCGGTGATGCTGCCGCCGGCCTCGGCGCTGTTCCTCTTCAAGTTCTACGCGTACGACCCGAGCGAGGCCGGGCTCTTCAACGCGATCCTCAAGGCACTGCACCTGCCGACCTCGCAGTGGATGCAGTCGCCCGAGATGACGATGCCGGCGATGGTGGTGGCGTCGACCTGGATGAACATGGGCGGCGCCGTGCTGATCTACCTGGCGTCGTTGCAGAACATCCCCGGCGAGCTCTACGAGGCGGCGGAGCTCGACGGCGCCGGGATCTGGCGGCGGATCCGCCACGTGACCATTCCGCAGACCCGGTTGATCCTCGCGCTCCTGGCGATGTTGCAGATCGTCGCCACCATGCAGCTCTTCATCGAGCCCCTGATCCTCGCCAACGGTGCGGGCGCGGAGGACTCGGCGACCTCGGTGGCGTACCTCATCTACCAGCACGGGTTCTTCCAGAACGATCTCAACGGCGCCGCCGCCCTGGGCGTGATCATGCTCGTGGTGCTGGCCGGCTTCTCCGCCGTGTACGTGCGGCTGACTGCGAAACAGGACTAGGACGGCGAGGAATGGCACAGGATTCCGGAACCCGGACCCTCATCTCCCAATCCCAGCTCAGCCGGGGGCGCGGCCGGGTCATCTACTGGACGCTGCTGGTCGTTGTCGTGGCGGGGTTCACGCTCGTCTTCCTCGGACCGCTCTACTGGATGGTCACCGGCGCGCTCAAGTCCGGCCAGGAGATCGCCCAGACCCCACCGTCGCTGTTTCCGAAGGACCCGCAGCCGCAGAACTACATCGACGCGTGGAACAACCTGGCCCTCGCCAAGCTGCTCTTCAACACCTTCTACTACGCGATCGGCGCGGTGCTGTTCCAACTCGTCTTCGACAGCGCCGCGGCGTACTCGCTGTCCAAGCTTCGACCGATCTTCGGCAACACGATCCTCGCCCTGATGCTGGGGACCCTGATGATCCCGGCGATGGTCCTCATCGTTCCGCAGTACGTGACGGTGCTCGACCTGCCGATCCTGCACATCAACCTGCTCGACTCACCGTTCGCCATCTGGCTGCCGATGGTCGCGAACGCGTTCAACATCTTCCTGTTGAAGCGGTTCTTCGACTCGATCCCCGAGGAGCTGATGGCGGCCGCCCTCATGGACGGGGCGTCCTCGCTGCGCACGCTCTGGTCGATCATCCTGCCGCTGTCGCGCCCCATCCTCGGGGTCGTCTCGATCTTCGCCGTGACGGCGGTCTGGAAGGACTTCCTCTGGCCGAAGCTGGTCATGCCGTCGCCCGAGACCCGGACGGTCAGCGTCGGCATCTACACCTTCGCGGGCGGCACACCGATGAACGTGGTGATCGCCGCGTCGGTCATCGCCGCGATCCCCACTGTCATCATCTTCCTGATCTTCCAGCGGAACATCATGTCCGGTCTGACCACGGGCAGCATCAAGGGATAGCGACCACCGGTCCTCCCGCGCGGCGAACAACGACCGTTCGCCCGACACATAACCAGGTCCGGCGAACCCGCCGACGTACTGACGCAGAAAGCAGGTGCTCGTGTCCACAGCTGACAGAAGTCCGTGGTGGCGTGGAGCCGTGATCTACCAGGTGTATCCCCGGAGCTTCGCCGACGGTAACGGCGACGGTATCGGTGACATCGCCGGCATCCGGTCCCGGCTGAACCACCTGTCCGCGCTCGGCGTCGACGCGATCTGGTTCAGCCCCTGGTACCCGTCCCCGATGGCCGACGCCGGCTACGACGTCTCCGACTACCGTGACATCGACCCGGTCTTCGGCACCCTGGCCGAGGTGGAGGCGCTGATCGCGGAGGCGCACGCGCTGGGCATCCGGACCATCGTCGACGTGGTGCCCAACCATTGCTCCGACGCGCACCCCTGGTTCCAGGCCGCGCTCGCCGGTGGCCCCGGCGCGCCCGAACGGGACCTCTTCTGGTTCCGGCCCGGCCGGGGTCCCAACGGCGACGAGCGACCCACCGACTGGGTCGGCGAGTTCGGTGGCGAGACCTGGACCCGCACCACCAACCCGGACGGCACCCCCGGCGACTGGTACCTGCACCTGTTCGCCCCGCAGCAGCCGGACTTCAACTGGGACCACCCCCGGGTGCGGGAGGAGTTCGAGGACATCCTGCGGTTCTGGTTCGACCGGGGCGTGGACGGCATCCGGATCGACTCGGCCGGGCTCCTGGTCAAGGACGGGACGCTTCCGGAGGTCCGCGAGGACCAGCCGCACCCGTTCCACGACCTCGACGGGGTGCACGAGATCTACCGGGGCTGGCGTCGGGTCGCCGACGAGTACGCCGACCGGGCGCTGATCGGTGAGGTGTGGCTGCCGGACCGGCAGCGGTTCGCCAACTACCTGCGCCCGGACGAGCTGCACGCGGCGTTCAACTTCGACTTCCTCGGCTGCGCCTGGGACGCCGCGGCGCTGCGGGAGAGCATCGACGGGACGCTGAGCGCGCACGCGCCGGTCAACGCGCCGGCCACCTGGGTGCTCTCGAACCACGACGTCACCCGGCACGTCACCCGCTACGGTCGCGCGGACACGCGGTTCAGCTTCGCCGCCAAACGCGAGGGCACCCCCACCGACCTTGAGTTGGGCACCCGCCGGGCCCGCGCCGCCGCGCTGCTCTCGCTGTCGCTGCCCGGTGCCGCCTACGTCTACCAGGGCGAGGAGCTGGGCCTCTACGAGGTCGAGGACATCCCGTACGCGATGCGGCAGGACCCGATGTGGGAGCGGTCCGGCCGAATCGACCCCGGTCGGGACGGCTGCCGCGTACCGCTGCCGTGGGCCGGGGACGAGCCGCCGTTCGAGTTCAGCCCCGAGGGTGCCGCGGCGCCGTGGCTGCCGCAGCCGGCCGACTGGAAGGACCGGACAGCCAGCGCGCAGACCGGCGACTCGGCCTCGATGCTGGAGCTGTACCGGGCGGCGATCCAGGCCCGAAAGGCCGACCCGGCGCTCGGTGACGGTGAGCTGACCTGGTTGCCCGCCCCGGACGGGGTGCTGGCGTTCAGCCGCGGTGGCGGCTTCACCTGCCTGGTCAACCTGTCCGCCGCGCCGGTGCCGATGCCAGCTCAGGGGGAGTTGCTGCTGGCCAGCGGGCCGCTCGACGACGGATTGCTGCCGTCCGACACCGCGGTCTGGCTGCGTACCGCCGAATCCACCGACGGGCCGCGCGCGGCGGACGGCCCGGCCTGACCTGACTCTGCTCGCCGTGGTGCCGGCGGCCCGTCCCGGCCGCCGGCACCACGCCACCCAGGAAGGGAGAACCGAGGGGGGACGCGCGACACCGCACCGACACGGGGGATCTGGCCTGCCTGACGAAAGGGAGAGCGCAGCTCATGGCCAACCACACCACCGCCACCCCGCACCACCTTCGACACCCGGCCCGGGCACTGTTGGCCGCCATCGCCGCCACAGTGCTCGCCGCCACAGCGGTCACCGCCCTCGCGGTGACCGGCACCGCGACCCCGGCCTCGGCGGCGGGGTTGTCCCCCTTCGACATCCCCAACCGGGGCGCCACCGTCCCGTTCGTCGAGCAGGAGGCGGAGGAGACCGCCCACAACGGCACGAAGATCGGCCCGGACCGGCGTTACGGCACGCTGCCGTCCGAGGCGTCCGGCCGGGAGGCGGTCACCCTCGACGCCGTCGGCGAGTACGTCGAGTTCACCCTCACCGCCCCAGCCAACGCGGTCACCTTCCGCTACAGCCTGCCGGACAGCCCGGCCGGCACCGGCCGCGACGCCGCCATCGACCTGCGGGCCAACGGGGCGCTGCTGAAGTCGGTCCCGGTCACGTCGAGGTACGGCTGGTACTACGGCGGATACCCGTTCAACAACAACCCGGGTGACACCAACCCGCACCACTTCTACGACGAGACCCGGGCGCTGTTCGGCAGCACCCAGCCGGCCGGCACGAAGATCCGGCTCCAGGTCTCCTCGACCGCGCAGTCGCCCACGTTCACCATCGACCTGGCCGACTTCGAGCTGGTCGCCCCGGCGATCACGAAGCCCTCCGGTGTGCTCGACGTGGTCACCGACTTCGGCGCCGACCCGAGTGGGGCGAGCGACTCGACGGCGAAGTTCCAGGCGGCGGTCGACGCCGGCAGGGCCCAGGGCCGGGCGGTCTGGATCCCGACGGGCACCTTCACCCTCTGGGATCACGTGGTGGTCGACGGGGTGACTCTGCGCGGCGCGGGCCCCTGGTATTCGGTGCTCGGCGGCCGGCACCCCACCGAGCGGAACAGGTCCGTCGGCATCTACGGCAAGTACGTCCCCGGTGGCGGCTACACCGGCCCGGTCCGCGCGCACGAGGCGAACGGGCCCAGCCGCAACGTCACGCTGCGGGACTTCGCCATCATCGGCGACATCCGGGAACGGGTCGACGACGACCAGGTCAACGCCCTGGGCGGGGCGATGACCAACTCGGTGGTGGACAACCTCTGGCTGGAGAACACCAAGGTCGGGGCGTGGATGGACGGCCCGATGGACAACTTCACCATCCGCAACAGCCGGATCCTGGACCAGACCGCGGACGGGGTGAACTTCCACACCGGGGTGACCAACTCGACGGTGACCAACACGTTCGTCCGCAACACCGGCGACGACGCGTTGGCGATGTGGGCGCAGAGCGTGCCGAACGTCAACAACTCCTTCACCCGCAACACCATCGGGGTGACCCTGTTGGCGAACCACCTGGTCAGCTACGGCGGTCGGGACATCAAGATCACCGACAACGTGACGGCCGACTCGCTGACCAACGGCGGTGGCATCCACGTCGCGAACCGCTACCCCGGCGTGCAGGGCGCCACCGGGGTCCAGGGCACCTGGACGATCGCCCGGAACACGTTGATCCGTAACGGCAACTCGGACTACAACTGGAACTTCGGTGTCGGGGCGATCTGGTTCTCCGCGCTCAACGAGGCGTTCCAGAACCCCACCATCAACATCACCGACACCGACATCCTGGACAGCTCGTACGCGGCGCTGCACTGGATCGAGGGCCAGACCAACGGGATCAACCTCAACAACGTACGGATCGACGGCGCCGGCACCTACGCGCTCCAGGTGCAGGCGAACAGCCAGGTGTCGTTCACCAACGTGCGGGCCACCAACATCGCGCAGAGCAACCCGATGCACAACTGCGTGGGCGCCGGCTTCCAGATAACCCAGGGCTCCGGCAACTCCGGCTGGTACACACCGACCCCGTACTGCGGCCCGTGGCCGAACCCCCAGTGGGGCGGCGGACCCACCTCGCCGCCGCCCACCACCCCGCCACCCACCACGCCGCCGCCGACCACCCCGCCCCCGACCAGCGGGAACCTGGCACTGGGCCGCTCGACGACAGCGACCAGCACCAACCAGAACTACACGGCCGCCAACGTGGTGGACGGCAACGCGTCGACGTACTGGGAGAGCGCCAACAACGCCTTCCCCCAGTCGGTCACCATCGACCTGGGTGCGTCCCGGTCGGTCGACCGGGTGGCGCTCAAGCTGCCCAGCGGTTGGGAGCAACGCACCCAGACCCTGTCGGTGCTCGGCTCCACCGACGGCTCGTCGTACACCACACTGGCGTCGTCCGCCGGTCGGGTCTTCGCCCCCGGTGCGGGCAACACCGTGTCGATCGGACTGCCCTCCGGTGACCGCCGCTACATCCGGGTCACCGTCACCGGCAACACCGGCTGGCCGGCCGCGCAACTCTCCGAGGTCGAGGTGTACGGCGGCACCCAGACCACCCCGCCGCCGACCACGCCACCGCCGACCACCCCGCCCCCGACCACGCCGCCGCCCAGCGGCAACCTGGCGGCCGGACGGTCGATCACCGAGACCAGCCACTCGGACGTGTACGCCGCCCCCAACGCGGTGGACGGCAACGCGAACACCTACTGGGAGAGTGCCAACAACGCATTCCCGCAGTCGTTGACGGTGGACCTGGGGGCCGATCGGTCGGTGTCCCGGGTCGTGCTGAAGCTCCCACCCTCATCGGCCTGGCAGACGCGTACGCAGACACTGGCGGTGCTCGGCTCCACCAACGGTTCGACGTTCAGCACGCTGAAGGCGTCCGCCGGCTACAGCTTCAACCCGGCCAGCGGCAACACGGTCACCGTGACCTTCACGGCGACCACCCAGCGGTACCTGCGGCTGACCGTCACCGGCAACAGCGGCTGGCCAGCCGGCCAGCTCAGCGAGTTCGAGGTCTACTCCAGCTAGGTCGGGTGCCCCTGCCCGGACCGGGCGGGGGCACCCGGTCCGGGCGTCCCGGCGCAACGCCGCGCCAGCCGTCCGACCCCGTCCCCAACCCGCACCGTCCCCCACCTGTCGCGGAACGACGGGCGTACCCCTGCACCCGTCACCGGGCAACGCACCCACACCCACCCCCGAAAGAGGTGTAGCGACCCCATGTCCAGTACCGGCACCAGACGAGGCACGCCGCCAGCCGGCGCGCCCACCACCGTCCCCCGCACCGCCCGCACGGGCCGTCGGATGCTCGCCGGCGCGCTCGCCGGAATGCTCCTCGCCACCGCCCCGGTCGTCACCCCCATGGCGAGCGCGGCACCGGCGGCCGACCCGTCCGCGGCCGCCGCCCGCGTGGCCATGCTCGCCGGGCTCTCCGCCACCATGACCGCCAGTAGCTACAACCAGAACTACGTGGCGGGCAACGCCAACGACGGCAACGCGTCGACCTACTGGGAGAGCGCCAACAACGCGTTCCCGCAGTGGATCCAGGCGGACCTGGGTGCCACTGTCAGCGTGGACCGGGTGGTGCTCAAACTGCCACCGGCGTCGGACTGGCAGACCCGTACGCAGACGCTGTCGGTGTTGGGCTCGACCAACGGTTCGACGTTTAGCACGCTGAAGGCGTCCGCCGGCTACACCTTCAACCCGAGCAGCGGCAACACCGCGACCGTCAGCTTCACCGCCGCCAGCACCCGCTACGTACGCGTGCAGGTCACCGGCAACACCGGTTGGCCGGCCGCCCAGCTCTCCGAGGTAGAGGTGTACGGCGCCACGGGCAGCAGCGACACCCAGGCACCGAGCGTGCCGGGCAACCTGGCCTACACCCAGCCGGTCAGCGGGCAGATCCGGCTCGCCTGGTCGGCGTCCACCGACAACGTCGGGGTGACCGGCTACGACGTCTACGCCAACGGCGCGCTGCGTGGCAGCGTGAACGGCTCGACGCTCACCTACACCGACAGCCAGCCGACCAGTGCCACGGTGTCCTACTACGTGCGGGCCAAGGACGCGGCCGGCAACCAGTCGGCGAACAGCAACACCGTGACCCGGACCGGCACCGGCAACCCGCCGACCGGTTCCAACCTGGCGATCGGCAAGCCGATCACCGCCTCCGGGTTCGTGCACACGTTCGTGGCCACCAACGCCAACGACAACAACGTGGCCACCTACTGGGAGGGCAACGGCAACCCGAGCACGCTGACCGTGCAGCTCGGGGCGAACGCCAGCCTCAGCCAGGTCGTCGTGAAGCTCAACCCGGACTCGGCGTGGGGTGCGCGTACCCAGAACATCACAGTGCTCGGCCGGGACCAGGGCTCGTCGAACTTCACCACCCTGGTCGGCGCGGCGAACTACAGCTTCAACCCGGGTACCGGCAACACGGTGACCATCCCGGTCTCCGGCGCGGCGGCCGACGTACGGCTCTCGATCGCCTCGAACACCGGCGCTCCGGCCGGTCAGGTGGCCGAGTTCCAGGTCTTCGGCACCCCGGCGCCGAACCCGGACCTGACCGTGACCGGCATGTCGTTCAGCCCGTCCGCACCGGTGGAGACCAGCACCATCACGCTCTCCGCGACGGTGCGTAACGCGGGCTCGGCGGCCTCCGGCGCGACCAACGTCAACTTCTACCTGGGGTCCACCCGGGTGGGCACGGCCTCGGTCGGCGGTCTCGCGGCCGGTGCCTCGACCACGGTCAGCGCCAGCATCGGCACCCGGGACTCGGGCAGCTACCCGCTCAGCGCCAAGGTCGACGAGTCGAACACCGTCGTCGAGCAGGACGACACCAACAACAGCTACACGAACCCCAGCCCGTTGGTCGTCGCCGCGGTCGCCAGCTCCGACCTGGTCGCCTCGTCGGTCGCCTGGTCGCCGGGCAACCCGTCGGCGGGCAACACGGTGACCTTCTCCGTGTCCATCCGCAACGCCGGCAACCAGGCTTCCGCGTCCGGTGCGCACGGCATCACTCTGACCGTGCTCAACGAGTCCGGCACCGTCGTCCGTACCCTGACCGGCTCGTACTCCGGCGTGATCAACGCCGGTGCCACGGTCGGCCCGATCAGCCTGGGCACCTGGACCGCCGCGAACGGCAAGTACACCGTCCGGGTGGTGCTCGCCGTGGACGGCAACGAGCTGCCGGTGAAGCAGGCCAACAACACCAGTGACCGGCCGCTCTTCGTCGGTCGCGGCGCCAACATGCCGTACGACATGTACGAGGCTGAGGACGGCGTGATCGGCGGCGGTGCCGCCGTCGTCGGACCGAACCGGGAGGTCGGCGACCTGGCCGGCGAGGCGTCGGGTCGGCGGGCGGTGACCCTCAACTCGAACGGCAGCTACGTCGAGTTCACCACTCGGGCCAGCACCAACACGCTGGTCACCCGCTTTTCCATCCCGGACGCACCGGGCGGCGGCGGGATCAACTCGACCTTGAACGTCTATGTCAACGGCACGTTCCACAAGGCCATCGATCTGACGTCCCGGTACGCCTGGCTCTACGGCAACGAGACCAGCCCGGGCAACTCGCCGAGCGCGGGCGGTCCGCGGCACATCTACGACGAAGCCAACGTCATGCTCAACTCCACCGTTCCGGCTGGCAGCAGGATCCGCCTTCAGAAGGACCCCGCCAACACCACCACGTACGCCATCGACTTCATCAACACCGAGCAGGTGGCTCCGATCGCCAACCCGGACCCGGCCCGCTACACCACGCCGACCGGCTTCACCCACCAGGACGTGCAGAACGCCCTGGACCGGGTGCGGATGGACACCACCGGCAACCTGGTCGGGGTGTACCTGCCGGCCGGTAACTACTCCACCTCGTCGAAGTTCCAGGTGTACGGCAAGGCGGTCCAGGTGACCGGCGCCGGCCCCTGGTACACCCGCTTCAACGCTCCGTCGGGGCAGGACAACACCGACATCGGCTTCCGGGCCGAGAACTCGGCGGCGAACTCTTCCTTCAAGAACTTCGCCTACTTCGGCAACTACACCTCGCGGATCGACGGCCCGGGCAAGGTGTTCGACTTCTCCAACGTGTCGAACATCGTGATCGACAACATCTGGAACGAGCACATGGTGTGCCTCTACTGGGGCGCGAACACCGACTACATGACGATCAAGAACTCCCGGATCCGGAACATGTTCGCCGACGGCATCAACATGACCAACGGCAGCACCAACAACCTGGTCAGCAACAACGACGCCCGGGCCACCGGCGACGACAGCTTCGCGCTGTTCTCGGCCATCGACGCGGGCGGCGCCGACATGAAGGACAACGTCTACGAGAACCTGACCTCGACCCTGACCTGGCGGGCCGCCGGTGTCGCCGTGTACGGCGGCTACGGCAACACGTTCCGCAACATCTACATCGCGGACACGCTGGTCTACTCCGGCATCACCATCAGCTCGCTCGACTTCGGCTATCCGATGAACGGCTTCGGTGCCAGCCCGCCCACCCGGTTCGAGAACATCTCGATCGTGCGGGCCGGTGGGCATTTCTGGGGCTCACAAACCTTCCCGGCGATCTGGGTCTTCTCCGCCTCGAAGGTGTTCCAGGGCATCCGGGTCAGCGACGTCGACATCATCGATCCGACCTACAGCGGCATCATGTTCCAGACCAACTACGTCGGCGGGCAGCCGCAGAACCCGATCACCGACACGGTCTTCACGAACATCTCGATCAGCGGTGCCCGCAAGAGCGGGGACGCCTACGACGCGAAGTCCGGCTTCGCCATCTGGGCGAACCCGATGCCGGAGGCGGGGCAGGGGCCGGCCGTCGGGTCGGTCACCTTCAACAACCTCCGGTTGAGCAACAACGCGGTGGACATCCAGAACCCGACGACAACCTTCACCATCAACCGCAACTGAGCTGGTCGGTAGCCGACGCCGCCGGGGGGCGTACCCCTCCCGGCGGCGTCGCGCCGTGTCGGCCCTCGCCCGCCGCGAACCGGGCCGCGCCGGCCGCCGCGTCCGTGGCCAGCGAATCCAGCCCGTACGCCAACTCGGTCGCCAGCGCCTCCGGCTCTCCTCGCCCCGCGCCGGCCAGCAGCGCCGCCCGGTCGTTGCGCAGGCAGGTCTGCGGATGCCGGGCGATCGCCGCCGCCAACTCCTCGGCCGCGGCCCGCGCATGGCCGGGCGGCACCAACCGATTGACCAACCCCATCGTGTACGCCTCGTCGGCCGGCACCGGGCGGCCGGTGAGGATCAGGTCCATGGCCCGACTCTCGCCGATCAGCCGAGGCAACCGGACGGTGCCGCCGTCGATCAGCGGCACTCCCCAACGGCGGCAGAACACCCCGAGTGTCGCGTCGGACTCGGCGACCCGCAGGTCACACCAGAGCGCCAGTTCGAGCCCGCCCGCCACCGCGTACCCGGAGATCGCCGCGATCACGGGTTTGCTGAGCGTCATCCGGGTCGGACCCATCGGGCCGTCCCCCTCCGGCTCGACCCGGTTGCCGCTCGGTGTGCCGATCGCCTTGAGGTCGGCGCCGGCGCAGAACGTCCCGCCGGCGCCCCAGAGCACGGCCACCGCCGCGTCCGGATCGGCGTCGAAGGCCCGAAACGCGTCGGCCAGCGCCCGAGCCGTAGGACCGTCCACGGCGTTCCGAACGTCCGCCCGGTCCAACACCACCGTGGTGACCGCCCCGACCCGCTCCACCCGCACACCCATCCCGCCAGCATGCCGGGCCGGCCCCACCCCCACAATCCCCGTCGATCTTGCACTCCCGGTTGCCGGTTCGCGGCTTGCGCCCCGGATTGTCGGAGCAGAAACTGCACGATCCGCGGCGTGGGTGGTGCGGCAGGTTTGTCGCCGCCGACCGGTTTGCGACGGCGATCGCCGGGAAGTCGGTACTCGTGCGAGCACTTTTGACGAAAGTTGAGCAGGACGCCCGGCTGGACCGCGCGGGTGACCGGTTGCAGAAGGTCGTCCTTGGGACGCTGCGTCCACGCCGGCTGCGTGACCTGCTGCACGGGGTGACCCTCGGGCATCCGCTGCATCCGGCGATGGTGCAGGTGCCGGTCGGCGCGTGGATCAGCGCCGCTGTGCTGGACCTCATGCCCGGGCAGCGCCGGCCCGCCACCGTGCTGGTCGGTCTGGGCACCGTCAGCGCGCTGCCAGCGGCGATCGCCGGTCTGAACGACTGGGCGGCACTCGCCAGGGACCAGCGCCGGGTCGGCCTGGTGCACGCCGCTGCCAACACCGTCGGCCTGACGCTCTACGCCGGCTCGTTGGCCGCCCGGCTGTCCGGCCGCCACGGCATGGGTCGCGCCCTCGGCTTCCTCGGGCTCTCCACGGTGAGCCTTGGCGCGTACATCGGGGGTCACCTGGCGTACAAGCAGGGGGCGCAGGTCAACCAGAGCATCTCCGAGCTGCGCCGGATGACCGATGGCTGGCACTCGCTGGCCGACATGGCCACGCTGCCGCAACGCACCCTGATCACCCGAGAGGTGGACGACGACATCTCGGTGATCCTCTACCGGCACGGTGACGAGGTGACCGTGATGTTGGAGCGCTGCCCGCACCAGAGCGGGCCGCTCGGTGAGGGTGAGGTGCAGGAGATCGACGGCCACGCGTGCGTGGTCTGCCCGTGGCACGGCAGCGCCTTCCGGCTCAACGGCGGTGAGGTCGTGCAGGGGCCGTCCGGCAACGACCAGCAGGTTCTGCCCACCCGGATCCAGAACGGCGTGCTCCAGACCCGCCTGCCCTGACCGGCCTGCCCTGACCGGCCTGCCCCGACCCGCCTGCCCTGACCGGCCTGCCCTGACCGGCCTGCCCCGACCCGCCTGCCCTGGCCGGCCTGCCCCGACCCGCCTGCCCTGACCGGCCTGCCCTGACCGGCCGGCGGTGCCTTCGGCGTCGGTATCTGGCACCCGCGTCGGTGTCTGCCAGCCCATGTCGCGGTGTGCCATCCCGGCGCTGATGCTCCGCGCCTCGGAGGCAGTACGTCCTCGACGCCTATACCTGTGAGTCATTTTTATGACTCAGAGGTATATCGCTCTCCGAGACATTGCCCCGGCCGCACCCGACACGACACTGCCTGAGTTTGCGGAGCCGCCACAGGGCGGCGGAGACAACAGGTCGTGCGAAACGCTCAGGTGCGTCGGTGTCGGCCGACCGGCGGACCGTCCGGTACGGAGTCGAGGCCGTGCCCGCCGTCGAACAGCCCGCCCTCGCCGCCAGCACCGGCCCAGCCGTCGTCACCACTCCAGCCTCCGATGCCGGCGGCCGTCATTCCGACCCCGTGGGGTGCCGTGCCGCCGGAGAGAGCCATCCCGCTGCCCGGGAACGCCGTACTGCCGGGGAAAGCCATTCCGCTGCCGGCGGGTGCCGTCCCACTGCCCGTAGGTGCCATCCCGCTGTCCGCAGGTGCCGTCCCGCTGCCCGCAGGTGCGGCGCGGCTACCGGTAGGTGCTGCCCCGCTGCCGCTGGATGTCATTCCGTCGCCGCGAGGTGCGAAGTCGTTCCCGCCCGGTGCCGCGCCGCCCGGTGTCGCGGGAGCTTCGATGGCCGCGGCCGCCCGGCTGGCAGCCCAGGCGGCACCGCTCCCGGCCGCCCCACCACTGCCCCGCCGGCCCGCGCCGCTGCTGCCTTGGCCCGCGCCAGCGCTTCGGCCTGCGCCGTCGCTGCTTCGGCCCGCGCCACCGCCTTGGCCCGCGCCACCGCCTTGGCCCGCGACACGGCTTCGGCCCACGCCCCGGGACGTGCGGGAGGACGCGGCCAGTCGGGGAGCCGCCCCGGCGGTGGCCGGACGGCGGCGCAGGCCCAGGACTGCGCCGATCTGGGCGCCGACGATGCTCGCCACCGCCAGAACGGCAGAGACCGCCAGCGGGCGGTTCACCCGGTCGGCGGCACCGGCTCGGGCTGCACCGACCGTCATCGCTGGTGGTTGGCCCGCTGACTCCGTACCGCTGGGTGGTGCCGGGGCCACCCGCGGCGGTGCGGTCCGCTCGGGCGCCGGCCGGGGCGCTGGTGGCTTCTTCGCTGCCGGCCGGTCGACGAGCCGACCGGTGGCGTGCTGCCGGGCCCCCTGGTCAGCGGCCTCCGTGGGCAGTCGGAGCAGTTGGCCGGGGCGGATCCGGTCCGGGTCGTCGAGCTTGTTCAGCTTGGCGAGCTGTCGGTAGTCCCCGAACTCGTCCAGGTACCGCTCGGCCACCTCCCCGAGGTAGTCGCCCCGTGCCACCCGGTACACCGGCGCGGCCTCGTCTTTCGCCGCCGAGGCACCGGGGGCGGCCAGCCCCGTTCCGGCCATGCCGAGCAGCCCGCCCCGGGCCACCGGCGCGGCCGTGTCAGGTGTCGTCGCGGCGCGGGTCGGCGCGGCCATTGTGGTGACGGCCGTTGCGCTCGGACTCGCGTACACCGGAGTTCCGTAGACCGCCGCGGCGCTGGCGGCGGCCGGGCTGGCGACCAGGATCAGCGCGACCGAGCCGACCAGCGCGGCGGCTGCCTTCTGCTGGCGGCCCATCCCGGGCAGCTTCGGCGCCGGCCGGCGCAGGGTCTGCGCGCCCAGTTCGACGACGACGGAGAAGGCGAACGTGGCCCAGCCGAACCAACCGGCCACGGCCAGCGCCCGCAGGAAGAGCTGACCGTCGTCCCGGCTGGTCAGCGCGGTGCCCACCTCGCTGATCGTGGGGAGGTGATCGGGCAGGGGGTTACCGGCGAAGGCGAGCAGCGCGATCGGCGCGCCGACCAGCAGCACCAGGAGCACGGCCAGCGCGCCGATGCCGGTGAGGATCCGTCCGGTCCGCCGTACGACGGACCCACCCGATACGGGCATGGCTGCCTTCCTTCCTACGGTGTTGCGGTGATGGCACGCGCGGTCGCCTCGCCGGTGACGGTGACCGCCTTTTCCTGGACGAACGGTCCGATCATCGAGCGGTGGTAGGTGATGGAGACGGTCACCCGGATCAGGATCTCCCCGTCGACCTCGGGGAAGTTCACGGTGTGGCCGGCGGTGTTCACGGCGTCCAGGTAGTCGGCGACCGCATCGCGCGCCTCCGGCTCGTTGATCCGCTTCGGCCCTCCCTCGATGGCGGTGGCCCGGTCGATGGCCTGACCGCCGGCCCGGGCCGCCTCGGCAGCCAGGTTCTGGGCGCGTTGCAGGGTGCGGAGCTGCCCGGCGGCGTCGAAGGAGAGGCCGATGATGGCCAGTACGCCGACCATCGTCACCGCGAGGAAGATGCTCACCCGGCCGTGCTCACCTGCCCCCGAGGGCCGGTCAGCCGACGTGGTGGCCGTCATTGCCGACTCCGGTAACGGTCAAGTGGGGAGGTGAACTCCGCGGAGATCTCCTTCTCGATCTCCATTCCCGGCAGGATGTCGAGGGTGATGTCAGTGAAGGACACGGTGCAGCTGATCGTCACCGTCACCGTGGCGTTCGTACCGACCGAGCTGCTGAAGGCTTTGTCGAAGCTGGACTCGTTGCCGGGCGACTTGCCGCTGAATTCCGGTTTCAGGGCGTTGGCGCAGGCCAGGCCGTGCCAGTCCAGCTGGGCCTGAGCTGCCTCCAGCGCCTTCTTCCGGGCGGTGTCGGAGTCCCGGGAGATCGAGGCCGCCCGGGCGGCGTCGTGCGCGGCCGCCTGGAGCGCCTCCGCGGCCAAGGCACTGCGCCCGACCACGCCGGCCAGCACCATCAGCGCGATGAACGCGGGCGCGAGCACCGCCACCTCGATGGAAACCGAGCCCCGCTCGGCGGTACGGGTCATGGCGCGGTCACCCTCTCCACCGTCCCGTGGGCGGTCTGCTGTACCGCGAAGTCCACGCCCGGCACCACGGACAGGGACCGGCCGCTCACCGTGCAGGTCACGTCGGTCGTGGTGGTCACACAGGTCGGGCCGGCCTTGTCCCAGCCCACCAGCCAACCGCCGGCGGCCTTCAGGAAGCGGGAGGCGCTGTCCACCCCGGCACCGCTGCTCGCCTCGTACGTCCGCTGCGCGTTGACGCCGCTCTGCGCGGCGTTCAACGCGGTGGAGCGGGCGAGAAAGACAGCCGCGACCTGGATCGAGGCGAAGAGCAGCACCAGGATCAGCGGCATCACCACGGCCAGCTCCACCGGGTTGGCACCCCGCTCGCGGTCGCCGGCCGCGAGGTGGCGCCGGGCGGCGGTGACCGCTCGGCTCCACCTCGGGTACGCGGCTCGACGCACGTCAGCTACTACGGGTTCGTGTGGTTCGGGATGCCGGTCATCCAGTTGTTGGCCTTGGTCAGTGCCAGGGCGGTGACGGCCATGGCGACGGCGACCAGGCCGGCGATGATCACCGCGGTGGGCACCGGGCTGTCGCCGCGCTCACTGTCACGGCGCAGCTCGGCCAGGCGCGTCGTCACCACGACGTGCAGATAGCTGAGGATGGACATGGCGTTCTCCTTCAGGGACGGGGTCAGACACGGGCGATGAACGGATAGAGGACGAACCCGAGCAGCACGAAGACGAGCAGCGCGCCCGGGATGTCGAGCTTGCTGGTCACCCCTTCGGCGCGGGCGAGGTTGTCGGTGCGAATCTGGTCGCGCAGTGAGTCGGCCCGGCTGCGCAGCGTCTCGTGCACCTGCGCGCCCTCGCTGCCGGAGGAGCGCATGATCGCGCCGACGTCGCCCAACTCCGGAATGCCGATCTTGTCGGCGAGGTCGCGCAGTTCGTCCCAGGGCGCGTGCATCTGCATCTGGGCGATCCGCAGCGACTCCTGGAGTCGGTCGAACACCCAACCGTCGCAGACCGCCGCCGCCCGCTCCAGCGACTGCACCGGCCCGTGCGCGGCGGAGAGCTGCAACGCCACCAGGTCGAGGTAGGTGCAGACGGCCTGGCGGAACTCGTCGCGGGCGGCGTTGGCCTTGGTCAGCACGGCCCGGTGCGCCAGCAGGCCGGCCAGCAGCGCCAGGCCGAGGCTCCCCAGCACCGGCACGACCAGGGGGAACGGGATGCCGAGCACCCACAGCACCACCCCGAGCACTGTCGGCGTGGCCAACCCGATCAGCGCGGAGAGCAGCACCGACAACGCGTACTGCTCGGAGGTCTGACCGATCAGGGCGAGCTGCATCTGCGGCGGCCGCAACCAGCGGGACATCCCGGTCAGCCAGTCGAGCCGCCGGGACGCGGCCGTGGCCACCCGGCCGGTGCCCGGGGGCTGGTGCAGTCGGCGCAGCGCGGGCCCGAGCGCCGGTGTCGCCGGCACCAGCTCCCGGACGATCAGGAACACACCCAGACCGATCCCGGCGCCACCGCAGACCGCGAGGGCGAACTGCCAGTTCACGATCATGGGAGCCGCCTTTCGTTCGCGACCGCGGGGCTCCGCTGCGCTGCGCTCCTCGCGCTCACGCGATCACCTCGCTGGGGTTGGGCGCCGGCAGGAACCGGGCCGGCCGTTGCGGCTGGCTCATCGACCGCACCCAGGCCAGCAGGCCGATGAAGGCGGCACCGAGGGCGGCCATCACCAGCTGACCCACCGGTGTGCCGTACGGCCTGATGTACTCGGTGTTGATCAGCCCGTACGCCAGGGTCGCCAGCGTCATCCCGGTGAGGAAGCGGACCGCGAACCGGGGCTGGGTGCGCTTGGCCTCGATCTCCCGACGGGTCGCCACCTCCGCGGACGCCGCGCCGGCGATCGAACCGAGCACGTCACCCAGCCGTTCACCCCGGTCCGACAGGTGCAGGATCAGCGCCGCGACCACCTGGTCGCAGACCGGGTCGGCGATCTCGTCGGCGAACGCCAGCAGCGCGGAGCGGGCCATCCAGCCGGCCTGGAGGCGGGCGGCGAGCAGCCGTACCTCGTCCTCGACGCCGGGTGGCACGCTGCCGATCGTGCCGATGATCGCCTGCTGGAGGCCCTGCCCGGTGCCGGAGACGTCCTTGAGTCGGCGGGTCCACTCGCCGACCGCCTCGATCCGGGCGATCGCCCGTTGTTCGGCCTTGCCCACCCCGAACAGCCACGGGGTGCCGGGCACCGCCACCGCCACCAGCAGGCCCACCACCGGCAACCCGGTCAGCAGGAACGCCAACGCGCCGGCGACCAGCGCGACGACCAGCAGCGCCTGGTAACTCCGCTGCTCGGCCGGAGTGCTGCCCGGCCCGCGCCACAGTCGGCTCAGCCCCGGCCCGCTGCCCGGCCGCGGCCCGGGGGGTCGACGGGTGCCGACCAGGGCGACCACGGCCAGCAGCAGCCCGGCCACACAGGCGGCGCCGGAGACCACGGCGATCAACTCCAGGCTGTCGACCATCAGGTCACCGCCGGGCCAGTCGGGTCTGCCGAGGCCGCCGCCAGGCACCGGCACCGGCCTCGACCCACCGGGTGAGCAGCCGCGCGTCGTAACCCACCCGCAGCAACTGGTCGCGGACCCGCTCCGGCAGGTGCCGGGGGACCGCACGACCGTCCGGGCCCGGCCCGAAGACCGTGGTGGTGGTGATCCGACCCGCTTCGCCGGCCCCGATCACCTCCTCCACATGCGAGACGAACCGGTGCTTCCGCCCGCCGATCGCGGTCTCGTCCTCGATGGTGACGTAGACGATCAGGTCGAGCGCGTTGCCGGCCATCCGGCGGGCCTGGTCGACGGTCATCTCGCGGCCGTGCGCCAGGGCCAGCTCGACGATCCGTTCACCCACACCCGCTGCGGTACGGGCGTGGATGGTGCACATCGATCCCCGACTGGTGGTCATCGCCTGGAGCATCGGCACGATCTCCCGGGACCGCACCTCGCCCACGATGATCCGCAGGACCCCCATCCGCAGCGACAGTGGGATCAGGTCGGCGATGGTCACCTCACCGGCTGGGCGGCCGTCGAAGCCGCGCTCGCCGTGACCCTCCCGGGCCTCGAAGCTCATCACCGCCCGGTGCCGCTCCCGGCGGCGGGCCGGGAGCAGCTCCCGACTCTCCTCCAGCAGCACGTACGGCTCGTCGGGCGGGATCTCGTTCATCAGCGCCCGGATGACAGTGGTCTTTCCGGCGCCGGCCAACCCGGCGACCATGATGTTCAGACCGGCGCGCATCGCCGCGCGGAGGAAGTCGCGCAGCAGCGGGTCGATCATCTCGTCCAGGTCACCTCGGGCGCCGGCGAGGTCGTCGAGGCTGACGTCCAGGGTGTTGTGCTTGCGGATCACCGCGTACGGGCGGTGGCTGACCAGGAACACCGCGGCCAACCGGCTGCCGTCGGGCAGTTGCAGGTCGAGGGTGGGCTTCACTGTGGAGAGGGACCGCTCGGTCGCGCCCGCCCGACGGGCCGCCGCCTGGAGGATCTCCACCAGCTCGGCGTCGCTGTCGGCGATCGGCTCGGCCCAGTCCACCCCACCGCCGCGCCGGGTGATGCGTACCTGGTCGCAGCCGAGGATGTGCACCTCCTCGATGGTGTCGTCGACCAGCAGCGTCTGTAGCCGGCCGAGCCCGACCAGCTCGGCGGTCACCTGGTCGAGCAGCAGGCGTTCATCGCCGGCGGCCATCGGCGTGCCGGCCCGGCGCACCGAGTCCGCGTACGCGGAGACCACAGTGACGGCGAGTCGGGCCCGCTCGGTGTCCTCCTCGTCGACTGTGAACTCCCGGCCACGCTGCCAGAGGGTGAGCCGTTCGGTGAGTTCCCGGCGCAGCTCCCGGACCACCTGGAAGTCCATCCGGGCCCGGGGCGGCGACTCCGGCGACGGGCTGGCCGCGGGCGGCGACTGCGACTGCGGCCCGGACTGGTGGTGCCGGCCGTTCGGCACGGCCAGGGGCGGCGCGGTGGAGGTCACGGCCGGTGGCTGCTGGCGGGGATCGGTGGAGACCGGCTCAAACCGCATCCGGCACCCCCTGCTGCACGGGCCACGCCAACCGGGCCCGTCGCCGCTCCAGGAGCGCCCCGATCGGGACCTCCAGCGCGGCCGCCGCGCGCATCAACGGCCGACCGGCCCGCACGGTCCCGCCCAGGGCGAGCACCCCGGCGGTACGCGGATCGTGCGGCAACCGTGCGATGACCGGCAGTTTCAGGGCTCGGCTGATCTCGGCCCGCCCGTGCCCGTCGCCGACCAGCAGCAGCCGCAGGGTGCCCGGGGGCACCCGGTGTTCGGCGAAGTCCCGTTCGATCGCGGTGACCACCGCGCGGGTGCCGGAGAGGTCCGGCAGGTTCGCCCGGGTCACCAACAGCACCACCGAGGCGGCCCGCAGCACCGGCCACGGAGGCCCGGTCACGTGCAGCCGACCACAGTCGACCAGGACGTCGTAGCCGGGGGTGCCGCGGTCGAGGGCGTCGAAGTAGTCGGCGAAGCGCTGCCAGAGAGGGGTGACGCTGCCGCTCTGGGCCGGGTCGACGAGGCCGGGCAGCAGCAGCCGTTCCCGGCGGGGGGCGTCCAGGTCGACCAACTGGGACCAGAACGCGGTCTCCAGGTTGCCGTCGCGCAACTCGCCGACGGCCAGCTCTCCGATGCCGCGCGGGCCGTCCAGTTGGCCGCCGAGGTATCCGGCGAGGATCGAGCCGCCGGCCGGGTCACATTCGGCGACCACCAGCCGCCGGTGCCAGGACAGCGCGCAGGCCAGCGCCGAGGTGGTGACACCGGGCGAACCCTTCGCGGACACCAGCGCGATGATCGCCATGCTCAGGCCGCCTCGGTCAGGACGACGGCGAGCCGTTCCTGTGCGGCGAGCGCCACCACCGCGGGCACGTCACGGGTGAGCAGCGCCAGGTACAGGACCTTGTCGTCGTTGGCCGGGCTGACCATGTCGATGACGGTGGCCGCGAACCGGGTGCCGGCAGCCGCCGGCTCTGCGTCGGCATCGTTGTCCGGAGTGCTGACCAGCAGGACCTTGTCGCCGGGGTGTAGTTCGCGGGCCGGCACCTGGGCGGTCTTCAGGCCGAGCGCGATCTGCTGCTGGCCGGGGCCGAGCAGCGGGTCGTCGGTGACCTGTCCCAGGGTGAGCAGCGTGCCCGGAAGCAGCGCGACAGCGGCCCGTTTGCCGACCACCTCGTCGAGCCGTGCGGCGGGCACCGGGCGCAACCCCTGGCCGCCGGCGACCTGCACGGTGACCAGGTCGGCTGCGCTGATCTCCCGGCCCACCTCCACCGGTCGAGCCACCGCCAGATAGCTGCCGGTGGCCCGTACCGAGGTGACCGCGAAGGCCGCGCCCAGCCCGCCCAACGCGATCAGGAGGACGGCGAGACCGAGCAGCCCGGGACGGACCCGGCGCTGGCGGACCACTGTGGGCGGGTTGACGGGAGCGTCCACCGACGGGGTCCCGTTGCGCGTTGCGAGGCTCATCTGGTGACCACCTGGAGTTCGTTGATCCTGATCTGCACGATGCCGCTTCTCCGGGTCTGCGGGATCACCCGCCTCGTGGCGTCGCTGTTGGTCCACCAGCTCACCGTCCAGTGCGTGGTGGCGGTGACGTCGTAGGTGTCTGCCTTCGGGTAGCCCTCGTCGTAGCCGCAGTCCGGGGAGGTGGCACCCGCCCGGGTGCCCGTGGCCTTGTACTCGGTGCCGGGGCCGTAGCAGGTGACCTTCTCGCCGTTGCCCATGTCCCAGACGATCCGGTCGACCTTGGCTTCGATGTAGACGGTCAAGCCCCGGTCGGACTCGTCGGCGTATATCGGGCCGAAGTAGTTCTTTCCTGCGGTTGCCCACATCCAGACGGGCAGGCCGACCAGGCCGGGGCCGATGTTCTTGCGGGGTGCCACCTTCAGCCGCGCCGGCAGCAGACTGATCGACGCCAGGGCGCGACGGGCCAGCTCCTCCGGGTCCGGCGGTGCGCCGAAGCCGGCCGGCGGGTCGGCCAGCGTCACCATCACCTGCGTGCCCAGGTCGCCGCCGTTGCAGGTCTGCAGGTACCACTGGTGACCCTCGGGGGGTTCGACCGTCCCCTCGCTCAGCTTGTAGTAGCACCCGTCGCCGTTGTTGAACCAGCCCAGGTCCTCGTCGTAGCAGGGGATGGTCCGCCCGTTCCACTGGCAGACACCGCCACCGCCTCCGCCGCCGTCGTCCCCGCCCCCACCGTCGTCCCCGCCGCCCCCGGGACCACCGGGATTGCCGGGCTCGTCGTCCCAGACGCTGCAGTCGGGTTGGTCGGGTGGGCAGCCCGCACCAGGGTCGGCACGCAGGGCGGCGGCCGGCGGGGCAGCACCGACTACCAGCAGGAGCGTGAGGCCGAGGCCCGCCAGCGCACGTCGGGTTGTCGCGCCCCGGCTCAGCACGGCTGGTCCCGGTGCGTCGCGCCGTAGTTGATCAGCCAGCGGCCGTCGGGATAGCGGGTCGCGGTGGCGGTGGACAGGTGTCTGCCGCCACCGCTGCCCGGGACCGAGCGCTTGTCCTTGGCGTAGACCAGCCGGTAGCCGGTCGTGTCCAGGCAGTCCTGGATCTCCACGGTCGCCGGCTTCGCGTCCAGGCTGACGGCGGTCACGGACGGGTCGGACTTGAACGTCCCGGTACGCATGGCACCGTGCTCCTTGGCCTCGCGAATGGACACCCGAACCCGAGTCAAAAGTGGATCACCGAGAAACCGGGACAGTTCCGGCGAACGCGGATCACTGCGCAGACCCGCCGTGCGCGAGGCCGCGAGATATCCGGAGTACGCGTCAAGTGCCGCCTTTTCGGCAGCCCGTCGTTCGACGTCGGAATCGGTCCCGGGTCCGTTGTCGCGGACTTCCGTCGGTCGTTCGACCGTTTCCCGTCCGCTGGCGCAGGCGGTGACCGGCATCGCCGCCACGCCCACCAGCAGGCAGATTGCCGCTCTTCTGAGCTGCCGTCCGCGCACCGTCGAGCCTCCTCGTGGTCGCCCGGGGTGGTGACGGTTCACCGCCGCCGGGCATGCGGAAGCGCGCCCGGATCAGCACATCCGGAGCTGTTCATCGCGCTTCTGCATTCACCGTTACGGATCTTTTACAAATTCGGGGTCCTGTGCCGTCCGATGGTGAAGGTGAGGCTTGCGTCACACCCAAGGGGCGAGCATAGGCTGACGCTCGCCGATGCAACAGAGGCAATTCAAGCGAACACTCAGCGTGATGACAGGTGGTGGTGGCGGGTGTCCACACTGCGCCCAGGGCAATGGGTGAGCGAACTGTCGTTATTGATGGGGCGTCGCCGGAGCGGATGCGTTCACCAAAGCTGCGCCACCGGTCGCGGGAGTGGGACATCGCGGTCTCATCCCGGCATTCGACCGACGTCGGCACCCTGTCGGCGGGTCGTCTCGTCCAGCGGCGCCCCTGACTCGGAAGCGGTCGAAAGCACCCGCGCGGGCTCGGGTCGGCAGGTCGCTTTCTGCGCCATCCGCTACACCGCAGCGAGCGTCCAATCACGATCCGTGTTCGCCTTCGTGGGGGAGCGGCTGGCCGCTACGGAGGCGACATGGCGCTGACCGGCCCCCCGGCGGCCATCCCCGGTCGGGAAGACCCACCCGATCGGAGCCCGGCACCCCCGCCGTCCGGTGCTGCGACGAAACCCGCAAACCAGGCAACGCCCGCTCCGCCGCGCGAACGACCGGCGGGCCTCGCCTCGGCGGTGGCACGCATCCGGGTCTCGACAGTGTTCGCGATCCTCGCGATCAGCCCGCTGATGCGGTTGGCCGCGCTGCGCTACGCCGTACCCCCGGATCTGCCCAGCCGGACCGGCTGCGACGCCTGCGCCGCGCCGGTCGGCCTGACCCGCCCCTGGCCGGCGCTGGGCCCGGCGGCCCGGTGCGGTCACTGCCGCGCCCGGGTCGGCCCACCGCCGGCCACCGTCGAGCTGGCAGTGCTCGCGGCGGCGGTGCTGCTGGCGCTCGCCGGTCCGCCGGGCGGAGCGCTGCCGGCGCTGATCTGGTGGCTCGGCTGGACCATTCCGGCGATCCTCGTCGACCTGGCCGTGCACCGGCTGCCGGATCGGCTCACACTGCCCGCGGCGGCCGGGACCTGGCTGCTGCTCGGCGTGGCCGCGCTCGACGCCGACCCGGGGCACTGGCTTCGCGCCGTCATCGGCGGCGCCGGGCTGGCGTTCTTCTTCGCCAGCACCGCGGTGCTGCTCGGCCGCCGCGGCTTCGGGCTGGGCGACGCCAAGCTGGCGCTCAGCGTCGGCGCGCTGCTCGGCTGGTACGGCTGGCCGGTGCTGCTGTTCGGGCTGGTACTCACCTTCGGGCTCTCCGCCCTGGTGAGTCTGGGCCTGCTGGCCACCCGCCGCGCCAACTGGAGCACCCACCTGCCGTTCGGCCCGTTCCTGCTGCTCGGCACAACGGCCGCCCTCCTACTGGCGACCTGACCCGCCCGCGCCGCTTCGCGTTCACCAAGATCGCGCTCGATCCAGGATCTAGTGGTGTCGGTCGCGATGGAGGCCACTACAACCAGGATCGAGCGCGATCTTGGTGGCGGGGACAAGGGGCGAGGGGCGTCGGTGGTCAGGGGCGCGAGCGGCTGGCCAGCTTGGGGACCGGGCTGTCGGGGCGGTTGGCCCGGCGGCGGAGGATCTCGCTGGTCGGGCGGGCCAGCAACGGGGTGATCAGCACGGCGACCAGGGCGCCGAACAGCACGCCCGCGATCACGTCGTGCGGGTAGTGCACGCCCACGAAGACCCGGGAGAACGCGCCGAGCGCGGCCAGGGGCAGCGCGATCAGGCCGAGTCGACGGGAGAGCAGCAGCGTGGTGACCGCCAGCGCCCCCGCGATGGTGGCGTGGTTGCTGGGGAACGACCAGTCGCCCGGGGGTGGGCAGGTGCCCGCGATGATCTCCCGAGCGATGGTCCGGCAAGGGCGTTCCTCGTCCACCACGGTCTTGAGGAACTCACTGCCCACGTACGCCAGGAGGGCCGGCACCGGCGCGATCAGGGCGAGTGCCCGGTCGTGCGGGCCGCCGGACCGGCGGCTCAGCGCGGCCATCACCAACAGCGCGCCGAGTAGCAGGATCACCCCCTCGGTGGCGTGTCCGACGAACCACTGCACCGGCTCTGGGCTGCTGGCGGCGGCGTCGACGACGTCGTGGTACCACTCGGCGCTGATCTCCGGAACGTCCATGCTGCTGTTGTCGAGCATGCATCACCTCACTTCACGTTCATACCCTGTTCACCTTGGGGACACCCTAGGAACGCGCCAGAGGGCATCGCTGCTGTCGAAGGTCAGTTGGTCTGTCAGACCTTCGTCCAGGATTCGCACAGCCGGCTCTGGTTGGCTGTTGCAGGACGTCGACATCGACAGGAGGTCTCGTGCAGACCGGTTCGGCCACCGATCAACCGCAGTCCACCGCCGCGACGGCGGATGACGAGACCTGGCGGATCCGGCGCACGGCGGCCGACGTGGACCGGCTCGGCGAAACCGAGTCGATCTTCGCGTTGGGCAACGGGTGGGTCGGCTGGCGTGGGGTGCTCGACGAGGGCGCACCGTGCGGGATGCCGGGCAGCTACGTCAGTGGCTTCCACGAGCGGCGCGAGCTGAGCTATCCCGAGGAGGGGTACGCGTTCCCGCCGGCCAGCGACACCGTCATCAGCGCGCCGAACGCCGCGCTGATCCGGCTCTGGGTCGACGACGAGCCGCTGGATCTCCGGACCGGGACGCTGCGCAGCCATGAACGGGTGCTCGACCTGCGTACCGGCGTGCTGCGCCGGGAGACCGAGTGGATTTCACCGGCCGGGCGGGGCGTACGCATCCGCAGCACCCGGTTGGTGTCCCTGCCGCGCCGGCCGGTGGCCGCCGTCCGGTACGAGGTCGAGCCCTTGAACACCGCCGTCGAGCTGCGGGTCTGCTCGGATCTACTGGCCAACGAGAAGGTGCCGGAGCGTTCGGACGACCCTCGGGCCGCCTCGGTGCCCACCGACCCGCTGACCGCCGAGACGTACCGTGCGACCGGCCTCGACGGGGTGCTGGTGCACCGCACCGAGCGCAGCGGCCAGCGCGTCGCGGTCGCGGTCAGTCACCTGTTGGAGGGCCCGGCCACGGTGACGACCAGCGGTGACTGCACCCCGGACCGGGTACGGCTGACCGTGACGGGTCGCCTGCACCCGGGGGAGCGGTTGCGGCTGACGAAGTTCGCCGCCTACGAGTGGACGTCGGTCGACGCGACGCCCGCCGACGAGTTGGCCGCCCTGGTCGCCGCCGAGGCGGACGCGGCGCGCGCGGACGGCTTCGACGCCCTGCTCACCGACCAGCGGGCCGCCCTGGACGCGGCCTGGCAGGTCGCCGACGTGCAGCTCGACGGCGATCCGGAGCTTCAGCAGGCCGTTCGGTTCGCGATGTTCCACCTGATTCAGGCCGGTCGCCCGGACTCCAACCGGACCATCTCGGCCAAGGGGTTGACCGGCAACGGCTACGACGGGCACGTCCTCTGGGACACCGAGAGTTACGTGCTGCCGGTGCTCACCTACCTGGCCCCGGCGGTGGCCCGCTCGGCGTTGAGGTGGCGGCACGCCCACCTTCCGGAGGCGCGGGAGCGGGCGACCGAGCTGCGGTTGACCGGCGCGACCTTCCCGTGGCGCACCATCGGCGGCCGGGAAAGCTCCGGCTACTGGCCGGCGGGCACCGCCGCGCTGCACGTCAACGCCGACATCGCCGACGCGGTGCTGCGCTACCTGGCGGCCACCGACGACCAGCGGTTCCTGGCCGAGGCGGGGCTGGAACTGCTGGTGGAGACCGCCCGGCTCTGGCACGGCTTCGGTCACTGGTCGGACGAGGGCGACTTCCACCTACACGGGGTGACCGGCCCGGACGAGTACGCGGCACTGGTCGACGACAACGTGTTCACCAACCTGATGGCGAAGCGCAATCTGCGCGGCGCGGCGGACGCCGCCGAGGCGCATCCCGAGCTGGCCGGCCGGCTCGGCGTGGACCGCGCCGAGGTGGCCGGCTGGCGGGCCGCCGCCGACGCGATGGCCATCCCGTACGACCGCGAGCGCGGGGTGCACCAGCAGGCCGCCGGCTTCACCGAACAGCCCGAGTGGGACTTCGCGAACACCGGCGACGACGACTACCCGCTGCTGCTGCACTTCCCGTACCTGGAGCTGTACCGCAAGCAGGTGGTGAAGCAGGCCGATCTGGTGCTGGCCATGCAGCTCTGCCCCGGTGAGTTCACCGCCGACGAGAAGGCCCGCAACCTGGCCTACTACCAGGCCCGGACGGTCCGCGACTCGTCGCTGTCGGCGGCACCGCAGGCCGTGCTGGCCGCCGAGGTCGGGCACCTGGATCTGGCGTACGACCTGTTCGCCGAGTCGGTCCTTCAGGACCTGGCCGACCTGGGCGACAAGACCGCCGACGGGCTGCACCTTGCCTCGCTGGCCGGCGCGTGGCTGGCGCTGGTGCAGGGCTTCGGTGGGCTACGCGACGACCGGGGGGTGCTCTCCTTCGACCCCCGGCTGCCGCGCCGGATCGACCGGTTGGCGTTCAGCCTGCGCTGGCGCGGCCACCGGCTGCGGGTCACGTTGACGCCGGCCGAGGCCCGCTACGAGCTGCCCGACGCCGCCGCGGATGCCGAGGTCGAGCTGTGGCACCACGGCGAGTCGCTGCGGATCACCGGCGCCGAGCCGGTCACCCGGCCGATGCCGCCGGTGCCCGACCCCGGCCCGGAGCCGCCCTCCCCGCCCGGCCGCCGCCCCACCCGCCGCTCAGCCGACTGAGCCGCCCCGACCGGCTCCGGGGCCGCCACGGCTTCGGCTCAGGTCGGCGCGGGCGCCGGCTCAGGTCGGCGCGGGCGCCAGCTCAGGTCGGGGCGGGACCGCCGGCCATCCGCTCGCGGACCGCCTCCAGCGCCTCGAAGGCGTACGCCCAGTTGTGGCACTTGAAGCTGCGCAGGCCGTCGATCGCGGTGTGACAGTCGGAGCAGCGCACCCCGGCGATCGCATCCGGGATCTCGGTGTTGACGTACTTGCGCTCGCCCAGGATGACCGTGGCGATCATGGCCTTGTCGTGCAGGCCGGAGAGCGCCGACGAGACGATGTCGTACCAGGTGACCCGCCGGCGGCACTTCGGGCAGTCGGGTTCGTCGCCGCTGACCCAGAGCGGGGCGCCGATGCTGCGTGCCGGCATGCCGAGCAGTTTCTCCAGCCGCCGGACGTCCGACTCGGGGGTGGTCCAGCGGTGTCGGCCGGGCAGTGATGCGGGCGAGTCGTACACGGCGCGGAACAGGTCGTGGTCGACCTGCACGGTCTCGCGCTGAGCCGTCATCGGCGTCCCTCCTCGTTGAGTCGGTGCCCCCACCGTGGTCAGCGGTGACCATGGGCGCAGCCGGATCAACGACACGAGGGGTCAGCGGGTCGTCGCCGGGGGTGCTGGACATCGAGTTTCGCGCCCGCCGCCGAAGGGATCCCGCACGACCGATCAGCCGTCACCTGATGTCACCACCAGACCCAACGTCGCCCGGACGTACGACTACTTCCTCGGGGCAGCCACAACTACCCGGCCGACCGGGCCGCCGCGGTACGCGGGGGTCGGCGTCCGCCGCTGACCTCGCTTTCGCCTCCGGTGGCCGGCCTCGGGTGGTACGACGGACGCAGGGCGTGCGCCAGCGGGAGGAGCGCCGATGGCGAGCAGACCCGAACGGCTGCTGCGGGGCGGTGACTCACCGCTGAGCGCGTCGTTCCTGGAGCTGTTCTTCGATCTGGCGTTCGTGCTCGCCCTCAGTCAGTTGGCCACCCACCTGCTGCACGACCTCACCCTGGCCGGCGCGCTGCGGACCGCCGTGCTGTTGACCGGGGTCTGGTGGATCTGGGTGCCCACCACCTGGTTCGCCGACTGGTACGACCCGGAGAGCCCGGCGGTGCGGTGGCTGTTGGTGGGTTCCGCGCTGGGCAGCCTGCTGACCGGGGTGGCGATCCCGCAGGCGCTGGACGGGCGTGGCCTGCTTTTCGCCGGGGCGTACGTCGCGGTGCACATCGCCCGGGGCGTGGTCACCGCCGTCGGGCTGCGAGGTCATCCGCGGCAGATCCGGACGCTGCGTATCCTCTTCTGGTTCAGCGTCTCCGCCGTACCGTGGCTCGCCGGTGGGTTTCTGCCGCAGTGGCGGGTGCCGCTCTGGCTGCTCGCCCTTGCCCTCGATCTCACCGGTCCGCGACTCCGCTGGCCCACGCCGGGAATGGGCCGGACCAGGCGGGAGGAGCTGCACCTGGCCGGTGAGCACTTCGCCGAGCGGTACCAGCAGATCATGATCATCGCGCTCGGCGAACTCGTTCTGGTCGCCGGCCTCTCGTACGCCGGCACCGACCTTGACGTCCCGCAGACTGTCGCGTTCCTGCTGGTCTTCGCCACCGCGGTGCTGATCGGTCTGCTCTACGTCACGCCCGCCGGCCAGCGCCTCGGCCCGGCCATCGAGCGCGCCGACCCGGCCCAGCTCGGCGTCATCACCGGATACCTGCACCTGGTGATGATCGCCGGGCTGGTGGTCACCGCCGTCGGGGCCGAACTGAGCATCGCCCACCCCATGGAGACCGGTGACACGACGGCGGTCCTGGTCATCCTGAGCGGCCCGACGCTGTTCCTCGCCGGGCGGATCCTCTTCTCGGCGGCGATTCACCGGCGATTCTCCTGGCCCCGGGTCGCCGCCCTGTTCGTGCTGGCCGCCGCGGCGGCCGTGCTGCGACTGCCGCTGGTGGTGGTCAGCGCGGTCGCCACCGGGGTGGCGCTCCTGGTGGTCGTTCTGGACCACGCTGGCATCGGGTCCTACCGCCGCCGAGCTGGCGCGTAGTCAAGAAGCCTGACTAAAGTCAGGTATATGGACTCGGCTCTCATCGCTGCGGTGCGGCGGTTCAACCGGACGGTCACCCAACGGGTGGGTGCGCTCGACGACGAGTACATGGCCCAGGGGCGCCCCCTGGGGCAGGCTCGTCTGCTCTGGGAGATCGGCCCCGCCGGTGCCGAGGTCGCCGCCCTGCGGGCCCGGCTCGGCCTGGACTCCGGATACCTCAGCCGACTCCTGCGCACACTGGAGAACGACGGCCTCATCGCCGTGGGGCCAGCCGACCAGACCGGCGGCGACGGCCGGGTACGTGTCGCCACCCTCACCGACGCCGGCCGGACCCAGTGGGCCGACCTCGACCAGCGGTCGGACGATCTCGCCGCCTCGATCCTCGAACCACTCACCGAACACCGCCGCGAACGACTCGTCGCCGCGATGGCGGAGGTCGAACGGCTGCTCATCGGCTCGATGGTCGTCATCGAGCCGTGCCCGCCGAGCGACCCGCGAGCCCGTGCGTGTCTGCGGGCCTACGCCCGCGACATCGCGCGACGATTCGACGACGGGTTCGACCCCGCACTGAGCAACCCGGTCCACGACGAAGCGCTCGTCCCGCCCAACGGGGTGCTCCTGCTCGCCACCCTCAACAGCGAACCGATCGGCTGCGGCGCTGTCAAACTCCACCCCGACGCGCCCGCCGAGATCAAACGCGTGTGGGTGGCGGACACCGTACGTGGGCTCGGCGTCGGGCGTCGGCTGCTGGGCGAGCTGGAACGGTACGCCGCCGAGCGCGGCGCGACAGCCGTCCGGCTGGACACCAACCGCAACCTCACCGAGGCGATCGCCCTGTACCGGGCGAGCGGTTACCGGGAGATCGAGGCGTACAACACCGAGCGCTACGCCCACCACTGGTTCGAGAAGCAGCTCAGGCAGTGAGGCGTCGCGCGGCGCTGGCGAAGGATCGAATGACCGAAGGTTTGTGGCCAGTTTTGATCTTGTAGCCGGGTGCCTCGCCGGGCAGGCTGATGGACGTCGTCGCCGAACAGCATCCGGCAGCCTGAACGAGGAGATCGTCGTGCGCAAGCTCGTGTATTACATCGCCGCCACCCTGGACGGCTTCATCGCCGGTCCCGACGGCGCCGACCCCACCGGCCCGGACGGCTTCTGGCCCATCCCGGACGACTACCTGCACCACCTCGTCTCGGAGTACCCGGAGACCCTCCCCGGTCCGGCTCGGCAGGCGTTCGGCATCACCGACCAGGGCAGCCGGTTCGACACCGTGCTGGAAGGGCGCCACTCGTACGAGGTGGGCCTGAAGGCCGGCGTGAGCGACGCGTACCCGCACCTGCGCCACCTGGTCTTCTCCCGCACGCTGGGCAGCAGCCCGGACCCGGCCGTCGAGGTCGTCGGCCAGGACCCGATCGCCACGGTACGAGAGCTGAAGCGGCACGACGGCAAGGACGTCTGGGTGATCGGCGGCGGCGCGCTGGCCGGTGCCCTCTACCCCGAGATCGACCAGCTGATCATCAAGCTTGCCCCGTTGACCATCGGCGCCGGCATCCCGCTCTTCGGCCGCGACGCCGTCTTCGCCCCGCGCACCTGGCGCCTGACCGACCACACCGTTCTGGACAGTGGCGCTCTCTTCCTCACCTACACGCGCACACAGACCGGAAACGAGTCCGCGTGAGCACGTACGTCAACTTCGAGCGGGCACTCACCATGGCCTGGTAGCGCGAGCGGTCGGCTGCCCCCGATCAGCCCTTCACCGCGCCCGCGGTGAGCCCTTCGGTCAGGAAGCGCTGCCCGAGGGCGTACATGATCACAACGGGGATGCTGACGAGCAGCGACGCCGCGGCGAGTTGTCCCTGCGGCACGACGTCTCCGGCGATCATCGATTGCATCCCCACCGGGAGCGTCTTGTACTCGTCCTTCGTGATGAACACGAAGGCGAAGAGGAACTCGTTCCAGGCGTTGGTCAGGGTGAAGAGCGCGACCGCCAGCAGCCCTGGCTTGGCCAGCGGCAGCACCACCCGGCCGAACGCCTGGATGCGGCTGCAACCGTCGACCAGGGCGGCCTCCTCCAACTCGATGGGGATCGACGAGAAGTACCCCACCAGCAGCCAGGTGGCGAACGGCAGCGTGAAGGTCGGGTACGTCACCACCAGGGACCACAACGAGTCGGTGAGCCGGGCGCCGATGAGCATCTGGTACAGCGGGATGAACAGCAGCGCGCCCGGCATCACGTAGGTGAGCAGCACCGTGACGGTGAAGCCCTGCGCCCCGCGGAACCGCAGCCGGGCCAGCGCGTACCCCGCCAGGGCGGCGCAGACCAGTGCCACAGCTGTCGACGCCGCGGACACCAGCAGGGTGTTGAGATACCAGCGACCGAACGGCTGGTTGTCGAACAGGGCGCCGAACTGTTCGAGCGTCCACGGCGTCGGCCACAGGTCGTCGGTACGCATGACGACCTGGCCTTCGGACTTGAAGGCCGTGACGGCGATCCAGTACAGCGGGCCCAGCACGAAGAAGAGCAAGCCGGCCAGAGCGGCCCAGGAACCCAGGCCCGACACCACTGACGACGAACGGCGACCACCTCGGGACTGAAGGGTCGAGACCACCCGGCCGACCCCCGCCGCGATCAGCAGAATCACACCGAGGACCACCGCCGCCTTCCAGAAGATCTGCGGTGACGCCCAGGCCAGCAGGCCGGTGACCAGCGCGGCGACGACCCACGGCAGCGCCTTCCGCGCCGTCTTGGCCCACCGCTGTGTCCCGACCCACCGCGCCGTCCGGCGTCGCCGGGGCAGTTTGATGTTGGTGTCCTGGCGCAACAACCGGACCAGGACGAACACCAGCCCGCCGATGATCGGCAGCATGACGAGCGTGACCGCCGCGCCCGCGCCGTACTGGAGCTGAAGGATGGCCTTCGAGTAGGCGATGAGCACGTACGGCGCTGTCACGTCGCCCGGGCCGCCCTGCGTCAGCAACCAGACCAGGTCGAAGTTGTTGAACGTCCAGATCGACGACAGGGTCACCGTCACGGTGATCACGTGGCGCAGTCCGGGCAGCGTCACGTGGGCGAACCGCTGCCACGACGAGGCGCCGTCGATGGTCGCCGCCTCGTAGAGGTCCGCCGGGATGGCCTTCAACCCCGCGAGGAAACACACGGTGAAGAACGGCACTCCCTTCCAGACGTTGACGAGGATCACCGACGGCATGGCCAGCGACGGGTCGGACAGCCAGCCCGCGGGCCAGCTGTCGACCAGGTGCGCGCTGGCCAGCAGTGGCCCGATCCCGGTGGCGGTGAGCAGCGTGTTGACGCTGCCGAAGATCGGGTCGAGCAGCGCGCGCCAGCTGAACGCCGTCACCACCGTCGGCACCACCCACGGCACCAGGAGCAACCCGGCCAGCACGGCTCGCCCACGGCGGCGATGGTGCAGCAGCAGGGCTGCGGCCAACCCCAGCACGACCTTGAAGACCTCGGCGTACGCGGTGAAGACGAACGAGTTCACCACGCCGGTGTGGAACTGATCGTCGCCGACGAGCGCGAGGTAGTTGTCCAGGCCGACGAAGACGCTGTCCTGCCCGTGCCGTTCCGTGGTGCTGGTGATGATCGACCGGGCGATCGGCACGAGAACGAGCCCGCCGACCAGCACGGCCATCGGCGCCAGGAACAGTGCCGCGAGTCGCCAGTCGCGACCCAGCCGCCGTTGGACCGCGGTGAGGGAGCCAGGTCCCGACGGCGGGGACTTCCTCGCCGTCGGGACCCGCGCAGGACGGACCGAGCTCACTGCGGCAGCCCCTGCTGGTTGAAGATCTGCACCATCTTCGCGTGGGCGGCCGTCACGGCCTGCGCCGGCGCCGTTCCCTGGACGACCTGCTGCATCATGTCGGTGAGGACGTAGGCCGACCCCACCGCCTGCTGGCCCGCGCTGGCCTTCTGCGGGAAGGCCAGGCCGTTCTTCGTGTTCAGCGGCAGCTTCAATTCAGTGATCTTGCGAAGCATGGGGAACGCCGGGTCGCCGCTGGTGAAGAACGGGTCGGCGTCCCAGACCTTCTCCCACGCGGGCATCACCAGGCCGGGTGCTTCCTTCGCCACCCCGAGCAGCGCGGGCGCGCTGACCAGGTACTGGGCCAGAAGCTTGGCGAGCGCGGGGTTCTTGGCGCCCTTGAAGACGACGAAGCCCTGCGACTGGCCGAGCAGCAAGGGGTTGTCGGTCGCCGGCCCGATGCAGTCGGAGAACACGTGGGTGTTCGCGTGCACCGGGTTCTTCTTGGTCCTGGAGTCCGCGTAGACGCTGAACTGGTTGCGGGTGTAACCGAGGATCCCGGCGAGCCAGTTCTCGTTGTTGCTGGTGTCGGTCCAGCTGGCGATCCCCGGTGGCAACATCCGCTTGTACTTGGGGTTGGTGTAGATGTCGCCGAGGAAGGTCACCGCCTGCACCGTTTCCGGTGAGTTGAAGGTGACCTTCCGGCCGTCGTTGGCGGCGATCGACCCGCCGTAGGCGTTGATCAGCGCCTCGATCATTCCGTTGCCGTCACCGGACCGGTTCACCGTCATGCCCCAGCCGAAGCGGCGCTTGGCCGGATCGGAGATTTCCAGGCAGAGGTCCCGCAACTCCTCCCAGCTGTAGATGTCCTTGGGGGAGATGCCCTTGTCCTGCATCCAGTCCTTGCGCAGGAACGACCCGATCCCGATGAAGTGGTACGGGATGGCGAACCACTTGCCGTCGAAGACGCAGAAGTTCTTGGCCTCGGCGCAGGGTTCGCCGTACTTGGCGGTCAGCGCCTTGACGACGTCCGTCACGTCCTCCAGGTCGCCCAACGCCTGGAACTGCGCGACGAACCGCGAGTCGGTCATGAACGCCAGGTCACGGGCCACCCCGCCCTTGACCTCCGCGTCGATCTTGGCCACCACGTCACCGGCGTCGGCCTGGACCAGACTGTTCTCGATCTTCGTTCCGGTGGTGTCGGCGAACTTCTTGATCGAGCTGTCGAGGGCTTCGTTCGCCGCCGTCGAGTACAGCTTCTGCGACAGCATGCCCATCGAGGAGCCCTTCATCGCCGCCGCGGCGTCGATCAGCTCCTGCGGAACCTCCGGCTGCACCCTGCTGGGCGATTCGGAGCTGCCCCCACACGCGGCCAGACCGGCCGCGCCGAGCACCCCCACCCCCACTCCCATTCCCAGAAAGCCGCGCCGGGACCACCCCGAGTTGTCCTCCATGGACGTTCGCCTCCTCTGTTTCCCGCGTCATCGCACGCCGAAGGCGTGCCTGTGCTCCAGGTGTCCCTATGACGGCGACCATGGACGCGTCGCCCGCATCGATCAGTGCGCTCGCGTACCCGTTGTTGCGGTTGACGGGGTAGCGACGGGCCTGCCCCTGCCGTCGCTCACTGTCGGGGGTCCGCTGACGCACGCGTCGTCTTGGCTGCCGAGCGAGCCGCGCGAGAGATTCCGCGTGCCGCTTGCCGGGAAGCGCGACGAGGTTGAGGCGATCGGCGACCGGGCCGAGAAAGCTGCGCTGACGTTGCAGTTCGGTCGGGCCACGAGACCACCACCGTTCGAGATTTCGAACTGAGTTCGAGATACCGTATCGAGTGGTCGCGACGCTAGAGCAGCGGCAAGACGGGTGTCAATGTTTCGATGTGGTTTCGAACCGAAAACGGGAGGCGGCTATCGAGGCTGGGCCCGGTAACCCATGCGAGCCGACAGCGCCGCCGCGCCCTCGCGAACCAGCCCGGTCCACTCCACGTGCGCCTCGGGCGTCCAACGGATGATCGGCGCGGACAGGCTCATCGCGGCGATGGTGGTGCCGGAGTGGTCCCGGATCGCGGCAGCGACGCAGCGCATGGCGGTGTCAGACTCGCCGATGTCCACGGCGACGTTCTCCGTCCGGACCCGTTCAAGATGCTCGCGGAGCCGGTCCGGGTCGGTGATGCTGTCCGGCGTCATGCCCGGCAGGGCACCCCTCATCAGGACGGCGTCCAGGCCCGCCTGATCGAGGCCCGACAGCAGAACCTTCCCGACCGCCGTGCAGTGCGCCGGCAGCCGCCGCCCGACAGCGGAGACCATCCGGACGGGGTGCGTGCTGTCGAACTTCACCAGGTAGATGACATCGGCACCATCGAGCACGGCCACATGGACCGCCTCGTCGCACGCGGCGGCCACGTCCCGCGCCACGCACTGCGCCTCGCGGACCAGATCAAGCCGGCCCGCGAACGCCGCACCGAGCTGGAACAGCGGCATGCCGAGCCGATACTGCACCGGCTGCCCCGGTACGGAGATCAGGTACGAGCGAGCCTCAAGCGTGACTAGCAGTTCGTGGACCGTGGTGCGGGGTAGGCCGAGCCGCTCCATCACCTGGCGGGCCGACAGCTGGGGGCAGTCCAGGAACAGTTCGAGGACGTCGAGCGCGCGGTTGACCGCCGGTACCACACGGGGCATGTCGATAGTCCCTTCGCAGCGCCGAACCCCTGTCAACGATCTCCACACGGGCCGGCACCTGAAGAGGATATCTACGTCAGCTCCCGGCGCCAGGTGCCGAACTTGTCGTCGAACGGAGCTGTCTGGACAGCGCGGCGATCGAGGGCCGCTGCTGTCGGTCCGGATCGCCGCCCGCCCGAAACATCTCGGGCGGGCGGCGAGGGGCTCAGTTCTCGGTGACCAGGCCGGCGTCGACCACGTACTCTCCGCCATGCACGGCCTCGAATTCGGCGCTGGCGACGAGCAGGGTCGGCTCGAACTGGTACGAGGTCACGATGTCCGAGTCCGTGGCGTCGTCACCCACGTCTGCGACAGTCCGGCCGTACGTGGCGGCTGCCTCCAGCCGGACCTCGTACAGCAGCTCCGTGCGGGCGGTGATCGACCAGGTTCCGTCCGGGTTGACGGTGGTCGAGCCACCGCCAATGGCCTGTCCCTGCCGATTCCACAAACTCACGTCCAACACGCCGTCCGGGCCACCGGCGATGGCCGGCTCATCCGCCTCGCGCTGCCCATCCCGGTCAAGGTCGTGCCACACGCTGCCGCGGATGACGCACGTGCCCGAGATCGCCACCGTGACGGAGCCGGTGTTGTTGTCGGTGTTCGCCTCGCGGCGCTGTGGGGTGATGCTCGTGGTGATGGGCACCCTGCTGCCCGGCGCCGCAGCGACCACGACGAACGGCACGAACAGCCGGCTCGCCCGACCGCCAGCCGCCAGTTGCGGATGCGAGCACGTGTAGCTCGTCGTGCTCACCGCCGTGCAGCTCCAGCCCGGGTCATCCACCGACGCGGTCGCGGTCCTGAGCCCGGCGGGCACCGCGACCGTGACGCTGATCGGGTCCGACGCCCCGGTGCCGTAGTTCCGGATGTCGATCTGGGCGCTGAAGGTCTCGCCCTCCGCCGGGTTCAACACGTTGGTCATCATCAGATCGACGAGCAGATCGGGCTGGAGTCGCCCGGCCGCCACCGCGTCGGCCGGAGCGAGTGCCGCCGCGCCCCCGACGAGGGCGAGGGTGGCCAGTGAGGTGGAGAAGGTACGTCGGATCGAGTGGGAAAGGGAACGAGGGCGCATAGGTTCCTCACGTCGCCGGTGACGGCCCTCCCAGGACGGTGAAGGCCGCATTGGAGATCAAGATCTCCACTCATCCGGCGTCTCCGATCGGCCTGACGTTACAAAGACGGCGCCCGGCCGGAGGAAGCAAGCTCGGCGACGGCAAACATCTGGGCGAGTGCCTCCAAGGCCCGCAGAAGCTCGCCCGCTGTCACCCAAGGCGTAGCGTCCCAGGGCGTCCCTCGGTTCCCGGACCGCTGGCTCACCGCCCGCGCCCTCGACAGGCCGGCTACTTCAGGTAGGGGTTCGAGCTCTGGGGATCCGGCACGTCAGATCGGGCGGTGCGGGACAACTCTCGCCCGGTGCGCACGGGCCGATCGTGGCACACCAACTGCGGCCCCACTCGACCTCCCTGTCCTGGACGCGGGTGTGGAACGTCCTCTGGTGTCGGTGGGCGCAGGTAGTTTGGCCGAGAGTGAGGATGTGGGTCCTACTCCCTATTCCATGTGGAGTTCGACCGGCTGCGGTGTGCAACGATGATCGGCATGTCGACTTCACGAAAGGGCAATGCCGCGTAGGCGCCCCGCACAACTGCGTTCCGACTCCGTGTACCGGCGACCGCTTGATGGGTCGACCTCTGTCGTCCCCGGGCTCTCGGGGCGGGGCATGAGAGCCATCGCCTACCTCGAACGCACCCGCCTCTGGGACCACGCCGTCACTGATGCTCTGCTGACGTGGTCCTGGTTCGTGGACCACCCATGGCATCGCCTGTGGGACCCCACCTCCGGCTGCGGGGTGATGGAGTGCTGTCCGAACCCGCCCGAGCTGCGCTGGATCTTGGACGTCGCCGTTGCGGCCCTGCCGCCGAAGGATGCCCGAACCCTCCGCAAGCAGATTGCGGTCCTCGATGAGCAATGGTGATTGCTTGTATTCGCTGCTGCACCAGCCCCGCTCACGGCAACAGCGGCCCCGCAAAGGGCCGCTGAGCTGCGGAGGAGTGGGCCGCCAGGGACTCGAACCCTGAATCCCTCTCGTGCCGGATGGATCATGGCGAACCGGGCGGATCGACGCGCTTACCTGGGCGAACTCTTCCGTTGTCTGACAGCCGTTTACAGCCCTTCTCGGCCTCAGTTGTGCCGGATCTGTGCCCGATGATCTTCGGCCCGCCCCCGCTGCTGCGCCCTCAAGCCATCCCGTCGGCCTTCGTCCGCACACCGTGGAGTGGGTGGGGCCTGCCCGGTCAAGGTGGAGCACACCACCGTCTGAACGACCTTGACCGGGCAGGCCCCACCTGCTCGGCTCTGCCCGGACGGAGGTTGTCGGGATGGCCGCCAACCATCCCAGAGCGCCTGAGCGCCCCGCCAGAGGCACGCCCTGGTCGTCGCCTTCAACACCGAAGCCCCGGATCTGCCACTCATCATGGCGGCCCGGGGCTCCTTCGTATGTCGCGCCGTCGGCGGGCTGCAACCGTTCGGGGTGCGCCTCGTGCGCTTGCGCTAAGAGGCGCGGGGTCCCCGATCGGCGACCGGTGTCGGTCGGCCCCTGGTCGACGGCTGCGGCGGCCTCGGTTGATGTTTGACATGATCGCGGCAATCGCGCGAGTCGCGGCATGCAGGATGCCCTACGGGCCGGCGATGACCGGGCACGTTCCCGGTCGGTGTAGCGGTCTGGCCACGTCAGGGGCACCGGCACGATGGAGGACAATCCGCACCATGGTTGACCTAGACGGGCTGACCAACGCCGAGTACCTCGTGCTCAGCCCACTGGAAGAAGACACGCCACGACCGCTCTGGGAGATCGCGGAAGCCTTCATCGACTGCGTGGCTGGCGAGCTGCCGACGACAGAGCAGGTGGCTGCCCTCCTTGGACCGGCGCTGGCCTCCTTAGCGGCACACGGCCTAATAGAGATTCGCCGCTTCGGCGCCTGGCCAGCCCCCTGGGAGCAAGGGGCTGATGTGGTCGAACTCGGCACCGATAGCCGATGCGTCGACATCTGGTCACGGACCCGGACCCATGATGTGTTGGTCGCACGCATCACCGAAGTCGGCACCGAATGGTTCTGACCTATCGCCGCTTGGCTCGTCCAGACTCAGCGTGATCATGTCAAGCGTCAGCTGAGGCCGGTTTGTCAACCATCATGCGAGACCAGGCAGATCAGAACCAACGCTGTCGGGCTCCACTTGATCCGTTGCACATCGGCTTCACTTGAAGGGTGACAGTCGATCGACTCTCCCGGGCTCGGCTGTCACAGTGCGTAACCGGCGTGCCGCCTTCGCTGGGGCGTCCGATCCTCGCTGCCGGTCAAGACGCGCTGTCAGCGGCAAATGAGGATGCTGCCGTCGGCAACGCACTCCATACTTCGATCATAATTACCGGCGGCGAAGCTCTTCCTGTGCTGGTTATCGACGGGGGGAACTTCTCCGACCTCGACGGCTTCGCCCGCGAGTTCTCGAGCCTGCTCTGCCACTACGCCTGGAACGGGAACCTGGACGCCTTCAACGACATCCTTCGAGGTGGTTTCGGCACGCCCGAGGATGGCTGGGTGTTCAGATGGATCAACTCCGACTTGTCCAGGGCGGCGCTCAGCCACCATGCGACGATCCGTTGGCTCGAACAGATTCTGCGCACCTGCCACCCGTCGAACCGGGCGAGCGTCCGAGCAAGGATCAGCGACGCCCAGCAAGGAAGAGGTCCGACGCTCTTCGACATGCTTGTCGAAATCGTCCGTGCCCATGGTGCCGGTGGAGAGGAGTTCGAGGACGGGGTCGTGCTCGAACTGATGTGAGAGCCGGCGCCAGCCGGCGCGCCTCGCGCCCAACGAACGCGTCCTTGCGACCGCTCGACACGAGACTCCATACGCTCGATCGCGTCCATCTGGCGCTGTGCCGCGACCGGCCCCGGTCACCGTGTAACGCATCAAGCGGAGTACGACAGATCAGAACCAACGCGTCGAATACCGGGCCGCTATCTGGCTGGGGGCGGGGGAAGGGCTTCGCCTTGGTGAGGTGCTGGGGATGGAAGACGGCCCGCGCTGCGCCGACTTCGACCGTGGAGAGCTACACGTCGTCCAGCAGTTGCGGCACTCGCCGGAGCACTTCGGCGGCTTCTACCTCTCGACACCCAAGAGCGGTTCCGCCGGCACCGTCGACCTGGACGCGGTGGTCACCGAAGAACTGACCGCACACATCAGCGACGTCGGCCCCGTCGAGTTCGAGCTTCCCGACATCACCACGGGGGAGCGGCGGACTCGACCGGTGGCCGTCCTGTTCACCTCGTCCCGAGGGAAGCTGCTGACCGACACCTACTGGTCGGAGCTGTGGGCGGACTGGCGCGAAGCCGCTGGTTGGCCGAAGGAAGGAACCTTCCACTCCCTGCGCCACTTCTTCGCCACCACGCTGATGAGCAACGGCGTCGAGCGCCAGGGGGTGCAGAAGGCGCTACGGCACGCCAACCTGCGGATCACGCTGGAAACCTACGTCCACTGGCTGCCGAAGAAGGACCGCCCGCGCGGCTTGGTCGGCAACCTCCTGCGGCAGGCAGACGGCAAGCGGCGGGAACCCTCCACCGGCCAAGATCGGATCTAGGTTGTGCCCTGGTTGTGCCCGATGATCTTTGGCTGGCGTTTTTGCAGCTCAGAAGGGGTGAAAGGTGGGCCGCCAGGGACTCGAACCCTGAACCTATGGATTGCCGGCGAGCCGGCCTCCTGCGGTGTGGTTCGAGGTCACCCGGGCTGCTGGCGTGCTTTTCGGTCCGGTTCGGCCTGCACGGTTGCTGTACTCCGCTGCTGTACTGCTGGCATCAGACGAGGCGCTGGATGCGGACCTTGGGGCGCTCGTTCATGAGGTGTCCGTGCTTGTGCTGGCGGACCTGCTCGTTCCAGACCTCCTGGTCGTAATCGGGGTCCGGCGGGATCCATTTGTGGGAGCCGTCGCTGTAGTGGTACTTCCCGTCGCCGGGTCGCAGGATGCTCATCGGGTCCAGCCGAGGAAGCGGTGGTGCAGGTGGCCGGCGGGGACTTGGGACAGGTCCTGGGCGGCGTCTACTAGTTGGGCGGCCAGGTAGAGGGCGAGTGACACGGGGGCGCGGTCGTACTCCGCTCGCAGCTCTCGGCGGCGGGTGTGACAGGGCCAGTCGGCACCGCAGCCGCCGCAGGTCCAGGCCGGCGTGATCGGGAGGTGGTTCGTCACTTCGGCTCCCCCCGCTCGGCCGACGGTTCCGATGACGAAGCGGATAGCCGGCCGTCCTCTGAGGGCCAGTGACCCCGGTTGATCGGGATTCGATGCCTCGTATGGCAGGGCAACTCGCCCCCGCATCGGCAGACCTTCCGCCATCGCTGCCATGACCAGACCGGTCGGTGCCGCCTTGCCAGGGTTAGCGCGACGGCCACTAGGTACTCCTCGTACGACACGCGAGGCACCAGGTCTCCCCTCGGGCGTTCTTCGATCTCACGGGCAGGTGGAGCCGGTCGCCGGCTGTTGTCCCAGCTCATGTCACCGTAACGACGTAGGACTGTAGATACAATAAGATGTAGAACTGTTGGACACGTAGCGTCACATTTGTGATCGACCCCAGCGCGGATCGCGCCGTGTTCCGGCAGCTCGCAGACCTCCTGCGAGACCGGATCGCGTCTGGCGACCTCGCGCCCGGGGCCTCGCTTCCCAGCGAGCTGCGGTTGGCTCAGGAGTACGGGCTGAGCCGCACGAGCGTCCGACAGGCGGTAGCGCTACTCCGGTCGGAAGGGCTCGTGATCGTGGAACCACCGCGCGGCACGTTCGTCCGCGCCGACGAGCCGACCGAAACGGTGACCCTCCTCAAGGGCGACACCGCCACCGCTCGGATGCCCACCCCCGCCGAACGGCGCGAGCTGGAGATCGGTGAGGGCATCCCGGTCATCGTGATCTTCCGGGCCGACGGCTCGCGCGAGGTATACGCCGCCGTCCGCATCCGCGTCGGCCGCTGACCCCTGCCGCAGCCGTCAGCGACCCCCGTTGGGGGGATGCGGACTCGATCTGTCAGCCACTGCCAGCCGGTGTCGGCCCGCGCCAACGAGCAGGTGCGCGACTTTGTCAGTTGACGTTCGGGAACGACCTGCATCAAGGCCCGCGCTGCCTTGTTGCTGCCTCGCTACCTGACGGAGAGGGTCTTCGCTGGCTGGCATGCCAGGAATCGGTGCCGTCGTGGTTGAAGTTTCGCTGCATGCTCGGCAAGGTAGGGCGGTGAGGCGATCTGAGCAGTACGGCGTTCAACTGGAAGTGCTACTTGCGCTGATCACCTACCTCGGGTTGACCGGCTGGCGCAGTCGGGCACCACATGGTCTATCTAGGGACCTCGGCCTTGACGAGGCCAAACTGACGGCGGCCCTCAACCAGTTTCCCGGTCTCTTTCGTAGGGGATCTTTGGTGGACACGGCGGCCGGGCGGCAACATTCGTACACCTTGCATGCAAGGTACGCGCTACGCCGGCCACGCCCCCGAAACACTGGCGACCTAGGCCCTCAAAATTCCGACAATCAACCGCGCTCGCTGAGCGACCCAACACCTACGCAGGACGGCAGGGGCGAAGAGCTAGACGCGGACACCCTTCGCGCGCTGCTGGACTTCGTAACGCAAGAAGCACGGGCAGAGCGAGACATGCGTCATCAGCGGTTGTCCCAGGTGTGGGTGCTGGTAGGTGTTGGCGTCGCCGCGGTTGCCAGCGTGGTCGGAGCGGTCATACAGGCAGCGTCTTAGCACTGACCTACGCATTACGAGTCGGTGGCCCGGTCCTGGTCCGCCGCCCCGTCCTCGTGCCCAACATGGTGCCCCGGTCCGCGATCGTCCGCTGATTCTCGCCGGTTTTGCTGCTCGCTTGGCTGCTCGGCGGGACCCGACGGCTCGCGCTACTTCTGGCTGAGACCGCGCAGCTAGTCCATCACGCCGCAATCTACGGTGACCCGCTCGTCATGACCACCATCGGGGGGAACCGGTTTCATGCTGTCGGCGAGTGATGTTCGGGGTCGAGTAGCGACGGTGGCCAGCTGCTGCCACGGTCTGTTGACAAAGCCCGCCAGCGGCCGCCAGGCCCTTCGCTGCTTCGTCGCTTCTCGCCTCGCCCCGGGTGGCCCCTCCCACTATGGCCTGGGGGCGGAAGACGAGGACCGTTCACCGCCGACGAGGGCGGTGAGTTCGGCCCGACGGGGCACTAGGGCGCCCGCCGGGACGTGCTGCGCCGGCCGGACCTGGCGGCGGCGTCCACATCGCCCGTCCTTTGCGCCTGCCCGCCAACCGGCCAAATCTGCCAAGGCCGGACGGGGCGTGACCCGAGGACTGGACGGCATATGGTTCTGTAGTGGCGAATCTCGGAAGCGAGCAGTTGCTATCACTCGTCCAGCAAGCTCTAAACGAACTCGACGACCGGGCGATCGATGTCAGTGCGCGCCGCGCTGCTCGCATCGCTTCCCTGCTAGGAGACACGGTCTTCGCCGTGTACCTCGGGCTGGAACTGAAGCCGCTCGGCGGTCATCCCCCGGCCAACGCCATCGACACCCGACGCCTTATGGCCAACCCGTCGCTGTGGGACGACCCGAACGGGCCCGTCGAGGAAGCGTTCACCATCTACGAAAGCGTGCGCGCCATCACCGATGGGCCCGATAAGGGCAAGATCGACGGCCGCGGGCTCGCTGAAGTCGACGCTCTCCTTACCGGCATCGGCGCCGACCAGGGACTAGATCCGCACCAGAAGATGCAGCTCACCAACCGCTTCCTGAAGATTCGCGAGCACGTTCGTCACACCGTCTTCGCCGCCCTCTGTGAATGGGAACGGCAGCTGACCTACGCCAACGTCAACGAGCGGATCTTCGAGCGCTTCCGCTCCAGAGTCGACGGACTGTTGGCTCAGGGCGCCCCGACGGTGTTAGACCAATTCAGCGCTGTCTACCGACGGCTTCAGGAGGCGACAAAAAATCCAGCGGCACCGCTGACCGAGGACCTGGCGCAGGCGGTCACGACGTGCCGGCGGATCCTGAAAGCCATCGCTGACCACCTTCTTCCCGGCGTTCCGGGTGCCACGACCGAGGCGGGTGTCTCGTTAAACGACGCGGCCTACCGGAACCGGATCTATCAATTCATCAAGGACAACGCCGAGAGCGAGGCGACCGCCGACACCGTCAAGACCGCACTCGGCGGTCTCTATGAGCGCTTCACCGCTCTGGACAAACTGGCCAACAAGGGAGTCCACGCAGAGCTGGGCGTCCACGAGGCTGAGCTGTGCGCCATAAGCACCTACCTGGTGGCGGGAGAACTTCTAGCCGTCGGCGAATCGCCCGGCAAGCCAGACGGGGCGCAGCCGAGCAGCATGATCCGGCAAGCGCAGAGCGTCGACTGACCTCCGCCCAACGGTCGGCCGATCCTTCACCTCTCCCGTCCCGGACGTCTCGCTTACAAGAGGAACATGCCGCTGGCGCGACACCCCGGCTGCCTGGAAGTGGCCCAAACTGGTCCATCTCCCTCATGTCTGGGCTACTTCCGTCTGAGCTCTGTGCGTCGCGTCCGTACGTGTCCGGGAACGGCCGCACGCTCGGAACCTCGTCCATGCCAGCCCTCGCCAGGGTGCCGCCGTCCGTCCCCGTTGCTGTCAGCGCTGCTGTCGACAGCCATCCCGCCGTCGACCGTGGTCCGGCCCCCGCTGGGGCGACCCGGTTTCAATCTCTTGGTTGCTGCCATCGGATGGCGATCCAGCTCGAGGCACAGGCATCTCGCGTGGTCGGTTACGGTTCGGGCTCGACCCGCATCAGAGCTTGTGCCGCCCTCTTGCCGCCTTGATCTCGGGCGTCTCACCACCTCAACGTACCCAGTCGGCCGGGCCGATGGCTGTCAGGCACTGACTCACCGAGCTGTCGCTGACTGTTACTCAGGGCAGCGGCAGCATGACTGTGATTGGTATCTTCGCCATCTCAACCAAGTCGCCGGCGTTTGGGACCACGCACTGACCGCTCGCGCTAGGTACGCTCTGCGGGGCAGGCGACGGTCATGAGACTGAGGAGCTCACTGTGGACCCTTGGGTCACCATCCCGTCAGGAGCGCTTGCGGCATACCGGTATCGCGAGGAGATCCGGAGCATTTGGGGGAAGACCCTAGAGAAGCTTGTGGGAAAGAAGTCGCACATCGTCTTCACAGGGATGCCGGGTGTCGGTAAGACTGTGCTCCTAGATCACTTGACGGGACGGGGTTTCGATCCGAAATACCTGCCGCCCGGCCGGTCGGTTAACGCCGAACGGGGCAAGGTCAACCAGAGTGGCAACAAAATGGCAATCACGGTGATCCCGGGTCAGTTGTCCCAACCGCGACTGGAGCACCTGGCTCAGGCATTCGATACGAAACAACCAGTTGACGGGGTTGTCCACGTCGTCTGCAATGGCTTCGCTGCACAAAGAGACCCATTCCAAGTCGAGTATCTTCGCGAAAACGGTATCGACACGCTGGAGAAGTATCGGGAGCACCATCGCCAACGCGAACTTGAGGACTTTGCCGCAGTTTCGAACGCTATCCGTGTAGCGGCCAAGAAGCATCGCAAGGCACCCTGGCTACTTGTCGCAGCCGACAAGCTCGATCTTTATGGCAGCGAGGCAGAGCGTTTGGCTGCCCGCCGATATTACGGATCAGATGGCGGTGCGTTCTTTGAGTTGGTCAATACGTTGCGTCATCGCGTCGGTACGGACAACATGACATACGACCTCCTACCCGCTTGTGCCTGGATCGAAGACTTCGAGTGGGCCGGGGAAAAGGTGTCACCCACCCTCGGCAATCAAGAAAGGCAGGGTCTTATCCTGCACCTTGCCAATGCCATCTACGAACGGTGCCGGCAGTGAGCAACGAACGGGACGACCAACGGATTGCGGAGGCGAACGATCTCCTGGGGCTAGCGGAAAGCATCCAAGAGCGATACGAGGTGTTAACGAGGCGGTGGATCCTTCTTAGGACTCAGATTGCGTTACTGACGATCCTCGTAGCGGCTGCCATAATTGGCGTCTACCTGTTTAGTGACATCCGAGACACGGTCCGCCAATACGTTCTAGCGGTCGGAATTCTATATCTGGTGCTCATTCTTGTGTTTGCCTTCATGGTGTATGAGCGACAGAGAGGCCCGATCGCGCGGGAAGCGCGCGCCTTAGCCCAGGTGGTCGCGATTCTGCACGAGATCGAGGCAAGCGCTTCCGATCTTCAGCAGTGGACGGCCCTAGAAAGGGCACAGTTCCGTATCCGACTCGCGCGGTTTGAGATCGAACCTTATGGCCTCCGCATGGTCGGGCCGAGCGCGAGAAACTCGCTTTGGCGCGGTCGGCGCAGCTGACAGCAGGCCTATCGCCACAAGCTTCTACTGTGGAACGGCCACGAACGCTAAGCGCGGCCGATTCGCCGCCAAGCCCCGACTAGGGTGTCCTAACGGAAGCAGCGGCAATCTGCGAGCTGCGGCAGCAGCGGTGCTGAGCCCTTCGAGGGGTCAACCTGAGTCCTGGACGCCCGGGGTTGCCCAAGCCTGTCGTCCCGCGGTTAGTTACCCAGCCCGGATGTCAGACGTTGAAGCGGAACCAAGAGCCGCTGCCTTGCTACCAGCGGCGACGTAGTTCGACGCCTGCTCACACGACGTCTCGGGCTGCCATGGTTGCTTGCTCGTTGACGACGTTTCACGGTGTCTTGTGCCCCGTGTGTGCCCCAGACCCGCCGTCGAGAGTCGCCCACCTAGCGTCGATAGTCCTTCTTGGCCAGGTCACCGCTGGTCCGACTCTGACTGCCTAGCGACGGCCTAGAGCTGCTCTTCGTCGTCGATGTCGAGTGCTGGCCGCTGCGGCACGTCATCGATTGCCCATCGTGTTTCGGCGGCGCGGAGCCGAGCAAAGGCCTCCGAACAGATCTCCGACACCAACTCAGGTGTCGGCGTGAGGTACGGATGGGCGGGAAGCGCCCGCACCTCCGCGAGCAGGAGGGCCTCCTCATCATCAAGAGTCAACGTCTGCGCATCATCACCGGCTAGGGCGAGCCTTATAGCTGCGGTCATGAGAGCGGCAGCAGCTTGTGCCCGCGGGACACACCGCTCGTCATAGAGGCCTGCATCGCCTGACTGGTCGTGGTGGTAGTGCCCCATGTTGATCTCATCATCGATCACCCCGTCGGCCCGGATTAACGTGAGCCAGACTTGCTGAACCACCGGCGTGGTGTAGAGCTTGACGCGCCCAGTGAGCTGGTTGCGGTGTACCCCCAGAGTGGCGAGGTCAGCGGCCCGATTGCGTCCCGCGTTAATGTTCTCGTACCAGACCTGGCGATCCTCAACATGTTCCGCCATATCGACAAAGAGCTGGTGTCGGATATCGCGAAGCTGATCCGCTCGGTGCCGTGCGTGACGTAGCTCATCCATCGTCAGCTCGCGCTCGCGTGTAGCTCGTTGAGACCAAGCAGCGCCTGCGAAAGTGAAGAGGCCACCGACCAGTGAGCCGCCGAGGGCAGTCAGCAATGTGGCCCACCAAGGCGTCGGCGTCATCCCGAGGATCTTGGCACCAGGTCCGCCTACTGTCCACGCCCGATTCGACACAAGAAACCGGCGTACAGGTCGACTCGTCGTCGCCCAGCAGGTCAGCCGCCTTACGCGGTGGCCTACCTGCTTTTCTCCGGGTGCTGCTGGTCGGTCGTCGGTTGACTCTGGTCGGCGTTTGGCGGCCTGGGGACGGCCCGGACGGCCCGGAGGCAGCCCCATCGCCTAACGACCGCCTGGCGGATGGTGCCCCACGCAACCCCGAAGCCAGGAAATCTCTGTCACATCTAGGACACTCTCTGGGATCCCCGCCTCGCGCTGAGATCCATAGATTGTTCGGACTGGGAGTGTTTCCTATCCCGAACGGAGACCTCTGTGACGAAGCAGCGCCGAGTAGTGTTCGCTCGTATCAACCGCCGTAACAGCACCCTCGACATGCGCCCCTTCGCTGAGGACATGCGGGCTCTCGCGGATAGCCGTCTGATGACCTTCCTCGCTCCGGCGACACCAGAGCGGCCCGCACGCACCTGGTACGCGGCCGACATGCGGTTGGCGATGGGCGACGACTTCATGACCGGCGTCTTGGGCTACTCCGTCATGGAGCAGAAGCGATCCTTCGACAACGACAGTTGGTCATGGATCAAGGGCGCTACCGAGGACTCGGACGCCGCCTCTCAAGACACGGTCGTCCCGTTTGCCGTCGACCTCCGAGAGCACAACCGCTGGGTGGCGTTCACGACCACGCACCGGATTCGCGCCGAGACCTTCCGCCCGGCGTTGGGAAAGGCGCTCTCGACGGCCGCGCAGAACTTGGGCCTTCTCCCAGCGGACTGGGAGTGTGACCCCGTTGTGTCTCAGGACACCGTGCAGGAGTGGATCAATCGGCACCCCTACGTCAAGCTCCTTCGGCGCACCGTCAAGTTCTCCAACCCGGGACGAGACTTGGACGAGGTGCGAGCCAAGATGCGCTCAATGCAGGCAAGAAGGGCAACGGAGGAGTTTGCTGCCTATCCATCCCAGGCACTCAACGTCGAGGCCGACGCCTTCTGGGACAAGCTCCAGGGGTTGGAAACCGGGGATGCCCGTGTCTTCATGAAGTCGCGCGAAGCCCAAGGCGTAGATGCCAAGTTCGACAGTGACCTCAAGACTGATGAGACCCGCATCGATGACTACGGTCGAGACCTAGAGCGCGGGATGGACCTTGTGCTGAGAGCCCTCGTGGTCTACGCAGACACTCGCCCGTCGCGCCCCGCCGGATAGACGATCAAGCCCGGGTATGTCACACCCGAAGCGTACGTTTGTTCTAACGCGAAGGGAGGGTGACGACCTTGGTTAGCTCGATCAACCGACATTTGTGGACCGCGCTGGACTTCAAGCTGAGCGAACTCCTGCGTGTTGACCTCGCTATCGGAGTGCTCTTCGGGGTGGCGGCGCTGGCATTGTCCTTCACCTACCCCGACGCGGTTCTACGGGCCGCACCAGGCGCCATCGGCGTCGTCGGAGTGATCGTCGGAGCCGTGGTCGCAGGTATCTCATTTCAGGCCGCCTTCATGGATCAAGCCTTCCTGAGGAAGATCCGAGCGATCGGTATGGATCCGGTCTACTTCCTGGCTCCCTTCCTCTTCACAGCCGTGCTCGGCGTCGTGGCAATGCTTGGCCTTATCGTCCTCGCGGCCCTCAGTCCGAAGGCACCCGAAGTGGCGATTGCCGTCGTCAGCACGCCTACTGCACTGATCACCACGTGGAGCATCGCAAGTCTGGTGCCGGGCATGGCAACTCTGGTCCAGTTCGTGGGCCTGAAGATGGACGCTCTTGACGTGCCGGACGAGATCGGCCACATGCCTCCGGGGCCGTCAAGGGGGCCTTGACATCGATGTTCGCCGCCCCGACCGCCGCGACGAGGCTGTGGTGGGGATGCGGCGCGGGCACCCCGGGCAGGCCTCCGCCTGCCGGCAACGCCGGCCCGAGGGGTCGCAGAGGCTCCGGGGTCAAGGGCGGCCCGCAGGGCCGTCGCGCAGCGATGCGAAGCACCCTTGAGGCTGGAGGGGCGGCCCCGCATCCTCCGCGCCGCATCCCCACCACGGCCGGCCGAGAGTCGCCCCACGGCGCGGCGGTGCAACGGCCGCCGCGCTCCGGCCGGCTGCCGGCCCATGAATACCAACCACACTCGGCGCTACCGTCTGCGGCGGCCCTGGGCTTCCCGCTCTCCGCGCCAGCCGCCGGGCGTCTTGCGTGGCCGCCGTGGAGCGACAGCGGAGCGTCGGACGCGCGCCCAGGCGGCGGCGCTTGCGGCCCGTCTCGGGCCGCCTTGATAGACGTACAGAAAGTCCTCCCACATCGGCTGGCGGCCGGCGGGTCCCGCCCCGACCTCCGATGTCACGGCGGGTTGACGTGTCGGCACGCGGTGCTACTCTGGCGCTCGTCGAGCACGCTAGCGCGGCCTTCCTGCCTAATCGCTGGGCTCGAACTCAGAGACGCTGAGCGGCCTTCCTGCCGCTGATGCGGGTCACGTCCCGCCAGCTGTCGATCGCACCGGCCATCGTGCCGGTCTCCCGAATCCGCTGAGCGGCCCAGCACGGCCTTCCCTGCCGTCCACGATGGCCCGGATTCGCACACCTCCACGGGTGGGGGCAGCCTGCGGCAACCCGCCGAATGCCGATATTCCAGGCTCCCCACTCGTGCCGGCCCCGATCACCGAGTCCATGAGCGCGAAAGGACATGACCATCGGCGGTACGTGGCATCACCACGAACCCGCCCTCCGGCGTCGGCCGCCCTTCCGGCGGTGCCAGGAGACACGACGAACACCACCAGCGGACCAACGTCCACGGCTGGTGGTGCTTCGTCTCCCGTCCCTGCCACCCCTAGAGGAGAAGACCGTGTCCAGCCAGCACACCCTGTACCGTCCCGGCGTTGCCAGCGGCCGTGACGCCCAAGCCCTGCATCGCGCCGCCACGCCGGAGTTCTCCGGCTGGCTGGAGCACACCGCTTCCGCCGGCGGCTGCTCCCGCCCGATCCGCCTCTCCGGCACTATCGCCGCCGTCGAGCGAGTCACCGGCCGCGTTTTGGTGGACCAGCACACCGACGAGCTGCCCGACCGGGCGCTGTACAAGGCGTGCGGCAACCGCCGCGAATCGCAATGCCGAGACTGCGCCTGGGTCTACCAGGGTGACGCCTACCAGGTCGTCCGCTGCGGCCTGACCGGCGGCAAGGGCGTACCCGATTCGGTAGGTCGGCACCCGGTTGTCTTCGCCACCTTCACCGCCCCGTCCTTCGGCCCGGTCCATCACCGGCACGTTCCCCGCCACACCTGTGCTACCCGGCGGCGCTGCGACTGCCGGCCCGCTCCCTGCCGCGCCCGCAGCACCGCGGGCACCTGCCAGCACGGTCAGCCCGCGGCCTGCTTCGTCCGTCACGACGCTGACGATCCCCGGCTCGGGCGGCCGTTGTGCCTGGACTGCTACGACCACGACCACCAGGCCGTCTGGAACTACTTCTCCGGTGAGCTGTGGCGACGCACCAAGCAGGCCATGGAACGGCACCTCGCCGTGCTGTGCCGACGTCGCGGCCTCCCGCAGGTCCAGGTCGTCACTGACTCCGGCAAGGTGCGCCGGGTGCCGCCCGTGCGGGTGTCGCACGGCAAGGTTGCCGAGATGCAGAGAAGGGCAGCCGTGCATTTCCACGCCGTGCTGCGCCTCGACGGCGTCGACCCCGACGACCCGGACGCTCTCGTGCCGCCACCGGCCGGAATCACTGTCGATGACCTGGACGCAGCCATCCGCGTCGCCGCCTCCCGGATCACCGTCACCACACCCGCACACCCGGACCGGCCGCACGGCTGGCAGGTGGTTTGGGGTGAGCAGCTCGACGTCCGACGGATCAACAGCCGTGGTGGCGAGCTGACCGACGGCAAGGTGGCCGCCTACCTGGCCAAGTACGCCACGAAGGCCACCGAGGCCACCGGCCACATCTCCACTCGGCTTACCCCGGCGACCATCGACGACTACGCCGACCCAGAAGGCGACCACCTCGCCCGCCTCATCGACGCCTGCTGGCACCTCGGACGGCCCACCGGAACCGACACCACCAGCGGCGCCGCAACGGCTGGCGACCGTCAAGACAGCCTTGACACTAAATCGAACGCCTATGCCGGCCTGCGACGCTGGGCGCACATGCTCGGCTTCGGCGGCCACTTCCTCACCAAAGCCCGTCGCTACTCCGTCACCTTCGGCCTGCTCCGAGACACCCGCGCCACCTACCGCCGCACGGAAGACGACGACACCACCGACGCCATCACCGTCGGCACCCTCACCTACATCGGGTCCGGCTGGCTCAGCGACGGTGACGCCCTGCTTGCCAACACCGCCGCGTGGCAGCGACGCGAGAGCCGACGTGTCGGCCGGGAAGAACTCGCCCACGCTGCCTGGCTCATCGGGGCCGCCGCATGAGCCGAGACCTCACTCCGCGCTGGTACTCGCCCGCCGAGGTCGCCGTCCTGCTCGGCTTCGGCATTTCCAAGGTCAAGATGAAGATCGCCACCGGCGAGCTGCGCTCCATCAAGGACGGCAAATACCGCCGCGTCCTCCCGGAGTGGGTGGACGAGTACATCCGTGATCAGGTCGAGCGTCAGGAGGCGGCCTGATGCCCGGACGTGCACGAGCTAACGGTGAGGGGTCGATCTTCCCGTACCGGAACGGCTTCGCCGCGTACGTCTGGGTTGAGAAGCCCGACGGCAAGCGGGGCCGGAAGTGGGTCTACGGAAAGACCCGCGAAGAGGTCCACGACAAGTGGATCAAGCTGCACGGGCAGGCCAAAGCCGGCCCGGTGGCGACGCGGTCCCCGACGGTGGGGGAGTACGCCGGCTACTGGTTGAGCGAGATCGTCAAGCCGAACCTTGCCCCGGGCAGCTACGTCACCTACGAGGTGGTGGCCCGGCTCTACCTCGTCCCGGGGCTGGGCCGGAAACGCCTCGACAAGCTCAGGGTCAGCGACGTGCAGACCTGGATCAACGAGGTCGGGCGGACCTGCCAGTGCTGCGCCCAGGGCAAGGACGAGCGGCGCAAGCCCGCGCAGCGTCGCTGCTGTGCTCTCGGCCGCTGCTGCCAGGATCTGCCCTCGGCAACCAGTGTCACCCACCTGCGGACCGTGCTCCGGACCCTGCTCTCCCAAGCCATCACCGAAGGGCTGATCACCCGCAACGTCGCGTCCCTGGTGAAGCTGCCACCGGTACGGAAGCGCAAGCGGAAGGCGTGGACGAGCGACGAGGCACGGTGCTTCCTGGAGTCGGCCCGCGCCGACGACGACCCGCTCTACGCCGCGTACGCCCTGGTCCTGGTGCTCGGTCTGCGCAAGGGCGAGATGTTGGGGATCACCTGGGCTGACGTCGACCTCGACGCGGGGGAGTTGACCATCGACCGGCAGCTCCAGCGGGTCGGTGCCGAACTGCTGCACCGGGAGACGAAGACGGCCGCCTCGGACGCCACCCTGCCGCTGCCGGACATCTGCACCGTGGCGCTGGGCCGACGCCGCGTCGCCCAGAACGCCGCTCGGGACGTCGCCGGACCGGCATGGCAGCCGTCCGACCTGATCTTCACCACCCGCTACGGCCGACCGGTCGAGCCGCGCAACTTCAACCGCTTCTGGGACCGGCGCTGCGACGCGGCGGGAGTCCGGCGGATCACGGTCCGGGACGCCCGGCGGACCTGTGCCTCGCTCCTGGCCGACCTGGACGTGCATCCACGGGTGGCGATGCAGATCCTTCGGCACGCGCAGTTCGCCATCACCATGGAGATCTACACGGTGGTGTCGTCGGCGGCCACCCGCGACGCGCTCAAGCGGCTGGGAGAGACCTTGCGGTGACGCCGTAGATGCTAAGCCGGTTACTCCTGAGTCTCCTGGTCATCGGCCACGTAACCCGCTGAGGCTAACAGTTCGCGCACCCGCTCGACGTCGGACGCGGGCGGCCGCTTCGGCCCGACAGCCAGAGTGGCGTGGTGGTTGACGTCGGCAGGGTGACCATGGACCAGTTCGGCGACGACGTCGGCGAGGTTTCGGTCAGAGAAGTCGGGCCACAGCACAACGAGGAGAGGTAGGTAGTCCGCATCAGGAACCCCGCCGGGGTACGCCCTACGCAGGATCTCAAGTTCACGTGCGAGATAGGGCGGCAGCACGCGAGCCAGTGTCGCACGAGCTTACGGCTGTACTTCGCTGCTGTATCGGCCCCGATCGTCGTGCCGGCAGCCCCGATCATGCCTGCTGACCTGCGGAGAAGTGGGCCGCCAGGGACTCGAACCCTGAACCTATGGATTAAAAGTCCACAGCTCTGCCATTGAGCTAGCGGCCCGCGCGCTCAGGTTACCCGACCGTCTGCTCCCCGGCTGATGTCCGCCCCCGGTCCAGGGGAGCGATGCTGATCTACACCCGCGGCGGTGTGAGCGCTGGGCGATCACCGTTAACGGTGCACGGCCGGGTGGCACGCTGAGACGGCCAACTGGCGAAGTGGTTGCCGTCTGCAGCTGCTGCAACATGTGCGGCGAACTTCGCACCGCTTTGTCCCCAGTATGGCTTTATCACCCCTCGACGGTGAACCGGCGAGGGGCCCCAGCCACGCACATGCGGCTCGGACCCCTTCCGCAGTCAGTCCGACGGATGCTGCTGCCCGGGCTCGATATCGTCAGAGCGCCAGCGGTTGGCTGGTCACAGGAACTCGCTGCGGTAGGTCGAGGCCAGCTCGGCACCGCGGCGGCGGCGTTCGGCGAGTTCGTCCGGTGAGAGCTGCGGTGGCGGTGCGTCCTTGCCCGCGACGACGTCGCCGATGCGGGTGAAGTATTCGTCCTGCCCGGCCGGGGTGCACATACAGAGCATGTGGGCCGGTGCACCGGAGGTGTTGCGGAAGTTGCGCGGTGCGTTGGCCGGGATGTTGATCGTGGAGCCGGCCCGCACGACGTGCTTCTCGCCGCGGAAGGTGAACTCGATCTCGCCCTCAAGGATCGTAAACATCTCCTCGAAATCGTGCCGGTGCGGCGGCGGCCCGCCGCCGTCGGGGACGCGCATGTCGATCAGGCAGTACGCGCCGTTGGTCTGCTCGCCTGTGATCAACATGCCGTAGGTGTTGCCCACCAGGGAGATGTAGGTCGTGTCGGGACCGTCGGGGTCCGCCACGGTCAGCGAGCGAGTGGGATCGTCGTCGGGAATCATCGAAATCGTCTCCTGGAGTGTGCGGTCGGTCGGTTGGTTCGATCGGCCGGGCGGCGGCGCGTCCCCCGAAGGCAACTCGACGGGGCCGCTCGTTTGATCCTCGTGGAGAGCACCGCCACCTCGCGTACTTTCCTGTGGCTGGCCCGGACTGCTCTGGCCGGGACTGCTACAGCCGCGGCTGCTGCGCCTCGGCCACCTGCACGCACCGGCGCAGGGCGGCCGCTATGTAACTGCGCCACAGGGGGGGCGAAGGGACCGGCGAGGATAGGGCGCCGGCCTGGGAGCGGCTTGAACTCGTAGGTCCAGCGGATGAGAGTGCCGTCCCCCGTCGGGGTTGAAGTTGAACTCGCCCCGCACGCCGCCAGCAAGGCGAGAGAGGACGTTCGTGAACCCGGTCAGCGCCGTACTCTCCCGCAACTGGCGCACCGCGGCACCGAACTCGTGACGTTCCACAGCTCAATTGCGCCCGGACAGTCCGGACAGCCCGTGTGGCGGGCGGCATCGACGTCCACTGCCACGGCCAGCGGACCGGCGTATGCCGGTGGGAGACCTACCTGCCATCGCTCAGTTTTGGTGGCAGGGCCGATTGACCTTGCACGTAGCAAAGCTGCAGCCGGAATTCCCAACTCCGAGGCGCTGGGTCGTGAGCTGGGGTGAATCCAGCGACCTCGCGCGGCGGTGCATGGGATTGGGTCGGTGGGGAACCAGGACCGGCATGGGATCGAGCCGCTTGCCAGCCGTGGCGGCCTCCGGCGAGGAGGTCGGGCCCGATGGCGTACGCCAGCCGGGTGGGGAGGTGCACGCCTGGTTGCCCGGCCAGAACCAGACGGTCTGTGGCCTGGCGCTGAGCCGGACCCGACTGCGTCGCTTCCCGCATGTGCGCTTCGATTACTCGGGTACCGACGTGCTCACCGAGGCGGACGCGGTGGGTTGGATCTGCCCACGCTGTCTGGCCGCCACCGCCGGTAGGCGGGGCAAGGAGAAGCACGGCTGGGTACGGGAGTCTCCTCGCCCTTGATCGACTCGGGGTCCCGGAAGTCGGGCTGTCCTGTGCGCTCGGATCCCGCGACTTTCAGGAAGTCGAGTGGATCAAGTGGCGGGGCGGGAGCCACCCGCTGGTGGGCGGTTGAGCTGCTGCTGGGCGGGTACGGGGTCGGGCATGCGGATCGTGGTGGTGGGGGCGAGCGGCAACGTCGGTACGGCGCTGCTGCGGCGGCTGCGCCGGGAGCGGGGCGTGGAACTGGCCGGGGTCGTTCGACGGTTGCCCGGGCCGGATGCCGGCGAACCGTACGACCAGGTGGAGTGGCACTCCTGCGACATCGGCGCGCCGAGCGCGGTCGGGCAGCTCGCCGAGGTGTTCGCGGGCGCGGACGCGGTGGTGCACCTGGCCTGGCAGATCCAGCCCAGCCACGACCAGCGGGTGCTGCGTCGGACCAACGTCGAGGGCAGCCGGGCGGTGATCAACGCAGTGGTCCAGGCCGGTGTGCCAGCCCTGGTGTACGCCTCGTCGGTCGGCACCTACGCGCCCGGCCCGAAGGACCACCCGATCAGTGAGCGGTGGCCGGCCACCGGTGTGCCCGGTTCGTCGTACAGCGAGCACAAGGCCGAGGTGGAGGCGCTGCTGGACGGGGTCGAACGGGATCAGCCGACGCTGCGGGTGGTGCGGATGCGACCCGGGCTGATCTTCCAGCGGGCCGCGGGCGTGGAGATCACGCGCTACTTCCTCGGCCCGTTGGCGCCGGTGCGCCTGCTGCGCTACGGCCGGATCCCGCTGGTGCCGACGAACCGCCGGTTGCGGATGCAGGCGGTGCACGCCGATGACGTGGCTGACGCGTACGCCCGGGCGGTGTTGGGTGATGCGCGCGGCGCCTTCAACGTCGCCGCGGACCCGGTGCTCACTCCGGAGCTGGTGGCCCGGCACTTCCATGGTTGGACGGTGCCGGTCGCCGCGCCGGTGCTGCGGGTGGCGGCGGCGCTGACCTGGCGGGCGCGGCTGCAACCGGTCGACGTGGGCTGGGTGGAGCTGGGTCTGAACGCCCCGCTGATGTCCAGCGAGCGCGCGGAGACCGAGCTGGGCTGGCAACCGAGGATCAGTGCGCTGACGGCGCTCAAGGAACTCTTCGCCGGGATGGCCGACGGCGACCACACGCCGAGCCCGCCGATGTCCGGCGCACGGGACCTGCCCGGCCGCCCCGCTGCCCTCCTCCGCGCCCGGCCTCCAGGCGAAGGAAACCCCTACTGACCCCACCCCAGCTTGTTGATCAAGAGCTTTCGGTCAACAAATGCCGCCCCGATGACCGAAACCTCTTGATCACCGGCGCGGGCGGCGCGGGCAGCGCGGGCAGCGCGGGCGCGAGCAGCGCGGGCGCGGGCGGGCCGCCGGGTTAGGAGAGCTTGGAGTTGGTCACTGTGGGGTTGCGGGCGCCCAGGAAGAAGATGCCGGGGAAGCCGCGGGTCTCGAACGTGGCGCTGGGGTTGCGGCGCAGGGTCGAGTTTTCGATCTTCATGGTGCCGGTGCGGTTGTTGCTCACGAAGAAGACCGCGCCGCCGCCCTCGTTGGCCTTGTTGTTCTCGATGATCGTGCCGGCGATCCCTACGGTGAACTCGTTGCCGTCGCAGTAGATCGCGCCGCCGCTGCCGCCGCCGGGCGTACCGGACTTGGCCGGGTTGGCGCCGCTGCCGATCGCCTCGTTGTTCCTGAGCAGGCTGTTCAGCACCACCCACGACACGCCGATGCTGCTCAGCGCCCCTCCGTTGGAACAGGAACCGCCGTCGAAGGTGCTGCCCACCACGTACACCGGCTTGTTCTCGTACTGGCTCAGCACCCGGACGGCCGCGCCACCCAGGTCCGGGCCGGTGCGGTCGCAGCGGTTGCGGACGAAGCGCGAGTTGACGACCTTCAGCCGCCCGCCGCGTACGAAGATCGCCCCACCGCCGCCGCCCTCGGCCTTCTCGCCGGTGGAGTTACCGTCGGCGAAGGTGAGGTTCTGCACGGTGAGCTGCGGGTGATCCTGGTTCTGGCAGTGCGAGGTGGTGAAGCCCTGGGCCTCGTCGCAGGTGTTCATGTAGAGGATGCGGCGCTGCCCCTGGCCGCTCAGTGTGACAGTGCCGCCGCCGTCCAGCACGATCTTCGGCCCGTTGGCGTTGCGGACCTTCGCGGTGGCGGCCATCTTGATCGTCACCGGGGCCGGTCCACAGTTGAACGTGATGACACCGCCGGCCGCGACGGCCTTCACGACCGCCGCGGAGGTGCAGCTCGCCGGGGTGCCGGTGCCGATGGTCCGGGTCGGCTTCGAGGTGTCCACCGCCCGCGCCTCGGCCGGCACGGTGGCCCTGCCGTTCGGGTTGCCGGCGGCGAGCACCTTGTTGGCGGGCTTCGGGCTGGCGCTGACCCCCGGGCCGCCGAAACCGTCGCGAGCCGCCGGCACTTCGCTCTGACCGCCGGTGGGCAGCGTCGTCGGCGAGGCGGTCGAGCCGGCCTCGAAGGCGGGGGCCGGGTCGTTGGGCGCGCAGGCGGGCAGGGTCGCGGTGGCGACACCGAGGACGAGGAGAGCGGCAAGCGACGTCATGCGCACCCCGTGATGCTAGTGGGAGAGCGCGAAGGCGGTCAGGAAGCCGGCGACCGTGATCAGGCCGACCAGTAGGTGCGCGTTCTCGAACGCCTCCGGGACCATGGTGTCGGTGATCATGGCGAGGATCGCCCCGGCGGCCAACGCGGTGATGGCGGCCAGCACCTCCGGCGGCGCACCACCCAGCAGCGTGTTGCCGACCAGCGCGGCGACGCCACTGACCAGCGCGATCCCGGCCCAGAGCAGGAACACGTACCGCCGGCTGCGGCCGGCCTGGCGCATGCCGGCGGCGCTGGACAGCCCCTCCGGAACGTTGCTGAGGAACACCGCCGCCACCGTGACCAGGCTGACCGTGCCGCCGCCGAGCAGGCTGGCACCGATCACCACCGATTCCGGTACGCCGTCGAGCAGCGCGCCGACGGCGAGCGCCGAGCCGGATCCAGGCTGCTCGCTCTCGGAGGGTTGCTGGTCGCCGGACCGCTTCCGGTGCCGGGCGCCGTGCCGGGCGAGAGCCAGGTTGGCCACTGTGTAGACCACCGCACCGACGGCAGCGCCGAGAGCGGTGGGCAGCAGCCCGCCCTGCGCGTGCGCCTCGGCGATCAACTCGAACGACACGGCGGAGAGCAGCACCCCCGCACCGAAGGCCATGATCGACGCGATGACGCGCTGCGGCACCCGGGCGAACCAGCCGACCGCCGCCCCGACCAGCAGAGCCGACCCGGCCAGCAACCCCCATCCACCCGCCTGTAACCACTCCGGCATTCGCGGGACCGTACCCACTGTCGCCGACGCGACAAACCCGATTGTGAGGAGGGCTCAGAAGTCGGCGAAGAGGTACGGCACCCGGCGGGGAAAGAGGCCGCGCAGCTCCGTGGCGGCGTCCACCGGCACCTCACCCAGACCGCGTAGCGGCAGCTCGGCTGGGTCCAGCACCCCGTACGCGAGGGCGGAGAGCCCGGCGGCGGTGAGCGTGGCCGTCGGCGCGCGGCCGGTGGTGTCGTCGACCAGTTCCAGCGCGCCGGTCGTGCCGTCGAGCAGGTGGCTGCCGGCCAACCAGCGGTCCCCGGTCAGCTCGATCCGCACCCGGCCCGGGCCGGCGGGCAGCCCGCTCAACGCGTCCAGTGACAGCAGCCGCGCCATCGGCGCGGACGAACCCGGCACGGCCGTACGGGCCTCGACGTGCACGTCCAGGTCGGTCAGCCACAGCTCGGGCAACTCGTCCGGTGGAACCTGGACGGTGATCCGCTCGATCTGGTCGACGTGCCGGGCGAAGAACTGCAACAGCAGCGCCCGCGCGAGCGGGTCGGTGACCAGCAGCTCGTTGCCGTGCAGCGTGCCGCCGTGTTCGTCGATCCGGTACGTCACCGCGCCGGTGACCTCCCCGCCGACCCGGGCGGTGAGCAGCCAGTACTCGTCACGGTCACGCATTCCGACCGCCCGGTAGTCCGGGAAGATCGCGAAACCGTGTCGTTCCTGGAGGTTGCGCTCGGTGAACGCCCGCCACGTCGGATAGCCAGCGGCGACGCGTTCCCAGCCGACCTCGCCGGGCGGGTCCACCTTGAGCAGCGAGCCCAGGTTGGCCGGAGTGAAGGTGACCCGCCGGGGCTTGGGCAGCCCGACGTAGCCGAACCGGGCGTAGAAGCTGGGCCGGAACGGATAGAGCGCGCTGAGCGGGTGGCCCTCGTCGCGCATCTCGTCGAGGAGTTGGTGCAGCAACGTCCGGACGTGCCCCTGCCGGCGGGCCAGCGGATGGGTCGCCACCCCGGCGACACCGGCCATCGGCAGCACCACCCCGCGTAGGTTCTGTCGCATCGGGATGGCCGAGACGGCGGCCAACGTGGTGCCGCTCTCCTCGGCGATCAGCGTCCGGTTGCCCTGGTTGTAGGGCAGGTAGTCGCGGAACTCCGCGGTCCGGGCGGCGCTGAGCGGCGAGGACTCGAAGGCGTACGCGGCCAGTGGGAAGCTGGTGGTGAGACGGTCGTCGTCGGTCACCCGGCGGATGGTCATTCGCCCATCTCAACCCGGCGCGCGGGTCGCAGCAACCGGATTGGCCCGATCCGCGGCCGGCACGGCGGTCAGCCGACCGGCAGGTGCCGCAGGTGGCGACGGCGGCGCAGGCGGACGCTGGCCACCGCGGCCACGCCCAGGACCAGCAGGGCGGTGACGACGAGCCCGTGCAGCAGGCCACGGGAGAGGTAGCCCTGGTCGGTGTTGTCGACAGTCCAGGTGGCGATCTCCCGACTCGACCAGAATGGCGTCAACCTCGCCCCGGACCCGGCCGGGTCGATCAGCATCTGCACCGTCACCACGGTGAGCAGCAGCAGCGTGCCCTCCAACTCGCGGGGCAGCAGCGCACCGATCAGCATTCCGAACGGCGCCGCCACCGCGACGGAACAGAGCAGCGCCGCCGCGAGGCCGCCGTACCGCAGGTCCGCGCCGTCGATCATCGGGAGCAGGAAGAAGGGTACGGAGATGGCCACCCCCACCGTCCACAGGCCGAGCATCCGACCGAGGTAGAGATGGTGTGGGCGGTAGCCGGCCAGCCGCAGCCTCGGCTCCAACTCGCGGGCAGCGGTCGTGGCGAACAGCGCGGCGGTGCTCACCGCCCAGCCCACGCCGAGCAGCAGCGAGCGGACCGACTGCCCGAGGTAGGCGTCCCGCCGGATCAGGTAGAAGGTCAACGGCATCAACAACAACAGCAGGAGTACGCCTCGACGCCGCAGCAGCTCCCGCACTGTCATCTCGGCGACGGTGACGAGCCGGTTCACGGGCGGCCTCCCTGGATGCCGGGCGCATGCCACCCGGTCTCGTGTGCCGGTGTCAGGTCGAGCACGATGTCCACCCGGTCGAGTTGGTTGAGCAGGTGGGTCACCACGACGATGGCCGTGCCGGCGTCGCGCAACCTGCTGAGCTGGTCCCAGAAGTTGACGTAGGTGCCCTGGTCGAAGCCCTGGTACGGCTCGTCGAGCAGCAGCACGTCGGGGGCGCTGAGCGTGGACATGGTCAGGTTGAGCTTCTGTCGGGTGCCGCCGGAGAGGTGGCGGGCCTGCACGTCGCCGCCCGCCTCCCAACCGAGCTGCCGGGCCGCCGCCCGACCGGCGCGGCGGGCCGGGCCCCGGGCCACACCCTGACCGGCGCCGACCAGCACGAAGTGCTCGTCGGCGAGCAGGAAGTCGGCGGTGCCGCCGGACTGCGGGCAGTAGCCGAGCCGCCCGGAGACGGTCACCTCACCGGCATCCGGTGACATGAGTCCGGCGCAGATCCGGAGGAAGGTGCTCTTGCCGCAGCCGTTCGCGCCGACGACGGCGGCGATCTGTCCGGCTCGGACGGTCAGCGTGGCGTCGCGCAGCACGGTTCGTCGCCCGTACCTCTTGGTGATGCCCGCCGCGTGCAGCCGGACCGGCCCGGGGCGCGGTCCGGGTGCGGTGCCGATGCTCTCCACGACCGCGCCCGCGTACTGCTGGGGTGGGCCGAAGACGACCCAGGGGTCGCCGCCGCCCTCGCGTAGGTGTGTGGCGGCCTCGGCGACCACGTGCCGTGCGGCGTCCGCCGCGACCCGGCGCTGGTGCAGCTCGGCTGTGAGCGTACGTAGCCAATCGTCGGCGTTCACCGGGTGACCCCCTTCGTGACGATGTCGTTCACCGGCTGGACGAAGGTGAGCCAGGCGCTGCCGCCGGCGCGGAGCGCCGCGTGCCCGTCGTCGGTGAGCCGGTAGTACTTGCGGGCCGGTCCGGCGCTGCCCTCCCGCCACTGCGCGGTCACCAGGCCGGTCTTCTGTAGGCGCAGCAGCACGGGATAGAGAGTGCCGCCCTGGATCGGCCCGACGCCCGCCGCGTCGAGGGCCTGGGCGAGCTGGTAGCCGTAGGACTCGCCTTTGGACAGCAGGGCCAGGACGCAGATGTCGAGCACCCCCCGCAGCCACTGCCCGCGCCGGTCGGAATCCACGCGTCGGACAGTAGCGGCGCAAGCTAGATGGCACAACCACCTACTGTGGCAGCGGAACCCGAACCAGTCGGTTCGGGTGAGCCGCCGAGTGAGCCGTAACGGGTCAGCGGGCGACGACGTCGGAGACCACGACGGTGACGTTGTCCGGCGCGCCGGCGTGGTGGGCCAGCTTCACCAACTGCTCGCCGCACTGCTGGCGGTCGGCGTACATGCCCAGGGCCGCGGCGATGGCCTCGTCCTCGACGTAGTCGGAGAGCCCGTCGCTGCACAGCAGCAGCCGGTCACCGGGGACCACTGTGAGCACCCCGACCGCGGGTGGGGTGTCGGCGCCCTGCACGGCCCGGGTCACCAGGGACCGCTGCGGGTGGTGGCGGGCCTGCTCGGGAGAGAGGGTGCCCTGGTCGACGAGCGCCTGCACGAACGTGTCGTCCCGGGTGAGCTGGGTCAGCTCCCCCTCGCGCAGCAGGTAACAGCGGGAGTCGCCCACCTGGGCCAGCACCAGCGTCTCCCCGGCCAGCAGCGCCGCGGTGAGCGTCGTACCCATGCCGTCCCGGCTCGGGTCGACGGTGATGGCGGCGTGGATGCGCTGGTTGGCGGTGCTGACCACGGCACGCAGCGCGTCGGCGGCGCCGTCGGGGTCGGTGGGCGGAGCCAGCTCGTCCAGGATCCGGATCACGATCTCGCTCGCCACCTCGCCCGCAGGCAGCCCACCCATGCCGTCGGCGACGGCGATCAGGCGGTCACCGGCGAGGGCGGAGTCCTCGTTGTTGGTGCGTACCAAGCCGATGTCGTTGAGGATGACCGAGCGGAGGATCAGCGTCATGGGGTCAAGCTTGCCAAGAACAACCGGCATTCGTCTCTACGCCTCCTGCCTAGGTCGAGAAATGATTGCGATTTTCGTCGACGGGGCCGACGGTCCGTGACCGTTCGGCGGGATCTCAGCGGCGCGGATAGCGCAGGAGCAGGCTCGCGGCGACCTCCTCGTCACCCACCGCCGCGTAGCTGTGTGGCACGTCCGACACCCAGCGGAGGTGACCGCCGGCCGGGGCGGTCAGCGGTGCGTCGGCCGGCCCGGCGCGCAGCACCCCGGCGAAGACGGTGACGTGCTCGGTCACCCCCGCCGGGTGGGCGGGGGAGAGCTGCCCGGGGCCGGGCGCGACCCGCATCCGGTACAGCTCGTAGGTCGCGTCGGTGTCGGTGAAGACCTCCAGCAGGGTGGCGGTGACCGCGGTGCCGTGCACTGTGGGCCCGGCGGACGGCTCCGCCAGCACTGCCGTCAGCGGTACGCCGAGCTGCGCGGTGACCGCCCAGAGCGTCTCCAGGGTCGGGTTGCGGGTGCCGTGCTCCAGGCCGGAGAGGGTGGCCTTTCCGACACCGGCGAGCCGGGCGAGTGTGGACAGCGAGATTCCCTGCTCCTCGCGCAGGGCGCGGACCCGGCGCCCGACGGCGGCGGGATCCACGTCGAGGCCCGGGCGGGCTGGTGGTGGGTGCGGCACCCGGCTATCGTGCTACACGCTTCCGTTCCGTAAACGGAACAGTCGGGAGGGTGGGGTGGCCGGACGCGTGCAACCGGTGCTGGCGGGGGTGGTGACCGCGCTGGTGGGCTTCGCCAGCTCGTTCACCGTCGTGCTGGCCGGGCTCCGAGCGGCGGGCGCGTCGGACGCGCAGGCCGCCTCCGGCCTGCTCGCTCTCTGCGTGGCGAGTGGGTTCGTCGCCGTCTGGCTGGGCTGGCGGTACCGGATACCGATGAGCGCGGCCTGGTCCACCCCGGGCGCGGCGCTGCTGGTGGCGACCGGGTCGCCGCCGGGCGGATGGCCGGTGGCGGTGGGTGCCTTCCTCGTCTCCGGTGTGCTGATCGTCGCGGCCGGGTTGTTCCCGCCGCTCGGCCGTGCGGTGGCCGCCATCCCCAAGCCGGTGGCCGGCGCGATGCTCGCCGGGGTGCTGCTGCCGCTGTGCACCGCCCCGGTCCGCGCGCTGGTCGAGCTGCCGGTGGTGGCCGGATCGGTGGTGGTCGGTTGGCTGCTGCTGCACCGGTTCGCCCGGCGCTGGGCGGTGCCCGGTGCGCTGGTCGTGGCGGTGGCGGCGATCGCACTGACCGCACCGCCGACCGGCCTGACCGGTGCCGCGCTGATCCCGTCGGTCACGCTGACCGCGCCGGCCTGGAACGCGTCCGCACTGGTCGGGTTGGCCCTGCCGCTGTTCCTGGTCACCATGGCCGCGCAGAACGTACCCGGCATGGCGGTGCTGGTCGGCTACGGCTACCGGCCGCCGTTCGGCGCCGCGCTGCGGACCACCGGCCTGGCCAGTATGCTCGCCGCCCCGGCCGGCGGGCACGCGGTGAACCTCGCGGCGATCACCGCCGCGCTGGCCGCCGGCCCCGACGCGCACCCTGACCCGGAGCGCCGATGGATCGCCTCGGTCACCGCGGGCGCTGGGCTGGCCGTGCTCGGCCTGGGCGCCGGCGTGGCCACCACGCTGGTGGCGGTCGCCCCACCGATCCTCATCGAGGCGGTCGCCGGGCTGGCGCTCCTGGGCGCCCTCGCCACCGCGCTCGCCTCGGCGGTGACCGACCCGGCGACCCGGGAGGCCGCCGTGGTCACCTTCGTGGTCACCGCGTCCGGGGTGACGCTGATCGGCGTGGGCGGCGCGTTCTGGGGCCTGGTCGCGGGCTGCCTGATGCTGCTGCTCTTCCGGCGCCGCCAACCCGCCGCGCCCGACCAACCCGCCCTCACGGCACCCGACCAGCCCGCCGCGCCGGATCAGCCGGCCCCCGCTGGGCAGGGAAGATCGACTCGGGTTTCATGAAGTCGGGTCGTCCCGAGGCTCCGGATGCCCCGATTTTCGTGAACCCGAGTCGATCAGGGCGTCGGGGTCACTCCTCGGGCGGCAGGTCGGCCACCCCGACGGCCAGGAGGACCCGGCCGTCGGCCACCGACCCGATCCGGTCGGCGGGTACGTAGACCGCGCCGGTACGGGTCAGGTCGGTCGAGACCTTCAGATAGCCGCTGTGCAGCAGCCGCGCCGCCAGATCGGCCGGTACGTCCGGCTCCTCGACCGCGGTCGCCTCGATCAGCTCGTCCAGGCTGCTGCCCGGGTCGGCGGTCGGTGTCTGGACGGTCACCGCGTTCGGGTCACCCCGCTGGACGAGGTCCACGGTGCCGACCTCGGTGCCAGCTGAGTCGATCACCGGCATCCCGGTGGTGATCCGCGAGATGGTCGCCTGCTGCTCGTCCTGCTGGTCCATCCCGCTGCGGTTCCCAGGGCGGCGCGCCGCTAAACGCCGCCACCCATCCACCCGGCGCTCGGCAACTGCGGCAGCGACCTGGAGGCGGCGGGCCTGGAGGTGACAGGTCCGGAGGCGGCAGGTCCGCAGGCGATGGTCCGGAGAGCGTTATGACTCTGGGGCATATTTATTCCTCAGAGTCATAACCGTCGAAAGCAGTACCGCCTCCACGGCCCGCGCAAGGTGGCGCGCGACCAACCCGGTGCCAGCGGCACGCAGCGCGCACGGCACCCTCGCGCCCGTGCACGGCGTGCGCCCGCTCAACTGTTCGGGAGGGTCCAGCCGCCAGGCGGGCGGGGGGACAGTTCCCGCCAGGTGTCCGGGCCGTCGAGCAGAGCCCGGACGGTGTCCTCGGCCTCGTCCGCACTGCCGTACTCGTAGAAACGGGAGATGCCCTCGGCGCCGCCGGCCCGCTGCTCGACGTGCCACCGGTCGGCGTCCACCCGCAGGAAGACGTCCCGCCGGGCCAGCCGCCCCCACTTCCCGTTCCACCAGTGCTTTCGCTGCTCCATGGCGGGACTCTATCGAACACACGTACGAGAAGGTGCGGCCCCTGCGGGAATCCCACAGGGGCCGATGTGCATCCGTTCGGGTCAGCGCTGCGTCGGCGGCTCCGGGCGGCGGCCCAGTACGTCGTCCAGCGCCCCACGCTGCTGGCCGGGGGTGGTGTGGCCGGCGGAAACCAGGGCGTCCCGGATCTCGGTGAGCAGCTTGACCTCCTCGCTCGGCGCCGAGGGCGGCGGCTCCTCGCCCCGCTTGCGCCGCTCGGCCAGCCGGTTCATCGGGTAGACGACCAGGAAGTAGAGCGCCAGCGCGGTCAGCAGGAAGGTGATCACCGCGTTGACGAACGCCACCCAGTCGAACGGGATTTCCCGGAACGTGGGGACCGAACCGGTGAGGCCGTTCTTGTTCCCGGTGATCAACACAATGATCACCCGGACCAGCGGTTCGAGGAACGACTTGGTGAGCTGGGTGACGACGCCCGTGAACGCGGCGCCGATGACGACACCGACCGCCAGGTCGACGACGTTGCCGCGCATGATGAAGTCTTTGAAGCCCTTGAGCATTCGTACTCCCGAGGTGTCCGCTTTTCTGTCGGGCACAACCTATGCCCGTTCGGCGGGTTCCAGAAAAGCGCCGGCTTCGAGCGCCGCCTGGCCGGGATCGCCGGCCCGGATCGCCTCGACCAGCCGGGTGTGGTCGACGTAGCGCTCGGGGGTGAGCTCCCCGCCCATGGCCTGGGTGACAGTGCTGCGCAGGGCTGTGCCCACCGAGGCGTACAGCTCGGCGAGCATGGCGTTGTGCGCGGCGGCGACCACCGCCGTGTGCAGTGCCGCGTCGGCCTCGACGAACGCGTCGACCCGGCCGCCGTGCCAGGCGGCCTCGCGCTGGGCGAGCGCGCCGTCGAGCGCCGCCAGGTCCTCCGGGGTGCGCCGCAGCGCGGCGAGCCGGGCGGCCTCCACCTCGAAGGCGCGGCGTACCTCGATGACCTCGTTCATTCGGTCGTCGCCGAGTCGGCGGGCGACCACCGGTGCCAGTTCGTCGGTGGACACCACGTAGGTGCCGGAGCCCTGCCGGCACTCCAGCACCCCGGCGTGCACCAGGGCGCGGACCGCCTCGCGGACCGTGTTGCGCCCGACGCCCAGCGCGGCGACCAGTTGTGGCTCGGTGGGGATGCGTCCGCCGACGGGCCATTCGCCGCCGAGGATCCGGGCGCGGAGTTGCTCGGTGGTCTGCCGGACCCGGTGGCCGCGGGGAGGCACGGCGGGCTGGCCGCGGGGCGGTGCCGGCGGCGCGGAGGGGAATTCAACCGACGGTGGCACTGGTTACATCACCGGTCCCAAATTCATCCCATGATTGTAGGTTAAGGGTCATGACCCCGCCACCAACCGCCGCTCCGGCGCTGCCCGTCCCCGTCGTCGTCGACCCTCGCCCGACGCGGGACCCCGGCACCGGCCGGCGGACGCACCCGGCGACCGGTGGCGCGCTGGTGCTGGTCGGGATGCTGCTGGTCGCCCTCAATCTGCGCGCCGTGGTGACGAGCCTCGGCGCACTGCTCGACGAGGTCCGCGACGGGCTGGGCCTCTCCGGTGTCACCGCCGGCCTCGTCACCACCCTGCCGACCATCGCGTTCGCCGGCCTCGGCGCGCTCACCCCGTGGCTGGTCCGCCGGGTGGCACCGGCCCGGGTGCTGGTGGTCGCCATGTTCGCCCTCGCCGTGGGCCAGGTGCTCCGGGTCGTCACCGACTCGGCCTTGATCTTCGTGCTCACCAGCGCGCTGGCGCTGTCCGGCATCGCGGTCGCCAACATCCTGCTGCCGATGCTCGTCAAGCAGCACTTCCCGCACCGCACCGGCCTGGTCACCGGGGCGTACACGATGGCGTTGACAGTGGGCACGACGGTGGCCGCCGCCTCCGCGGTGCCGATCGCGCACGCCTTCGGGTCGTGGCGGGCCGGGCTCGGCGTCTGGGCCGCGATGGCCGCGGTGGCCGTACTCCCGTGGGTGCCGCTGGCGCTGCGGACCCGCGCCGCGGCGCGGCGGGCGACCCCGACGGCGGTGGTCGCCACGCCGACGCGGGTCCGGCCGGCGCGGACCCGGCTCGGCTGGGCGATGGCCGTCTACTTCGGGGCGCAGTCGCTCAGCGGGTACGCGATCATGGGCTGGCTGGCCCAACTGTTCCGCGACGCCGGTTACCAGCCGGAGTCGGCCGGGCTGCTGCTCGCCGGGGTGACCGCGCTCGGCGTGCCGATCGCGCTGCTGATGCCCACCCTGGCCGGCCGGCTGGGCACCCTGCGGCCGCTGGTGCTCGGGCTCACCACCGCGTCGGCGCTGGCCTACCTGGGGTTGGCGCTCGCACCGCACGGTGCCGCGCTGCTCTGGGTCGCCCTGCTGGCGATCGGTCAGGGTGCGTTCCCGATGATCCTGACCGCCATCGGCCTACGCGCCCGCACCGCCGAGGGCACTGTCGCGCTCTCCGCGTTCGCGCAGAGCACCGGGTACGTGATCGCCGCCCTCGGCCCGCTGATGGTCGGCATCCTCTACGAGGCCACCGGCGGCTGGACCGCGCCGATCGGATTCCTGCTGGGTGCCCTCGCCGTGCAGACGACGGCGGGCATGGCGATCGCTCGTCCCCGTTACGTCGAGGACGAGTGACCCACGCGGACGGTCAGGAGGAAGCCGGCGTCGATTCGCCGGCGACTGCCTCATCCACCGTCGGGTAGGTGTGCAGCACCTCGACCAGCCCGCTCACCTCAAGGATGCGCAGCACGCCGCGCTGCGGGGCGGCCAGCCGGACCACGCCGCCAGCCTCGTCGCAGCTGTTCTTGGCGCGGACGAAGACCGACAGACCGGTCGAGTCGCAGAACGAGACGTCCGCCAGGTCGAACACCAGCCGGTTGCGGCCCTTGTCGAGCAGGTCGGTGATCTGGTCCTGCAGCTGCGGTGCAGTGGCCATGTCCAGCTCGCCCGCGACCGCTACGACGACCACGTCGCCGCGTTGTTCCGTGTGCACCGTCAACGACATTCGCCAGACCTCCTGTTATCGGGGGAACGGTATCCCACGACCACGGTCGGAGGTAGAACGGGAGCCGTGATCCGGTGGCCATCGTCATTCCGTTGCTACGGGGCAAGTAGTTGGACAGGCCCCGGTGATAGAGTCCGCCCGGTCCAGGTCAAGGGGGTTCGAAATGGCGTTGAGCACCGAAGAAAGTGGTCGGCTCGCCGAGCTGCTCAGCGGGCAGGACGAACGGGTCACGACTCGGTGGACCGAGATCGTCACCAGTTCGTTGCGAGGCCGGCTGAGCCAGGCAGAGCTGCGCCGACAGGTCCAGGACCTGCACCGCGCCATCGTCTCCACCGGCGAGCAGGGCATCATCGACCTGTCCGCCGACAGCGCCGCCGAACTGCGCGCCGCACTCTCCGAGCTGTCCCGTGGCCGGGCCCGGCAGGGCTTCTCCGCCACCGAGACCACGGTCAGCATCTTCGCGCTGAAGGACGTGCTGGCCGAGCTGGTGCAGGAGAGCGGCGGCCCGAACGCACTACAGGACTACGTCGCCTTCTCGAAGCTGGTCGACGAGATGGGCCTGTTCACCTTCGAGAGCTTCGTCCGCACCCGGGAGAGCCTGATCGCCGACCAGGCCGAGCAGCTGCTCGAGCTCTCCACGCCGGTGGTGAAGCTCTGGGAGGGCGTCGTCGCCGTGCCGCTGGTCGGCACCCTCGACTCGGCCCGGGCCCAGGTCGTCATGGAGCGGCTGCTGCAGACCCTGGTCGACACCAGCTCGCCGTACGCGATCATCGACATCACCGGCGTGCCGGCGGTGGACACCCAGGTCGCCCAGCACATCCTGAAGACCGTGGTGGCCGCCCGGCTGATGGGCGCCGACTGCATCATCTCCGGCATCCGCCCGCAGATCGCGCAGACCATCGTGGCGCTCGGCATCGAGTTCGGCGACATCGCCACCAAGGCGAGCCTCGCCGACGCGCTGCGCCACGTGCTGCGGCTCAACGGGGTGGAGACCGCCCGACGCCAGCCGCGCCGGGACGCCTGATGGAGAGGGTTCCGATCCTCAAGATCGGTGACATCCTGCTCGTCTCCATCCAGCTCGACATGTCCGACCAGACGGCGGTCCAGCTCCAGGAGGACCTGGCCGAGCGGATCGTCGCGACCGGCTGCCACGGCGTCATCATCGACATCACGGCACTGGACATCGTCGACTCCTTCGTCGGGCGGATGCTCTCCACCATCGCGTCGATCTCCAAGGTGCTGGACGCGGAAACGGTGGTGGTCGGGATGCGTCCGGCCGTCGCCATCACCCTTGTCGAACTCGGGTTGTCGCTGAACGGCATCCGTACCGCGCTGAACGTGGAGCGCGGAATGGAGCTGATCGCGGCGGCCCACGCCGACGAGCTCGACTACCAGCTCGACGACGATCCGGACGCCGAGACGGCCACGCCGTGACCGCGGACGTCGACCTGGGCCAGCCACAGGCACAATCGGTCCGGAGCGATGAGGACGTGGTGCGCGTCCGGCAACTGGTCCGCGCCGTGGCGGTGGCCGTCAAGCTGTCCCTCGTCGACCAGACCAAGGTGGTCACCGCGGCGAGCGAGTTGGCCCGCAACACCCTGGTGTACGGCGGCGGCGGTTCGGTCGAGGTGACGATCGTGGACAACGGCCGACGCAAGGGCGTGCAGATCGTCTTTGCCGACTCCGGGCCGGGCATCGCCGACCTCGACCTGGCCATGACCGACGGCTACACCAGCGGCGGCGGCCTCGGCCTCGGGCTCAGCGGGTCGCGCCGGCTGGTCGACGAGTTCGAGATCGAGACGTCAACGGAAACCGGCACGCGGATCACGGTCACCAAGTGGTCCAGGTGAACGCCGACGCGGTCACCGACAGTGGCATCTGGTTCCGGGTGGAGGCCAGCAGCGCGGCGAGCGCCGTCCGGCGTGCCGCCGAGCGCCTCGGAGCGCAGGTGGAGATGGGTCAGGCGCGCATCGCCGACCTGGCCATCGTGGCGGCCGAGCTGACCAGCAACCTGGTCAAGCATGCCGACGAGGGCGTCCTGCTGCTCCGGCCGGTACGCCGCGCCGGGCAGGCCGGTGTGGAGCTGGTGGCGATCGACTCCGGGCCCGGCATGGCCGACCTGACCGTCTCGTCCCGGGACGGGCACTCCACCACCGGCACGCTCGGCATCGGTCTGGGTGCCATCGTCCGGCAGGCCAGCTGGTTCGACGGCTACTCGCTGCCCGGCCGGGGCACCGTCCTCGCCGTGCAGGTCTGGCCGGCCGAGGCGGCACGGCCGTCCTGGGCCGGCGCCCTCACCCGTCCGCTGACCGGCGAGACGGTCAGCGGCGACGGTTACGCCGTGCGGGTCGTCGACGGGCGGCACCAGGTGCTGGTGAGTGACGGGTTGGGGCACGGCCCGTTGGCCGGGGCCGCCACCGACGCCGCGCTGGCCGCGTTCCGCGACGCGCCGGCCGGCCCACCGGCGATGGTGGTCGGTCACCTGCACCGCAGCATGTCGCACACCCGGGGCGCTGCGCTCGCCGTCGGCGAGCTGATGCCGGAGGCCGGCGTGCTGCACTACGCCGGCCTGGGCAACATCGCCGGAGTGGTCGTCGAGGGTGACGGCCGCCGTCGAGGGCTGGTGTCGCTGCCCGGCATCGCCGGCCACCAACGGCCGACGATCCGGGAGTACGACTACCCGTTCGGTCCCGGTGCCCGGCTGGTGATGCACAGCGACGGGGTGGTCGACCGGTGGCGGATGGCCGACTACCCGGGGCTGGCGGAGCGATCCCCGCTGGTCATGGCGGCGACCCTGCTCCGTGACGCCGGTGTGCGACGTGACGACGCCTGCGTACTGGTCGCGAGGTCGTGGGCATGATCGGGGAGCCGGCCGCGCTGCCGCTGCTCCAGATGGCACTGCGGGTCGAGCAGGACATCTTCGTCATCCGTCAGCGGGGGCGCGAGGTGGCCGCTGTGGTCGGCCTCGAACACCAGGACCAGGTCCGGATCGCCACCGCGCTCAGCGAAGTCGCCCGGGACCTGCTGCGGACGACCGGGGGAGCGGACGTCTCCTTCCACGTCGACGGGGGCGCCGACGGCCGGTTCCACCTGCGCGCCGACCTGGCCCCGGTGTCCCCGCTGCCCGACGGTCGTTACCAACCGCAGTCCGGCGCGGTGTCCCGACTGGTCGACACACTGAGCGTGTCGACCGTCGAGGGGGTTACGGTCGTACGGATGTCCCGACGAGTCCCGGCCAACGCGCCGACGCCGACCCCGGAGCGGCTCGCCGAGTTCCGTACCGAACTCGGCCGTACCGCGCCGGCCAGTGCGCTGGACGAGTTGACCGCGCAGAACGGGCAGCTGATCGCCGCACTCGACGAGGTGCGTAGTCAGCGCGACGAGCTGGCCGTGCTGAACGAGGAGCTGGCCGAGACCAACCGCGGCGTGCTGGCGCTCTACAACCAGCTCACCGAGGAGTTGGAGGAGACCAACCGGGGCGTCGTCGCCCTCTACGCCGAGCTGGACGAGAAGTCGGCCCAGCTCCGCGCGGCGAGTGAGTCGAAGAGCCGGTTCCTGGCCAACGTGAGCCACGAGCTGCGCGCGCCGGTCACCGCGATCATCGGTCTGGGGCGGCTGCTCACCGACTCCGCCTCCGACCCACTCACCGACGAGCAGGGCCGCCAGGTCGATCTGATCCGCTCCTCGGCGGCGGACCTGCTCAACCTGGTAAACGAACTCCTCGACCTGGCCAAGGCGGAGTCCGGCCGGATCGAGCCGGAACTGGCCGAGGTCGACCTGCGGCCGGTCTTCGGTCAACTGCGCGGCACCCTGCGCGCGCTGGCCACCCGCCCGGGGGTGGAGCTGGTCGTGGAGGAGCCCAGCGGGCCGGCAGTGCTGCGCACCGACGAGGTGCTGCTCGGCCAGGTGCTGCGCAACCTGCTGCACAACGGGTTGAAGTTCACCGAGCGCGGCGAGGTACGGCTGCGGGCCAGCCAGGACGGCGACCGTTGGCAGTTCGAGGTCAGCGACACCGGGCCGGGCATCGCTCCCGAGCTGCACGACCGGATCTTCGAGGAGTTCTACCAGATCCCCGGAGCCACCCGGGTCGGCGGCACCGGCCTCGGTCTGCCGTACGCCCGGCGGTTGGTGACGCTGCTCGGCGGGACACTGGAGCTGACCAGCGCGCCGGGCGAGGGCAGCACATTCACCGTCTCCCTGCCCACCGGCGGGGCGTGACGGCGTGGACGGCATGCCGACAACCATCCTGGTGGTCGACGACAGTCGTACCAAGCGTTACCTGCTGGTCAGTTGGCTGACCCGGGCCGGGTTCACCGTGCTGGAAGCCGAGAACGGTGCCGAGGCGTTGGCTCGGGTCGAGGTGGACCGGATCGATCTGGTGGTCCTCGACGTCCGGCTGCCCGACCTGAGCGGCTACGAGGTCTGCGAACAGATCAAGGCGCGACACCCGGCGATGCCGGTGATCCACGTGTCGGCGCACGCCGTGGACGTGGCCGACCGCGCCCAGGGGCTGACCCGGGGCGCTGACGCGTACCTGACCGAGCCGATCGAGCCCGAGGAGCTGATCGCCACCACCCGGGCGGTGTTGCGCTACTACCAGGCCCGGCAGCGCGCCGAACTGCTCGCCGAGCGGCTGCTCGGGTTGGCCGACACGACCGTCGCGGTGCATGCGGCGCCGACCTTCGCGCGCCTGCTGGAGGCCGCTGCCGAAGGCGCCGCCGAGATCTTCAAGAGCCCGGCGGCGGTGATCGCGGAAACCTTCGACGGTGACTGCCTCGCCGGCATCTGCGCCGGTCCCGGCGCGGTGGCCGCCGTGGTGCCGTGGGTCGTCGACGACACCGGGGTGCCCACCGGTGCCACCGTGCGGGTGGAGACCCCGGCGAACTGGGCGCTCGTCGACTGGCCGACTGACGACACGGTGACCATCGCCGCCGCCCGGCTGCGCGAGGACCGGGCCCCGCTGTACGTGGTGGTCCCGACCGCCACCCAGACCGCGCGGACCCCGGTGCTCAAGCAGCTGGCTCAGGCGGTGGCGGCGGCCGTGGAGGGGCAGCGCTCCTTCGACGAGGAGCACCGGATCGCGGTCACCCTCCAACGCAGCCTGCTCCCGCGTGGGCTGCCCACCGTGGCCGGCCTGGACCTCGCGGTGCGCTACGAGCCGGCCAGCGCGCAGACCGAGGTGGGCGGCGACTTCTACGAGCTGGTGATGCTCGACGGGCACCTGCTGCTCGCGATCGGGGACGTCGCCGGCCACTCGCTGCACGCGGCGACCGTGATGGCCGAGCTGCGGCACGCGGTGCGGGCGTACGCGGTCGAGGGCCACCAGCCCGGCGAGATCCTGCACCGGGTCAACGAGCTGATGCGGACCCTGCTGCCGAACGAGGTGGCGACGCTCTGTGTGCTGCTGCTGCACCCGCCGACCGGACACGTCCGGTTGGCCAGTGCCGGGCACCTTCCGCCGCTGATGATCATGGACGGCAAGGTCGAGTTCGTGCAGCACTCCGCGCCGCTGCTCGGCGTCCGCGCCCCGCGCCCGGCCGACCTGGAGTTCGTGATCCCGGCCGGGGCCACGCTGGTCTTCTACACCGACGGGCTGATCGAGCGACGGGACGCCACCATCGACGAGGGGCTGGCCGCGCTGGCCGGGGTCGCCGCGACGGTCGACGGTGACCTGGACCAGTTCTGCGCCCGACTGCTGGTGGAGTTGGCCCCACCGGAGATCCAGGACGACGTCGCGGTGGTCGTCCTGCGGCGTCGCTGATCGATCTGTCAGCTCTCCTCAGCTCACCGAGCGGGCGTACGCGGCGGGGGACACACCGGCCACGGCGGTGAAGTCACGGACCAGGTGGGCCTGGTCGCTGTAGCCGAGGTCGGCGGCGAGGTCAGCCCAGCTCAGCGGGCCACCGGCGGCCTGTTCGACCGCCTCCTGGAGCCGGTAGCGGCGGATCACCCACTTCGGCCCGACCCCCACGTACTCCAGAAACAGCCGCTGCAACCGGCGGACCGGAACGCCGTGCCGCGCGGCGAAGTCGTCGACGCGCAGCACCGTCCGGTCGGTACGGATCGCCTCGGCCAGTCGGACGGCCTCCTCGGCCATCGGGTCCGGCTCCGGCTGCCAGGCGGTGAGGAGGGTGTCCAGCGCCCGGCAGCGCTCGTCGTCGCCGGCCGCTGATGTGGGTGCTCCCGGGAACGTGCCCGCGCCCACCGGGACGTCCGGATGCGTCAGCCGGCCGGCGGGCAGCGGCACCCTACGGCCGGTCAGCTCACTGACCGCGCGCCGCCAGAACGGGTGGAAGCCGCCGGGGCGGAACTGCACCCCGGAGACCCGGCCGCTGCCGATGAGCGTGATCCGGAACAGGTCGCGGCCCACCCCGGCCACCTCGCCGGACTCGGGTCCGTCGTCGTCCCGCCGGAACACCACGTTGACCGCCGGGTGTGGCACGACCCGCTGCTCGAACGGGTCGCTCAACACCCAGTCGATCAACCAGTAGTGCTCGACCCACTGGCGCAGCGACTCCGCCGGCAGGTGTCGACGGAAGCGCACCTCGCGCAGCAGGCGCCCGGGGTCGAGAATTCCCCGGCTGTCGCCACGCGGTCGCTGTCGCATTTGTTCAAGACCACCCTCATACGCTGGCCCTATGTCCACTCAGACTAGCGAGCTGCTGGCGGCCGCCGCGCCGCGAACCGTCGATGTCGTACGGGGTATCTCCGACGACCAACTGGACCTGCCCACGCCGTGCCAGGACTACCTGGTCCGTGATCTGCTCAACCACCTCTTCCAGGTGGTGGTCAACTTTCAGGACCTGGCCGAGAAACGGCAGGTGGAGTGGGCCGAGAAGCCCGACCACCTGGGCGACGGCTGGCGGGACCGCTTCGAGGCGGAGACCGGCCGGTTGGTCGCCGCCTGGTCGGATCCGTCCACCCTGGAGGGCGTCTCGCCGGGCATGGGTATGCCGCAGCCGGTCATCGGCGGCATGGCCCTGCTGGACCTGACGGTGCACGGCTGGGATCTCGCGGTCGCCACCGGCCAGCCGTACCACCCGGCCCCGGAGGCGGTGGCCGAGCTGCACGCGCTGGTGGAGCAGTTGGGCCCCACCGCCCGCAAGATGGGCGTCTTCGCCGACCCCCCACCCACCGCCGCCCCGACCCCCGCCCTGACCCCCGACCTGGCCCACCTCCTGACCCAGACCGGCCGCACCCCCACCTGGCCCCAAACCCCCTGACCTCCCCTCCCCACCCCACCCCCGGACAGCAGACACAAGATCGCGGAGATGGGAAGCCTGCCCTCGTCGATCATGGAATTGTGGTGCCTGTTTTGGCTTGCCACGAGCGGTTTGTCACCCACCACAACTCGATGATCGACGGGGCGGGGGGCCGGGCCGGGCCGGGCCGGGGCGGGCCGGGCCGGGGCGGGGCGGGGTGGGGTGGGGCGGGGGTTGGGGTTGTTGACTTGGGTATTCGCTGGGTGAATAGTGGGCGGGGTGTCCACGCCGCATGTTCTGCTCGGGTTGCTCGCTGGGGGCAGCCGGCACGGGTATGAGCTGAAGCGTGCGCACGACGAGCGGCTGCCGCGGGCTCGGCCGCTGGCCTTCGGGCAGGTCTATGCCACTCTCGGCCGCCTCGAACGTGACGGGCTGGTGGCCGCCGCCGGGCAGGACCGGGTGGGCGGGCCGGATCGCACCGCGTACGCGCTGACCGACCAGGGGCGGGTCACGCTGGACCAGTGGCTGTCCACGGTGGAAGCACCCATGCCGTACGTGGCCAGCACGCTCTTCACCAAGGTCGTGGTGGCGCTGCTGGTCGCCGATGTCGACCGGGCCCGGTCGTACCTGATCGCCCAGCGGGCCGCGCACACCGCACGGCTGCGTGAGCTGACCGCGGTCAAGGGCGACCCGGCCGCCACCCTCAGCGACGTGGTCGCGGCCGATTTCGCGATCGCCCACCTCGACGCGGATCTGCGGTGGCTGCACGCCACCCTGGGCCGGGTCGCCGACTGGCACCGGGAGGTGCATCCGTGACGCAACTCCAGGCTCGCGGCGTGGTTCGGGCGTACGGCCCGACGCCCGCGCTGCGCGGCGTGACGCTCGAGGTGGCCGAGGGCGAGATCGTCGCCGTCACCGGGCCGAGTGGCTGCGGCAAGTCGACCCTGCTGCACTGCCTGGCCGGGATCCTCCGGCCGGACGCCGGCGAGGTCACCTGGCGCGGGCACCGCATCGACACCTGGTCGGAGGCGGCCCGGTCCCGGCTGCGGCGTACCGAGTTCGGGGTGCTGTTCCAGTTCGGTCAGTTGGTGGCCGAGTTGACCGCCGCCGAGAACGTCGCCCTGCCCCTGCTCCTCGCCGGCACGGGGCGGCGAGAGGCACGGACGGCGGCGCTCACCTGGCTGGAACGGTTCGGGGTGGCCGAGGTGGCCGACGTGCGGCCGGGTGAGATGTCCGGGGGTCAGCAGCAGCGCTGCGCCACGGCGCGGGCGCTGGTGACCGAGCCTCGGGTGCTCTTCGCCGACGAGCCGACCGGCGCACTGGACACGCTCGCCGGCGAGCAGGTCCTCACCCAGTTGGTCCGGCTCGCCCGCGAGCAGCGCACCGCCGTCGTGCTGATCACCCACGAGCCACGGATCGCCGCGTACGCCGATCGGGAGATCGTGCTGCGTGACGGCCTGGTGGACCACACCGGCCTGGGGCTCGACGTTCCGCTGGCCGGCGGCGCCCGGTGAGACCGACGACGCTGCTCCGCCTCGCGCTCGCCGGCACCCGCACCGACACCGCCCGGGTGGTGCTCACCGCGCTCAGCGCCCTGCTGGCGACCCTGGCCGGGCTCGCGGCGCTCACCGTGTTGGCCATCCCCACCCCCGCGGCGACGGATGAGAACCAGAACAGGTGGTCGGAGCATTATCACAACGCACTGTTGGCGCAGCCCGGGTTACGCGGCGGCACGGCGCTCGCGCTGCTGATGCTGATGATCCCGGTGCTGGCGCTGGCCGGTCAGTGCGCCCGGCTCGGCGCACCGGCACGGGACCGCCGGTTGGCCGCGCTCCGGCTGGCCGGCGCCACTCCCGGGCAGGTCACCCGGCTGGTGGTGCTGGAGACCGGCGTGGCCGCTCTGCTCGGCACGCTCGTCGGGCTGGCTGTCTATCTGGTCGGCCGCAATCTGCTGCACCGCCCGGACGCGCAAGGCCAACTGGCCCTGCCCACCGACGTGCTGCCGTCGACCGGCGCGCTGGCCGGCGTGGTCCTCGGTCTGCCGGTCGTGGCGGCGCTGGCCACCGCCCTGATGCTGCGAACGGTCACCACCAGCCCGCTCGGGATGACCCGCAAGGCCGCCCGCGAGCGTGGTCCGGGTCCGTGGGCGGGGCTCCTGATCGGGTTCGGTGTGGCCTCGTTCGCGGTGATCCGCCCGGTGGTCTATCGATTCGCCGACGACGACGAGTTGATGGCCTGGCTGGTGCCGGTGTTGTTCGCGGTGGGCGCGCTCGCGGCGATGATCGGCGTGGTGATCGGCACCGGCTGGCTGTCGTACCACTGCGGGCGGTTGTTGCGTCGGCACGCCCGCGGTCCGGCTGCCCTGCTCGCGGCGGGCCGGCTGATGGCCGACCCGTGGGCGGGCAGCCGCACCTTCGCGGCGCTGCTCGCCGCCCTGATCTTCGGCGGGGGCGCAGCCGCCCAGCGGGCCTACTTCGGGACCAAGGACCAGCTTGAGCGGGAGCAGAGCCGGTTCGCCGGGTTGGATGGCGGCACCAACCCCTTTTATCTGTCCACGATGGATTACGTCGACGGCGCGATCGCCGTGGCCATCCTGATCGCGACGGGCGGGCTGATCGTCGCGCTGGTCGAGGGGATCGTCGCCCGTCGACGCGCCTACGCCGCGTTGGTCGCCACCGGGGTGCCCCGCGCCACGCTGAGCCGCTCGGTGGCCTGGCAGGCGTTGGCGCCGGCCGTACCGGCGATCCTGCTCGCGCTCACAGTGGGCACGCTGCTCGGCCGAGGGCTTGCCGAGGAGGAGGTGTCCGCGGGCGGCGGGTCGGCGACGATCTGCGAGGCCACGGCAGCGCTCTGTGAAGATCCTGCCACCAGCGCACAGTACAACCGGATCGTGCACATTCCCGAGGTGCAGGGGGCCGTTCCCGTACCTCTGGAGCACCTGGCGTGGCTCGGCGCCGGCGCCCTGGCGGCGGTGCTGGTGACGATCGGTGTCGGCCTGCTCTTCTTGCGCGTCAGCACCGCCCTGGACGAGTTGCGCACGACCTGAGTCGATGTAACACCGCTGGTGGCGGTGCCGCTGTGTGCAACGGAGGCCCGGCCCATCGGGTCTCCGACGCCGGTTGTCGGCGTGGTGACGGTGGGAGTTTGCCAGATGCACAGTCAACCGGGCTCTGTCCCGCCGGTGTTCGTCGACGGCACCGGGCGTCGCCGTCGGCTGACCGTCATCGCGGGCACCGCCATGGGCGTTGGCCTGCTCACCAGCCTGGTTCTGATCGCCGCGGGGCTCTTCCTGGACACGTCGGTGCCGCTGCCCGGCTGGTCGGAGGACTCCCGGGGGACGCGCCCGGTGGAGGCCGGCGTGGACGGGGTCAAGCCGCCCCGGGTGGCCAAGTCGCCCTCGCCGTCGCCGGCGGCCCGTACGTCGGCGCCGCTGCCGCGCGCCACCCCGACCAGCGATCGATCCCCGACCACGGCCGCCACGGCCACCGGGACGCCATCCGCCACCGACCAACCGGGCCGTGGCGACGAGCACCGCAGGACCGCCAAGCCGAGCAGGCCGCCCGGTAAGCCGCAGTGACGATGGCGAGACACGTGGCCCGGCGAGACCCTCGGGCGCACTGGCTGCTGCTCCTGCTCGGGCTGCTCCTGCTGCTCTCGGCGCTCACCGTCAACGGCCTGCTCAGCGGTCTCGCGGGCGGCTCGGGAAACGCCACCGCACAGCCCGCGTCGGACGTGCCGGCCGCCGTCAGTTCGGGTGGCCCGGTGCTACGGCTGGATCGTGCCGAACCGGTCAGCCGGGCGTTGCCGGACCGCACCATCGCGCTGACCTTCGACGACGGGCCGGACCCGCGCTGGACGCCACAGGTCCTCGACGTGCTGCGTCGGCACGGCGCGCACGCCACCTTCTTCGTGGTGGGCGCCCGGGTCAACGAGCACCCCGAACTGGTCCGGCGGATCCTCGCCGAGGGGCACGAGATCGGGTCGCACACGTTCACCCACGCCGACCTCGCCGAGGTGTCGCCGTGGCGGCGTGACCTCGAACTGTCGCTGACCCGCAAGGCGGTCGCGTCGGCCACCGGTCGGGAAGTGACCCTGCTCCGGCCGCCGTTCTCCTCGGTGCCGACGGCGCTGACCGGGTCCGAGTACGCCGCGTTGCGCGCCGCAGCCGGTGCCGGCCACGTCGCGGTGCTCACCGACCTGGACACCAAGGACTGGCAGCGCCCCGGCACCGACCAGATCGTGCGGGCTGCCACCCCGAAGCGGGGACAGGGAGCGGTGGTGCTGATGCACGACGGCGGCGGTGACCGGGAGCAGACCCTCGCCGCGCTGGACCGCCTGCTGCCCGCGCTCGGCGATCAGGGCTACCGGTTCACCACCGTCTCCGCCGGCATCGACGCCGCACCGTCGATGGTCCCGGCGGGGACTGGTACCCGGCTGAGCGGCACCGCACTGCGCTGGACCCAGACCGGTGCCCGCTGGTCCGCCGAGGTGATGAACTTCCTGCTCGCCACAGCACTCGTGCTCGGGGTGGCGCGTCTGGCCGTGCAGGTGTTCTGCGCCCAGCGGCACGTGCGCCGCGTCCGCCGGCCCCACCGGGACCGTCCCGAGGTGCGGGTACCGGTGTCGGTGATCGTGCCCGCGTACAACGAGGCGGCGAACATCGCCGCCACGGTTCGTTCCCTGCTGGCCAGCGCGTACCCGGCGTTGGAGGTGATCGTGGTGGACGACGGGTCGGACGACGGCACCGCCGACATCGTCGAGCGGATGCGACTGCGCGGGGTACGAGTGATCCGGCAGGCCAACGCCGGCAAGCCAGCGGCGCTGAACACGGGCATCAGGGCGGCGCGGGCGAACCTTCTGGTGCTGGTCGACGGCGACACCGTCTTTCAGCCGGACACCGTGCACCGCCTGGTGCAGGGCTTCGCCGACCCGTCGGTGGGCGCGATCAGTGGCAACACCAAGGTCGCCAACCGGCGTCGGCTGCTCGGTCGGTGGCAGCACCTGGAGTACGTGATCGGCTTCAACCTCGACCGACGGATGTACGACGTGCTGGAGTGCATGCCGACCATCCCCGGCGCGATCGGCGCGTTCCGCCGCGAGGTGCTGCTGCGGGTGGGAGGGGTGCCGTCGGACACGCTGGCCGAGGACACGGACCTCACCATGAAGGTGCTCCGGGCCGGCTGGCGGGTCGTCTACGAGGAGTCGGCCATCGCCTGGACCGAGGCCCCGTCGTCGTTGCGCCAGCTCTGGCGGCAGCGCTACCGCTGGTGCTACGGCACCATTCAGGCGATGTGGAAGCACCGGCACGCGCTGCGCGAGTCGGGTGCCGGAGGCAAACTGGGCCGACGCGGCCTGCCGTACCTCACGGTGTTCCAGATCGTGTTGCCGCTCACCGCTCCGGCGGTCGACGTGTTCGCCGTGTACGGCCTGCTCTTCCTGCCCTGGTCGACCCTCGCCCTGGCCTGGGCGGGACTGCTGCTGCTCCAGGCGGCCACCGCCGCGTACGCGCTGCGACTGGACCGGGAGCGGTACGGCCCACTGTGGACACTGCCGTTCCAGCAGTTGGTCTACCGGCAGCTTATGTACCTGGTGGTGGTGCAGTCGGTGGTCACCGCGTTGATCGGCAACCGGCTGCGCTGGCAGCGGATGGTGCGGACCGGCGAGGCGGCGGTGTTGGTCGGGACCGGCCGCGGCTGACGCCACCTCGACGCGGCGTCAGCCGTCCGCCGGTCAGGTCGGGGTGTGGAAGAGGCCGGCCGACCAGGAGATCAGCAGGCCGACGGCGGCCGAGCAGCAGCAGACGAGCAGGGCGGCGGCCACGACCGCGAGGATCATCCAGGCGGACGCGCGCCGGGCCGCACCCGGCGGCGCGCCGGCCTCCGCCCCGTCCTCGTCCTCGTTGGTCATGGCCGCCCTCCCGATCGCCGTCAGGCGTGGCCGATGCGGTCCAGGATCCAGGCGTTGATGAACGCCTCCTCGCGCCAGGAGTCGTAGCGACCGCTCGGGCCGCCGTGCCCGGCACCCATCTCGGTCTTGAGCAGGTAGTCGCCGCCCGGGGCCACCGCCCGCAGCCGGGCGATCCACTTCGCCGGCTCCGAGTAGAGCACCCGCGTGTCGTTGAGGCTGGTCACCGCGAGGATCGCGGGATAGTCCACGGCGGCCACGTTCTCGTACGGCGTGTAGGACTTCATGTACGCGTACACCTCGGGGTCCTCAAGTGGGTTGCCCCACTCCTCCCACTCGGTGACGGTCAGTGGCAGCGACGGGTCGAGGATCGACGTGAGCGCGTCCACGAACGGCACCTGCGCCACGATCCCGGTGAACGCGTCAGGTGCCAGGTTGGCCACCGCGCCCATCAGCAGGCCACCGGCCGAGGCTCCCCGGGCGACCAACCGGTCGCTGGCCGTCCAGCCGGCCTTCACGAGGTGCCGGGCGCACGCCACGAAGTCGGTGAAGGTGTTCTTCTTGGCCAGCAGCTTGCCCTGGTCGTACCACCGTCGGCCCAGCTCACCGCCGCCCCGGATGTGCGCCACCGCGAAGACCACGCCCCGGTCCAGCAGGGACAGCCGGGCCACCGAGAACCACGGGTCCATGCTGGCCTCATACGAGCCGTAGCCGTACAGCTCACAGGGTGCCGAGCCGTCCCGGGGGGTGCCGACGCGGCAGACCAGTGAGATCGGCACCCGGGTGCCGTCGTCGGCGAGCGCCCAGTCGCGGTGCTGCTCGTACTCGGCCGGGTCGTACGGTCGCCCGTCCGGCCCGGGCAGCACCGGCTTCTGCTTGAGCAGGACCATCTGCCGGGTGACCAGGTCGTAGTCGTACACCGAGTCGGGGGTGATCAGCGAGGAGTAGCGCAGCCGGACCTGGCCGGTGCGGTACTCCGGGTTGGCGTCCAACCCGACGCTGTACAGCGGCTCGGGGAAGTCGATGTCGTACCCGTCGTCACTGCCCACCGGCAGCACCCGCAGCCCGGTGAGCCCGTCGGTGCGCAGCGACACCACCAGGTGGTTGGCGAAGGCGTCGACCGCCTCCAGCCGGGTGCCGGGGGTGTGCTCGATCAGCGGCACCCAGTCGCCCGGTACGTCCGCCGAGGTGAACGCCAGCGCGAAGTCCTCCGCGCCGTCGTTGTGCAGGATCAGGAAGCGGTGGCCGTGGTGCTCCACCGTGTATTCGACGCCCTGTCGGCGGGGGGCGATCACGGCCGGCGCGCCGGTCGGGTTGCCGGCGGGGATCACCAGCACCTCGCTGGTCACCTTGCTGTGCACGTCGATGAGGATGAACTTCTCCGACCGGGTCAGCTCCACCCCCACCCAGAACCGCTCGTCGTCCTCCTGGTGGACCACCACGTCGTCGGCGGCGGCGGAGCCGATGGTGTGCCGCCAGACCCGGTTCGGCCGCCAGGCGTCGTCGACAGTCACGTAGAACAGCACCGAGGCGTCCGTCGACCAGGCGGTGCCATAGAACGTGTCCGGCACCTCGTCCGGCAGCAGTTCGCCGGTGGTCAGGTCCTTCACCCGCAGGGTGAAGCGCTCGTCACCGGAGAAATCGGTGGAGTAGGCCAGCCAGCGACCGTCCGGGCTGACGTCGAACGCACCGAGCGAGAAGAAGTCGTGCCCCTCGGCCAGCAGGTTGCCGTCGAGCAGCACCTCCTCGCCGTCGAGCGGGGCTCCGTCCGCACTGACCGGCGGGTCGGTCTCACCGTCGCGGACCGCCCGGCGACACTGCACTCCGTACTGCTGTCCCTCGACCGTCCGGGTGTAGTACCAGTGCCCGCCCTTGCGGGTCGGCACGGACAGGTCGGTTTCCTGGGTGCGCCGGCGAGTCTCCTCGAACAGGTCGGCGCGCAGGTCGGCCAAGTGTGCCGTGCGCGCGTCCGTGTACTCGTTCTCGGCGGTCAGGTAGGCGATCGTCTCCGGGTCGTCCTTGGCGGCAAGCCAGGCGTACTCGTCGACGACGGTGTCGCCGTGGTGGGTGCGCTCGCTGGGCACCCGCTTCGCCGCGGGCGGGGCAGTCTCGGTGGTCACGGCGGCCACGTTACCGGCCGGCAGGCGCAGCGCGCCGGACCAGCGGCATCCCGATACCCGCCACCACGGCTTTCGAACACATGTACGATGGCCGGCATGGCGGCAGCAGCGAGTTCCCTCGGCCGGTCCGGAGCCCTCGAGATAACCCGGCGGTTGGCGGCGATCTGCGGTCCACCCTTCTCCCGGCTGGCCGGGCCGGCCGACGAGGTGGCAGGCCGGCCGGCGCGTTGGGTGGCCGTTCCGGGCGGTCCGCACGCCGCCGCCGAGGTGCTGCGGCTGGCCGCCGTGCACGACCTGACGGTGGTGCCCCGAGGTGCGGGCACGAAGATCGACTGGGGGGCCGCCCCCGTTCAGGTCGACATCCTGCTCGACACCGGCCGGCTGGCCGGCATCGGTCACGAGCCGGTCGACTCGCTGGTGACCGACGTGGGGGCCGGCACTCCACTGCGGGCGGTGCAGGCCACCCTGGAGCGCACCGGGCAGCGGCTCGCCATGGACGCCCCCTCGCCCGGCGCGACGGTGGGCGGCGTGCTGGCCGCCGGCGAGGCCGGCCCGCTGCGCCACCGCCACGGCAGCCCCTGCGACCAACTGCTCGGTGTGCGTTACCTGGCCGCCGACGGCGAGCTGATCAGCGTCGGCGGTGGCGCGCCCGGGCTCGACCTGGCCCGCCTGCTCTGCGGCTCCCAGGGCGCGCTCGGCGTGCTGGTGTCGGCGAGCCTGCGGGTGCAGCCGGTGCCGGCGAGCAGGCTCTGGGTGTCCCGCCCGGTGTGGACCCCGTTGGAGGTGCACGACCTGGTCCGGACGATCCTCGCCGCCCGGCTGGAGCCGTCGGCCATCGAGCTGGACCTGCCCGGAGGCACCCCCCGTCCCCGTACGCCGTACCCGTCCGGTCATCCGGCGGCCACCGCCCGGGAGCGCCATCCGTCGATGTCCGGCCGGGCCGGTGCCCCGTCCCGGGCCGGCAGCCTGGTGGTGCTGCTGGAGGGCGGCCCCGCCGACGTCACCGAGCGTGCCGAGCGGCTGGTCGGCCTGCTGCACGGGGAGGCGACGATCGCCCACTCCGCGCCGACGTGGTGGCGCCGCTACCCGTTCGCGCCCGGCGACACGGCGCTGCGCCTGGAGGTGCCGATCGGCGACCTGCACGCTGCCGTCTACGCGCTACGCGACGCGGCCGGAGCGCCGGTGCCGGTGCGTGGCTCCGCCGGGCTGGGCGTGGTGCACGCGGCGCTGCCAGGGGCACTGGCAGCCGATCGGGTGGCGTCCATTCTGGCCGCCGTCCGAGGGGTGCTGCTGGCCCGGCAGGGCCGCTGCGTGGTGGTCTCCGCTCCGGCGGCGGTCCGCCAGGCGGTCGACCTCTGGGGCGAGCTGGCCGGCCTGGCCCAGTTGCGGGCCGCGAAACGGCACCTGGATCCGGAGCACCGGCTCGCGCCCGGGCGGCTCCCCGGCGGCCTGTGAGGCCTGGCCCGCCATGTGAGCCGTCGGCGCGCCCGGGTGAGCCCCGCCGGCCGGTGCGGCCCGCCGAGATCAGTCCAGCCACCACCGGTGCATGTCCAGCAGCGGCGGGGTGAAGCGGGCCACCAGCACCAGCAGGCCTCCGACCGCGCCGGCCAGCAGCAGTGACCGGGTCGTCCGGGGCAGAGCCTCGCGCTCCCGGGCGGCCAGCGCCACCGCGACGATCGCCAACGGCGGGGCGAGCACCGCACCCGTCAGGTAGAGCACCGCGACCACGGCGTAGAGCCAGAGGAACGGGTTCAGTCCAGCCATCCCGAACGGGACCATGTCCTTCGGGTCGTACGCGCCGGACAGCATCTCGGCCGGCCCGACGCCGGCGCTCGTCATCCGACCGACGTAGAGCAGCAGCACGGTGAGGAAGGCGCCGATGGTCGCGAACTGCGCGACGATCAGGGCCCGGACCGCCCGCCAAGGGTACGACGTGACCTGCGCGACGCTCGTCATGGCCGTCAATCTACCGAGCGGCCCCGACGGCCGGGGGCCGCGTTGCGGTCAGGTCGCGTCGTTGCGGAGCACCAGGACGGCGATGTCGTCTCGGGGTGGCTCGACCGAGAAGTTGATCGCCGCGGCGCGCAGCCGGGCGGCCACCACGTCGGCCGAATATCCGGCCAGGGGTGCGGCGGCGTCCCGCAGTCGGTCGGTGCCGAACAGCTCCCGGCCACGCCGCCGCTCGGTGACGCCATCGGTGTAGAAGATCAGCGAATCGCCCGGGGCGAGCGTGATCTTCGCCGTCGGCGAGGTGATCGTGTCGAGCAGGCCGAGCGCGGTACCGCCGGTGCCGACGAACTCGGCGCCGCCCGCCGCGGCCAGCAGCACCGGCCGGTCGTGCCCGGCGAGGTGCAGCGAAACGTCCAACTGGTCACCCTCGCCCTGCCCGACCGCTGCCAGCGCCAGCGTGCAGTAGCGACCGCCACCGCGCTCGACAAGTGTCTCGTTGAGCCGCGCCAGCGCCTCCGGTAACGGTTTGCCGTCGCCGACCAGCACCCGGATGACGTCCCGGACCAGCCCGGTCACCGCGGCGGCCTGGACACCCTTGCCCGAGACGTCTCCGATCACCACCAGCCAGCGCCCGTCGGGCAGCGGCACCACGTCGTAGAAGTCGCCGCCCACCTCGGCGTCGTCGCCGGTCGGGACGTACTCGGCGGCGAAACCGATCCCGTCCACCAGCGGCAGCACCGGCGGCAGCAGAGACTGCTGGAGCGTCTGCGCCACGCGACGGCGTTCGGCGTGGATGCGGGCGTTCTCGATGGCCAGCGCGGCCCGTCGGGCCACGTCCTCCAACACGGCCACCTCGTCCGGGTCGTGCCGGTGCCGCTGGTGCCGCCCCACCGCCAGGGTCCCGAGTCGCTGCCCGCGGGCGATCAGCGGGACGGCGAAACCCTCCATCGGCCCGCCCAGGGGGATCTGCGCCGCGCTGCGGGACGCCTCGCGGAGGCGGGCCTGGATCGAGTCCGGCCCGGTCTCCGCCAGCACCTTGTGCAACTGCGGAAGCATCGACTCGTCGGCGTGGCTGGCCGCCGCCAGTCGGAGCCGACCCCACTCGTCGGTGGTGTGCACCGCGCACCACTGACCGAGTCGCGGCACCACCAACTGCGGCACCAGCGCCATGGTCAGGTCGACGTCGAGCGACTGGGCCAGCAGTTCGCTCGCCTCGGCCAGGAACGTCAGCCACACCTGCCGGCGGACGTCGGCCCGACGCAGCCGGTCGTTCTCCAGGTGCAGCGACAGCCGCTCGGCGGTGAGCACCGCCAACGGTTGGGCGTACGCCGAGGGCGCGGCGTCCAACTCCAGCTCCCCGGCGTACGGGCGGTGCACCGTCAGTGGCACCCGGAGCAGGTCGCTGCCGGGGCGGGGCGGTCGACCGAAGCGGGCCAGCACCTGACTGCCCTGCCCGTCGCCCCGGTCCAGGCGGATCGTGCCGCCGGCCGCGCCCACCATCTCGGCGACCCGGCTGAGCAGGCTGGTGGCGAAGTCGGGCAACGGGTTGTCCCCGTACAGGTCGGGGGCGGTCTGCATGAGTTCGCTCATCGCGCTGGCGCTCGGCGCGGACCCGTCGGTGCTCGTCCGAGGGCCGGCGTTGGCCGGTGTCGATTCGCCGATGGTCCCGCTGGACGGCTGGTCGGCGCCGGGGCGGTCCAGCCGGAACCAGACGCCCTTCCCGGTGGGCAGGTACGTGGTGCCCCAGCGGCTGGCGAAGTGGTCGACCAGCAACAGGCCCCGGCCCCGCACGGAGACCTCGTTGATCTCGGTGGAGTCGTTGCGGTCGCCGACGGTCAGCTCGTCACCGGAACCGGGGGCGAAGTCGGAGACGGTGACGGTCAGCCCGATCTCGTCCGCGACGACCTCGATGTCCAGTTCGGTGCGGGCGTGCTCGACGGCGTTGGTGGTCAGCTCGGTGGTGAGCAGCAGCGCCTCGTTGGCCAGCTCGTCCAGGTGTGACTCGGTCAACACCGAGCGGACCACGGCGCGAGCGGCGGCCGGCGTACGGCGGTCGGCGGGCAGCCGCACACGCCGGACGGCCCCGTCCCGGGCCCCGGCCGTCGCGGGCCCCGCCTCGGCTGACACCCCCGTATCCTCCACCGTCCCCCTGCCGGGTGCCAAGCCGATCACCGATCGCGGGCTGTCGCGTCGGTCAGCGGCACCGGCGGCAGCGAGCGGGTTGGCGCGCCGAAACGACCGGTCCGGGAGCTGGGCGAGGTTTGCGGCGCGCCGTGTCGGCCCGATGCCGATTGGGCGGGTCGACGGGCGATCGATGCCACCTGGCGGGTCGCGCACCCTGGCACCACGGCGCGCGCGGGCACAATATGGGGTGCCGGTGTGCCCGCACGGACCGGCGACCCCCGAGTTGAGCGAGGAATGATGACCACGTCGAAGCAGTCGGTGGCGGATCCGTCCGCGCCCGACCACGAGGCGCTCCTCGGTGAGTTGGCCGAGGCACTGCGACGGATCGGGCGCGGCGACCTGAAGGTCCGGCTTCCCCGCCGGGCCGGCGCGGCCGGTGAGGTGGCGGACGCCTTCAACGAGGTGGTCTCGCTCCAGGAGCGGCAGTACCTGGACCTGCGGCGGATCAGCCGGATCGTCGGTCGCGACGGCCGGCTCACCGAGCGGCTCGACGACGAGGGGCTGGACGGCTCCTGGGCGGAGGGGCAGCGGGCGATCAACTCACTGATCGACGACCTCGGTCGACCGACCACCGAGATCGCCCGGGTGATCGTGGCGGTCGCCGACGGTGACCTGTCCCAGCACATGGCGTTGGAGATCGACGGCCGGCCGCTGCGCGGTGAGTACCTGCGCATCGGGCGCACCGTGAACACGATGGTGGACCAGCTGTCGTCGTTCTCCAACGAGGTGACCCGGGTGGCCCGTGAGGTGGGCACCGAGGGCAAGTTGGGTGGCCAGGCCGACGTGCGGGGCGTCGCCGGCACCTGGAAGGACCTCACCGACTCGGTGAACACCATGGCGTCGAACCTGACCGGCCAGGTGCGGTCGATCTCGCAGGTGGCGACGGCGGTGGCCAAGGGCGACCTGTCGCAGAAGATCACGGTCGGCGCGCGTGGTGAGGTGGCCGAGCTGGCCGCCACGATGAACTACCTCACCGACACGCTGCGGCTCTTCGCCGAGCAGGTGACCCGGGTGGCCCGCGAGGTGGGCACCGAGGGCAAGTTGGGCGGCCAGGCCGAGGTGCCGAACGTGGCCGGCACCTGGAAGGACCTGACCGACAGCGTCAACTCGATGGCGTCGAACCTGACCGCCCAGGTCCGTAACATCGCGCAGGTCTCCACGGCGGTGGCGCGCGGCGACCTGTCGCAGAAGATCACGGTGGCGGCGCAGGGCGAGATCCTGGAGCTGAAGGACACCGTCAACACGATGGTGGACCAGCTGTCGTCGTTCGCCGACGAGGTGACCCGGGTCGCGCGTGAGGTGGGCATCGAGGGCAAGTTGGGCGGTCAGGCCCAGGTGCGCGGCGTCTCCGGCACCTGGCGGGACCTCACCGAGAACGTCAACCAGTTGGCCGGCAACCTGACCAGCCAGGTCCGCAACATCTCCCAGGTCTCCACCGCCGTGGCGAAGGGCGACCTGTCGCAGAAGATCACGGTGGACGCCCAGGGCGAGATCCTGGAGCTGAAGAACACCGTCAACACGATGGTCGACCAGTTGTCGTCGTTCGCCGACGAGGTGACCCGGGTGGCCCGTGAGGTGGGCACCGAGGGCAACCTGGGCGGTCAGGCGCAGGTGAAGGGCGTCTCCGGCACCTGGCGGGACCTGACCGACAACGTGAACTCGATGGCGTCGAACCTGACCAGCCAGGTCCGCAACATCGCCTCGGTCACCACGGCGGTGGCGAAGGGTGACCTGTCGCAGAAGATCACGGTGGACGCGCGGGGCGAGATCCTGGAGCTGAAGTCGACTGTCAACACGATGGTCGACCAGTTGTCGTCGTTCGCGGACGAGGTGACCCGGGTCGCGCGTGAGGTGGGCACCGAGGGCAAGTTGGGCGGCCAGGCGCAGGTGCGTGGGGTCGCCGGCACCTGGCGGGACCTGACCGACAACGTGAACTCGATGGCGTCGAACCTGACCGCCCAGGTCCGCAACATCGCCCAGGTCTCCACGGCAGTGGCCAAGGGCGACCTGTCGCAGAAGATCACGGTGGACGCGCGGGGCGAGATCCTGGAGCTGAAGTCGACCGTCAACACGATGGTCGACCAGTTGTCGTCGTTCGCGGACGAGGTGACCCGGGTGGCCCGCGAGGTGGGCACCGAGGGCAAGCTCGGCGGTCAGGCGCAGGTGAAGGGCGTCTCCGGCACCTGGCGCGACCTGACCGACAACGTGAACTCGATGGCGTCGAACCTGACCAGCCAGGTCCGCAACATCGCCTCGGTGACGACCGCCGTGGCGAAGGGTGACCTGTCGCAGAAGATCACCGTGGACGCCCAGGGCGAGATCCTGGAGCTGAAGTCGACCGTCAACACGATGGTCGACCAGTTGTCGTCGTTCGCCGACGAGGTGACCCGGGTGGCCCGCGAGGTCGGTATCGAGGGCAAGCTCGGCGGTCAGGCGCAGGTGAAGGGCGTCTCCGGCACCTGGCGCGACCTCACCGAGAACGTCAACCAGCTCGCCTCGACGCTGACCACGCAGTTGCGGGCCATCGCCCAGGTGTCCACCTCGGTGACCCGGGGCGACCTGACCCAGCGGATCGCGGTCAAGGCGCAGGGCGAGGTCGCCGAGCTGAAGGACAACATCAACCAGATGATCGTCACCCTCCGGGAGACGACCAAGAAGAACGCCGAGCAGGGCTGGCTGGACTCCAACCTCGCCCGGATCGGCGGCCTGTTGCAGGGCCAGCGCGACCTCGGCGAGGTCTGCCGCATGATCATGACGGAGGTGACCCCGCTGGTCGACGCCCAGCTCGGCGCCTTCTTCCTGGCCGACGACGCCGACGGCAGCATGCGGCTGCGGCTGACCTCCTCGTACGGGTACGTGGCGCGGGGGCACGACGTCACCTTCGGGCCGGGTGAGGGGCTGGTCGGGCAGACCGCGCTCTCCCGTCGCACGATCCGGGTGAGCGCCTCCCCGAACAGCCGACTCACCCTGCGCTCCGGTCTGGCCGAGACGCCCCCGTCCGACCTGGTGGTGCTCCCCGTCCTGTTCGAGGGCGAGCTGCTCGGGGTGATCGAGTTCGCCAGCGTGTCGGCCTTCTCCGAGCTGCACCTGTCGTTCCTGGAGCGGCTGGTGCTCACCATCGGCATCGCTGTCAACACCATCCAGGCCAACCGGCGTACGGAGGAGCTGCTGGCCCAGTCGCAGCGGCTGGCGCACGAGATGCAGGAGCAGTCGGCGGAGTTGCAGCGCACCAACGCGGAGCTGGAGGAGAAGGCCACTCTGCTGTCCGAGCAGAAGGGCAACATCGAGACGAAGAACCGGGAGATCGAGCTGGCCCGGCTGGGGCTGGAGGAGAAAGCGCAGCAGCTGACCCGGGCGTCGGCGTACAAGTCGGAGTTCCTGGCCAACATGAGCCACGAGCTGCGGACCCCGCTGAACTCGTTGCTGCTGCTGGCTCGTCTGCTGGCCGAGAACTCGGAGCAGAACCTCAGCCCGAAGCAGATCGAGTTCGCCCGGACCATCCACGGGTCCGGCTCCGACCTGCTGCGTCTGATCGACGACATCCTCGACCTGTCCAAGATCGAGGCGGGTCGGATGGACGTCGAGCCGACCGAGATCCGTTTCACCGAGCTGCGCGGCTACGTCGAGCAGGCGTTCGCGCCGCAGGCCGAGGAGAAGAACCTGGACTTCCAGGTACGGGTGAGCAAGGATCTGCCGCCGGCGTTGGTGACCGACGCGCAGCGGTTGCAGCAGATCCTGCGCAACCTGCTCTCCAATGCGGTGAAGTTCACCGACAACGGTGCGGTGACGCTGCGGATCGCCCCGGCCGCGGAGAACGCGGTCTTCGACGTGCCGGCGCTGACGAACGCCCAGCAGGTGATCGCGTTCACCGTGATCGACACCGGGATCGGCATCTCCGACGACAAGCTGTCGATCATCTTCGAGGCGTTCCAGCAGGCCGACGGCACGACCAGTCGCCGGTACGGCGGCACCGGCCTGGGCCTGTCGATCAGCCGCGATCTGGCCCGACTGATCGGTGGCACCATCACCGTCTCGTCCGCGCCCGGTCAGGGCTCGACCTTCACCCTGTTCGTGCCGCAGGTGCTGGCCCCGGACGCAGTGGTCGCGCCGCAGACTCCGTCGCCGCAGCGCGCCGGGCTGCCGTCGTCGCTGCTGATGCCGCCGCTGGAACTGCTGCCGGAACGGCCGGAGGCGCCGGTCACCCGTCAACTGGACGGCGCCACGGTGCTGATCGTGGACGACGACGTCCGCAACGTCTTCGCCTTGACCAGTGCGTTGGAGCTGCACGGGATGACCGTGCTGTACTCGGACAACGGGGCGGACGGTGTCCGTCTGCTGGCAGAGCATCCGGAGGTGGACATCGTGCTGATGGACGCCATGATGCCGGACCAGGACGGTTACGAGACCACCCGCCAGATTCGCCGCAACCACCGGTTCGCCGACCTTCCGGTGGTCTTCCTGACCGCGAAGGCGATGCCGGGTGACCGTGAGTCGGCGCTCGCGGCCGGGGGCAGCGACTACATCACCAAGCCGGTCGACCTGGACGACCTGATCGAACTGATGTCGTCCTGGATCAACGGCAGCCGGACCGAGGAGACTTCGTGACCCAGATGGCCAAAGCGCTGCTCGTGGACGACCGGCGGCAGAATCTGACGGCCCTGGAGGCGATCCTTCAGGGCCTCCCGGTCCAGTCCGTGGCGGTGGAGAGCGGCGAGGCGGCGCTCAAGCAACTGCTGGTGGACGACTTCGCGGTGATCCTGTTGGACGCGCAGATGCCGGACATGGACGGCTTCGAGACGGCGAGCCACATCAAGCGCCGCGAACGGACCCGGCACGTGCCGATCATCTTCCTCACCGCCGCCGACCGGGACGCCCAGCTCGCCCTTCGGGGTTACCAGGTGGGCGCGGTGGACTACCTCACCAAGCCGTTCGACCCGTGGGTGCTCCGGGCCAAGGTGTCGGTTTTCGTCGAGCTGTGGGTGAAGACCCGGCAGCTCGCCACCCAGTCGGATCTGGTCCGGGAGCGCGACACGCAGTGGCGGCGGCTCACCGACGCGGTCGACGAGGCGACCGCCCAGCTCCGCTCGGACGACCCGGAGGTCCGCGACCGGGCGGTACGGCTGCTCGAACAGGCGCGTTGGGGCAACACCGCCTGACGCGGCGGGGCGGCTCAGCCGGTGGGCTGGTCGTTGCGGATCATCAGGGCGCTGCGCAGGCCGGTGATGTCCAGCACGCGGATCAGAAAGTCGCCCACGTGCGTCAGCATCAGCAGGCTCTGCGCGTGGCTGGCCTTGCGGCTGAGCACGACCAGGGTGCCCAGGCCCTGCGAGTCGCAGAAGGTGACGCCGCCGAGGTCGAGAACGATCCGCGGGGGTGGGTCGGCCAGCACCTCGTTGACGACGGTGGAGAGCTGGGCCGCCGTGAGCATGTCGATCTCACCGGCCAGGCGCAAGACTGCTTCGTCGCCCGTCCGGTGTAGCGTGATGGACAGTTCGGCACGATCCACCGGGTCAGCCTAGCGCGATCCGACCGACCTGGCCTGTCGAGGCCGCGAGCCGTCGCCGTCCAGGCCACGAGGCCCCCCGTGTCGGCGCTGCTGACCGGCGCGGGTCACAGGTGAGCCGGGTAACCCCACCACGGGGGGGCTGCTGGTTGACCGTCCGGCGCTGTCACAATGGCGGCATCGTGACCGACATCTTTCCCGCCGGATCCGGCCGCTACCCAGCCGACGCGCCGGCCTCCGAGGCCCTGTTCGACCGCGCCCGCGCCATCGTGCCGGGCGGGGTGAACTCCCCTGTGCGCGCCTTCCAGGCGGTCGGCGGCACCCCGCGTTTCATGGTCCGTGGCGAGGGCCCGTGGCTGTACGACGCCGACGGCCGCCGCTACGTCGACCTGGTCTGCTCCTGGGGTCCGCTGATCCTCGGGCACGCCCACCCGGAGGTGGTGGAGGCCGTCCAGGCAGCCGCCGCCCGGGGCACCAGCTTCGGCACGCCCACCCCCGGTGAGGTGGAGCTGGCCGCCGAGATCGTCGCCCGGACCCCGGTCGAGCAGGTCCGCCTGGTCAACTCCGGCACCGAGGCGACCATGTCGGCGATCCGGCTGGCCCGCGGCTTCACCGGCCGCTCGAAGATCGTCAAGTTCGCCGGCTGCTACCACGGCCACGTCGACGCGCTGCTCGCCGCCGCCGGCTCCGGCGTGGCCACCCTGGGCCTGCCCGACTCGCCCGGTGTGACCGGTGCGGCGGCCAGCGAGACCATCGTGCTCCCGTACAACGACATCCGGGCCGTCGAGGAGGCGTTCGCCGCCGAGGGCCAGCACATCGCCGCGGTGATCACCGAGGCCGCCGCCGGCAACATGGGCGTGGTGGCCCCCCGCGACGGCTTCAACCAGCAGCTCGCCCGGATCGCGCACGCACACGGCGCCCTGCTCGTGGTGGACGAGGTGATGACCGGGTTCCGGGTCTCCCGCGCCGGGTGGCACGGCCTCGACGCCTCCGACGCCGACCTGTGGACGTACGGCAAGGTCATGGGTGGTGGCCTGCCCGCCGCGGCGTTCGGCGGGCGCGCGGACATCATGGCGCGACTCGCGCCGGCCGGCCCGGTCTACCAGGCCGGCACCCTCTCCGGTAACCCGCTCGCCTGCGCCGCTGGCCTGGCGACCCTGCGGCTCGCCGACGACGCGCTGTACCAGCGCCTCGACGAGACGGCCGCGGTCGTGGGCAAGCTGGCGTCCGACGCGTTGGCCGCCGCCGGGGTCCCGCACCGACTGTCGTACGCGGGCAGCATGTTCTCGGTCTTCTTCACCGACGCCGACGTGGTCGACTACGACAGCGCGCGCACCCAGCAGGTGCCGGCGTTCAAGGCGTTCTTCCACGCGATGCTCGCCGCCGGCGTCTACCTGCCGCCGAGCGCGTTCGAGTCGTGGTTCGTGTCGGCGGCGCTGGACGACGCCGCTCTGGAACACATCGCCGACGCGCTGCCCACGGCGGCGAACGCGGCGGCAGCGGCCGGTCACGGGGGGTAGAAGACCTTGAGCAAGACGGTGGTCCACGTGCTTCGGCACGGCGAGGTGTACAACCCCGACCAGATCCTCTACGGCCGGCTGCCCGGTTTCCGCCTCTCCGAGCTGGGTGTGCAGATGGCCAAGGCCGCTGCGCAGGGCCTGGCCGAGCGGGAGATCGTGCACGTGGTGGCCAGCCCGCTGGAGCGCGCCCAGCAGACCGCCGAGCCGATCGCCGCCCAGTTCGGGCTGCCGGTCGGGGTGGACGAGCGGCTGATCGAGAGCGCCAACTGGTTCGAGGGCAAGAAGGTCTCCCCGGGTGACGGGTCGTTCCGCGACCCGCGCAACTGGTGGGTGCTGCGCGACCCGGTGACCCCGTCCTGGGGTGAGGCGTACCGGGTGATCGCCGAACGGATGTTCGCCGCCGTGCACGCCGCCCGGGTCGCCGCCGAGGGGCGCGAGGCGGTGCTGGTGTCGCACCAGCTCCCGATCTGGACGTTGCGTCGTTACGTCGAGCGCAAGCGGCTCTGGCACGACCCGCGCAAGCGGCAGTGCGGGCTGGCGAGTCTCACGTCGTTCCACTTCGACGGCGCGAAGGTGGCGGGCATCGGCTACAGCGAGCCGGCCGCGCACCTGATCGCTCTCTCCGCGACAGCCCGGACGGCCAAGGGGGCCTGATGAACGCCCGGAGGTGGACCGCCGGTCTGCTCGCCACCGTCGCCGCGGTGGCGCTGGTCGGCTGCACGTCGTCGAAGGCGCAGGAGAAGACCTGCACGACCACCACCGACGGGATCTTCGAGTGCGCACCGGACCAGCGCTCCGCACCTCCGAAGGTCGCCGGTGAGCTGCTGCTCGGCGGCAGCTACGACGTCAGCGAGGCGCGCGGTCAGGTCGTGGTGGTCAACTTCTGGGGTTCCTGGTGCGCGCCGTGCCGCGCCGAGGCGGACGACCTGGAAGCCGTCTACCAGGCCACCAAGGGTTCCGGGGTGAACTTCCTCGGCATCAACGTCCAGGATTCGCGGGACAAGGCCAAGGCGTTCGAGAAGGGCCGGGTCACCTATCCGAGCCTGTTCGACCCGTCCAGCAAGACGGCACTCGCGCTGGACATCCCGCCGAACAGCGTGCCGGCAACGGTGGTGCTCGACCGTGACGGTCGGATCGCCGCGGTGATCCGGGCCGCCGTCAAGCAGGAGGGCCTGCAACCGATCGTCGAACGGATCGCCGCCGAGAAGCCGGCGCCGAACTGATGGGTGAGACCTTCGAGGAGTTGGCCCTCAGCGGGCCGCTGCTGCTCGCCATCGGCGCGGCGGCGCTCGCCGGCCTGGTCAGCTTCCTCTCCCCGTGCGTGCTTCCCCTCGTCCCGGGTTATCTGTCGTACGTGACCGGCCTGGCCGGCGCCGACCTGGAGGGCCGGCGGCCGGAGGTCGATCCCACGCCGGCCAGCGGGGGTGTCGCGGTCAAGGAGCGGGTCGCGCGGGCCGGCGCGGTCAAGGGTCGGGTGCTCGCCGGGACGCTGCTCTTCATCGGCGGCTTCACAGTCGTCTTCGTGGCCACCGCGATCCTCTTCGCCAGCATCGGCCGGGTGTTCTTCGACTACAAGCGCGAGTTGCAGATCGGCGTCGGCCTGCTGATCATCGTGGCGGGGTTGAGCTACCTGGGGATGATCCCGGCCCTGCAACGGGAGTTCCGGATCTCCCGGTTGCCGTCGGCCGGCCTGCTCGGCGCACCGGTCTTCGGGGCGGTCTTCGCGCTCAGTTGGGTGCCCTGCACCGGCCCCACGCTCGGCGCGGTGATGGGCATGGCCACCGCCAGCGGCCAGAGCGACCGAGCCGTGGTGCTCGCCGTGGCGTACTGCCTCGGGTTGGGGATACCGTTCATCGTCTTCGGGCTGGGCTTCGAACGCCTGCTCGGGGTCTTCCGCGCCGTCCGGCGCAACAGCCGTTGGGTCACCCGGGTCGGCGGCGCCCTGCTCATCCTGATCGGTCTGGCCCTGGTCACCGGCGGATGGCAGAGCTTCGTGATCTGGCTGCAGACCACCGTCGGGGTGGGCGAGGTGAGCATCTGATGACGGTCGTCGACGACCGACCGGAGACCGCGGCGCCCGCGCCACGCCGCCGGCCGAACCGGCTGCTGGCCCTGCTGCGCAACTCGTGGCGGCAGCTCACCAGCATGCGTACGGCGCTGATCCTGCTCTTCCTGCTCGCGATCGCCGCCATCCCCGGCTCGGTGCTCCCGCAGCGCGGGATCAGCCCGGAGAAGGTCAACGAGTACTTCGTCGACCACCCGGACTGGGCCCCCCGACTGGACCGGATCGGCGCGTTCGAGGTCTTCGGTTCGGTCTGGTTCTCCGCGATCTACCTGCTGCTGTTCACCTCCCTGATCGGCTGCATCACGCCCCGGCTGCGCGACCACGTCCGCACGCTGCGGTCCCGGCCGCCGGCCGCGCCGAAGCGGATGGCCCGGTTGCCGCAGCACACCGTGCTGCCCGCCCCGCCCGGTGGGGCGGCGGCGATCGCGGAGGTGCTGCGCAAGCGCCGCTGGCGCGTCGAGGTACGCGGCGACGAGGTCTCCGCCGAGAAGGGCTACCTCAAGGAGACCGGCAACCTGCTGTTCCACACCTCGCTGATCGCGGTGCTGATCGGGGTGGCGCTCGGCTCCTGGTACGGCTGGAGCGGCAACCGGCTGCTGGTGGCCGGCGCGGACAACGCGTTCTGCAACACCCGCCAGCAGTACGCCGAGGCGAAGCTCGGCCCCCAGGTGGGCAGCGCCGACCTGCCCCGCTTCTGCCTGCGGCTGGACGATTTCGAGGCCCGGTTCCTGGCGTCCGGCCAGCCGGAGTTCTTCAACGCCACGGTCACCGTCGACGGCCCGGACGAGCCGACCCGCAGCGCCGACTTCTCGGTGAACTCGCCGCTGCGCCTGAAGGACGCGAGCGTCTACCTGCTCGGCCACGGGTACGCCCCGGTGATCCGCTACACCGACCGGTTCGGCAACAGCCAGATCAGTGACGAGCCGTTCCTGACCACCGGCGACATGGGCCTGACCAGCGAGGGGCTGGCGGCCTTCCCGGACGCGAACGTCGACCCGGCGACCGGCCAGCGCGCACCGGATCAGCAGATGGCGTTCACCGGCATCTACCTGCCCACGGCGCCCGAGCAGGCGCCGTTCGTCCGCTCGCAGTACCCGACCGAGCGCAACCCGGCGCTGAACCTGGTCGCCTACCGGGGCAACCTCGGCCTGGACGCCGGTATCCCCGGCTCGGTCTACCAACTCGACCAGCGGCAGGTGCGGGCCGGCAAGGTCAAGGAGGTCGGCACCAAACTGCTCCGCAAGGGCGAGACCTGGAAGCTGGACGACGGCACGACAGTCGAGTTCCTGGGCACCGAGCGGTACGTCACCCTCTCCGTCCGGCACGATCCCGGCTCGACGATGCTGCTGGTCAGCTGCGGCGTCCTGCTGGTCGGGCTGATGGGTTCGCTGTTCGGGAAGCGCCGCCGGGTGTTCTTCCGGGTGGTGCCGGCCGACCCCGGGGAAGGATCTCCGACGAGCGGTAGTAGCTTGGTGGAGGTCGGTGGGTTGCCGCGTACCGACTATCCAGGGTTCGCCGACGAGTTCACCCAGCTGGTCGCCGCCGTCAGCGGTGCCGAACGGGCTGGTGATGGCGCTGACTCCGCTGAGCGGGCCGGCGTGCGAGAAGGAGCCGAGTGATGTCCGCACTCTCCGACAATCTGGTGACCTTCGCGATCCTGGCGTACCTGGTCGCGATGATCGGCCATGCAGTCGAGTACGCGCTGGGCAACGTGCGTACCCGGGTCGCCACGGCGGCTCCGGTGCGCGAGTTGGTCGGTGCCGGCGGCGGTGTCGTCCCGACGCCGCCCGCGCCGGTCCCGTCGCCGCCCACGGTCGACCGTTCCGCAGGGCGGGCCCGGCTGGCAGGCCTGTTCGGGGTGGGCGCCACCGCGGTCGCCGCCGTGCTGCACCTGGCGGCGCTGGTCACCCGTGGGCTCGCCGCGGACCGGATGCCCTGGGGCAACATGTACGAGTTCGTGCTCACGGTGACGTTCATCGGGGTGGCCGCCTGGTTGGTGGTGCTCTGGAAGCGACCGTCGCTGCGCAAGCTCGGGCTGTTCCTCACCCTGGTGATGGTGCTGCTGGTCGCCACCGCCGAGCTGGTGCTGTACGTGCCGATCGTGCCGCTGGTGCCGGCGTTGAACTCGTACTGGTTCATCATCCACGTCTCGACGATCGTCTTCGCGTCCGGCATCTTCCTGCTCGGCGTGGTGCCGGCGGTCGGCTTCCTGATGCGCAGCGGGTACGAGCAGGGCAAGCGGAGCTTCCCGTACACCCTGGCCAAGCGGCTGCCCGGCGCGGCCGGCCTGGAGCGGCTGACCTTCGCGCTGCACGCCTTCGCGTTCCCGATCTTCACCTTCGCGGTGATCGCCGGTGCCATCTGGGCCGAGGCGGCCTGGGGTCGTCCGTGGGGTTGGGACCCGAAGGAGACCTGGGCGTTCATCTCCTGGGTGGTGTACGCCGGCTACCTGCACGCCCGGGCGACGCCCAGCGTGAAGCGCAACGTGGCCACCTGGATCGCGGTGCTCGGCTTCCTCACCATGCTGATGAACCTGTTCGGCGTGAACATCTTCTTCACCGGCCTGCACTCGTACGGTGGGCTGGACTGACACTGGCAACGCGGTGCGGGCCGGTGACGGATTCCGTCAGTGACCGGCCCGCGTCCACCGGATGGGTTGCCAGGCCCGCAACGACCGCTCGACCTGGATGGTGACCTGGTAGGACACCTCCGGTAGATCGGCCAGCTCGATCCGCTCACCGCGCATCGCCAGTTGGGCGTGCAGCTCCCGGGCGACGGCGTCACGAAGCTCGACCAGCAGGGGCGACAACCCGTCCGGGTCGCCGACGACGTACGCGTCCGACATGAATCCACTCTGCTCCCGCGTCCCGCCGTTCGGCCAGGCACCGTGAGATGTGTCCGCCGGGCTTGACCCGGCCCCGACCGGCGATGTGGGTGTCCCGCCCGAGCAGTTGCGGCACCTGGTGGCGTGCGCCCGCCGCCCGCACATCAGGGTGCACGTGCTGCCCCAGGGCGTGGGTCTGCACGCCGGCCTCTTCGGGCCGTTCATCCTCGGCCGCACCGTCGACGGCAGTTGGCTCGGCTTCCTCGACAACCAGACCGGCGGCACCGCCGTGGACGACATCAACGAGGTGGCGACCCTGCTCGGAAGGTGGGAGAGTCTGCGCAGTGACGCGCTGCCCCGGCAGCAGTCGATCGACCTGCTCGAGGAGATCGTGAAGCCATGGATCTGACCGGAGCCCGCTGGCACAAGTCCACCCGGAGCGGCAACGACGCTGGCGCATGCGTCGAGGTCGCCGACAACCTGGCCGGCCGGGTGCACGTCCGCGATTCCAAGGACCGCGACGGCGGCCTACTGACCTTCACCCCGGCCGCGTGGCGGGCCTTCGTCGAGCTGGTCCGCACCCACTGACCGGCCACTGAGCCGCGCAGCCGGCCGGCAGCCCGTGATCAGCCGCCGAACCAGCCGGGTACGTCGAGCCGGAACCAGTTGGCCGAGGCCATGGCGCGCAGGTCGTCCTCCAGGGCGGTGACCCGTTCCGGGCCGAGTGTGTCGGCCCACTGTGCCCGCAGCCGATCGAAGATCTCGGCCGAGCGGCGTAGCCCGTCGGCGCCGCGCGGGGTCACCCGGATCAGCCGCCGTCGGGCGTCGGAGGGGTCGTCGACCCGCTCCAGGTAGCCGACGGCCACCAACCGGTCGACGGTCTTGCCCGCGGCCTGCTTGGAGATGCCCAGGCGCTGGCCCAACTCGGTGGCGGTGGTGCCGTCCGCCCCGACCGCCTGGAGCACGAACCCGTGCAGCGGCCGCAGCTCCGGATGCCCCTCGCGGGCCAGCTCGGTGTGCAGGTCGTCGATCAGCGTCCGGAAGCCGGCCAGCAGCAGCAGCGGTAGCGCGAAGCCGGGGCGCGCGGGATCAGCGGTTGCCATGTTCGACAACCACGTTTACTATTTCGTCAACCACGTTGACTATCTTACGTTCCCCGATCCGGGTTCTGGAAAGCAGGTAACCATGTCCGTCTTCACCGCCCACACCGCCGAGACCGCGCCCGCCGCCGCCCGTCGGTCCATCGAAGGAGTACGCGGCCGGTTCGGCTGGTTGCCCGCCCCGGTGGCGCTGATGGCCGATTCGCCGCAGTTGCTCAGCGGTTTCCTCACCGCCAACGCGGGCTTCGAGCAGACCGATCTCACGCCGCTGGAGCGGGAGGTGGTCGTCCTGGCCGTCGCCACCACCAACGAGTGCCACGTCTGCGTCGCGCTGCACACCGGCACGCTCACCCGGCTCGGAGCGACCCCCGAGCTGATCGCCGCGCTACGCGGTGGCTCGGTGCTGCCCGACTCGCGCCTGGAGGCGCTGCGCCGCTTCACGCTGGCCGTGCTCGACCACCGGGGCGCAGTGCCGGACGACGAACTGGACGACTTCCTGGCTGCTGGCTTTCAGCCCCGACACGCGCTGGACGTGGTGCTCGGCGTGGGCGCGTACACCATCTCCACCTTCGCCAACCGGCTCACCCGAGCGCCGCTCGACCCGCCACTGGCCGCCCACGCCTGGACGCCGGCTGCCTGACCGGAGGCGCTGGCGAGTCGCTGCTCAGGCCGCCCCGAGGAAGTTCCGCAGCAGGGCGAGCATCTCGTCGGGGCGCTCCTCGTACAACCAGTGCCCGCAGTCCTCGATCACCTCGCCGCGGACCGTGTCGGCGTACCGGCGAACCTGCTCGGCGACCTGCCCGCCGAGGCTCGCCGCCGCCCCGACGGCCAGCACCGGCATGGTCAGCTTCGTGCCGCGGTACGCCGCGTTGTCCGCGACGTCCTGCTCGAACGCCCGAAAGTAGGCGAAGCTGGCCCGCAGGTGCGCCGGGTCGCGCAGGTGGCTGGCGAACTCCTCGATGTCGGGCGCGGCGATGCTGCCCTTGCGCACCATCAGCGCGTCGGTGAACTTGTCCACCCAGAGCGACTCCCGCCCGTTGACCAGCGCCTCCGGAAGCCCGTTGCCGAGGGAGAAGTAGCCGAAGTTCCACACCCCGGGCCCGGCCGAGGTGAGCGCGGGGAACGTGTAGATGCTCTCGTCGGGGATCGGCGCCTCGCTGAGCACCAGCCGGCTCACCCGCTGCGGATGGGCGGCGGTGTACGCGTACGCCACCATGGTCCCCAGGTCGTGCCCGACCAGCCGGAGGTCACCGGCCAGGCCGAGCTGATCGAGTAGTCCGTGCAGGTCGGCGGCGACCGTCTTCTTGTCGTACCCGTCGTCCGGGGCGTCGCTGCCCCCGAAGCCGCGCAGGTCGGGTGCGACCACGTCGAAGGAGCGCCCCAACTCGGGCAGCAGGTGCCGCCACATGTACCAGCACTGCGGATACCCGTGCAGCAGCACCAGTGGCGGGCCGGCACCCCCACGGACGTAGTTCATGGTGATCTGGCCGACCCGAGCCCGCCGCTCGGCGAACCCCGCCGGAACCCGTTCCACGTCCATCGTCGCCTCCGCCCGCCGTCCGCCCGCCCGGCTACCCGCTCAACCGCCCGCCATGCCCCGAGGTGCGGGCCATGAGCGTTGATCCACTCGCCTTCTGTGAAGCCGTGGTGTCCGGCGGCCTGGGGCACCGCGGTTTCCTGAAAGCCGAGTCGATCCAGACCCGCCGCCCGCCGCCCGCCGCCCGCCGCCCGCCGCCCGGGCCTGCCGCCCGGGCCTGCCGCCCGGGCCTGCCGCCCGGGCCTGCCGTCCGCCGCTGACAGGGGCGATCGCGAGCGTCACAGCACCCGGCTTGGGCCGTGCGGGACCCGGTGCGGGAGACTGGGCGACATGGCGGCTCGTGGCTTCCCGTACACCGATCTCAAGGACTTCATCGCGGCGCTGGAGCGCGCGGGGGAGTTGCGCAGGATCGACGTCCCGGTCGATCCGACCCTGGAGATCAGCGAGGTGGTCACCCGCACGGTGCGGGCCGGCGGCCCGGCGCTGCTCTTCGAGCGTCCGACCCGGGGCGAGATGCCGGTGGCGATCAACCTGTTCGGCACCGAGAAGCGGATGGCGATGGCCCTCGGCGTCGACTCGCTGGACGAGGTCGGTGCCCGGATCGGCGCGCTGATCAAGCCGGAGTTGCCGGTCGGCTGGTCGGGCATCCGAGAGGGCCTCGGCAAGGTCATGCAGCTCAAGTCGGTGCCGCCGCGCAAGGTGAAGACCGCCCCCTGCCAGGAGGTCGTCTACCGGGGCGAGGACGTCGACCTCAACCGGCTGCCGGGGTTGCAGGTCTGGCCCGACGACGGCGGGATCTTCCACAACTACGGGCTGACCCACACCAAGCACCCGGAGACCGGCAAGCGCAACCTCGGCCTGTACCGACTCCAGCAGCACGGCCGCAACACCCTGGGCATGCACTGGCAGATCCACAAGGACTCGACGGCACACCACGCGGTCGCCGAGCGACTCGGGCAGCGCCTGCCGGTCGCGGTCGCGATCGGCTGCGACCCGGTCGTCTCGTACGCGGCCAGCGCGCCGCTGCCCAGTGACATCGACGAGTACCTGTTCGCCGGGTTCCTGCGCGGCGAGCGGGTGGAGATGGTCGACTGCCTCACCGTGCCGTTGCAGGTGCCGGCGCACGCGCAGATCGTGCTGGAGGGCTACCTGGAGCCGGGTGAGCGGCTGCCCGAGGGGCCGTTCGGCGACCACACCGGTTTCTACACGCCGGTCGAGCCGTTCCCCGTGCTGCACATCGAGGCGATGACCATGCAGCGCAAGCCGGTCTACCACTCGATCGTCACCTCGAAGCCGCCGCAGGAGGACCACGGCCTCGGCAAGGCCACCGAGCGGATCTTCCAGCCGCTGCTCAAGCTGATGATCCCGGACATCGTCGACTACGACCTGCCGGCCGCCGGCGTCTTCCACAACTGCGCGATCGTCTCGATCCGCAAGCGCTACCCGAAGCACGCGCAGAAGGTGATGAACGCGATCTGGGGCGCGCACCTGATGTCGCTGACCAAGCTGATCGTGATCGTCGACGAGGACTGCGACGTGCACGACTACAACGAGGTCGCCTTCCGGGCCTTCGGCAACGTCGACTACGCCCGCGACCTGCTGCTCACCGAGGGTCCGGTGGACCACCTCGACCACTCGTCGTACCAGCAGTTCTGGGGCGGTAAGGCTGGCGTCGACGCGACCCGCAAGCTGCCCACCGAGGGTTACACCCGCGGTTGGCCGGAGGAAATGAGCATGAGCCCGGAAGTCACCGCCCTGGTCGACAAGCGCTGGAAGGAGTACGGGATCTGATGGCCGTCATCGACGCACCGGCGGCGAAGCCGGGCCGGACCAAGTCCTTCCTGAAGCTCGTCGCCGTCGAGCACTCCGTCTTCGCGCTGCCGTTCGCGTTCCTCTCCGCGCTGGCCGCGATGCAGGGTTCCGGCGGGCGGGTACGGTGGCTCGACCTGCTGTTGATCACCGTGGCGATGGTCGGGGCGCGGACGTTCGCGATGGCCGCCAACCGGATCCTCGACCGCAAGATCGACGCGCGGAACCCGCGTACCGCCGGCCGGGAACTGGTCACCGGAGCGGTGAGCGTGCGGACGGCCTGGACCGGCGCGGCCGTCGCACTTGTGGTCTTCCTCGTCGCCGCCGCCCTGCTCAACCCGCTCTGCCTGGTGCTCGCACCGCTCGCCGTGGTGCCGCTGGTCGTCTACCCCTACGCCAAGCGGTTCACCAACTGGCCGCACGCCATCCTCGGGATCGCCCAGGCGGTCGGCCCGGTCGGCGCCTGGTTGGCGGTCACCGGCACCCTGGACGGCTCCGGGCCGGCCTGGCTGCTCGGCGCGGCCGTGGGGCTGTGGATCGGCGGCTTCGACCTGATCTACGCCTGCCAGGATTCCGAGATCGACCGGGAGATCGGCGTGCACAGCTTGCCCGCCCGGTACGGTCGGCGCTTCGCGCTGCACGCCTCCACCGTCGCGCACGTGGTGACCTTCGCCCTGTTCATCTGGTTCGGTGCGCTGATCGGTCTCGGCTGGCTCTGGTGGATCGGACTGGCGCTGACCGCTGTGGCGTTCGGCTACCAGCACCTGGTGGTCACCCCGACCGACCTCAGCAAGGTCAACCGGGCGTTCTTCACCGCAAACGGGTTCGTCGGCATCGCGCTGTTCCTCTTCGCCCTGCTCGACCTGGTGGTCCGGCTCGGCCTGCGGCCCTGAGGCTGGGTGGTCCAGCTCGGCCTACGGCCCCGAGGCTGGCGGGGTGGTGCTGACCGGGTAGCGGGCGCTCTCGAAGGTCCAGTCGATGGTTCCGCGCACGGCGTTCGCGATCCCGTCGAGATGGTCGGCGACCGCCTCGTCCAACGTCGGGCCGAACGACGGCACCGCGGCTCGCAACGCGGTGAAGCGCCGCATCGCCTCCCGCCAGTGCTCGGCCGCCCGTTCCACCGCCTCCGCCTCCGGCACGCCCAGTTCGGCCTCGATGGCGAGGACCAGGTTGTGCCCGCCGGCGGTCACCCGGTCCCGTTCCAGCGAGGCCAGGTCGTTGTACCAGGACAGCAGGTCGTTGCCGGTGCGGGCGATCTGACGCAGCAGCGGGTGGTGGTAGACCGGGTCCGGCAGTGGCCGGCCGCTGACGAACTCCACAAGCGGGTACGACACCTCCGCCGCCGAGGTCGACCGACGTAGCTCGACGTACTCGTCCACGCTGGGACGGCGGCCGACCTCCTTGTTGACGGCCTCCTGCCAGGTGCCGTCGAGGTGCCGGGCCACCGCGTCGGCGAAACGCTGCCGCCACCGGGCCGGCATCCGGCGGCGCGGCTCCCGCCAGGCCAGCACCAGCAGTCGCCGCAGCGGGCCGGTCAGCCCGGCCTGCCGCAGTCGGGTGCCGTCGTGCAGCAGCGCCACGGTGCCGTTGCGCAGCGCCCGGATCTGCTCCGGCATCAACCGATTCGGCCCGTCGCAGGCGTCGTCGACCAGGAAGAACCAGGTGAACAGCGCGGCCAGCACCCGCAGGTCGGCTTCGGTCGCCGCCGGGTAGAGCCGTGCGGCGTACCGGGCGAAGGCGCCCCGGGACAGCCGGCGCAGCGCCGCGTCGTCCAGTGGAAGGCCAAGCCCGGGCAGCAGACCGAGCAGCCAGCCCTGCACACGGTCAGCGTGTGGTGGTGGAAGCCGGGGCGGGATCGGACACTCGGCACGCAGCGCCCGGAGGATCTCGCCGGTCGTCACCGATGCCTCCTCCTCGAGATGGTTCCGGTGCGAATCGCCAGCGGCAGCATGTCAGGTCGGTGGGAACCGCAGGTGCCCCGTCCGACATGTCGGACCGGACCCAACCCGGGGGTGCCCACCAGCGGATCAGCCGGACCAGGCAGGCTGGGGGCATGCGGGAACCATGGGTGGTCGGGGTCTCCGGTGCCTCCGGTACGCCGTACGCGGCGGCCGTCATCGGCGGACTGCTCGACGCGGGCGAGCCGGTGGACCTGATCGTGTCCCGGGCGGCACGGCTCACCGTGCTCGACGAGACCGGCCGGCCCTTCCGTGACGGGCACTGGGCCGAGGACCTCGCCGCCTGGCTGGACCGGGACCTCACCACGGCGGATGTGCGGCACTGGCCGGCCGGCGACCTGGCCGCCGGGCCGAGCAGCGGCTCCTACCGGGTACGCGGGATGGCGGTGGTCCCGGCCAGCACGGCCGCCTGCGCGGGAATCGCGATCGGGCTCTCCAAGGACCTGTTGCAGCGCGCCGCCGAGGTCAACCTCAAGGAACGCCGTCCCGTGGTGCTGGTCCCCCGGGAGACACCGGTGACCCGCAGCCACCTGGAGCACCTCATCGCCCTGCACGACGCGGGCGCTGTGGTGCTGCCGGCCAGCCCAGGCTTCTACGGCGCCGGCGCGGCGGCCAGCGCGCAGCAGCTGGTCGACTTCGTGGCCGGCAAGGTGCTGGACGCGCTCGGCGTCCCGCACACCCTGTTCCGGCGGTGGTCCGGCCAGCTCGGCGCAGCCCGAAGCTGAGCCGTCCGGCTCGTGCTGAGTCGTCCGCTCGCGCTGGGCACGGTTGTGCTGCTCAGTACGAGCGGCGCTGCCGCCCGGCGGTTGGCCGAAGCGGGACGCGGACCGGACTGGTGTCCGGTCCGCGTGGCGTTGTCCGCACCAGTTCAGTACATGCCGGCGTTGGCCGGACCCGGCCCCGTGGATGCCGCCGGCCCCACGTTGCGTGGTTTACCGACCTCATCCACCTCGTCCAGCATGCCCTCCCCCTCAAGCAGGGCTCGCACCTCGGATTCCCGAAACCGGCGATGCCCGCCTGGAGTCCGGATGCTTCCTATCCGGCCGGCCGCCGCCCATCTCGTCACAGTTTTCGGGTCTACCCGAAACAGCGCGGCGACCTCACCCGGTGTCAGCAGGCGATCTCCAGTGTCCACAGCCCCCTCCTCGCGTCGACGAAGCCCCCGGCTGAACACACTGCCCCCGGCTGGTGCGTAGCCCAGAGCCGTCATGAGGGACGTATGGCAATTACAGCACCAGGGACATGGCCTGTCCGCCCAAACGCGAAAAATGCACTGAGTGGGGAGTTAGTAATGTTACTGGTGCTACCTCTGCCCTGACCGGCGGTTTATGAACAGTGACTCACCGCTCAGTCCAACGGGTGCCGAAGGCCGCACGTTACGTGTCAGCAGTTAAGGTCACTCTCTGTGGATGCCATCGACCTGAGCCTCGTCGACCTGCTGCGCGGCAACGCCCGCCTCTCGTACGCCGAGCTGGCCCGACAGGTGGGCCTCTCGGCCCCGGCCGTGCACGAGCGGGTCGGCAAGCTGGAGAGCAGCGGCGTCGTCCGGGGCTACCGCGCGGACGTGGCCCCGGAGTCGATCGGGCTGGGCGTCACCGCGTTGATCGGCATCGTCGAGGACTCCGGTGCCGACAGCGACGACATGCTCGAGTCGCTGCGGGTGCTGCCCGAGATCGAGTCCTGCTACTTCATGGCCGGCGTGGAGTCTTTCCTGCTCAAGGCGCGGGTCGGCACGATCGCCGAGCTGGAGCAGTTGATCGTGCGGTTGAACCGGACGCCGGGGGTGGCCTCCACCCGTACCGCCATCGCGCTCTCCACCAAGTGGGAGAACCGCCCCCAGCCGGTCGGCCCGCCCGCGGCCTGACCGCCCGCGTACCCCTGGTGTCGCACCGGCGGCCGGCGGTAGCGTGCGCCGATGACGGAGCCGGCGCGTCCCGTGGCCGTGGTGACCGGCGCTGCCGGCGGCCTGGGCCGCGCCATCGCCACCGCGCTGCACACCGACGGTTGGTCGGTGCTGCTCACCGACCTTGACCCGGTGGCGGTGCAGAGCGCCGCGGCGCCGCTCGGTGGCTGGTCGGCCGCCCTGGACGTCCGGGACGAGGACGCCTGCGCCGCCATCGCCGCGAACGCGGCAGGCCGGGGCGACCTCGCCCTCTGGGTCAACAACGCCGGCATCCTGGTGACCGGGGCGTCGTGGGAGCACGACGCCGCGACCCGCCGTCGGGTGCTCGACGTGAACACCCACGGCGCCATGAACGGCACCCTCGCCGCGCTGACCGTGATGCGCGGGCAGGGCCACGGCCACGTGCTCAACGTCGTCTCGTTGGCCGGGCTGGTCGCCGCGCCCGGCGAGACGGTGTACGCGGCCAGCAAGCACGCCCTGCTGGCGTTCAGCCTCGGCACGCTGTCCGACCTGCGGATGGCCGGGTACCGGCGGGTGCACGTCTCCTGCCTCTGCCCGGACGGCATCTGGACCCCGATGCTGCACGACCGGCTGGACGACCCGGGGGCGGTGGCCTCGTTCACCGGGTCGATGCTGACCGCGCAGCAGGTGGCGGCCCGGGCGGTCCGGCTGGCCCGCCGGCCACGTCCGGTGGTCAGCCTGCCCCGCTGGCGGGGAGCGCAGGTGCGCCTGTTGGACGCCCTGCCCAGGTTGGCCGTCGCACTCACCCCGCTCGTCGGGGCCGCCGGCCGCGCCGGTCAGCGCCGCCAACGCCGCAGGTCAACGCCGCAGGACCGGCGCTGACCACAGCTCGCCCGCTTGCTAGGTTTCCGAACGTGACTCATCTCGACCGGTGCGACGAATCCAGCCGAACCTGGGTGACCGAGGCGATCGCCGCCGTCGAGGCAGACGCGAACCGGTCCGCCGACACCCACCTGCTGCCGTTCCCGCTGCCCCGGGAATGGGGGATCGACCTCTACCTCAAGGACGAGTCGTCACACCCCACCGGCTCGCTGAAGCACCGGCTGGCCCGCTCACTGTTCCTCTACGGGCTCTGCAACGGCTGGATCGGGCCGCGCACCACGATCGTCGAGGCGTCGTCGGGTTCCACGGCCGTCTCCGAGGCGTACTTCGCCCGGATGCTGGGCCTGCCCTTCATCGCGGTGATGCCCGCCTCCACCTCGCCCGAGAAGATCACGCAGATCGAGTTCCAGGGTGGCCGGTGCCACCTGGTGGACGACCCGGCGAGCGTGGTGGTCGAGGCCCGGTGGCTCGCCGAGGACTCCGGCGGGCACTTCATGGACCAGTTCACCTACGCCGAGCGGGCGACCGACTGGCGGGGCAACAACAACATCGCCGAGTCGATCTACGCGCAGTTGGAGCTGGAGCGGCACCCGATCCCCGCCTGGGTAGTGGTGGGCGCCGGCACCGGGGGCACCAGCGCGACCATCGGCCGCTACGCCCGGTACCGCCGGCTCGCCACCAAGCTCTGCGTCGTCGACCCGGAGAACTCGGCGTTCTACCCGGCCTGGCTGGCCGCCGACTGGTCGGTACGCACCGGGAAGGGATCCCGCATCGAGGGGATCGGCCGGCCCACCGTGGAGGCGTCGTTCCTGCCCTCGGTGGTGGACCGGATGGTCCAGGTGCCGGACGCGGCCTCCCTGGCCGCCATGCGCGCCGGATCGGCGCTGCTCGGTCGCCGGGTGGGCGGGTCCACCGGCACCAACCTGTGGGGCGCGTTCGGCCTGATCGCCGCGATGCTCGCCGAGGGCCGGACCGGCTCGGTGGTCACCCTGATCTGCGACCCGGGCGACCGGTACGCCGACACGTACTACGCCGACGACTGGGTGGCCGCCCAGGGCCTCGACCTGACCCCGCACCTGGCCACCATCGACCGCTTCCTGGCCAGCGGAGCCTGGCCCGCCTGAACCGGTCAGCGTGGCTCTGGTCCGCTCGAAGCGGTCACCGCAGCCTGGCCCGCTTCGGGGCCGTCAGTGGGACCTGACCCGCCGGCGGCCCATCGGCCGGCCCTGGCCCGTCGGGATGCTGGTCAGCGCGGGTCGATCCGTTCGGCCAGCCCGGGGTAACGCACCACGTAGCCGCTGTCGTCCAGATCGATGTCTGCCGTGAAGGTGCCGCTGGCGAAGCGCACCCGGCCCGGCCCGAGCCCGGTGTAGATCTGCTCGGCCGGCACCACCTCCAGGCCGGGCAGCAGCACCCAGGCAACGGTGATCCGGTGTGCCACGTCGGCCGGCTCGGCCGCCATCCGAAGCCGGTGGACCGGCAGGGTGTTGAACAGCGGCGAACCGCTCAGGTCGACGTCGAGGGCGTCGGCCAGCCGGTCCGGGTCGTCCGTACCCGGCAGACCGGCCCGGCGATGACCGGCCGCGACCAGGGCCGCGTCCAGGTCACCCTGCTCGGCGGTGGTCACCCGCCAGCGGCCGGCGGCCCGCTCCAGGGTCACCCGCCGCAGCCAGCCGAGACCCTCGGCCTCGACCTCGACCCGGGTGGTGGCCCAGTCCGGCGTGGTGGTCAGCTGGTAGCGGGCGGTCCACGGGATCGGGTCCACGGCGAGCAGAGTGCCCCGGGCCGCCAACCCGCGGCCGTCATCGAGCAGGACCTGCTCGCTGCCGGCGGTGTCAGTCCGGGACCAGAAGATTGACTTCGGCATGGTCGGCATGAGCCGGACGTTACGCGACCCGCCCGGTATCGGCAGGGCATGCGCGAACGCCGCCGCGAAGCCTGGGCTTCACGACGGCGTTCGGTGGATCAATCAGTGGGTACGCGCTGCCGGTCGCCCGCCGAAACCGCGCCGATCGTCACGCGGGCGGTCCTCGCGGGGCCGGTCGTCGCGGGGCCGGTCGTCCCGGACCCGGCTCTCCGGGCGGAACCCACCCCGAGCGTCCCGGTCGCCGAAGCGCCGCTCGCCCTGCGGCCGGTCGCCGAAGCGCCGCTCGCCGGTCGGTCGGTCGCCCCGACCGTCGCGGTCACCGAACTGCGGCCGGTCGCCGAACCGACGCTCGCCCTGCGGCCGGTCGCCGTACCCGCGGGTGTCCCGATCGGCGTAACGCCGCTCGCCCTGCGGCCGGTCGCCGTAGCTCCGGTCGCCCTGCGGCCGGTCGCTGTGCTGCCGGTCGCCGAAGCGGCGCTCACCCTGCGGGCGGTCACCGTAGCTCCGGTCACCCTGCGGCCGGTCGCCGAAGCGGCGCTCGCCGGTGGGCCGGTCGCCGTAGCGGCGCTCACCCTGCGGCCGGTCGCCGTAGCTCCGGTCACCCTGCGGGCGGTCGCTGTAGCTCCGGTCACCCTGCGGGCGGTCGCCGAAGCGGCGCTCGCCGGTGGGCCGGTCGCCGAAGCGCCGGTCACCCTGCGGGCGGTCGCCGTAGCGGCGCTCGCCTCCGGTGCGGTCCCCGAACCGACGTGGGCCGCCGGAGCGGTCGTCGAACCGGCGCGGGCCGCCGGAGCGGTCGCCGTAGCCCCGGGGCTCCGCCTCGACGCGGACCGGGACGCCACTGGGCTCGCGGGCGCCGACCAGCTCGGCCAACGCCGCGTCCCCGACCCGGACCCGGGTCTCGGCCGGCGCGACGCCGGCCTTCTCCATCATCGCCAGGGTGGTACGGCGCTGCTTGGGCAGCACCAGCGTGGCGACCGCGCCCGACTCGCCGGCCCGGGCGGTACGCCCCGCGCGGTGCAGGTAGTCCTTGGGGTCCTTCGGCGGGTCGACGTGCAGCACCAGGGTGACCCCGTCGACGTGGATGCCCCGCGCCGCCACGTCGGTGGCGACCAGCACGTTCATCCGGCCCTCACGGAACTCGGCGAGCGTCTTGGTGCGCATCCGCTGCGTCTTGCCGCCGTGCAGCCCACCGGCGCGTACGCCGACGGCCGCGAGCTGCTCGACCAGCCGGTCCACCCCGAGCTGGGTACGGGCGAAGACCATGGTCCGGCCATCCCGGGCGGCGATCGAGGCCGCCACCGGGAACTTCTCGTGCGGCGGGATCAACAGCATGTGGTGGTCCATGGTGGACACCGAGGCGGTGGACGGCGCCGTGGAGTGCGTGACCGGGTCGGTCATGAACCGCTTGACCAACGCGTCGACGTCACCGTCCAGGGTGGCCGAGAAGAGCAGCCGCTGACCGTTCGCGGGCGTCTTCGCCAGCAGATCGGTCACCTCGGGCAGGAAGCCCATGTCGGCCATCTGGTCGGCCTCGTCGAGCACCGTGACCTCGACGTCGTCGAGCTGGCAGATGCCCCGCTCGATGAGGTCGCCGAGCCGGCCCGGGGTGGCCACGATGATCTCCACGCCGCGGCGCAGCGCGTCGATCTGACGGTCGTACGGGACGCCGCCGACGGCGGTCTTAAGGAAGATGCCGACGGACTTGCCCAGCGGCACGAGGGCGTCGTTGACCTGCATGGCCAGCTCGCGGGTGGGCACCAGGACCAGGGCGCGCGGACGCATCGGCCGGGCCCGGTTGCGGTTGGCCAGCCGGGCGATCATCGGCAGCCCGAAGGCGAGCGTCTTGCCCGAACCGGTCTGCCCGCGGCCCAGCACGTCGCGGCCGGCGAGCGCGTCCGGAACGGTGGCCCGCTGGATCTCGAACGGGCTGGTGATGCCCTGCTGCGCCAGCGCGCGGACCAGCGGCTCGGGCAGGCCGAGGGAGGCGAAGCTGATCGGTTCGGCGATCTCGGTCGGCTCGGCCTGCGCGGTCGCCACCGGCGCGGTGTCGGCCTCGCTCGGCAGGACGTCGAGCTGCTCCCGGGCGGTGTCGGTCGCCGGGACTGAGTTGAAAACGGACGTAACGGTGCTGGGGTCAGCAGAGGTGGTCAACAAAAACCTTTCGAGCGGGGCGCATCTTCGCGATGGCCTGCCGCGGCTGTACCGCCGGATCGCCCGCAAGATCGCCCAGGGGCGCACACCACGCGCGCCGGGTCAGTGATCTCAGCCAGTGTACGGCGGTCTGGCGAAGCCGCCAGCCGGTTGACCGACCGTAGTGGGCGGACTCACCATCGCCGGCACTCGCTGGCTCACCCCTTGAGCACGCTGCCCACCAGACCGTCCAGGGCGTCGCCAGCCAGCAGAACGACCATGACACTGATCGCCACCAGCAGCCCCAGAGCGGCGGCCAGGACGATCATCACCCGGGCGTTACTGGACCGCTCGGCCGGCGTGTCGGACCAGCCCTGGGCCAGGATGTGCCCGGTCAGCGACCCGGAGGTCTCCACCGCGTTGGCCGGTATCGCGACAGTGGTGAAGCCGGCGCCCTCGCCGTTGCCGTAGACGGTGCCGGCCAGGTCGGTGCGACCGTCGTGCCGCCCACCACGGGTGCCGGCAGCGTCCCGTCCGGCGGACCCAGCCGGTGGGCCGCTCGGTGACGCGGTCACCCGGGAGTTTCCGCTGTTGCCGGTCGGCGAATGGGTCCCGGCGGTCGACGGTGGCCAGCTCGGCAGCGCTGGTGCGGGCACCTCCGGCGGCGCGGAGGCGGTTGCCCCGGCCCATCCGGCGCCGGACGTCGGGCGGGTCGCCCCACCGGGGGACGGCCACCCGGCCGGTGGTGCGGAGACCGAGGCGCTGGCCCGTACGCCGGGCGTGTCGGTCATCGCCGGCGGCGGCGGGAACGGCGGTGCCGGCATCGGGCCGGGCGGGGCCGGTGGTGCCGGCACCGGCGGACCGGGTGGCGGCAGCGGCGGGGTCGGGACGGGCGGCGTCGGCGGGCCGGGAATGGGCGGCACCGGCGAGGGCGGTGGGATGGGCGGGCCGGGAACGGGCGGGACCGGACCGGGCGGCGGCGTGGGTCGAGGACCCGGCGTCGGCACCGGACCGGGCGGGTACGGACCCGGGGCCGGCGCGGGCTCCGGTTCCGGTGGCGACGGCTCGGTCGGCCCGGGGCCGGGTGGCGTGGGGTCCGGCTCCGGCTCCGGAGTCGACGGCGTCGGGGGTTGGGCCGGCTCGGCACCCACCGGCGCGGCTCGATAGACGCCGGGCGCGCTCTCGCGACGGTCCGGGGTGCCCAGGTCGCTGGCAGTGCCCCGGCTGCTGCTCGGAACCGTGGCGCTGGCCCGGGCCGGCGCGGAGGAGTCGCTTCGCTGGCCCGGCAACGACACGTCGGCTGGGCTGGCCGAGCCGGTCGCACGGTAGGTGGTCGCGGTGACCGGAGCGCTGGCCGGCAGGTCACTGCGGAGCGCACCGGCGGTCACGACGCTGGCGCGTGCGCGTACCGGTGCGGCCGCCGGGCTCTGGCGCTCGTCGCCGCCGGCGGATGCGTCGTCATCGGCCTCGGTCGAGGCGTCCGCGACGACCGCTGCCGTGCCGCTGCCGACCGGGCCGCTGCCAGCCGGGGCGGCGTCGCTGTCAGCCGGGGCGGCGTCGCTGTCAGCCGGGGCGGCGTCGCTGTCAGCGGAGCCGGCGTCCGCCGAGCTGGTGTCGCTGGCTGTCGAGCTGGTGGCGGCCGGGCTGGCGTCGCTGGCGGCCACCGGGTCGGCGGTGTCCGGCCCTGGTGGGCCGGTCTGGTCGACCACGGGGTCGACAGTCTCCGCCGGATCTCTCTGCTCGGCCATTTCCGCCCTCCGCGCCATGCTCGCACCCGAACCCGTGACGTCGAGTCGGATGTGCCTGGTTGTCACGGTGCCACAGATCTTCCCGAGCGGACAGCCGGAGCCGGTCGTGGCGGATCAGCCCGTGGCGCTGGGGCTGCTCGTCGCGCTGCCACTGCCCGTCGCGCTCGTGCTGGCCTTCGGCGTGGTCGTCGGAGACGCGCTGGTCGGCGCGTTGCTCGGTGCCGAGGGCAGGGTCGTCGGAGTGTTGCTCGGGGTGTTCGACGGCTTCGGCGTGGTGCTGCCGGTCGGGGTCGGCGTCGGGGTGGTCGTCAGCGTCGGCGTCGGCGTGGGCGTCGGCTTGGTGGTCTTCGTGGGCGTCGGTGTCGGCGTCGGCTTGGTGGTCTTCGTGGGCGACGGTGTCGGCGTCGGCTTCGGGGGTGAGACGGGCGGCGTCGGATTGGTCACGACCGGGGGTGCCGGCACCGCTCCGATCACCCGGGTCGCGGCGTACAGCCGGGACCAGCGGACGACCGAGATCTTGACGACGTCCCCCGTGGTGGGCGCCTGCACCATCTTGCCGTTGCCGATGTACATGCCGACGTGGTGAATCGTCGTCCAGCTGCTGCCCGAGGCGAAGAAGAGCAGGTCGCCGGGGAGCAGCGCGCTCTGCGGGACGGTGCGGCCCCGGGTGGCGGCGTACTGGTCGCGGGAGACCCGGGGCAGGTCGAAGTAGTCGGCGCCGGGGGACCGGTACGCCGCCCACATCAGGCCGGAGCAGTCGAACTGGTTCGGGCCCTCCTCGGACCACTTGTACGGGTCGCCGAGCTGGGCGAGCGCGTACCGGACCGCAGCCAGTGCCCGGGGGTGCGCGGCCATGCCGCTGATGCTCTGGTTGGAGACGTAGCCGGCGCCGATCTGCTGCTCGGCGGCTTCCTGCTGACGTTCGATCTCGATCAGCGCGGCGGCGTTGTCCCGGCGCAGCTTGAGCAGGCTCGCCTCGGCGGTGCGGAGCGCCGCCTCACCGGCGGTGAACTCGGCCTCGGCGGAGGCGAGCATTTCCTTGGCCTGGGTGTGCTTCTGGTACGCGGCCTGCTCGCCGGCGCGAGCCCGGGACAGCTCCCCGGCCACGCCGGTGGTGCCGCCGTCGACCTTCTCGCCACGGGTGATCGCCTGGAGGCGGCTGAGCCCACGGATGTCCCGGGCGAAGTCGCCCGGCGGCAGCGCGGCGGCGGCCTTGACTGCCTCGGCGGCGGCGGTGTCGGCCGTCTGCTGGGCCCGGAGCAGCGCGTCCTGCGCGGTCGCCAGCGCCTTGCCGGCCGCGTCGACCTGCGCCTGCGCGTCGACGCGTTTCTGCCGGCTCACCAGCAACGCCTCGCCGAGCGCGCCGACCTGGGTCTCACCGGCGGAGATCGCGGTGGCCAGTGGGCCGTTGCCGATGTTGACCACCGGCGGGGCGGGCACGCCGGCGACCGGCGCGCCGCCGGGCAGCTGAAGCGAGCCGGTGACCGCCGGGCGCGAACCGGTGTCCGGCACGGTGGTCGGCACGCCGGGCTCCGCGTACGCGGGGGTGGCCAGCACGGCCGCGGCGATCGCGCCGAGCAGGGCGGCCCAGAGCTTCGGACGCAGGACCGGCGAGATCACCGGGCTCCGTCGTCGCTGCCGTCGCCCGCGCCCGCTGTAGACCATGCCGCTCCCCGTCCAACCGCTCGTCGCCGCGCTCGGTGGGCGCGACCGCCGGGACGGTACCAGTGTGTGTGTTCCGCCCCACCTTGTTACTACCGCACCTCGCCACTCATGTCGATGCGTTGCCGGGTTACGGGAGGCTGAGAGTCTGGTGAAGTGGGTCGCTGCCGGCGACCGTGCCGCCGGGTCCGTCGGCACCGCGACGTACGCTCGATCCGGACCGCAGGTGGAAGGGACGTGCCATGGACGCCGGACTCAAGCGTGAGCTCGAAGCGAAGGTGTACGCCGGTGAGCGGCTGACCCGGGAGGACGGGGTCGCCCTCTACGAGAGCGACGACCTGACCTGGCTGGGGCGGCTGGCGCACCACAAGCGCACCGAGTTGAACGGCGAACGGGTGATGTTCAACGTCAACCGGCACCTCAACCTGACCAACGTCTGCTCGGCGTCCTGCGCGTACTGCTCGTTCCAGCGCAAGCCGGGCGAGAAGGACGCGTACACGATGCGCATCGACGAGGCGGTCCGCAAGGCCAAGGAGATGGAGGACGAGCAGCTCACCGAGTTGCACATCGTCAACGGCCTGCACCCCACGCTGCCCTGGCGGTACTACCCGAAGGTGCTGCGCGAGCTGAAGGCGGCGCTGCCGAACGTCAAGCTCAAGTGCTTCACCGCGACCGAGGTGCAGTGGTTCGAGAAGATCAGCGGCCTGAGCGCCGACGAGATCCTCGACGAGCTGATGGACGCCGGCCTGGAGTCGCTGACCGGTGGCGGCGCGGAGATCTTCGACTGGGAGGTCCGGCAGCACATCGTCGACCACGCCTGCCACTGGGAGGACTGGTCGCGCATCCACGCCCTGGCACACAGCAAGGGCATGAAGACCCCGGCGACGATGCTGTACGGCCACATCGAGGAGCCCCGGCACCGCGTCGACCACGTGCTGCGGCTGCGCGAGTTGCAGGACGAGACCGGTGGCTTCGCGGTCTTCATCCCGCTGCGCTACCAGCACGACTTCGTCGACTCGGCGGACGGCAAGATCCGTAACCGGATCCAGGCGCGCACCACGATGGCCTCGCCGGCCGAGTCGCTGAAGACGTTCGCCGTCTCGCGGCTGCTCTTCGACAACGTGCCGCACCTGAAGAACTTCTGGGTGATGCACGGGCTGTCGGTGGCTCAGCTCTCGCTGAACTTCGGCGTGGACGACCTGGACGGCTCCGTCGTCGAATACAAGATCACCCACGACGCCGACTCGTACGGCACCCCGAACACCATGCACCGCGACGACCTGCTGCACCTGATCTGGGACGCCGGCTTCCAGCCCGTCGAGCGGGACACCCGCTACAACGTGGTCCGGGAGTACGACAAGGCCCCGTCGCTGGCCGAGCGGCGCGCCGAGCCGCAGCAGGTCTGGGCCTGAGCCACCACGTACCCTCGCAGTCGATGACCGAGCAACGAGGACCTGAGCAGCAGAGTGGGTTTCCCCGCCGGGACGCCGAGGGCCGCATCCGTACCCTGGGCGACCTGCTCGGGGTGTGCCTGGCCGGCCTGGTCATCGGCGTGCTCGCGTTGGTGCTGTTCGACTGGGCGTTCGCCTCGATCGGCGCCGGCGACTTCGGGCACACCAACGGTTGGCTGGCGGTGATCCTGCCGGCCTGGCTGTTCTGGGACGACTTCCGGGCCTGGGAGTTCGGCGCGGCGCGGGTGGTGGCGGCGGTGGTCGCCGCTGCCGTCGGGGTGTTCGCCGGGCTGCTGATCGCCGGTCTGGGCGCGGGGTTGCCGCCGCTGCTCTCCGGCGCGTTGGCGGCGGGGGCGTTCACCGTGGCGTACGCGGCCCTCTGGTTCCCGGGTGTCCGCTGGCTGGCCCGACGGACCGGCTGACCACGACCGCCCGTCGGGCGGCTCGACCCTTCCGCCGGCAGTGGCGGGCGACGGAGAGAACGGAGTGGTGCAGGTGAGCGCCGCGCTCAAGTACACGCTGGGCCGGATCGGGCTGTTCGTCGCCGTGCTGGCCGGCCTCTGGCTGGTCGACATGAACGTGTTCCTGAAGCTGATGCTGGCGTTGGTGTTCTCCGCCGCGCTCTCCTTCTTCCTGCTGCGTGGTTGGCGGGACGAGATGGCCGGGGAGATCGCCGAAGCAGCCGAGCGCCGCCGCACCGAGAAGGAACGCCTCCGCTCCGCCCTGGCCGGCGAAGACCAGACCCCCACCCCCGACCCTCCCACCACCCCCGACCCTCCCACCCAAGCCCCCGACTCCCAGCGTTGATCAAGAGGTTTGCGTCACCAGGACGGCTTCCGGTGACGCAAACCTCTTGATCAACATGTGCTCAAGCGGGGCGGGGCGGTGAGCGGGGCGGTGGGTTACCAGTTGGTGGAGCCGGGGACCTTGGGCCAGGGCTTCGAGATGGGCTTGATCAGGTACGCGATGCCGCCGGAGCCACCGGAGACGCCGCCGCTGGCGTTGGTGCGCTTGGTGCGCAGCCAGATCTGCTCGAACTGCGCACGCTTGTAGACGTTGCGCACCACGTCGTTGCTGGACGAGGCCGGGTCGTTGACGATCACGTCGCCGTCGGCGGTGAAGCCGACCACCACGAACAGGTGCCCGGAGGTGCCGTAGTTCGCCCCGTCCAGCTCACTGGCGAGGAAGGACTGGCTGGTCACGACGGGGATGCCGGCGGCGATGAAACGCTCCAGCTCGTCCAGCGAGTGCAGCCGGGTCACCCGGCCCTCCAGTCCGGGGAAGCTGGCCGCGTACGCGGTGTTGAACGGCCAGTTGCCCGCGCCGTCGTACGCGTAGTCGTAGGTCATCCGCGCGGCGTGGTTGACCGTCGGGTCGGGGTAGGTCGGGTCCACCCAGGAGGTGTCGGCCGCCGACGGTTTGCGTCCCCAGTACTCGACCACCATTTCCGTGGAGGTGGGTGAGCACCACGCCTCGCCGCCGCCGTCGTACTCCGGGTAGTGCCCGGAGTGCACGTTCTGCGAGTAGCGCGGCACCGGCAGTTCCCGGCCCCAGGCGATGTGCCCGGCGCTCGGCGGCACCGTGAACCGGTCCGGCACCGTGGAGCTCATCGCGCCCAACATCCGGACCACCGGGGCGGCGCTCTGCCCGGGTGCGCGGTAGAGGGTCAGCTTGAGCTGGTACGACCGCAGCAGCACCCCGGCGGTGGCGTCGTCGATGCTGAAGGTGTCGGTCCAGATCGTCGACCAGGGGTCGCCCTGCCGGTTGACGCTGGTCCGCTTGATGTCGGTGTCGCCGGACGCCCAACGACCCAGGACGTACCACGGGGTCTGGTCGCCGCTGGTGTAGCTGCCCTGCATTTCCACCTGGATCCAGGTGCCGGCGGGGGTCTCCGCGTTCCAGGAGGCGATCAGCTCGGTGGCGTCGAACCCGACCCGGGTCACCGGCGAGGTCCAGGTGCCGTACTCCCAGGTGCGGGTGGCACCGGTGTGCGGGTCCGCGTACTCGATGGTGCCGGCCGGGCGGGCCAGGGTGACGCCCGCTCGGGCGCCGGGCACGACGCGGGTTCCGGCCCGGCTGCCCCGGTGCCAGTCGGCGGGCCCGGACCAGTCCTGGTAGGTGATCTGCTCGTCGTGGGCGGGGGCGGGCGGGTGGGCCGCCAGCGCGGGCGCGGCGCTGGTGAGCAGGGTGAGTGCGGTGACGCCGGCGAGGGCGGCCGCGCGCAGGCGGGATCTGGCCATGGGTGCTCCGCAGTGTCGAGGGGGCATCGTCGCTGGTCAGTTTTCCGCTTGGAGGGAAGTTTCGCCAGACGTTGATAGGTGGAAAATCATTGCCGCCATGATGATCCGCCTGGGATGGACAACGCAGCGATCAATGTTGATATGACCATGTGACAGGTGGTGAAGTGTCCTTCACCGAGCGGGATCTCCCGCCCATCGAGGAGGTAGTCCATGGCCCTCCGCACGCCCATCCCCCTCCGCCGTGTCCTGGTGCTCGCTGTCGTCACCGGGCTGGGCATCGTCACCGTCGCCGCCGGTCCGGTCGCCGCCCGACCGGCACCGGACCGCACCGCCGAGCAGGCCGCCGCCGGCTACCGGGTGCTCGGGCCCCGGACCCTCGCCGACCGCAACGCGGTGGCCCGCACCGGAGCCGCCATCGACTACTCCGAACACGGTGTGCTGCACATCTCGGCCACCGCGAGCGAGGCCGCCGCGATCGGCAAACTCGGCTTCCGGCTGGAACCGCTCGCCCCGCCACCCAACGCCGAGCGCGGCGCCGGCGACTTCGGCACGCAGGCCTTCCCGCCGGCCGACTCGAACTACCACGACTACGCGGAACTGACCGCCGTCGTGAACCAGGTCGTCGCCGACCACCCGGCGATCGCCCGCAAGATCAGCATCGGTTCCTCGTACGAGGGCCGCGACCTGATGGCCGTGAAGATCTCCGACAACGTCGGCACCGACGAGAACGAGCCGGAGATCCTGTTCAACTCCCAGCAGCACGCCCGTGAGCACCTGACCGTCGAGATGGCGATCTACCTGCTCAACCTCTTCACCGACAGCTACGGCAGCGACTCCCGGATCACCAACATCGTCAACGGCCGGGAGCTCTGGATCGTGCCGACGGTCAACCCGGACGGCAGCGAGTACGACATCGCCACCGGGTCGTACCGGTCCTGGCGCAAGAACCGGCAGCCCAACAGCGGCTCGTCCAACGTCGGCACCGACCTGAACCGCAACTGGTCCTACAACTGGGGATGCTGCGGCGGCTCGTCCGGCAGCACCTCGTCGGAAACCTACCGGGGGCCGTCGGCGTTCTCCGCGCCCGAGACACAGGCGCTGCGCAACTTCGTCAACGGCCGGGTGGTCGGCGGGGTGCAGCAGATCAAGGCCAACATCGACTTCCACACGTACTCGCAGCTGGTGCTCTGGCCGTACGGCTACACCACTGCGAACACCGCGACCGGGATGAACGCCGACCAGTACAACACCTTCGCCACCATCGGTCAGCAGATGGCGGCCACCAACGGCTACACCCCGGAACAGTCCAGCGACCTCTACATCACCGATGGAGACAGCCTCGACTGGATGTGGGCCACCCACAACATCTGGGCGTACACCTTCGAGATGTACCCGGGCTCGTCCGGTGGCGGCGGCTTCTACCCGCCCGATGAGGTGATCCCGGCGCAGACCTCACGCAACCGGGAGGCGGTGCTGATCCTCAGCGAGTACGCCGACTGCCCGTATCGGGCCATCGGCAAGCAGGCGCAGTACTGCGGCGGCGGTGGCGGCACCACGGTCTGGTCGGACACCTTCGAGACCGCCACCGGCTGGACCATCAACCCGGGCGGCACCGACACCGCCACCCTCGGCGCGTTCGAGCGGGGCACCGCCCAGGCGACCACGTCCTCCGGAGCCAAGCAGCTCACCCCGTACGCCGGGTCCAACGACCTGGTCACCGGCCGGCTCGCCGGCTCGGCGGCCGGTGACTACGACCTCGACGGCGGCGTGACCAGTGCCCGGTCCCCGGCGGTGACCCTGCCGTCGTCCGGCACGCTGACCCTCTCGCTCGCCTGGTACCTGGCCCACGGCTCGAACGCCTCGTCGGCGGACTACCTGCGGGTGAGCGTGGTGCACAACGGCGGCACCACGGCGCTGCTCACCCAGGCCGGCGCGGCCAGCAACCGCAACGGGACTTGGGCGGTCGCCAACCTCAACCTCACCCCGTACGCCGGCCAGTCGGTCCGCGTGCTCGTCGAGGCTGCGGACGCGTCCGGGGCCAGCCTGGTCGAGGCGGCTGTGGACAACGTCACCATCACGTCCTCCTGATCGGGTGGGGCCCCGTCCCGCCCCGGCGGGGCCCCACCACCCGTTCCGAAACCTCAGGATCTCGGACATATGCCTCCCCGCCCCGCGTGGTGCGGGTGTCCGAGGTATCGACGGCTGCCGACCAGCCCTTGATCGATCCGGCACGTCCTGGCGGTGCGCTACCGTCTTAGCGACCAGTCCGCAGCGAAGCCGGTGCGAAACCCGGCGCTGTCCCGCAACTGTGATGCCCCACCGGTAGGTGGGGACGAGCCAGGTCGCCTACGGATCGGTCGCGATACGCGCTCTCGAGGAAGGGCGCCTCGTGGGCGGGCGTACGAAAGTCCCTGTCGGCGAAGCACCACACTCCTCGACCGACAGGAGGCCCCCATGTTCAGACGTACCCCTCGGCTCTTCGCGGCGACCCTCGCGGTCACCGCGCTCGCCCTCGGCGCCTGCGCCGAGAAGGCCGACGACCAGCCGAGCGCCGGCACCGCGGCCGCCGCCTACCCGGTCACGGTCGGCGCGCTCACCCTCGACAAGCGCCCCGAGAAGATCGTCGTGCTGTCGCCCACCGCCACCGAGATGCTCTTCGCGATCGGTGCCGGCCCGCAGGTGACCGCCGTCGACGACCAGTCGAACTACCCGGCCGACGTGCCCAAGACCGACCTCTCCGCCTTCCAGCCGAACGCGGAGGCGATCGCCGGTAAGAACCCTGACCTCGTGGTGCTCTCCGACGACCGCAACAAGATCGTCGAGCAGCTCGGCAAGCTGAAGATCCCGGTGTACCAGACCCCGGCGGCGACCACGCTCGACGACTCGTACCGGCAGATCACCGAGCTGGGCACGCTGACCGGGCACGCGGACCAGGCCACCGACGTCGCCACCCGGATGAAGGACGACATCGCCAAGCTGGTCAAGGACCTGCCGCAGCGCACCGAGAAGCTCACCTACTTCCACGAGCTGGGCCCGGAGCTGTACAGCGCCACCAGCAAGACCTTCATCGGCTCGCTCTACAGTCAGGCCGGCCTGACCAACATCGCCGACCCGGCCGACGCGGACGGCAAGAACTTCGGCTACCCGCAGCTCTCCCAGGAGTTCATCGTCAAGGCCGACCCGGACTTCGTCTTCCTGGCCGATGCGAAGTGCTGCCAGCAGAACGCCGACACGGTCAAGGCCCGCAGTGGCTGGGCCGGCCTCACCGCTGTGAAGAACAACCAGGTCGTCGCCCTGGACGACGACGTCGCCTCCCGCTGGGGCCCGCGGGTCGTGGACCTGCTCCGGGTCATCATCGACGCGGTCGCCAAGGTGCCCGCGTGACCGTCGTCCGTCGGTGACCGGGCCGCGAAAGGTGTCCGATCCGGCACCAACCGGCCGGCCCGCCGAGCCGCCGCCGCCGTCTGAGCGGGCCGAGCCTCCTGCCGAGGCCCGGCCCGCCGGGCTGCCGTCCTCCGGGGGCCGACCCTCGGGCCTGCCGTCCTCCGCGGCCCGGCCCGCCGGGCTGCCGTCCTCTGCGGCCCGGCCCGCCGGGCTGGCGTCCGGGGGTCGGCCCGCCGGCCTGCGCATGCGGTGGTTGGTCGCGGGGTTGGTCGCGGTGCTCGTCGCGCTCGTCGTCGGGGTGTCGCTCGGCCCGGTGAGCCTGCCCCCGGGCAGCGTCGCCGCCGAACTGCTCAACCTGTTCCCCGGGGTGCACCTCGACAGCGGGCTGACCGAGCGTGAGATCGCGATCGTCACCGAGCTGCGCCTGCCCCGGGTGGTGCTGGGCCTGCTCGTCGGCGGTCTGCTCGCCCTCGCCGGTGGTTGCTACCAGGGCGTGTTCCGCAACCCGCTGGCCGACCCGTACCTGCTCGGCGTGGCCGCCGGCGCCGGCCTCGCGGTCACCGCGGCGATCGCCCTCGGCGGCGCCGGCCGGCAGGGCACGCTCTCCGGGTTGCCGATGACCATTCCGCTGGCCGCGTTCGCCGGTTCGCTGCTCGCCGTCACGATGACCTACGTGCTCGGGGCGGCCGGTGGGCGACGCGGATCACCGGCCATGCTGATCCTGGCCGGGGTGGCGGTCTCCGCGTTCCTCTCCGCCGGGCAGACGTACCTTCTGCAACGCCACGCCGACAGCATCCAGCCGGTCTACTCCTGGTTGCTCGGCCGGCTGGCCACCGCCGGTTGGCACGACGTGCTGCTGGTGCTGCCGTACGCCGCGTTGACCACTGTGGTGGTGCTGCTGCACCGCCGCGAGCTGGACGTCCTCGCGGTCGGTGACGACGAGGCGAGAAGCCTGGGCCTGCACCCGCAGCGCACCCGGTACCTGTTGATCGCCGCCGCCTCGCTGGGCACCGCGGCGGCGGTCTCCGCGACCGGCCTGATCGGCTTCGTCGGCATCATCGTGCCGCACACCGTCCGGCTGCTCGCCGGGTCCAGCTACCGGGTGATCCTGCCGATGTCACTGCTGTTCGGCGGCGCGTTCCTGGCGCTGACCGACGTGGTGGCCCGCACCGTCGCCGCTCCGTCCGAGCTGCCGATCGGAGTGGTGACCGCCCTGCTGGGCGGCCCGTTCTTCGTCCTCGTGCTGCGGACCGCCCGGCGAGTGCTCACGTGAGCCGCGAACCCGCCAGCCGCGAACCCGCCACCGGCACGCCGGCCGTCGAGGTGCGCGGGCTGCACGTCGCCCTCGGTGGCACGCCGATCCTGACCGGCGTCGACCTCACCGTCGCCGTCGGCGAGTGGGTCACCGTGATCGGCCCGAACGGCGCCGGCAAATCCACCCTGTTGCGCGCCGTCGGCGGCCTGCTGCCCGCGCCGAAGGCGATCACTCTCTTCGGTACGCCGAGCGCCGCGCTGCGCCGACGGGACCGCGCCCGGATTGTGGCCACTGTGGCACAGTCCCCGGTGGTGCCGCCCGGCATGTCGGTGCTGGACTACGTGCTGCTCGGCCGCACCCCGTACATCCCGACCCTGGGCCGGGAGTCGACCGCCGACGTCGACGCCGTGCACGAGGTGCTGGGGCGGTTGGACCTCGCCGGCTTCCACCGTCGCGAACTGGCCACCCTCTCCGGCGGCGAACGGCAGCGGGTGTTCCTCGCCCGCGCGCTCGCCCAGGGCGCGACGCTGCTGCTGCTCGACGAGCCGACCAGCGCGCTCGACATCGGCCACCAGCAGGATGTGCTCGAAGTCGTCGACCAGCTACGCCGCGAACACGGCCTGACCGTCCTGGCCACGATGCACGACCTCTCCCTGGCCGGTGAGTACGCCGACCGGATGGTGATGCTCGCCGCCGGTCAGGTGGTGGCCGCCGGGACTCCGCCCGAGGTGCTGACCGAGGAGCTGCTCGCCACCCACTACCGGGCCAGCGTCCGGGTGGTCCCCGGCGCCCACGGCCCGTTGGTGGTCCCCGTCCGCCCCACCCGTCCCTGAGCACGCAGGCTCTGGGTCATGGGCCCAGGTCGATGACGGAGAAGAGGGCGCCCTGGGGGTCGCGCAGGGCGGCGAAGCGGCCCGCCGGGATGTCGCGGGGCGGGACCAGGATCGTTCCGCCCAGTTCGGCGGCGCGGGCCGCGGCGGCGTCCGCGTCGGCCACCGCGAAGTACACCGTCCAGTACGCGGGCAGGTCGGCCGGGAAGTCGTCGGCCAGCGGCGGCATCATCCCGGCGACGATCTGCGTTCCGAGCCGCCACCCGGTGTACGTCATGGCGCCCACCGCCTGGTCGTCGGGCTGCCAGCCGAACACCAGCTCGTAGAAGACCTTCGCGCCCTCGGGGTCGGGGGTGACCAGTTCGTTCCAGCTCATCGCGCCCGGCACGTTGAACACCTCGGCACCGGCCATGGCCAGCGGCTGCCAGACGCTGAACGTGGCGCCGGCCGGGTCGGCGAAGACCGCCATCCACCCCCGGTCGAAGACCTCGAACGGGGGTACGACGACCTGCCCGCCGGCCCGTTCGACCCGGCCGGCGACCAGTTCGGCGTCGTCGGTGGCGAGGTACGTCGACCAGATCGGGACCTGGTCCGGGATCGCGGGCGGGCCGGCGCCGGCCACCGGCTTGCCGTCGAGCAGGAAGACCGTGTAGCCGCCCGCCTCGGGCTCCGGGGTGACCTGGCCGGTCCACCCGAACAGCTCCGGGTAGAAGCGCCGCGCGTCGGTCAGGTCCGGGGTGGCCAGGTCGGCCCAGCAGGGCGTACCCGGCGGGACGGTGCTCACGTCAAGACCCCTCTCGGCCCGGGCGACCACGGCGGCCCCCTGCCGAATCCTGGCACCGTCCCGCCGCAGCCCGGGGCGGAAACGGACGAATCGTCAGCTGAACCGGCGACCCTCGTCCCGCCGGTACGCCCAGCCGGCGAGCGCGGCGAGCAGCACCACCCAGACACCGAGCATGATCAGTGCCAGCGGCTCCACGTCGTAGTCGGCCACCGCCGCCCACATCAGCTCGGCCGCGCCCCGGGTGGGCAGGTACGGCGCGATCGTCTCGATGAACCCGGGCGCGTCACCCGGCGCGGAGAGCAGCCCGCCGCCGAACGCAAGCGGCAGGAAGAGCACCTGCGCCACCACGATCGCCGCCTTGCTCGGCAGCGAGTAGCCGATGGCGAGCCCCAGCAGGGTGAACGGCACCGAGATGACGGCCACGGTGCCGAGGGCCAGCAGGAACGCCGTCGGCGTGACCTGGGCCGCGGTCAGCGTCGCGCCGATCACCACGACCGGGATCAGCGAGAGGTAGGTCAGCGCCAGGCCGGCCAGCACCCGGCCGGCGAACCGCGGAGCCGGCCCCGCCGGCAGGGTCCGGGTGTACGGGTTCCAGGGCTGGTCGCGATCCTCGGCGACGCCGACGCCGTACTGGAAGATGTTGGCGCTCATCACCGAGAAGGTGACCATCGACGCGGTGGCGTAGGTGGCACCGACCGCATCGTCACCGGCGAACGGCACCACGAAGAAGATCATGGCGGCGGCCGGAAAGAAGGCGCTGCCGAAGACGGCCACCGGAATCCGGATGATCTCCAGGAGTTGGTAGCGGGCGTGGACCAGGGCGAGCTGCACGGCGGCCTCCTCAGACGGTGGTGGGTCGGCCGCCGCCGGCAGCGGCGGTGGTGGGTCGGTCGGCGCCGGCTGGCACGTCTCCGGTGGTCGCTGCTCCGCCGGTGACGTTTCCGCTGGTGATGGCGAGGAACGCCTCCTCCAGCGACGTCGGCCGTACCTCCAGTTCGGTGAACGGGGTCTGGGCCGTGACCAGCGCTCGGACCAGCTCGTCGGCGTCGGTGGTGAGCAGGTGCAGCCGACCGTCGACCCGTTCGCTGCGGACCACCCCGGGCAGGTCGGGCAGGTCGTCGGCGACCAGGCTGACCCGGCGTACGCCCACGATGCCGCGCACCGCGTCCACTGTGTCGTCGGCGAGCACCCGGCCCTGCCCGATGACCACCACCCGGTGGGCGAGCGCCTCCACCTCCTCCAGGTAGTGGCTGCTCAACAGCACGGTGCCGCCGTCCTCGTGGAATGCCCGGATCGCCTCCCACAGGGTGTGCCGGGCGGCCACGTCAAGGCCCGTCGTCGGCTCGTCGAGCAGCACCAACCGGGGCCGGCCGACGAACGCCAACGCCACCGCCAACCGGCGGCGTTGCCCGCCGGAGAGCCCACCGGTCTGCCGTCGGGCGAGGTCGGCGAGACCGAAGCGGTCGAGCAGCTCCGCCCGGGGCACCGGGTCGGGGTAGTGCGCGGAGACGAAGTCGACGACCTCGCCGACCCGCAGAGTGCCGGGCAGGCCGGTCTCCTGCGGGGTGACCCCGATCTGCCGTCGGCTCGCCGGGTCGCGGGGGTCGCCGCCGAACAACTCGACCCGCCCGGAGCTGGGGCGGCGCAGGCCCACCAGCAGGTTCATCAGGGTGCTCTTGCCGGCGCCGTTCGGCCCGAGCAGGCCGACCAGCTCACCGGCCCGGACCTCCAGGTCGACGCGGTCGAGGGCGAGGACGTCGCCGTACCGGCGGCTGGCCTGGTCGGCGCGGGCGAGGGTCATGGCTGCTCCTTCGACGGGACGGGGTCGAGCAGGGCGCGGATCGCTTCGGTGTACTCCTCGAACGCCAGCCGACCTCGCCGGCTGAGCCCGACCAGGGTCGCCGGGGTGCGTCCCCGATGGGTCTTGCTGATCTCCACGTAGCCGGCGTCCTCGAGTTTGCGCAGGTGCACCGAGAGGTTGCCGGCGGTCATCGCGAGCAGTTCCTGTAGGCGGGGGAACGCGATCTTGTCGCCGACGTTGAGAGCGGAGAGGGTGGCGACCACCCGCAGCCGGGCCTGCGCGTGGATGACCGGATCCAGCTCGGTCACGGCTGCTGTCGCTGTCGCTGTCGCTGTCGCTGTCGGCGCCGGGCGAGCGCGCCGGCCGCCAGTATTCCGCCACCGCCGGCCACCGCCACGACGAGCGGGTGCCAGCCCGGCCCGGCGATCGCACCGACCAGGTTGATCACGCTGATCCAGACGCCGAGGCGGAACAGGTCCTGGTCCAGCCAGACCGCTCCGCCGGCCATGTGCAGCGCACCGGTCAACCCGACGGCGGTCGCCGACCAGAGCAGCGCCGCCAGGTCGTGCGGCAGGTGCTCGGAGATCCGGCCGAGCCCCGCGTAGACGCTCACCGAACCGAGGGCCCAGGCGTACCCGTACCACTGCCCACGGCGGGCGGAGTCACCGGTCACCTGGCCGTAGGCCCGCACGCTGACCACCGCCTGGATCGCTCCAGCGGTCGCGAGCAGTACGAAGAGGACGGTCAGCGGGAGCCAGCTCGGCAGGTGGACCAGCGCCCGGTCACCGGGGGTGAACCGGAGGAAGAACAGGCCGAAACCGATCAGCCAGGCGACACCCCACGGCCAGTAGAGCAGGCGGGCGTCGGGATCGAGCCGGCGTGCCGTCGCCGACCGCTGGTCCTGGATCAGCCGGAGCGCCGCCGCGGCGTCGGTGGGTGGTGAATCATCGTCTGGGTCCACGCAAACTACTTTAAGACACAAAGTCGAGCGGGGTGACCCCGTCATCACTGGCGGGACCCCCCGATCGCGGTCAGCAGTGCCTATGGTGGTCAGTCGTGACGACTGATCCGTCGCACAGGCCACAGGGGAGGGTTCGTGTCAAGCCCGAGCAATGAGTTGGAGGTCCAGCCGGAGGCTCTGACGGCGTTCGCCGCTGGGTCCAAGGATCGGGCGGCCCGTTTCCGCGAGCTGCACCGCGCCTTCGGCGACGGGCACGTGCCACGGCACGCCTTCGGGGTGATGCCGGCGTCCTTCAACCTCGCGGCGACGTACGCCGAGCAGTTCGAGGCGTGCCTTCAGGGGCTCGCCGACGGCGCCGAGATGATGGCGGACATCGCCGAAGGGCTCACCGACACCGCCGCCGCCTACACCGGCACCGACGTGGCCAACACCGATCTCTTCGTGCCCGGCCGCCCGCCCGCTCCCGACGTCATCGCGCCCGGCCCCTGGTCGGGTGGCACCGGCGCTCCGAACGGTTCGGTGCCGGCGTGAGCACCGAGGCGTTGCAGCGCAACAAGACCTACTTCGAGCAGATCGTCTCGGGCACGCCCGAACCCTTCAAGCCGCTCTCCAACGCGGTGCTCTGGCCGTTCGAGCAGCTGCTGGAGCTGGTCGCTGGCGAACCGGACGACCTGATGCGGGCCGCGCAGCTCTGCCTGGACACCGGCGCGGCGGTCCGGGAGATCGCCGGTGACCAGATCGCCGATCGGGCCCGGTTGCGCGGCGCCTGGACGGGCGACGCCGCCGAGAGTTTCCATGCCTCGATGGAGTCGGTGGAGGCGGCGATCGAGGAGCTGGCCCAGGGGCTCGACGGCACCAAGGAGGTGCTGGTCGAGGCGGCGAACGCGGCGGTGGACGCGTTCAATCTGCTGGTCGAGCTGATCCTCGAGTTCCTGCTCTGGTTCCTCACCGAGGTGATCATCGCGGCGGTGGCCGCGGCGCTGAGCGCCGGCGTCTCGTTGGCCGCCACTGTGGTCCGGGTGCTGGCCCGGCTGGCCACCACGGTGGGTCGGATGGTGAAGATCGTCGCCCGGTTCGCCGAGGTGCTCACTCGCCTCGCGGCCCGGCTGGGCAAGGTCGCTGGGCAGCTGCGCAAGTACGCGGACACCGTCATGGAGCTCAAGCAGCGGAAGAAGCAGTACAAGCTGCTCAGTAAGGGCGGCTGGACGCCCGAAGGGCGTGCCTTCCAGGTCGAGAAGTTCAAGACTCTCTTTCCGGGCAAGTTCGTCATCAACCAGGTCTCGCCGGTCAACATCCCCGGTTTCGGCGGCGCTCTACTCGACACCGGCGTGGGCCTGCACGACATCTCCGACGGGCAGAAGGACCGCAACTACCTGGTGGACGGCACGTACAGCGAGGACCTGGGCCCGTACACAGTGGGTGTGCAGAATGTCTTCGACTCCATCGTGAACTGAGAGGCAGCCATGACCTTCCCCGCCCTGGACCGCATCGAGGCGCTGGCTCGCAACCTGGACGGATGGCAGCGGCAACTCGCCGACCGGATGGCGGAGCTGGAGCAGACCAGCGCCGAGGGCGTGAGCGACTCCGGTCTGGTGCGGGTCACCGCCGCGGCCGACGGAAAGATCGTTTCCACGGAGCTGAACGCCCGCGCGATGCGACTTGACTCCTACAGCCTGGCCGAGGAGTTCACCGCAGCCGCCAACCGGGCGCAGGAGGCCGCAGCGGCCCTGGTCCGGGAGTTGGTCGGCGAGGTCATCGGCGACCCAGGCGCCGGTCCGCGCCGATCCGCCGACCACGAGGGGCGCTGATGGCGGCCGACGAGAGTCAGGCACGGTACGTCGAGGGGATCACCCGACTGCTGGCGGCCGGGGAGCAGGTGCGCGCGGTGGCCCAGGTGCGAGAGGGCGGCGGGCTGACCCCGGCGCCGCCCCCGAAGCCGTCGACGCCACCCGCCGCGGGTGGGCCGGGCTTCCTGGGTGTCTTGCTCAACGTGCTGTCACCGAACATCACCTTCGGTCGGGCGGACAACGCCGTGGACTGGCTCTTCTTCGGGGTCGGAGGTCGAGGCGAGCCCGGTTCCCAGGCATCCGTGCTGCACCATGCCCTGACCGTGGCGACGAAGGGCTCCGGCCTGCGAACCCTCGTGCTGGGGGTCACCGACCAGCGGCTGCTGCTCGGCGCGACAGCACCCGTCGGGCTGCTCTCCCGCTCGGCGGAGGACGAACGGGCCCAGGCCGACATCGAACTGCTCGGGTCCGTCCCACGCACGGCCGTCACCGCCCGGTTCGGCAGGTACCGGTTGAACTGGAAGCGGCTGCGGATCGACTTCGCCGACGGGTCGTGGCTGTCGTTCCACGTGCCGCTGGCCGACTCCGGCCGCCCGCTGCGGGAGGTCGCGGCCGCCCTGTCAGCCGGCTGATCCGTCGACGAGCGGTGCGGGCAGCGGCGCAACGTGCAGCACCGCCAGCCGGGACACCGCCCGGGTGAGCACCACGTACAACCGGTGCAGCCCGCGCGGCTCGGCCGCGACGATCGCGGCCGGCTCGACCACCACCACATGGTCGTACTCAAGGCCCTTGACCAGCGTCGCCGGCACCACGGTGACCCGCTCCGCGGCCGCCACGTCGTCGGCGGTCGCGGTCTCCACACCGGCCTCGGCCAGCGCCGCGCGGAGGCCGTCGACGGCGTCGTCCGCGGCGATCACACCAACCGATCCGTCGTGTGCGAGCGCCGCGCGCACCTCGGCCACCGTCGCCGAGGTCAGGTCGGTCACCGTACGCACGTCCAGGCCGCCGTCGTGGCGCAGCGACTCGGCCGGCGGTACGTCCACCGCGAGCGCCGGGAGCAGCAGGTTCGCGAATGCGACGACTGCGGCGGGCACCCGGAAACCGACTGTCAAGGGGACCACCACCGCGTCCGGCTTGCCCAGGTGGGCGAGGGATTCCCGCCAGTCCGTCGCCGCCCACGGCGCGGTGCCCTGGGCGAGGTCACCGAGGAGCGTGACCGAGCCGTGCTCGCTGCGCCGGGCGATGGCCCGACACTGCATCGGCGACAGGTCCTGCGCCTCGTCCACCACCACGTGCCCGAACCCGGAGAGCCGTTCCAGCAGCCCGGTCGCCTCGTCGATCAGCACCGCGTCGGCAGCGGTCCAACGGGTCGCCTTCGGCGTGCGGGCGGGCTTCGCCCAGAGCAACTGCGCCTGCTCGGCGTCGCTGAGCAGCCCGTCCGCCGCGGCGGCGAGCCGGGTCGGGTCGGAGAACAGGCCGTGCACCAGGCCTTCCGGGGTGAGCGCCGGCCAGACCGCGTCCAGGAAATCGAGCACCGGCCGGCAGCGGCTCATCCGGCGCAGCCAGGCATCGCTGGGCGACTCCGCACGCCGCGCCTCGGCCTGCCGTTGCAGCAGGCTCACCACCCGTGCCTGGACACGTTCCCGACCCGTCCCGTACGGCAGCCCCTCCCGACGGGTCTCCTCGACGATCCGGTGCAACGGCTCCACCCCGATCCGCCAGCGGAACGAGCCGTCCGACACGGTGATCGACTCGGTCGGAGTGCCGATCTGCCCCTGCACCGCGCGCCGCAGCACGCTCGCCATCCGTACGTCGTGTTTGAGCGCGGCCACCTCCGGCGCCTCGACCGCCCGAACCTCCACCCGGGAGATCAACTCCTCCACCGTGGCCTGCTCGACCTCGACCTCACCGAGCGCCGGCAGCACCGCCGCGATGTACGACAGGAACGCCCTGTTCGGCCCGACGATCAGCACACCCGCCCGCCGCAACCGCTCCCGATGCAGGTAGAGCAGGTAGGCGGCCCGGTGCAGGCCCACCGCCGTCTTCCCCGTACCCGGCGCGCCCTGCACACAGATCGAGTCCGCGAGGTCAGCCCGGACCAGCTCGTCCTGCTCCGGCTGGATCGTGGCGACGATGTCCCGCATCGGCCCGACGCGCGGACGCTCGATCTCGGCGGTGAGGATTCGACTGGTCGTACCGAGCTCTTCGCCCCGATCCAGCCGCTCATCCTCGAAGCTGGTCAGCACACCGTTGCTGAACCCGAACCGCCGCCGAACCGCCACCCCCTGCGGATCCCGCACGCTGGCCCGGTAGAACGAGCGGGAAACCGGTGCCCGCCAGTCCAGCACCAACGGCTCGCCACGCTCATCGGTGACATGCCGCCGCCCCACGTGATACCGCCGACCGTGATGATCGCCGCTGGCGTCGGGTGCGGCAGGGTCGTCGGTGGGCCTGCTGCCTGTGGGCCTGTCACTCGTGGTGCCGCTGCTCGTGGTGCCGCTGCTCGTGGTGCTGGTGTCGGTGGTGCTGTTGTTCGTGGTGCCGCTGCTCGTGGTGCCGCTGCTCGTGGTGCTGGTGTCGGTGGTGCTGTTGCTCGGGGCGCCGGCGAAGTCGAGGCGGCCGAAGAAGAGCGGAGTGGTCGGGTCGTCGGCCAGCTCGGCGACCCGCCGGGCCAGGGTGCGGCCGAGCGTTTCGGCCGCGTACGCGTCGCCGGCCACCTGGTCACCGGTCGCGAAGAGAGACTCGGCCCGCTCGCGCATCCGACCCAGCGCAGCCCGCGAGGTGGTGAGGTGTGCACGCTCGGCGGCCAGGTCCGCGTCGAGGTCGAGGTCGGTGGCGGTGGCGGTGTCGGCGTCGGTGTCGAGCTGGGTGTCGAGGTCAAGTGCGGGCATGCTGACGTCCCATCGTTCACATCTGCTGCGCGCTCGCGTGTCCGGGGGCGGATGGCCGGCCGCCCGGCGCGAAGACGTCCGTTCCGGTGCAGCTCACCTCGGCCGTCAAGCGGCCTGCAACCCTACGCTCCCCAGCCCGACGCATCCAGCGAATTACCGACGCGAGCACCCATCCGAGACGGCGTGTTGCCTGCCCGGGTGCCGCCGGGCGATCACGCCCCGCCTCGCGCAGTGCTTTCTCATGCCGTGACCACCGCGACGCCGGTGATCGGCTCGGCTTTCAGGAAGTCGCGGTGTCTGGGCCGGTGCGACGCTCGGTTTCCAGGAAGCCGAGTCGATCAGCGGGAGACGCGGCTTGCTGCGGCAGAGACAGCAGGATGTCGCCGGTCGCCGGTCGCCGGTCGCCGGCCGCCGGTCGTGGTGCCGGGCCGGTGGCGTCGTGGTGGCGGTCGTGGTGCCAGGGTCCGTCGTGGTGGCGTCGTGGTGCGGGGCCGGTCGTGGTGGGGGGCCGGTCGTGGTGGCGGTCGTGGTGCCGCGCCGGTCGTGGTGGCGTCGCGGTGCCGGGTCCCGTCGTAGTGGCGTCGTGGTGCCGGGGCCCGCCGCGGTGACGGGGGCGGTCGTACGGCGCGGTCGCGGGCGGCGTGGGCATGGTTGGCGGCATCAGCAGCGCAGGTGGTAGAGGTTGCGACGCGGGGTGCGCAGCGGGTCGAGCCAGCTGGGCGGGAGGAATTCAGGTCGACCGTCCGCTGCGAGACGGACCCTCCAGTCGCCGCGATGGATGAACCGGTGGTGGTAGCCGCAGAGCAGCACCGCATTGCCGAGCGCCGTCACCCCACCGTCGGCCCAGTGTCGGATGTGGTGACCGTCGCACCATCTCGGCGGTCGATCACAACCAGGGAAGGCGCAACCGCCGTCCCGCAGGACCAGCGCGCGCCGCAACGGACCCGTGAAGAGCCGGCGCTGCCGGCCGACGTCCAGGACCTGACTGTTGCCGTCCAGTACGACCGGCAACACGCCCGCATCGCAGGCCAGGCGGCGCACCGCACCGGGGGTGAGGCGCGTGCCGGTTTCCAGTGTTGCGGCGCGTACGCCGTTGACCAGTTCCTCCAGCGAAACGGTCACCACCAGCTGAGGACGGTCGCCGCCGTTGTCGGGCAGCTGACCGGTGCGTAGCGCCAGTCGGCAGATCTCACCCAACGCATCGGCGCGGCGCTGACCAGGACTGCGGTCATCGTGCTCACCGGCTGGGGCGCAGAGCGGATCGATCGCCTCGCGCAGCAGGCTCGCGGTTTCGGTGTCGAGGTTGCCGCTGAGGCGTACCTGGCCGTTCTGTTGCTCGGAGAGCGTGACGTGCCGGCGGGCCTCGGCCCGCTCGGTAGCCCGCTCCAGAGCCTTCAACTCAGCCTGGTCGGCCAACTCCGGGGCGACGTGCGCGAGGACGCGCTCGCCGAGCCGGCTCAGGCTTGTCGGATCGAAACGGTCGGCCCAGGTGATCAGTAGTTGGGTGGCCTTGTCCGCCACCTCGGGACCGGCTTCGGCCGGGAGGGCGGCGACCGTCTCGGCCACCACCCGGCCCTGCTCGACGGTGAGGGCACCGCTGAGCAGCGCGTCGCGCACCGCTGGCGGGGCGGCGTCGATGGTGGTGGCGAGCTGGACCAGTTGGCGTGCGCTGCGACCCGAGAGCCGCAGCCGCTCCCGAAGCCAGACGGCGGTGGACGAGGCGCCCTGGGCGATCGCCACCCCGCGACCGTCCAACTCGCGAACCAGGCCGAGCTGAACGGCGGCCAACCGCTGTGCCAGCACCTGAGTCGCATCGAGAGAAGCAAGCAGCACGTCATCCGAGAGCGCCCAGAGCGCGGTCTCGGCGCAGTCGTCAACTGCACCGCCCACCTGCGCCAACGCCTCCAACATGCAACCAGAATAGAACTGGTGTACGACACTTTGGAGTCATCCTGATCAATGAGCGGAACTACATTTCGTCGATCATTGGGAGCTCGCTTGCCGCGCCTCGCTTGCCGCGCCTCGCTTGCCGCGCCGGCTCGCGCGTCCGCCGAAGCCGTCCGCCACGCCCTGCCGCCGCGCCCTGCCGCCGCGCCGTGAAGCCGCCGCGCCGCGTCGCCACGCCGCGTCGCCACGCCGCGTCGCCGCGCCGCGTCGCCATGCCGTGAAGCCGCGGCGCATCGCCATGCCGTGAAGCCCCGCCGCATCGCCACGCCGTGAAGCCGCGCAGCGTCGCCGCGCCGCGCCATGAAGCCGCCACGTCGCCGTAGAGCCGCCGCGCCGTGAAGCCGCCACGCCGCCGTGAAGCCGCGCCGCGCCACGAAGCCGCGCCACGAAGCCGCGCCGCCGCGCCGCCATGCCGCGCTCGCCGTTCAGGCCACATCGCCGAGCCGTGCCTGCCGTCAAATCCGCCTGCTCGCTGCCGAAGGTAAGGGCGTGGCCGACGCGCGGTGGTCCGAGCGGGACGCGGGGGTGATGGCAGGTTGGGGTGCCTGCCGGGATCATGGGCCTATGACCGAGGCCCGCTCCGATTCGCGCCGGATGACGATCAGCGACCCCCAGGTGATGCGGGCGATGGCCCATCCGGCTCGTATCGCGATCATGGAGTACCTGAACAGTCGCGAGAGTGGTGGGACTGCCACCGAGTGCGCCGAGATCGTTGGGCTGTCGCCGAGCGCAACCAGTTATCACCTTCGGGCGCTGGCGAAGTTCGGCCTGGTTGAGCAGGCGCCGAGCCGGGGGGACGCGCGCGAGCGGTTGTGGCGTGTGCCGAGTGTGAGTGTGCTGGTCGAGGCGGGTCGTGATGCCGGGCCCGAGGCGCGTGCGGCCGAGCAGGCGCTGGTGGAGGCGCATGCGGTCCGGGCCATGGAGCGGACCCGGGACTGGTTGCGGCGCGCCGGGGACGAGCCGGCCGAGTGGTACGACACGGCCCTGTTCACCGACACGCTGTTGCTGCTCACCGCCGACGAGTTGGCCGAGTTGAACGAGGCGGTGCTGGCGCTGCTCCGGCCGTATCACCCGCGGCGGCGGCAGGGTGACCCTCCGCCGGGCGCGCGCACGGTAGCGGTGCAGTACCGGACGGTGCCGCTGGCATAGCCAGGCTTGCATGAATCAGTTGTGAAGGATTATTTTCGAAGCATGTCCTTCATAACTGACGAGTCGCGCTGGTCGGACGTCTGGATCGCCGCCGCCGCTCGAGGCACCACGATCTGCGGCGACTTCCTCGCTGCGACCGCGCTGGCGCTGGCGCTGCAGGGTGCCGGTGCCGGCGGCCTGGCCGTGTCGGGGCTGCTGCTGGCCGCCACCCTGCCCCTGGTGGTACTCGCCCCACTCGCGGGCCGACTCGCCGACCGGACGGACAGCCGTACCCTGCTGGTGACCATCGGGTTCGGGCAGGCCGCAATCTGTGCGCTTCTCGCCGTCGTCGAGCAACCAATCCTGGTGGTCGGGCTCGTCGCCCTGCTGGCTTGCGGGCTCGCGGTGACCCAACCCTGCCTGGCCGCGCTGCTGCCGGCGATGGTCCGCCCGGCCGACCTGCCGCGAGCCAGCGCGATCAGTCAGACCGCCGTCTCGCTCGGTGCGCTCGGCGGCCCGGTGCTGGCCGGCCTGCTGGTGGGACAGTTCGGCACCCGCGTACCGCTGCTTCTCGATGCCGTGACGTACCTGGCGCTCGTGGTTGCGGGTCTGCTGCTGCGGACCCGACGCGGCGGCCGGCGGCCCGCCGCGAGCAGCGAGGTCGCCGCGAGCAGCGAGGTCGCCGCCAGGCAGGCCACCGCAGCGAACGGCCCGGCCGTCTCGGGCGGCGTGGCAACCCCGGGGGGTACGGAGGTCGGCTGGCGGCTGCGCCGCGATCCGTTGATGCTCGTCATGGTGGTGAGCACTGCCGTGGTGATTGCGGCGATCGGCGGCATCAACGTGATCGAGGTCTTCTTCATCCGGGAGACGTTGCAGGGCTCGGCGACCACGTACGGCCTGGTCAGTGCCGCATGGATGGCCGGCATGCTGCCGGGGACCTGGCTCGCCGTACGAGTTGCCAGGCGGCTCGGCGACGACGGCGCGTTGGTACGCGGGGTGCTGGCCACTCTGGCCGTGTGCAGCCTGATGGTGTTGCTGGCGGCGACGGTGCCGGCGGCAGGTGTGTTGGTGCCGCTCTGGCTGGTGGGCGGTGCGGCCAACGGTGGCGAGAACGTCTTCGCCAACCTGCTCACCGCTCGGCGGGTACCGGAGGCGATGCGCGCCCGGGCGTACGCCAGCTACGGCGCGGCGGTGCAGGGTGGCTCGATGGCGGGCTTCCTGATCGGCGGGGCGTTGCTCGCGGTCGTTCCGCCTCGGCCACTGATCGCCGGTGCCGGTGTGGTCGGGCTGCTGGTGGTGCTGGCCTTCGTGCCGTTCGTAACCGCTGCGGCACGACGGGCGTCAAGTGCGGGCTTGGCCACTCCGAGCCGGCCCGCCGAGCCGGAGCCAGCCGCCGGGGATACGGTCGGGCCATGGCTGAGCGCATCGCACGCCCGCGGGTCGGGCACATCCAGTTCCTGAACTGCCTGCCGATCTACTGGGGTCTGATGCGCTCCGGTGCCCTGCTCGACGTCGACCTGCACAAGGACTCGCCGGACCGGTTGAGCGCGGCGCTGGTCGCCGGCGACCTCGACATCGGCCCGATCACGCTCTTGGAGTATTTGAAGCACGCCGACGAGCTGCTGCTCCTGCCGGACCTGGCGGTGGGCAGCGACGGGCCGGTGCTCTCGGTCAACATGGTCTCCACTCGACCCCTCGGCGAGTTGGACGGCGCCCGGGTGGCGCTCGGCTCGACCTCGCGGACCGGCGTCATGCTGGCTCAGCTGCTGCTCGCCGAGCAGTACAACGTGCGGCCCGAGTACTTCCGCTGCCCGCCGGACCTGACCCAGATGCTGCTGGAGGCCGACGCCGCCGTGCTGATCGGGGACGTGGCGCTGCGGGCGTACTACGAGGCACCGCAAAAGGGCCTCACGGTCACCGACCTCGGGCAGGCGTGGCGGGAGTGGACCGGGCTGCCGATGGTCTTCGCCGTCTGGGCGGTCCGGCGCGACTTCGCCGCCGCCCATCCGGGCCTGGTGAAGGAGGTGCACGAGGCCTTCCTGCGCTCGCGGGATCTCTGCCTGGCGGAGTTGGACCAGGTCGCCGAGGCGGCTGCCCGCTGGGAGACCTTCGACGCGGAGACGCTGGCCACGTACTTCCGTACCCTCGACTTCTCCCTCGGCGACCGGCAGGTCGCCGGGCTGCGCGAGTGGGCCCGACGGGCCGCCGCCATCGGCGAGGCCCCGGCGCTGCCGGAAGGCGGCCCGGAGTTCTTCGCCGGCTGACCGCCACCGCCGGGCCCGCCACCGCCGGGCCCGTCAGTGTGCCGGCCCGTCAGTACGCCGGGCCGGCACAATCCAGGCCACCAAAAACCTCTGCCCAGAGCGGCCGGCGTCAGCCTGAGGGGCTCAGGTGCCGGGGCGGAGCAGTGCCTCGGTGATCTTCTCGCAGTTCTTCATGCCGTAGTCGTAGCCCATGTTGATCGGGTACTTGACCATCACGCCCATCGTCCAGGTGTCACCGATGGCCAGGCAGTTGATGTGCATCTCCTGCTCCCTGGTCCGGTCGATCCACCCGTTCTTGATGGCGATCTTCTTCTGCTCGGCCGCCGGGAAGGCCTTGCGGATCCCGAAGTCGCCGGCACCGCGAACCAGCTTCATCTCGTTGAGCAGCCACTTGGTCCACTTCGGCCCGGCGGCGGTGCCGGTGACGATGCAGTTGCCCATCCGCGCGGTGTCCCGGGGTGAGAGCGCCGTCCGGCTCCAGCCGCCGTCGGGGGCCACGCTGCTGTCGGTCAGCTTGCACATGGAGATGAGCCGCTTGATCGAGGCGTCCCGGCCGACCTGGTTGTAGAACTGTTCGGCCCGCGTGTTGTCGCTGTCCCGGATGATCCGCGTCGCGTCGGCGAGCTTCGCGTCGCTCGGGGTCTGGCCGGCGTCGGCGGCGCGCCGCAGGTAGTCGGCGACGATCCAGGCCTTGATCATCGAGGCGGTCGTGCTGGTCTCGCCCATGTTCTTCGAACCGATGATCTTTCCGGTTCGGCGGTCGAGGACGCTCCAGGAGTACCAGCCCTCGATGTCCAGATCGAGGTTCCTGGCCACGAAGGGCAGCGGCTCCAGCGACGGGCTGGGGCTCGGTGACGGCGAGGACGGCTGGCGGGCGCTGCGGTCGGTGCCGGCGCCGGTGGGGCGGTCGCTGGAGCCGGAGCCCGCGTCGCCCCACTTGGCCGCGGCGGACGACTCGAACGGCGACCCGGGCAGCAGCCGCAGCGACACCAGGACCAGCCCGATCAGGATGACCGCGATGGCGATCAGCCGAATCGGGGAGGCCTCGCCGCCGTTGCGGCGGTCGACCCGACGGTTGCCGGCCATCAGAGCTTTCCGACCGGCTGCTGCGGCACCTTGAGGGCGGCGCCCGGCTGCGGGGTGACCAGTTGGGTGGCCACACTGGCGCAGACCTTCGCGCCGTAGTCCAGACCGGTCCTGATCGGGTAGCGCAGCATCACGGCGAGACTCCACTTGCTGGTGACGGCGAGGCAGTTGACGTGCCAGTTGCCGTCGCCGTAGATCGGGGTCCAGCCGTTCTTCATGCTGACCGGCCCCTGGGAGGTGATCGATTTGGGTAGACCGTCGATGATCCCCCAGCGGCCACCACCGGATGAGACCCGCTGGTCCTTGGCCGCGGTGGTGCCCTTGACCTTGCTCATCTGGTCCAGCACCCACTTGGTCCACTTCGGGCCGGCAGCCTTGCCGTCGGCGATGCAGTCGCCGACCCGAACCGCGTCGCGGGGGGACATCCTGGTGAAGCTCCAGTAGCCGGTGTACGGCTTGACGTTGCCGCGCTTGGTGTCGGTCAGCCCGCAGATCTTGATCGCCCGCTGGATCACCGCGTCGGGGACGCTGCTCGACGAGGGCTTGTAGGAGCCACCCGCAGCGGCGTGGATCTTGTTGGCCGCTCCGTCGTTGCTGTCGACGATGGCGAGCCGAGCCATCTCCTTCATCGCTGCGGGGGGCTCCCTGTCACCGAGCTGTCGCAGGTAGTCGGAGACGATCCACGCCTTGATCATCGACTCGGTGGAGCTAGTCGCTGTCATGTTCGGCGACCCGGAGATCTTGCCCGTCTTCCGATCCAACAGAGCCCACGAGAAGAACTCACCCTTGAAGCTCACCGACACCGGGCCGGCGGCCAGAGTGGGCGGCGGTGGTGGGGTGGGCGCGGGCGCGGCGACGCTCGACGTGCCGCCTCCGCCGCCTCCGCCGCTGTTGTCGCTGGCGAGTCGGGCGTACGCGGTGGGCACCAGTAGGACGCCGCCGAGCACGACCGCCGTGATGGCGAGCACCAGGGTCACGCGAGATCGCATGAGTGGGTGAACTCCAGGTGTCAGGGCCGGGGGGACCGGCTTGTCGTCGGGACGAATCGGGTGCGATCGCCGAGGCCGGGGGAGGTGGCCTCTGTGGAGATGTCGATGTCGGCAGCCGATCGGTTGTCCGGCAGAAGTCTACGTCCGGACCGGCGGACCGCCAGGGTTCGACACTAGGCAACCTGCGATAAAGGCGAGTTATGGGGCCGCTATGAGGTTTTTGCAGGGATTCACCTTTGTTTCGTGGGCTAGGTCACGGCGATATCACGGTGTCCAAGTAGCGCAAAGCACTCATCCGCTCACAGATGGGATGCCCGGATTCCTGTTACACCCCCTGGTGCAACGCGGCGCAAGCTGTAACACTTAGCCTCATGTATGGCAACGACTTCTCCGCCCCGGACGGCGCCACCGACGAGGCGCCCGGCGGCCTGCTGGGCGAGGTCGAGGCCGCCGAGGCCGAGCTGCGGGCAGCCGCGGCGCGCGGGCGGCGCGGCGGGCCCGCGCCGGACGAGGACCTGGCGGCGTACTTCGCCGAGGTGGTCGACGCCGAGCAGAAGATCGAGCCCCGCGACTGGATGCCCGACGCGTACCGGCGGACGCTGATCCGGCAGATCGCCCAGCACGCCCACTCCGAGATCATCGGCATGCAGCCGGAGGGAAACTGGATCAGTCGGGCGCCGTCACTCAAGCGCAAGGCGATCCTGCTGGCCAAGGTGCAGGACGAGGCGGGTCACGGCCTCTACCTCTACGCCGCCGCCGAGACCCTCGGCATCAGCCGCGACGAGCTGGTCCAACTGCTGCTCGACGGCCGCCAGAAGTACAGCTCGATCTTCAACTACCCCACCCTCAGCTGGGCCGACGTGGGCGCCATCGGGTGGCTGGTGGACGGCGCGGCGATCGTCAACCAGGTCCCGCTCTGCCGCTGCTCGTACGGGCCGTACGCCCGCGCCATGATCCGGGTCTGCAAGGAGGAGTCGTTCCACCAGCGGCAGGGCTACGAGATCCTGCACACCCTGGCGCACGGCACCCCCGCGCAGCAGGCGATGGCCCAGGACGCGGTGGACCGTTGGTGGTACCCGTCGCTGGCCATGTTCGGCCCGCCGGACGGCGACTCCACGCACTCCGCCCAGTCGATGGCCTGGAAGATCAAGCGCTTCTCGAATGACGACCTGCGTCAACGCTTCGTCGACATGTGCGTCCAGCAGGCCGAGATCCTCGGGCTGCGCATCCCCGACGCGGACCTGCGCTGGAACGACGAGCGGCAGGCGTACGACTACACCCAGCCGGACTATGCCGAGCTGATGCAGGTGATCTCGGGCGACGGGCCGTGCAACAGGGAGCGGATGGCCCACCGCCGGGCCGCGCACGCCGACGGCACCTGGGTACGCGAGGCCGCCGCGGCATACGCCGCGAAGCGGGCGGGACAGAAGGAGACGGTCGCAGCATGACGCAACACACCCCGCTCTGGGAGGTCTTCGTGCGGGCCCGGCGCGGGCTGTCGCACACGCACGTCGGCAGCCTGCACGCCCCCGACGCCGAGCTTGCCCTGCGCAACGCCCGCGACCTCTACACCCGTCGCCAGGAGGGCGTGTCGATCTGGGTGGTGCCGGCCGGTGCGATCACCGCGTCCAGCCCGGACGAGAAGGACGCCTTCTTCGACCCGGCCGCCGACAAGGTCTACCGCCATCCCACGTTCTACGAGGTGCCGGACGGGGTGGCCCACCTGTGAGCGAGCGGAGCGGACTAACCAGCCAGCGCAGCGAGGTGACGGCGTGAACGGGCCCTTCGACTTCACCCTCGCTCTCGCCGACGACGCGTTGATCGCGGCCCAGCGGCTGGCCGAGTGGACCACCCGCGCGCCGGAGATGGAAGAGGACATCGCGCTGGCCAACATCGCCCTCGACCAGCTCGGCGCGGCACGCCTGCTGCTGTCGTACGCGGGCGAGCTGGAGGGCGCCGGCCGCGACGAGGACGCGCTGGCGTACCTGCGTGACGACCGCGAGTTCCGCAACGCGCTACTGGTCGAGCTGCCCAACGACGACTTCGCGGTGACGATGGCGAAGCTGTTCTTCCTGGCGGCGTACCAACTGCCGTTGTACACGGCACTGGCCGGCTGCGCGGACGAGCGGTTGGCCGCGATCGGCGCGAAGGCGCGCAAGGAGTCGGCGTACCACCTGGACCACGGCGCGCTGTGGGTGAAGCGGCTCGGTGACGGCACCGAGGAGTCGCACCGTCGGATGCAGGCGGCCGTCGACCAGGTGTGGCCGTACACCCACGAGTTGTTCACCGCGGACCCGGCGGCGCCGGTCGACCCGGCCACCCTGCGGCCGGCGTTCGACGAGGTCGTCGGCCCGGTGCTGGCCGAGGCGACGCTCACCCGGCCGGACAGTGCCTGGGCCCCGGCCGGTGGGCGGGCCGGTGTGCACACCGAGCACCTGGCCTACCTGCTCGCCGAGATGCAGGTGCTGCACCGCGCCCACCCCGGAGCGAAGTGGTGAGCGCGAGGAGCGCGAGTCCCACGATCGCGAACGTCACCGGCGGGGCGAGCGCACGGGAGGCCGCCGCGAGCGTCGTGGACCCGGAGATCCGGGTCATCACCATCGACGAGCTGGGCATCCTGCGGGCGGTCGAGGAGGATCCGGCCAGTGGCCGGGTCACCGTCACCATCACCCCGACCTATACCGGCTGCCCGGCGATGGATGTGATCCGGGCCGACATCCGTCGCGCGCTCACCGCTGCCGGCCACCCGGACGCTGAGGTCCGGACCGTCTACAGCCCACCGTGGAGCACCGACTGGATCTCCGAGGGTGGGCGGGCCAAGCTCGCCGCCGCCGGGATCGCCCCGCCGTCCCCGGTGCCCACCCCCGGCGTCGTGTCGCTGACGCTCGCGGTCCGCTGCCCGCAGTGCGGTTCGCCGGAGACCGAGCAGGTCAGCCGGTTCGGCTCCACCGCGTGCAAGGCGTTGTGGCGGTGCCGTTCCTGCTCCGAACCCTTCGACCACCTGAAGGCGCTGTGACTGTCACCATCACCCGCCCGGTTCGCCGCCGGCCGGTCTTCCACCCGCTGTCCGTCGCCGCCGTCGATCGGCTCACCGACGACTCCGTGGTGGTCACCTTCGCCGTACCCGAGGAACTGCGGGAGACCTTCGCGTTCCGCGCCGGTCAGCACCTCACCGTGCGGCGAGCTGCGGAGGACGGCACGGACGTGCGCCGGTCGTACTCGATCTGCTCCACCCCCGACGACCTGGCCCGGCACGGCCGGTTGCGGATCGGGGTGCGGGAGATCCCCGGCGGTGCCTTCTCGGCGTTCGCGTGCGGGGCGCTGCGCGGTGGCGACACCGTCGAGGTGCTGCCGCCGTTGGGCACCTTCACCACGGCGTTCGCGCCGGACCGGGTGCGGCACTACGGCGCGGTCGTCGCCGGCTCCGGCATCACGCCGGTGCTCGGGCTGGTCGCGACCGCTCTGGCCGTAGAGCCGGCCAGCACCTTCACACTGGTGTACGGCAACCGCACGGCGAACACGGTGATGTTCGCCGAGGAGTTGGCCGACCTTAAGGACCGTCACCCCACCCGGCTGCACCTGGTGCATGTCCTCTCCCGGGAACAGGGCGAGTCGCCGCTGCTCTCCGGTCGGATCGACGCCGAGCGGCTGGGCCGGTTGCTGGGCACCATCGTGCCGGGCGACCTGATCGAGGAGTGGTTCCTCTGCGGCCCGTACGGCATGGTGGTCGACGTCCGGGACGTGCTGACCGCACGCGGGCTGCCCGAGTCGGCGGTGCACACCGAGCTGTTCCACGTCGACACGCCACCGGAGCCGGTGCGCCGACCCGTCGACCAGGTGGGCGCCGGGGCCGAGGTCACCATCGTCCTGGACGGCCGGTCGTCGAGCTTCACCATGGGCCGCGAGGAACGGGTGCTGGACGCCGCGCTGAAGGTCCGGGGTGAGCTGCCGTACGCCTGCAAGGGTGGCGTCTGCTCGACCTGCAAGGCGAAGGTCGTCGACGGCGCGGTCACGATGGCCCGCAACTACGCGCTGGAGCCCGACGAACTGGCCGCCAGCTACGTGCTGACCTGCCAGTCCAGCCCGACCACCGACAAGCTCACTGTCGACTACGACGCCTGATCAAGCACCCATATCGCAGATCTTGGACACTTTCCGTCACGCCTGAACGGAAACTGTCCAAGATCTCGGCCGGTCAGGCCGGACGTCGAACTGGGGTGCTCGTCACCGGCAACGGAGGGGCGCGTCGGCCGCCGAGCGGGCGACGTAGGCTCGGGGTGTGACGGTGAGCCGGGAGATCGACGACATCCTGCAGCGCGGCGCGGACGGCGGGCGGATCACGCCCGAGGAGGCGCTGCTGCTCTACACCGAGGCGCCCTTCCACGCGTTGGGCGAGGCGGCGGACGCGGTGCGTCGGCGACGCTACCCGGACAACGTCGTCACCTACCTGATCGACCGCAACATCAACTACACGAACGTCTGCGTGACGGCGTGCAAGTTCTGCGCGTTCTACCGGGCGCCCAAGCACAAGGAAGGGTGGACCCACCCGACCGAGGAGATCCTGCGCCGCTGCGGCGAGGCGGTCGAGTTGGGTGCCACCCAGGTGATGCTCCAGGGCGGGCACCACCCGGACTACGGCGTGGAGTACTACGAGGAGCTGTTCTCCTCGGTCAAGCAGGCGTACCCGCAGCTGGTCATCCACTCGATCGGCCCCAGCGAGATCCTGCACATGGCCAAGGTCTCCGGGGTGAGCCTCGACGAGGCCATCGCCCGGATCAAGACCGCCGGCCTGGACTCGATCGCCGGCGCCGGTGCGGAGATGCTGCCCGAGCGGCCCCGCAGGGCGATCGCTCCCCTCAAGGAGTCGGGCGAGCGCTGGCTGGAGGTCATGGAGCTGGCCCACCGGCAGGGCATCGAGTCGACCGCCACCATGATGATGGGCACCGGCGAGACGCACGCCGAGCGGATCGAGCACCTGCGCATGATCCGTGACGTGCAGGACCGCACCCGCGGTTTCCGGTCCTTCATCCCGTGGACGTACCAGCCGGAGAACAACCACCTGAAGGGCCGCACCCAGGCGACCACCTTGGAATACCTGCGCCTGGTCGCGGTGGCCCGGCTCTTCTTCGAGACCGTGCCGCACCTGCAGGCGTCCTGGTTGACCACCGGCAAGGACGTCGGGCAGCTCGCGCTGCACATGGGCGTGGACGACCTCGGCTCGATCATGCTGGAGGAGAACGTCATCTCCTCCGCCGGTGCCCGGCACCGCTCCAACCTGCACGAGCTGATCGGCATGATCCGCTCGGCGGACCGGATCCCGGCGCAACGCGACACCCTCTACAACCGGCTCGCCGTGCACCACACGCCGGCCGACGACCCGACCGACGAGCGGGTGGTGTCGCACTTCTCCTCGATCGCGCTGCCCGGCGGTGGCGCGGGGAAGTCCCTGCCGCTGGTGGACGCGCACTGACCGCTCGACTCCGCGACCTCCGACGGCCCGCCAGCTGAACGGTCACCCACGGATGCCGATTCGGTGATTCTTGCGCCGGCGGCCACTGTCGATCCGGTACAACAACCGCCATCAATCCGGACAATCCTCGAGTCACTCGCATCATCCCGGCCGGCTTCGCCCAGGTCGGGGCTGGCGGGAGTGATCGAGGCCCGCTAACGTCCCCGCCCGTACCTTTTCTCTAGCCTGCGGGGGCCTTTCATGATCTTTCGTAACCGGCCGCTGGCGCGGCTCGGCGCGGTCGCGCTGCTTGCTGGCGGCCTGTGCGCGATGGCTGCCACGCCAGCCACTGCCGCACCCGACGGTGCCGACCTCTCGATCAAGGCCGTCGTCGGCACGAAGGTCGCCGAGGGACAGCAGGTCAAGACGGCGTTCGCCAAGGTCACGAACAGTGGCCCGGGCACGCCGAGCGCACTGGTGGTCAAGGCCGACACGTCGCAGATCGATTGGGACACGATGGCGGTCTTCCCGGCCGGCGGCGACTGTAGCGGCGAGGGCGCCGGCAAACCCGTGCTCTGGACCTGTGTCGTGGCACCGGAGGACATCCCCGGGCCAGGGGAGACCGTTGAGCTGCCGATCGTGCTGATCAAGCGGACGGTGGCAGTCGACGAGCCGTACTCCGCGCCGATCACCGTGACCATCGAGTCGCCGAGCGACACCACACCGGGCAACAACTCGGCCACCGCTCGCATCGAGGTCAGCGACGAGAGCGGCGTCGACGTGGGCGTGATCGCGACCGACGTCAAGACCGCGCTCCGCCTGGTCGACGGCGTGATGACGGAACAGGCTCCGCTGTACGCGGGTGACAACGCCGTCTTCGTCGGTGAGATCGTCAACCAGGGCGACAGGATCGCCAAGGGTCTCGAGTTCACTGTGCAACTGCCGAAGGACGTCACCTTCACCGAGCAGTACGAGGCCTGCGAGTACTCCGCCGACAAGCGCACCGCGACCTGCACCGACAAGGAATTCCTGTTCGGCGAGGCCGTCGGAGCGCTGATCACCTTCCCGATCGTTGTGGCGGCGGGCGTGACGGCTCCGGCCGCGCTGCCGGACGGCTCGCTGGCCGCCAAGGCGCTCGGCGTAGCCCCGGTCGGTACCCCGGTGCCCGGGGCGGCCCGCCGGAGTGCGATCAAGAACGTCAAGGCGGTGGCCGAGGCTGAGCGTGTCACCGACGTGGACCCGTCGGACGACCGGGACGACTTCGCGGTCATCGTGGCCGCCAAGGCCGGCTCCGGCGGCGGCGACAACCCCGGCGGCAGCCCCGGCGAGGGTGGCCAGGGTGGCTCCGGCGGCGGCCTGCCCGTCACCGGTGTGCAGGCGGGCCTGATCGGCGGAATCGGCGCGGCGGTGCTGATCACCGGTGGTGTGATGGTGCTGGTCGCGCGTCGTCGCCGGGTGGTGCTGGTGACGCCGGCCGACGAGCGTACGGCCGGCTGAGGCGGTCCTCCATCGACCCATGAGGGTCGTTCATATAACGCACGGCAGTACGGGCGGGATGGGTGACCATCCCGCCCGTACTGTCTGCCCAGCTCGGAACGGACGGATGAAAACGGGTCGGCCTGCTGGCGTGGAAGTTCGGCCTCCGATAGCGTCCGCTCGTTCCGCAACCATTCTTTCTTCCCTACCCCCGGGGGACTGATGACAGCGTTCCACCGCTCGACGCTGGTGCGCGCCAGTGTCGTGGCGCTGCTCGCGGCCGGCGGCATCGCCGCCGTGGCCGCTCCCGTGCTGGCGGCCGAGGAGGCCGATCTGGCCCTGGTGCCGCTCAGCTACAACCTGGCCAAGGGTGTCACGGAGGCCAGGAGCAAGCCGTTCAAGTTCTCGGTCGACAACACCCGGAGCAAGGAAGACGCCAAGGGCGTCAGCTACACCGTGGACACCAGCAAGCTGAAGACGAACAAGGTCCGGGTCGTGGTGCCCGACGGCTGCCGGGTGAACGGCAAGAAGTTCACCTGCCGCCTCGGCGACCTGGCCGCCGGCACCAGCGAGGACTTCGGCATCCCGATCTTCTCCACCGGTGGTGAGGGCGCCGCCGGCACTCTGGTGGTCACCATCCGCTCGGCCACCGAGGACCCCAACGAGGACGACAACAAGGTCGAGCACGACATCACCGTCACCGAGCCCGGGTACGACCTGACCAGTTGGGTGCAGGACGTCAACGCGAACGTCGTGGTGAACGGCGTCAACGGCGATGACCCCGACCTTCGGCCGGTGCGGCCGGGCGAGACGGTGCCGGTCGACTGGGCGGTCTACAACGACGGCAGCCGCAAGGCCACCGGCCTCGCCTACGTGCTCACCCTCCCGGCGGGCGTCACCTTCGACACCCTGCCGGACACGTGCACCACGCAGACCTTCGGCGTCGTTCAGGCGCTCTGCCAGGACGACGGCGCGGTGATCCGGCCCGGTGACTACTACACGGCGGACATCAAGGTGACCGTCGGCAAGGACGTCACCGAGCCGGTGCTACGGGTCGGCGAGCTGGTGGCGCACGGCCTGGACGCGGCAGCCGGCGAGCCCGAGGAGCAACCGCGGCGGGCCAGCACCGCCCAGCGGAAGGCCTTCACCGAGGTCGACGAGGGCGACAACCAGGCGATCTTCGACGTCTTCGTCGACCTGGCCGTCGACCCGACGCCGACGCCCACGCCGACGGTCACCCCGACCGGGTCGCCGACGCCGACGCCGACGGTCACCCCGACCCCGACGGAGACGCCGACGCCGACCGAGACGCCGACCCCGACCCCGACGGTCACCCCGACGGAGACGCCGACGCCGACGGAGACGCCGACGCCGACCCCGACGGTCACCCCGACGGAGACGCCCACGCCGACGGAGACGCCCACGGTCACCCCGACGCCGACGGTCACCCCGACGGAGACGCCCACGGTTACGCCGACCCCGACCGCGACGCCGACGGTCACCCCGACCGCGACGGTCACGCCGACTGCGACGCCGACCGCGACGGTCACGCCGACTGCGACGCCGACCGCGACGGTCACGCCGACTGCGACGCCGACCGCGACGGTCACGCCGACCGCGACGCCAACCGCCACGGTCACGCCGATCCCCAGCGGTACGACGACGCCGGGTACGACCGTCTCGCCGGGTTCCGGTGGCGGTTCCGCCGGTGGTGGCGCGGGCGGTGGCGGCCTGCCGGTGACCGGTGTGCAGGTCGGCCTGATCGGTGGCATCGGCGTGATCATCCTGCTGGTGGGCGGGGCGCTGCTGGTGCTCACCCGTCGCCGCAAGGTGGTTGTGGTCTCGCCGACCGACGAGAAGTCGACCGACTGACACCGGCGCCCTGATCAGCGGCGCGCGCGAGACGCGACCGCGAAGGGTGCGATGGCGGCAGGCGTTCTGACCGAGGTGTCACGGACGCGGGCACTAGGAGAGGGCGGGGTGGGCGACCACCCCGCCCTCTCGCGTACGGCGTGCGTGCCGCCCACCCAGCGAACGTCGGTTGGCGGGCGGCTGGCAGAGTGAGGGGGTGAGCCGTACCCCGCAGGGCCAGCGCGCCAGTCTGGACAAGCAGCCGCACGAGGTCGCCGCGATGTTCGACGGCGTGGCAGAGCGTTACGACCTGACCAACACGGTGATCTCGCTGGGCCAGGATCGCTCCTGGCGCCGGTCCACCCGGGCGGCGCTCGGGCTGCGGCCGGGCGAGCGGGTGCTGGACGTGGGTGCCGGCACCGGTGTCTCGACGCGCGAGCTTGCCCAGTCCGGGGCGTACGCGGTCGGGGTCGACCTGTCACTCGGCATGCTGCACACCGGCAAGCGGGCCCGGCCCGAGGTGCCGCTGCTGGCGGGAGACGCGCTGCGGCTGCCGTTCGCCGACGCCAGCTTCGACGCGGTGACCATCTCCTTTGCGCTGCGCAACGTCAACGACACCGACGCGGCGTTGCGTGAGCTGGCCCGGGTGACCCGGCCGGGTGGCCGGCTGGTGGTCTGCGAGTTCAGCACCCCGGTCAACCCGGTCTTCCGGACGGTCTACCTGTCGTACCTGATGCGGTCGCTGCCGGCGGTGGCCCGCACGGTGTCGAGCAACCCCGAGGCGTACGTCTATCTCGCCGAGTCGGTCCGGGCCTGGCCGGCGCAGTCCGCGCTGGCCGGCCGGGTGGCCGCGGCCGGGTGGGGGCGCGTGGCGTGGCGCAACCTGACCGGTGGCGTGGTGGCCCTGCACCGGGGGATCCGCGAGTAGCGACGGTTCCGGACCACCCGGTACGGACATTATTCAGGTTTCGTTAATGTCGGGCTTTAGTCCACTTTGCCCGGTACGCTCGATCGCATGACCGGAGCAGACCCGGCGGACCCGGTGGCCGCCACCGACGACGACGCGGCCGAACTCATCTCCCAGTTGCGCGAGTTGGCCGGGGCCGACCCGGTGGAGGTCCGGCAGGTGGTCGCCGAGGTGTTGGCGGCACTGGACCGGGCCGCGGGTGGGGCGCTCCGTGAGCATCTACCGGAGACAATTCGGGTCGACGCGGGCCTCGACGCCTCCAGCCCGGCCTGACACCTGACCGCTGTGGACGGTGGTTGGCTGTCACATCGGCGAGTTAGGTACCCCTGATCCTGCGCTGGTATGACGCCGGTCATACACTCGTCCCGTCTGGCTTGTGAAGCATTTCACGAGCGTGCGGGAGGAGGCGCGAATGACCGCGGTGGAACACGACGCCGACGTCATTGTCGTGGGCGCCGGTCCCGGTGGGTCAGCGACTGCGTACCACCTGGCCCGGCACGGCGTACGGGTGCTGTTGTTGGAGAAGACCGAGTTCCCCCGGGAGAAGGTCTGCGGCGACGGGTTGACCCCGCGCGCGGTGCGCCAGCTCATCCGGATGGGTGTGGACACCTCGCCCGAGGCTGGCTGGCTGCACAACCGCGGCCTGCGGGTGATCGGCGGCGGGGTGCGCCTCGAACTGGACTGGCCGGAGCTGGCCAGCTTCCCCAACTACGGTCTGGTGCGCACGCGCCTGGACTTCGACGACCTGCTCGCCCAGCGGGCGGTGGCCGCCGGCGCGAAACTGCGGACCAGCGTCAACGTGCTGGGCCCGGTGCTCGACGGCGATGGCCGCGTCACCGGCGTCGAGGCGGAGGTCGGGCCGGGCAAGGAGCCCACCACCTTCCACGCCCCGCTGGTCGTCGCGGCGGACGGCGTCTCGGGCCGGTTCCCGCTCGCGCTCGGGCTGGCCAAGCGGGAGGACCGGCCGATCGGTGTGGCCGTCCGCCGCTACTACCGCTCGCCGGCCAAGCACGAGGACAACTACCTGGAGTCCTGGCTGGAGCTGCGCAGCAAGGACAGCGGCGACAACCTGCTGCCCGGGTACGGCTGGATCTTCGGCCTCGGTGACGGGCGGGTCAACGTCGGGCTCGGCGTGCTCAACTCGTCCTCGGCGTTCGGCAAGACCAACTACCGCCGGCTGCTCACCGACTGGCTCGCCAACACCCCGGAAGACTGGGGGATGACCGACGAGACCAACGCCGACGGCCCGATCCTCGGTGCCGCGCTGCCGATGGGCTTCAACCGGGTGCCCCACTACACCCGGGGCGTGCTGCTGGTCGGCGACTCGGGCGGCATGGTCAACCCGTTCAACGGTGAGGGCATCGCGTACGCGATGGAGTCCGGCGAACTGGCCGCGGAGGTCATGGTCCAGGCCCTCGCCCGGCCGGCCGGCCCGGAACGCGAGCGCGCGCTGCTGGCGTACCCGAACGAGCTGAAGGCCCGGCTCGGCGGCTACTACCGGCTGGGCGGCATCTTCGTGAAACTGATCGGCCGCCCCGAGATCATGCGGATCGCCACCAAACACGGCATGCCGCACCCGACGCTGATGCGTTTCGTGCTCAAGCTGTTGGCCAACCTGACCGACCCGCGCGGCGGGGACGCGATGGATCGGGTCATCAACGCGATGACGAAGGCCGCCCCAGCCGTATAGGTAGGACGGCATCGGCGCTGGTCACGGCGCCGATGCCGACAAAGATCGACCCCCGCCGACTGCCACTGCGAGGGACGTGAATAGTGTGATTTTCGTCAAGCACCGAGGGCAGGGAAGGACGAGCAGGAGAAAACGATGTCGCTCTCGCCTTACGCACCGATCATCGGGCTGTTCGCCCTCGCCGCGGCGTTCTCGCTGTTTTCCGTTGGCGCCGCCCGCTTCGCCGGTCCCCGTCGCTACAACAAGGCCAAACTCGAGGCTTACGAGTGCGGCATCGAGCCCAGCCCGCAGCCGGTCGGCGGCGGGCGGTTCCCGATCAAGTTCTACCTGACGGCGATGCTCTTCATCGTCTTCGACATCGAGATCATCTTCCTCTACCCCTGGGCGGTCTCGTTCGACGCTCTGCCGATCTTCGGCTTCGTGGAGATGGTCCTGTTCATCGTCGCGGTCTTCGTTGCGTACGCCTACGTGTGGCGGCGCGGCGGCCTGGACTGGGACTGAGGAAGGAACGTCAGATGGGCATCGAGGAGAAGCTTCCCGCCGGCGTCCTGCTCACCTCGGTGGAGAAGCTGGTCAACTGGTCTCGGAAGTCGTCCGTGTGGGGCGCCACCTTCGGCCTGGCCTGCTGCGCCATCGAGATGATGGCCGCCGGTGGTCCGCACTACGACATGGGCCGCTGGGGCATGGAGGTCTTCCGGGCGTCGCCCCGGCAGGCCGACCTGATGATCGTGGCCGGCCGGGTGAGTCAGAAGATGGCTCCGGTGCTGCGCCAGATCTACGACCAGATGGCCGAGCCGCGCTGGGTGCTCTCGATGGGCGTCTGCGCCAGCAGCGGCGGCATGTTCAACAACTACGCGATCGTGCAGGGCGTCGACCACGTGGTGCCGGTCGACATGTACCTGCCCGGCTGCCCGCCCCGGCCGGAGATGCTCATCGACGCGATCCTCAAGCTCCGCGAGAAGATCATGTATGAGCCGCTGGGCCCCAACGGCCGCAAGATGCTGGCGGCCCGCCAGGAGCGCGGCGACGTTCCGGTCGTGCCCTACGGCTCGATGCCCTCCTCGTACCGCAGCGACAAGGCCCGCCGCGCCGAGTGGACCCGGGCGGTCCGCGAGGGCCGCGAGGAGCAGCTGCGCATCGAGAACTGGATGAACGCTCAGAACCACCTCCACCCGCAGGCAGGCCCGAAATGACGTCACCCACGGACAAGCCAAACGACGGCGGAGTGCCGCTGCCGGTGGTGCCGGCCGGCGCCAGCAGCACCGCCCCCGCCGAGTACCCGCCGGCCAGCCCGGCGGGTCGCGGGATGTTCGGCAACCAGGGCACCGGCGACGTGTCCGGCTACGGCGGCCTGGTCCGCCAGCGCCAGCCCATCGAGGAGGCGTCCCGGCCGTACGGGGGCTACTTCGACGAGGTCCGCGACGCGCTGGAGGAGGCGTACCCGGCCTTCAACGACGCGATCGAGAAGGTCGTGGTCGACCGGGGTGAGCTGACCCTGCACGTACGCCCGGAGCGGATCGCCGAGGTGTGCCAGGTGATGCGGGACGACCTGGCGCTGCGGTTCGAGCTGTGCTCCTCGGTCTCCGGTGTGGACTACCTGGGCGCCGACGAGCGCCGGTTGCACGTGGTCTACCTGCTCACCTCGATGACGTACCGGCGCCGCGTCCGGCTGGAGGCCGCGGTCTCCGTCGAGGCCCCGCACCTGCCCAGCGTGACCGCCGTCTACCCGACGGCGGACTGGCAGGAGCGCGAGGCGTACGACATGTTCGGCATCGTCTTCGACGGCCACCCCAACCTGACCCGGATCCTCATGCCGGACGACTGGGAGGGCCACCCGCAGCGCAAGGACTACCCGCTCGGCGGCGTCCCCGTCGAGTACAAGGGCGCGGAGATCCAGCCGCCGGACACGCGGAGGTCGTACCAGTGACGACGTCGAACTACGCCAGCGAGCGCGAAACCGACGAGGGTCGGGTCTTCACCGTCACCGGTGGGGACTGGGACACGATCGTCTCGGGCACCGACCCGATCAACGATGAGCGGATCGTGGTCAACATGGGTCCGCAGCACCCGTCCACGCACGGGGTGCTGCGGCTGATCCTGGAGCTGGAGGGCGAGACGGTCCGCGAGGCCCGCTCGGTCGTCGGCTACCTGCACACCGGCATCGAGAAGAACCTCGAATACCGCAACTGGGTCCAGGGTTCGACGTTCGTGACCCGGATGGACTACCTCGCCCCGATCTTCAACGAGACGGCGTACGCCCTCGCGGTCGAGAAGCTGCTCGGCATCACCGACGACATCACCGAGCGGGCCACCACGATCCGCGTGCTGATGATGGAGCTCAACCGGATCTCGTCGCACCTGGTCTGGCTGGCCACCACCGGCATGGAGCTGGGCGCGATCTCGATCATGTTGTACGGCTTCCGCGAGCGGGAGTACATCCTCGACATCTTCGAGACCATCACCGGCCTGCGGATGAACCACGCGTACGTCCGGCCGGGCGGTGTGGCGCAGGACGTGCCGGACGACGCGATCGTCAAGATCCGCGAGTTCCTCAAGATGATGCCGAAGAAGCTCAAGGAGTACGAGGACCTCCTCTCCGGCCAGCCGATCTGGACGGAGCGGACGAAGAACGTCGCGGTGCTGGACGTCACCGGCTGCGTGGCTCTCGGCATCACCGGCCCGGTGCTGCGCTCCGCCGGCCTCGCCTGGGACCTGCGCAAGACCATGCCGTACTGCGGCTACGAGACGTACGAGTTCGACGTGCCGACCCACCCCGACGGCGACGTGTGGGGCCGCTACCAGGTCCGGCTCGCCGAGATCCGGGAGTCGATGAAGCTTGTCGAGCAGGCGCTGGACCGGCTCCGTCCGGGCCCGGTGATGGTCGCCGACCGCAAGATCGCCTGGCCGGCGCAGCTCGCGATCGGCGTGGACGGCATGGGCAACTCGCTGGAGCACGTCGCGAAGATCATGGGTCAGTCGATGGAGTCGCTGATCCACCACTTCAAGCTGGTGACCGAGGGCTTCCGGGTCCCGCCCGGCCAGGTGTACGTCGCCATCGAGGCGCCCCGCGGCGAGCTGGGCGTCCACGCGGTCTCCGACGGTGGCACCCGGCCCTACCGGGTGCACTACCGGGAGCCGAGCTTCGTCAACCTGCAGGCCCTCCCGGCGATGGCCGAGGGCGGTCTGATCGCCGACGTGATCGCCGGCGGCGCCTCGTTGGACCCGGTGATGGGTGGGTGTGACCGATGACGACGACTTTCACTGACGAGACCCGGGAGCGGGCGCGCGAGATCATCGCCCGTTACCCGGCGGACCGGTCCCGCTCGGCGTTGCTGCCGTTGCTGCACCTGGTGCAGGCCGAAGAGGGGTACGTCTCCCCGGCCGGGGTCGCGTTCTGTGCCGAGGTGCTGGGGCTGAACAAGGCCCAGGTCGGCGCCGTGGCGACCTTCTACACGATGTACAAGCGCAAGCCGACCGGTGACTTCCTGGTCAGCGTCTGCACCAACACGATGTGCAACGTGCTCGGTGGCCAGGAGGTCTACGACACCCTCGCCGAGCACCTCGGCGTCGGGCACGACGAGACCACCGCGGACGGCACGATCACGTTGGAGCACGCCGAGTGCCTGGCGGCGTGCGACTACGGCCCGGTGATGACCGTCAACTACGACTTCTTCGACGGCGTGGACGCCTCCACCGCTGTCGGTGTGGTCGACGAGCTGCGGGCCGGCGGCCGGCCGATGCCGACCCGGGGTGCCCGGCTCTGCACCCTCAAGGAGATGGCGGTGCAGCTCGCCGGTTTCGCCGACGAGCGCGACGGTGCGGTCGCCGACGGCGGGCCGGGCGAGCCCACCCTGCGCGGGCTGCGGCTGGCCCAGCAGCACGGCGTCTCGGTGCCGGGCTTCGACCCGAACACCCCGATCCGCAGCAAGGCCGAGGCCGACAAGGCCGCCGCCGAGGCGAAGGCGAAGGCGGAGGCCGCCAAGCCGGCGCCCGTCGAGGCCAGCGCCGCGCCGGTCAAGGGTGGCGACGGGGCGTCCGCTCCGACGGGGGCGGCCGGGGTCGCCCAGCCGGCGAAGCCGGCAGCTGCCACCGGGCCGGCGAAGCCGGCAGACGCCAGTGGCAGCACCACCCGGGACGTGAAGGCACCGGACGACAAGTCGCCGCAGGTGCGTACCGCCGAGACCCGGCAGCCGGACGCGGACACGGCAGTGCCGGACGCGCCCGGCACGAAGGTCCCGACGGACGGCAGCGGCACCGCGCCCGCGGCTGGCGACGCGCAGTCGGCCGAGGCCGCCGGCGTGGCGGCCAACGCGCCGGCCGGCGACGGCAAGCCCGCCGGCGACGAGGCCGGGGCGCAGGAGCGCAACCTCACCGAAGCGAAGGCTGGGACGGACGCCGACGGCGCCGGACCGGCGGACGCGAACGAAACGGGGGCCCAGAAGTGACCACTCCCCGCCCGGAGACGCTGGCCAAGCTGACGCCGGTGCTGACCAAGCGCTGGCTGTCGCCGGACGCCTGGCGCATCGGCACGTACGAGCAGTTGGACGGCTACGCCGCGCTGCGCAAGGCGCTCAAGGCGCACCCGGACGACCTGATCCAGCTGATCAAGGATTCCGGGCTGCGGGGCCGAGGCGGCGCCGGCTTCCCCACCGGCCTCAAGTGGGGCTTCATTCCGCAGGGCGACGGCAAGCCGCACTACCTGGTGGTCAACGCCGACGAGGGCGAGCCGGGCACCTGCAAGGACCTGCCGCTGATGACCCACGACCCGCACGCGCTGGTCGAGGGCGTCATCATCGCGTCGTACGCGATCCGGGCCGCCCGCGCCTACATCTACATCCGGGGCGAGGCGGTGCACGCCGCGCGTCGGCTGCGCAACGCGGTCCAGGAGGCGTACGACAAGGGGTACCTGGGCCGGAACATCCTGCGCAGTGGCTACGACCTGGAGTTGGTGGTGCACTCCGGCGCCGGGGCGTACATCTGCGGCGAGGAGACGGCGCTGCTGGACTCGCTGGAGGGGTTCCGGGGTCAGCCCCGGCTGCGCCCGCCGTTCCCGGCCACCCACGGCCTGTACGCGAGCCCGACGGTGGTGAACAACGTCGGCACCATCGCCAGCGTGCCGCCGATCGTGCTCGGTGGGGCCGACTGGTGGAAGAGCATGGGCACCGAGAAGTCCTCCGGGCCGATGATCTACTCGCTCTCCGGCCGGGTCGCCAACCCGGGCCAGTACGAGTGCTCGATGGGTGTCACGCTGCGCGAGCTGCTGGAGTTGGCCGGTGGCATGCAGCCCGGCCACAACCTGCGGTTCTGGACGCCGGGCGGCTCGTCCACCCCGCTGCTCGCCGCCGAGCACCTGGACGTGCCACTGGACTTCGAGGGGGTGGCGGCGGCCGGCTCGATCCTCGGCACCACGGCCACCCAGATCTTCTCCGACCAGGACTGCCCGGTCTACGCGACGTACCGGTGGCTGGAGTTCTACCACCACGAGTCGTGCGGCAAGTGCACTCCGTGCCGCGAGGGCAACTACTGGATGGTCCGGGTCTACCGGCGGATCCTCGCCGGTCAGGGCACCCACGAAGACCTGGACACCCTGCTGGACACCTGCGACAACATCCTCGGCCGCTCGTTCTGCGGTCTGGGTGACGGCGCGACCAGCTCGGTGACCTCCTCGCTTCAGTACTTCAAGCAGGACTACCTCGACTACATCGAGGGTCGGACCGCACCCAAGCTGTCGGAGAAGACCCTGGTAGGGGCGCACTGATGACCGACGTAGCCAAGCAGACCGAGACCGTCACCCTCACCATCGACGGCGTCGAGGTCACCGCCCCCAAGGGGACGCTGCTGATCCGGGTCGCCGAGCAGATGGGCACCGAGATCCCCCGGTTCTGCGACCACCCGCTGCTGGCCCCGGCCGGCGCGTGCCGTCAGTGCCTGGTCGAGGTGGAGGGGCAGCGCAAGCCGGTCGCCTCCTGCACCCAGACCGTCGCCGACGGCATGGTCGTGCGTACCCAGATCACCTCCCCGGTGGCCAAGAAGGCGCAGGAGGGGGTGATGGAGCTGCTGCTGCTCAACCACCCGCTGGACTGCCCGATGTGTGACAAGGGCGGCGAGTGCCCGCTCCAGAACCAGGCGATGTCCACCGGTCGCACCGACTCGCGCTTCCACGAGCACAAGCGGGAGTACGAGAAGCCGATGGCGATCAGCAGCCAGGTGCTGCTGGACCGCGAGCGTTGCGTGCTCTGCCAGCGGTGCACCCGGTTCTCCGAGGAGATCGCCGGCGACAAGTTCATCGACCTGATGGGCCGGTCGTCCGCCGAGGAGATCAACATCTACCGGGACGACGCCTACGGCGAGGAGGGCGACGCCGGGGATGTCCCGTTCAACTCCTACTTCTCCGGCAACACCGTGCAGATCTGCCCGGTGGGTGCGCTGACCGGTGCCCAGTACCGTTTCCGCGCCCGCCCGTTCGACCTGGTTTCCAGCCCGAGCGTCTGCGAGCACTGCTCGGCCGGCTGCGGGCAGCGCACCGACTGGCGGCGTGGCAAGGTGCTGCGCCGGCTGGCCGGCGACGAGCCGGCGGTGAACGAGGAGTGGAACTGCGACAAGGGTCGCTGGGGTTTCCAGTACACCCGGGCCGCCGACCGGCTGACCACTCCGCTGGTCCGCGACGAGCACACCGGTGAGCTGCGCGAGGCGTCCTGGAGTGAGGCGCTCACCGTCGCCGCCGAGGGGCTGCACATCGCTCGGGAGAGCGGGCAGGGCACGGCGGTGCTCACCGGCGGTCGGCTGACCGTCGAGGACGCGTACGCCTACGCCAAGTTCGCCCGGGTCGCGTTGAACACCAACGACATCGACTTCCGGGCCCGCCCGGTCTCCCGCGAGGAGGCCGACTTCCTGGCCAGCTCGGTCGCCGGGGTCACCGACGTCACCTACACCGACGTGGAGAACGCGCCGGCGGTGGTGCTGGTGGGCCTGGAGCCCGAGGAGGAGTGCCCGATCCTCTTCCTGCGGCTGCGCAAGGCGTACCTGAAGAAGACCCTGACGGTGTACGCGCTGGCGCCCTTCGCCACCCGCGGCCTGGAGAAGCTCGGTGCCAAGCTGGCCCGGGTGGTGCCGGGCGAGGAGGCCAGCGTGCTCGCCGAGCACGCCACTGTCAGCGAGGCGCTGAGCGCACCGGGCGCGATCCTGATCGTCGGCGAGCGGTTGGCCACCGTGCCGGGTGGGCTCTCCGCCGCGGCCGACGTGGCCCGGCGTACCGGCGCGAAGCTGGCCTGGGTGCCGCGGCGCGCGGGTGACCGTGGCGCTGTCGACGCGGGCTGCCTGCCCAACCTGCTCCCCGGTGGACGCCTGGTCACCGAGCCGGCCGCCAGGGCCGAGCTGGGTGAGGCGTGGGACATCCCGGCCGGGGTGATCCCGAGCCAGGCCGGGCGCGACACCGACGGCATCCTGACCGCGGCCGCCAACGGGCAGCTCGGCGCGCTGGTCGTCGGTGGTGTCGATCCGGCCGACCTGGCCGACCCGCGACTGGCCGAGTCCGCCCTGGACGCGGTGCCGTTCCTGGTCAGCCTCGAGCTGCGCGCCAGCGCGGTGACCCGGCGGGCGAACGTGGTGCTGCCGGTCGCCCCGGTGGCGGAGAAGGCCGGAAGCTTCCTGGACTGGGAGGGCCGGCTGCGTCCGTTCGAGGCGGTGCTGAACACCGCCGCGATGACCGACGGTCGAGTGCTCGACGCGCTGGCCGCGCTGCTCGACGTGCGTCTCGGCACTGCCGACGTGCTGAGCGTGCGCCGCGAGCTGGGCACGCTGCCGGCGACGCGGATGTCCCGGCCGGCCGCGCCGTCGGTCGCACCGGGCCGGGTGCCGCAGCCGAACGCCGGGGAGGCCGTGCTGGCCACCTGGCACCAGCTGGTGGACCTCGGCACCCTGACCGAGGGCGACGAGAACCTCGCCGGGACCGCCCGTCCGCCGGTGGTCCGGCTGGGTAAGGGCACCGCCGAGGCGCTCGGTGTGGTCGACGGTGACGCGGTCACTGTCGGCACCGACCGAGGGGCGCTGACCCTGCCGGCGGAACTCACCGAGATGCCGGACGGCGTGGTCTGGCTGCCGACCAACTCACCCGGCTCGACCGTGCGGCGCAGCCTCGGGGCGACGTCCGGCGCGGTCGTCCGGATCTCCGTCCCCGCACCGAGTACGGCCATCCCGGCCGGACGCGTTGCGGCCGACGAGACCGGTCTCCCGGGTCCGCTCCTCAACTCCGGGGGTAACCAGTGAGTCCGATCTACCTGGCCCAGGATCCGACGCTGGCCGACTTCGGCCGGGATCCGTGGTGGCTGGTTCTCGGCAAGATTGTCTTCGCGTTCGCCTTCGGTCTGCTGGCCACCCTGCTCGGCGTCTGGTTCGAACGGCGCGTGGTCGGTTACATGCAGGTGCGGCCCGGCCCCAACCAGGTCGGCCCGTTCGGCCTGCTGCAGACCCTCGCCGACGGCCTGAAGATGGCCTTCAAGGAGGACATCCTGCCGAAGGCGGCCGACAAGGTCGTCTACTTCTTCGCCCCGACCATCTCGGTGATCTGCGCGGTCACCGCCCTGTCGGTGGTGCCGTTCGGCCCGATGGTCAGCATCTTCGGTCACCACACGCCGTTGCAGGTCACCGATGTGCCGGTGGCGGTGCTGCTGCTGCTCGCCTGCTCCTCGATGGGCGTGTACGGCATCGTGCTGGGTGGCTGGGCCTCCGGCTCGACGTACCCGCTGCTGGGTGGTCTCCGGTCGAGCGCCCAGATGATCTCCTACGAGGTCGCCATGGGGCTCAGCATCGTGGCGGTCTTCATGACCGCCGGCACGATGAGCACCAGCGGGATCGTCGCCGCTCAGGGCGACGGCACCCAGCTGACCGTCTTCGGCCAGACCGTCCCCGCGCCGGGCTGGTACGCGATCCTGCTGCTGCCGAGCTTCATCATCTTCTTCATCGCCACCGTGGGTGAGACCAACCGGGCGCCGTTCGACCTGCCCGAGGCCGAGTCCGAGCTGGTCGCCGGCTTCATGACCGAGTACAGCTCGCTGAAGTTCGCGCTCTTCATGCTCAGCGAGTACGTCGCGATGGTGACCATGTCCGCGGTCACCACCACGCTGTTCCTGGGCGGTTGGCGAGCGCCCTGGCCGATCACCATCTGGGAGGGCGCCAACTCCGGTTGGTGGCCGATGCTCTGGTTCTTCGGCAAGGTGATCGCGCTGGTCTTCGTCTTCGTGTGGTTGCGTGGCACGCTGCCCCGGCTGCGGTACGACCAGTTCATGCGGCTCGGTTGGAAGGTGCTGCTGCCGATCAACCTGGCCTGGATCCTGGTCCTGTCGGGCCTGCGCTCCATCGAGGACTGGGACACCCGCGGCAAGGTGATCGCCGTCGGCATCCCGGCCGGCATCCTGCTGCTCGCCACGATCTTCTGGCCCAGCCGGCGCCCGAAGCCGACGCCGACGACGCAGGAACAGGTCGACAACCGGCCGCACGGGAGCTTCCCGCTGCCACCGATGGATCTTCAGGTACCACCGAGCCCGCGCATCACGCGCGTGGTCGCCGAGCGGGAGCCGGCCAACATCGTTGCCGGCTCGGACTCCAGGGAGGTGTGACGTGGGCGCGATCACCGGAACGTTCAAGGGATTCGGTGTCACCTTCTCGCACATGTTCAGGAAGGTCGTCACGACCGACTACCCGTTCAAGCCGCCGGTGTCGGCGCCGCGCTACCACGGGCGGCACATCCTCAACCGGCACCCGGACGGCCTGGAGAAGTGCATCGGCTGCGAGCTGTGCGCCTGGGCCTGCCCGGCGGACGCGATCTACGTCGAGGGTGGCGACAACACCGACGAGCAGCGCTTCTCGCCGGGTGAGCGGTACGCCAGCATCTACCAGATCAACTACGCCCGCTGCATCTTCTGCGGGCTGTGCATCGAGGCCTGCCCGACCCGTTCGCTCACCATGAGCAACGAGTACGAGTTGGCCCGGGACAACCGGCAGGACCTGATCTTCACCAAGGAGCAGTTGCTCGCGCCGTTGCTGGAGGGCATGGAGCAGCCTCCGCACCCGATGCGGCTGGGTGACAGCGAGAAGGACTACTACGTCGGCGCGCTGGACAACCCGGGCACCTCGGCCGGTGCGGAGACGTCCCCGATGGGCCCCGGCCGCTACCAGGTCGAGGAGCACCCCGGCGTGACGTTCCCGGGCGCCGAGCAGGCCGCCCAGCGGGTGGCGGCCGGCAAGGGAGAGGAAGCATGACCACGTCTACGGTGCTCGCCGCGGCGGGTTCGGTCTCCACCGGTGAGGCGGTCACCTTCTGGATCCTCGCCCCGCTCGCGCTGATCGGCGGGATCGGGATGGTGGCCGCGCGCAACGCCGTGCACTCGGCGCTGTGGCTGGTGCTGACCATGCTCTGCCTGGGCGTGTTCTACGTCCTCCAGGCCGGTCCGTTCATCGGCATGGTGCAGATCATCGTCTACACCGGCGCGATCATGATGCTCTTCCTCTTCGTGCTGATGCTGGTCGGTAGGGACTCCACGGACTCGCTGATCGAGACGCTGCGCGGCCAGCGGGTCGCCGCCATCGTGCTCGGCCTGGGCTTCGCCGGCCTGGTCGGCACCGGGCTCTACCAGGCACTGGACCGGACCAGCACGGTCGGTCTGGAGCAGGTCAACGCCGAGGGGAACGTGCAGGGCATCGCCCGGCTGCTGTTCACCAAGTACGTCTTCGCGTTCGAGTTGACCTCGGCGCTGCTGATCACCGCGGCGGTCGGTGCCATGGTGCTGGCCCACATCGAGCGGCGTAAGCAGGACAAGATCGACCAGGTGTCGACCATGAAGGCACGCTTCGCCCCGGGCAACTACCCCGGCCCGAAGCCGGGCCCCGGCGTCTTCGCGACCTCCTCCTCGGTGGCCACCCCGGCCCGGCTGCCCGACGGCCGCCTGACCGACCGCAGCACCCCGGCGATCCTTCCGCAGCGCGAGCTGACCGCCGAGGAGACCTCGCTGAAGGGGACGGACAAGTAATGGAATCGTTCTTCTCGGTCGAGCCGACCTACTACCTGGTGCTCGCCGCGGTGCTGTTCACCATCGGCGCCGCCGGGGTGCTGGTCCGGCGCAACGCGATCGTGCTGTTCATGTGCGTGGAGCTGATGCTCAACGCGGCCAACCTGACGCTGGTCACCTTCAGCCGGATCAACGGTGACCTCAACGGCCAGATCATGGCGTTCTTCGTGATGGTGGTGGCGGCGGCCGAGGTCGTGGTCGGGCTCGCGATCATCATGTCCATCTTCCGGACGCGACGCTCGGCGAGTGTCGACGACGCCAACCTGCTCAAGTACTAGAGGGGTCCACCGGTGGAAGAGACTGTGGAATACGCCCAGGCCACGGGGCTGCTTGGGGGCGTCTGGCTGCTGGTGGCGATCCCGCTGGTCAGCGCGGCCATCCTGCTGCTGCTCGGCCGCCGGGCCGACCGCTGGGGGCACTGGTTGGGCGTCGCCGCCATCGGCGCCGCGTTCGTGCTCGGTCTGAGCTTCTTCTTCCAGCTGCGTGGCCTGGAGAACAAGTCGGTCGAACTGAGCCTCTGGGACTTCATCGCTGTCGGTGATCTGCGCGTCGACTTCGGCCTGCTCTTCGATCCGCTGGCCGCGGTCTTCGTACTGCTGATCACCGGGGTGGGTTTCCTGATCCACCTGTACGCGGTGGAGTACATGTCGCACGACGCCGGCCGTCGTCGGTTCTTCGCGTATTTCAACCTGTTCGTCGCGGCGATGCTGCTGCTGGTGCTCGGCAACAACTACGTGATGCTGTACTTCGGCTGGGAGGGCGTCGGTCTGGCGTCGTACCTGCTGATCTCCTTCTGGACCGAGCGGCCGAGCGCGGCCACCGCCGGCAAGAAGGCGTTCCTGATGAACCGGGTCGGCGACGCCGGCCTGGCCATCGGCATCTTCATCATGTTCGCCACCCTGGGCACCACCCAGTACGACGAGGTGTTCAACGGTGTCGGCGCGCTGACCGGCACCACGGTGCTGGTCCTCGGCCTGTTGCTGCTGCTCGGGGCGGCCGGCAAGTCCGGCCAGTTCCCGCTCCAGGCGTGGTTGCCGGACGCGATGGAGGGCCCGACCCCGGTGTCGGCGCTCATCCACGCCGCCACCATGGTCACCGCGGGCGTCTACCTGATCGCCCGGTCCAACCCGATCTTCTCGGCCAACTCGACGCTGCAACTCGTGGTGGTCAGCGTCGGCGCGCTCACCCTGCTGATCGGCTGCATCATCGGTGCGGCCAAGGACGACATCAAGCGGGTGCTCGCCTGGTCGACGGTGAGCCAGATCGGCTACATGTTCCTCGGTGTCGGCCTCGGTGGCGCGGCGTACGCGCTGGCCATCGTGCACCTGCTGGCGCACGGCTTCTTCAAGGCCAACATGTTCCTGGGCGCCGGCTCGGTCATGCACGGAATGAAGGACCAGGTCGACATCCGCCGCTTCGGTGGGCTGTCCAAGTACATGAAGATCACCTGGTTGACCTTCATGATGGGCTGGCTGGCCATCATCGGCATGTTCCCCTTCTCCGGCTTCTTCTCCAAGGAGCCGATCATCGTGGCCGCCTTCGAGCGGGAGGACTGGACCGCCTGGCTCTTCGGCGGTGCGGCACTGCTCGGCGCCGGACTCACCGCGTTCTACATGACGCGGCTGTTCGTGCTCACCTTCCACGGGCCGAAGCGGTGGACCGAGGACATCGAGCACCCGCACGAGTCGCCGAAGCTGATGACCATCCCGCTGATCCTGTTGGCGGTCGGGTCGGTCGGGGCCGGCTTCCTGCTCGCCACGTCCGTTCCGGACTGGCTGACGGAGACCGCCGGGCTGGGTGGCGAGCACGCGGAGCACGCGGCGGTCCTCTCGCACACCGTGATCACCATCCTGTCGCTGCTGGTCACCGTGCTCGGTGCCGGGCTCGCCTGGTTCCTGTTCCGGGCCGGCACGGCCACCGCGCCGCAGCCGGCCGGGGTGCTGGTCACCGCCGCCCGGCGCAACCTCTACACCGACACGGTCAACGAGGCGGTCTTCGAGAAGCCGGGCATCTTCCTCACCCGGGCGCTGGTGTACCTCGACAACCGGGGCATCGACGGGCTCGTCAACGGGCTCGCCGCCGCGGTCGGTGGGGGCTCGGGTCGCCTCCGTCGGATGCAGACCGGCTTCGTCCGCTCGTACGCCACCTCGATCCTGGCCGGTGCGCTGCTGGTGATGGCGGCGTTCCTGGCCGTGCAGGCGGGGTGGTTGGCGTGATCGACCTCAATACGCCCGCCCCCGCCGGCGGACCACGCAGTGACGACGGAGGTAAGGCCGCATAATGTCCAACTTCCCGTTCCTCTCGGTGCTCACCGTGGCGCCGCTGGTGGGCGCCCTGGTGGTGGCCTTCCTGCCGCGCCACCGCCCGGAGCTGGCCAAGCAGGTGGCGTTCGCCTGGTCGCTGCTCGTGCTGGTGCTCTCGGTGGTGATGTGGGTCAGCTTCAACGCCGGCGGTGACCGGTTCCAGTTCCGCGAGTCGTACTCCTGGATTCCGAACTGGGGGGTCAGCTTCACCTTCGCCGCGGACGGCATCGCGCTGGTGATGCTGATGCTGATCGCGGTACTGGTGCCGCTGGTGATCCTGGCGTCCTGGCACGACGCAGAGTCGTCGAAGCGTTCGGTGCCCGTCTACTTCGCACTGCTGCTGGTCCTCGAGTGCACGATGATCGGCGTCTTCGCGGCCGCCGACGTCTTCCTGTTCTACGTGTTCTTCGAGGTCATGCTGGTGCCGATGTACTTCCTCATCGGCAGCTACGGCGGCCACCAGCGGCAGTACGCGGCGGTGAAGTTCTTCCTCTACTCGCTCGTCGGCGGTCTGTTCATGCTGGCCGCGGTCATCGGGCTGTGGGTGGTCGGCGGGAAGACCTTCGACTGGCAGGCTCTCTCGCAGGTCGACATCAGCACCGGCACCGAGCGGTGGCTGTTCCTCGGCTTCTTCCTCGCGTTCGCCATCAAGGCACCGTTCTTCCCGTTCCACACCTGGTTGCCCGATGCCGGTGGCGCCGCCCCGGCGGGCGCGGCGGCGCTGCTCGTCGGCGTGCTGGACAAGGTCGGCACCTTCGGCATCCTGCGCTACTGCCTGCCGCTGTTCCCCGAGGCGTCGAAGTGGTTCGCACCGTGGGCGCTGGCTCTGGGCGTGATCGGCATCGTCTACGCCGCGCTGCTGGCGGTCGGCCAGAACGACCTCAAGCGGCTGGTGTCGTACACCTCGATCGCGCACTTCGGCTTCATCGGCGTGGGCATCTTCGCCTTCACCACCCAGGCCGGCACCGGCGCGGTGCTCTACATGCTCAACCACGGGCTGGCCACCGGCCTGCTCTTCCTGGTGGTGGGCATGCTGATCTCCCGGCGTGGTTCGGCGCTGATCAGCGACTTCGGTGGCGCCGGCAAGCTCGTCCCGGTGCTCGCCGGGGTGCTCTTCTTCGCCGGTCTCGCCTCGCTCGCGCTGCCCGGAACGGCGCCGTTCATCTCCGAGTTCCTGGTGTTGATCGGCACCTTCACGGTGAACAAGCCGGTCGCGGTCATCGCCACGCTCGGCATCATCCTGGCCGCCGCGTACGTGCTCTGGATGGTGCAGCGCACCACCCAGGGCACCCTCAACCCGGCGCTGACCGAGGTCGACGGCATGCGCCGGGACCTCAACCTGCGCGAGAAGGTCGTGGTCGCCCCGCTGATCGCGCTGATCGTGCTGCTCGGCTTCTTTCCCAAGCCGGTCACTGACGTGATCAACCCCGCCGTCCAGGCGACCATGGACGACATCGGCAGAACCGACCCGGCGCCGTCCGTGGGCGGCACCGTCCAGGAGGCGGCAAAGTGACCGAGTTGAAGCTGCCGTCGATCGACTACGCGGCGATCTCTCCGATCCTGATCATGCTGGGCACGGCGCTGCTCGGCGTGCTGGTCGAGGCCCTGGTGCCTCGTCGCTGGCGGCACGTCGTGCAGTTGACGCTGGCGCTGCTCGCGGTGCTCGCGGCACTGACCATGGTGGTCCTCAGCGCCGATGAGCGGATCATCACCGCGGGCCAGGCGCTCGCGATCGACGGTCCGACGCTCTTCCTCCAGGGTGCGATCCTGGTGCTGGCGGCGATGGCGCTGCTGCTGATCGGTGACCGCTCGGTCGAGCGGGGCGGGGCGTTCGTCGCCCAGGCCGCGGTGACCGCGGAGTCGGCCGACGACCGGCGGCAGGCCGAGGGGCGCAACGGTCTCACCGAGGTCTACCCGCTGACCACGTTCGCGATCGGCGGCATGCTGATCTTCGTGGCGGCGAACGACCTGCTGACCATGTTCATCGCACTGGAGGTCTTCTCCCTGCCGCTCTACCTGCTCTGCGCGCTGGCCCGTCGCCGGCGCCTGCTGAGCCAGGAGGCGGCGATGAAGTACTTCCTGCTCGGCGCGTACGCCTCGGCGTTCTTCCTGTTCGGCGTGGCCCTGATCTACGGCTTCACCTCCGGCATCCCGGGCCGGACGGCCGGCGTCGACTTCGCCACCATCCACGCGGCGGTGGGCGAGTCGCCGGCCAGCCCGGTGCTGCTCTTCGCCGGCATGGCGCTGCTCGCCATCGGTCTGCTCTTCAAGGCAGCGGCGGCCCCGTTCCACGTCTGGACCCCGGACGTCTACCAGGGCGCCCCGACCCCGGTCACCGGGTTCATGGCGGCCTGCACCAAGGTCGCCGCGTTCGGTGCCCTGCTGCGCGTCTTCCAGGTCGCGTTCGCCGACGCCAACTGGGACTTCACGCCGGTCCTCGGCGCGGTGGCGGTGCTGACCATGCTGGTGGGTGCGGTGCTCGCGGTCACCCAGACCGACATCAAGCGGCTGCTCGCGTACTCCTCGATCGCCAACGCCGGCTACCTGCTGGTCGGTGTGTTGGCACCCAGCCGCGACGGGCTCGCCGGCACGATGTTCTACCTGGTCGCGTACGGCTTCTCGGTGCTGGCCGCGTTCGCCGTGGTGACGCTGGTACGGGACGACGACGGCGAGGCCACCCACCTGTCCCGCTGGGCCGGGCTGGGTCGACGGTCGCCGTTCTTCGCCGCGCTGTTCACGTTCATCCTGCTGGCCTTCGCCGGTATTCCGCTGACCAGCGGCTTCACCAGCAAGTTCGCCATCTTCGGGCCGGCGCTGGAGGGTGGCCAGGCCTGGCTGGTGATCGCCGGTGTGCTGACCAGCATGATTCTCGCGTTCCCGTACCTGCGGGTCGTGGTGATGATGTGGCTCTCCGAGCCGGGTGAGTCCACCCCGACCGTCACGGTGCCCGGCGGGCTCACCTCCGCCGCGCTGATGATCGGTGTGCTGGCGACCCTGGTGTTGGGTGTCGCCCCGGCGCCGCTGCTCGATCTGGCTGCCGGAGCCGCCGAATTCGTTCGATGACCGAAGGATCGATCACCGGGGGTCGGCACGTGTTCACGTGCCGGCCCCCGGTGCGTATCCCCGGGCCGGAGCAGGTCGAACGGGTGTGGCATGGTTGATAGCGTGGTGAAACCGGCGGGCGAGCGTTCAGGTGCCTCCGGCTCCGGCGGTCGTCGGGGTCGGGCGAGCACGAGTCAGTTCGGCGCGCTTGGCCTCAACCTCGCCGATCCTCGTGTCGAGGCGTCCGTGCTGGGTCTTCTGGACACGGTCGAGGTCGAGTTGCGGGCCAGCGTGTCCAGCGCCGACCCGTTCGTCACCGAGGCCGCCCGGCACCTCGTGGAGGCCGGCGGGAAGCGGTTCCGGCCGTTGCTGGTGGCGCTCGGCGCCCAGTTCGGTGACCCGACCGGCGCGCAGGTGGTCCCGGCCGCCGTGGTGATGGAGCTCACGCACCTCGCCACCCTCTACCACGACGACGTGATGGACGAGGCCGCCGTCCGTCGGGGCGCCCCGAGCGCGAACTCCCGGTGGACCAACTCGGTCGCCATCCTGGTCGGCGACTATCTCTTCGCCCGCGCGGCGGACATCGCCGCCGACCTAGGCCCCGAGGCGGTCCGGTTGCAGGCGCGCACCTTCGCCCGGCTGGTGCACGGCCAGATCGCGGAGACGGTCGGGCCGCGCGCCGACGACGACCCGGTGGCCCACTACCTGCACGTGATCGCTGAGAAGACCGGCTCGCTGATCGCCACGTCCGCCCGGTTCGGCGGCATGTTCGGTGGTGCCGCCCCGGAGCACGTGGAGGCCCTCGCCGGGTACGGCGAGACGATCGGCGTCGCCTTCCAACTCTCCGACGACCTGCTGGACATCGCCTCCGAGTCGGTGCAGTCGGGCAAGACCCCCGGCACGGACCTGCGCGAGGGTGTCCCGACGCTGCCGGTGCTCTACGCCCGCGAGGCGGACGACTCCGACGCGTCGTCGGTGCGCCTGCGGGAGATCCTGGCGACCGGCCCGCTGACCGACGACGCGCTGCACGCCGAGGCGTTGGGGCTGCTCCGCGAGAGCCCGGCGCTCAAGCGTGCCCGGGAGACCGTGCGCAGCTACGCCGAGGAGGCCCGCGCGCAGCTCGCCCCGCTGCCGCCCGGCCCGTCCCGCAGCGCGCTCGAGTCGCTCTGCGACTACATCGCCGACCGCACCAGCTGATCCACGCCCCGGCCCGCTGCGGCGGCGGCGCGCGTCAACAGTCGGCTGCCGACGAGCATGAGGGCGGCGGCGAGCAGCATCGCCACGGCCGCGATGGTCCACATCGCCGGGTAGCCGAGGTGGGCGGCGAGTGGGCCCAGGCTCAGCGGGCCGAGACAGCCGCCCGCGTACACCCCGGTCTGTGTGATCGAGGTGGCGGCGGCCGGTGACTGCGGGTGGAGCCGGACCACCGCGAAGTTCATCAGGCCGGGCCAGGCCCAGCCCAGGCCGAAGCCGAGCACCACGCCGACCACCAACGGCACCGAGCCGGTCAACGCCAGCAGGCCCAGCCCGACCGCGCCGACGAGCAGCATCGCGGCGATGAGGGCGACGTGGCCGGTCTCGCGGCGGTCGGCCAACCAGCCGGCGCCCACCCGAGCCGCCACGCAGACCGCGCTACCCAGGGTCAGGGTGAGGCCGGCGAGGCCCGGCGACAGACCCCGGGCCGCGGCGGAGTCCACCAGGAAGGTGCCCAACGAGTTGGCCGCGCCCGAGGCCAACGTCGCCGCCGCGCCGATCACCACCAGCGCCGCCGTCGCCCGCCCGGCACGCGTGGAGCCGGCCCGCCGGGCCAGGCCGGGCAACTGTCGGGGTACGGCGGCCAGCGTCGTCAGCGCGGCCACGGCGGCGGCCACGAACGCCCAACGCCAGCCGGCGGTGAGCGCGATGGTGGGCACCGCCACCCCGGCCAGCAGGGTGGAGACCGGGATGGCGGCCTGCTTGACACCGAACGACAGCCCCTGCCGCCGGGCCGGCACGTGCTGGGCCAGCGCGGCGTTGCTGGCCAACTGGCCGAGCGCGTTCGCGGCGGCGCTGAGCGCCAGCAGGCCGACCAGCACCGGGTACGACCGGGCGAAGGCGGCCACGGCCAGCATCGACCCGGCGGCCAGCAGGATGCCGCAGCGGGCCACCAGGGCCGGCCCGTACCGCTCGACCAACCGCCCGGAGGGCACCGAGGCCAGCGCGCTGACCCCGAAGTAGACGGAGACGGCCAGGCCCAGGCCGGCCGGCGAGAAGCCGAGGTCCGTGCCCATCTGCACGGCGAGACCACCGAGCAGGAAGACGGGGAGTACGCAGGCCACCGTGGTGACGACTGCGCCGGCGCTGGCCCGGACCGGGCGGGGTTGGGCAACGGCCGGATCGGGGGTATTGGAGGTGTCGGTCATCGTTCGGCAAACCTACGCGAGCCCCGCTCACCGCACTCCTGGTGACCGACGGGGCACAAGCTGTGGATGGTGATCTGGCATCCTCGACCCGAACAGGCATTTCGCACCGGGCCTGTTTTTCATATGGTGTAAGTCCCCGGCGGCGGAGGTGGTTGTGCGCGACCCCTTGGCAGAACCTTCGGACCTGATTCGCAGCGTGTCCCGAGCGCTACGGGTGCTGGAGTCGGTCGGTCGCGCCCCGAAGGGCCTGACCGTCAAGCAGATCGCCCGGCGCTGCGAGCTGACCGTGGCCACCACCTACCACCTGGTCCGCACCCTCGCCTACGAGGGCTACGTGATCCGTCGCGAGGACGGCACGTACATCGTGGGGTTGGAGGTGGCCGACCGGTACCGGGAGCTCGTGACGGCGTTCCGGGGCCCACCGGCGGTCGGTGAGACGCTGCGGCGGGCCGCCCTGGACACCGGCTACAGCCACTACCTCGGTCGGTTCGTCGGCGGTCAGGTGGCCCTCACCGCAGTCGCCGAGGGGCACCGCTCGCCCTACCTGGAGGATCTGGTCCCCGGCTTCGACGAGGGGGCGCACGCGACAGCGCTCGGCAAGTCGTTGCTCGCCACCCTCACGACCGACCAGCGCTACCGCTATCTGCGCGAGTACGGCATGCGCCCGTTCACCACCGCCACGCTGACCACCACCGAGAGTTTCGAGGCCGACCTGGCCGCGGGCGACCGGCGTGGCATGCAGCTGGAGATGGGGCAGTTCCGCCAGGGGGTGGCCTGCGCCGCGGTGCTCGTCGCACCGGACAAGGACATGGAACGCCGCGTCGTGCTGGCCTGCGCGTTGCCGGCCAGCGAGATGATGACCTCCGCACGGGTGGTACGCGCCAAGCTGCTCACCGTGGCCCGCAGCGTGGCCGACGGCATCGCCTCCGACAACTGACCGCCGAGAGGCCCTCTCCCGGGCTGGGAGAGGGCCTCTCGGGGCGGTCCAGCGCCGGACCGCCGGAGCAACGTCAGCGGCCGCTCGGCCGCGGATGCGACGTCAGCTGCCCACCGGGCCACCGTCGAGGCGCCAGGTGACCACCACGCCCGGCTTGGCGTAGTCACCGTCCGGCCAGTTGGAAGCCGGGTTCTCCACCGAGGCTCCGGTGATCTCGCCCGGGTGCTGCACGGCGACGAAGACCGAGCGGTTGTCGCCGGTGATGAACGGGCCGCAGGTCTCCGCGCCGAGTGGCACGGTCAGGAACTGCTTGAGGTGACCCCGCTCCGGACCCTCCACGGCGGTGGCGAACAGGCCGTCGTTGCTGCCCAGCGCATTGCCGTCGGTGGAGATCCAGAGGTTGCCGGTGGCGTCGAAGGCGACGTTGTCCGGGCAGGAGATCGGGGAGACCTTGGTCTTGTCGTACCCGGCGAAGAAGGTCGACGGGTCGGTCGGGTCGCCACAGACGATCGGCAGCGACCAGCCGAACGTCTCCGAGGTGTTGTCGTTGCGATCCTCGACCAGCTCCAGGATCTGCCCGTGCTTGTTGGCGTTGCGCGGGTTGGCCTCGTCCGCCTTCGGGTTGCTGCCGACGCCCCGGTTGGTGTTGTTGGTCAGCGCCACGTACACCTTGCCGGTGAGCAGGCTCGGCTCGACGTCCTCGGGGCGGTCCATCTTGGTCGCGCCGACCTTGTCACCGGCGAGCCGGGTGAAGGTGAGCACGTCCGCGGCGGTCATCCCGTCGACGAACGACCGGTTGCCGCTGACCAGCCTGATCCAACGACCCCGACCGTTGAACGCGCCGTCGGCGGGCAGCTTGCCCGAGCCGTCGATTTCGGCGGCGCTGGTCTGGTCGAGCTTCGCCACGTAGAGCGTGCCGGACTCCAGCAGGGTCAGGTTGTGCTTGCGGGCAGCCCAGGAGTTGCCCTTCATGAACTTCTTGTCCGAGACGAACTTGTAGAGGTAGTCGAACCGCTCGTCGTCGCCCATGTACGCGACCACGTGGCCGTCCTTCGCGACGATCACGTTGGCGCCCTCGTGCTTGAACCGGCCCATCGCGGTGTGCTTGCGCGGGCGGCTCTCCGGGTCGAACGGGTCGATCTCGACGACCCAGCCGAACCGGTGTGCCTCGTTGGGGTGCTTCGCCAGGTCGAAGCGCTCGTCCGCGCGCTCCCACTTGCGGCTGCCGCTGGGGTAGCGGGCGGCGGTGCTGATGCCGTACCGGTCCAGCTTCGGCTTCAGCTCGGCCGGGACGCCGTCGGCGCCCACGAAGTACTGGTTGAAGTTCTCCTCGCCGGAGAGCACAGTGCCCCACGGGGTCACGCCACCGGCGCAGTTGTTCAGCGTGCCGACGACAGTGCGGCCCCTGGGGTCGGCGGCGGTCTTCAGCCAGGCCGAGCCGGCGGCCGGGCCGGTCAGGTCGAACTTGGTGCTCAGGGCGGTGACCCGCCGGTTGTACGGCCGCGGGCCCTTGCCGACCGGCTTCCACTGCCCGGTGCCCGCGACCCGCTCAAGCTCCACCACGGACATGCCGTGCGCGGCCATGGCGGTGCGCAGCTGCTCCACGGAGAGCCCGTCCAGGCCGGGGAAGCCCGGGAACATGAGGTCCTCGTTGGTGTACTCGTGGTTGACCACGAGCAGCGCCCGCTTGCCCTGCTTGTCCAGCGGCAGCACGCCCACGAAGTCGTTGTTGTAACCGAACTGCTTGGACTGCGCGGCGGCGGTCTGGTGGTGCAGGTCGAACTCCGGCGCGCCCGGCAGCACCGGGTCACCCCACTTGATCACCACGGCGTGGTCGTAGCCGTTCGGCACGACCAGGGTGTCCAGCTTGTTCGGTGGGATCGGCTTGAAGGTCAGCGCACCGCTGCCGACCCCGGTGCCGGGACGACCGAAGCCGAAGTTCTCCGGAACGTCCGGGGCGGTCGGGGCCGCCATGGCCGGGGCCGCCCCGGCGAGCGCGCCGGCTGCCGCGCCGCCGAAACCGAGCACCAGCGCGCCGACCGCGCCGGCCCGGACCACGCCACGCCGCGACACCTCGGCGTTCACCACGTCACCGAAGTACGCGTTGTCGGAGGTGTTCGGGACCGGGTGGTCACAGGCGTTTCCGCACCGGTACAGACAGGTCATGGCATCACGGGTGCCATGGCGGGTGCCGTTCAACAGGGGGAGCAGCCGGGGACGGTCGCTCATGGGGGAGGCCTCCAGAGAAGTCGGTGGCACGACAGGCGACGTACCAGCCGGACGCTAGGAGGACGTGGTGAGCGCTCGTCAGCCGCGATGTGAACCGGGCATGAACACCTGCGTCGGCGGCAACCGACACGCAACCGGTCTGACCTCGGGCTGAACCGATCGGCGTGACAGCACGTATTCCCGAGCGAACGCACCGCCGGACGCGCGCCGGAAGCGAGGAGACCGCCATCAGCGACCACGACGCCCAACTGCTGCGCGCGCTGCACGACGAGCACGCGGAGGCGCTGTACGCCCATGCCCTGCGGCTGGTCAACGGGGACCGGCAGCGGGCCGAGGACCTGGTGCAGGAGACGCTGCTGCGGGCCTGGCGACATCCGGAGTCACTCGACCCGACGCGCGGATCGGTGCGGTCCTGGCTGTTCACCACCGCGCGCAACCTGGCCATCGACGCCTGGCGGCGACGATCCACCCGGGTCGGCGAGGTGTTCACCGACGATCTGCCCGAACCGCCCGAGGCGATCGACGAGGCCGAACGGGCGGTGGAGGCGTGGACCGTCGCCGAGGCGCTGAACCGGCTCAGCCCGACCCACCGGGAGGTGCTGGTCGAGTGCTTCTACCAGGGGCGGTCGGTGGCCGAGGCGGCGTCCCGCCTGGGCGTACCGCCAGGGACCGTGAAATCCCGCACCCACTACGCGCTGCGGTCTCTACGGTTGGTCCTGGCCGAGATGGGGGTGACGGGATGACCCGGTGCGAGTTCGCGTACGACGACGGCGCGTACGTGCTGGGCGCCCTGGCTCCGGCCGAACGGGCGGCCTACGAGCGGCACCTGGGCGGCTGCGCCTCGTGTCGGGAGGCGGTCGCCGAGATCGCCGTCCTGCCCGGGTTGCTCGGGCGCCTCGACCCGGCGGGGTTGGAGCAGATCCTGCCGCCGCCGGCCCCGCCCCGGGTGCCCGCGCTGCTCGACGAGGCCCGGCAGCGCCGTCGTCGGGAACGCGCCGCGGACCGGCGACGGTACGCACTGACCACACTGGCCGCCGCCGGGCTGGCGCTGCTGGTCGGTGTGGGCACCGCCGTGGCGCTGCCTCGACCGGTCGACCAGTCCCGGCCGCCCGGCGCGCAGGGCAACCCGGCACCGCAGGTGTCGATGGTGGCCATGCGACCGGTGGCCGCCGCCGGGCCGGTGCACGCCGACCTCGGGCTGACCGGCACCAAGTGGGGCACCGAGGTGAGGATGCGTTGCGGGTACGACGCGCGGACGAGCTACGGCAAGGCGTACCCGTTCCGGCTGGTGGCGCGTGGTCCGAACGGTGCCACCGAGCAGATCGGCTCCTGGCTGGCGGCTCCCGGCGACGACCTCAGCTTCACCGGCGCGACGAGGTTCACCGACGCCGAACTGGTCAGCGTGGAGCTGCAGAAAGCCGACGGCACGCCCCTCCTCACCTACGCCGTCCCCTAACCCCACCCCGCCCACCCCAGGTCCTCCGCGATCTTGCACTATCTGCCCTTCCATAAGGGGCGCGGCGGGCATATCGACGACCGAAACTGCAAGATCGCGGGGTCAGGGGGTCAGGGGGTGGGGAGAGGGGTGGGGACGTTGGTCGGTTGGTGAGGCTGGCGGGTGCGGCGGGAGGTTCGGACGGCGTCGGCGGTGAAGACGATCAGGGCCAGCCAGACCAGCGCGAAGCCGGCCAGCCGGGCCGGCGGCATCGGCTCGTGGAAGATCAGCACCCCGCAGCCGAGCTGAAGGATCGGCGCCAGGTACTGGACCATGCCGAGGCTGCTCAGGGGCAGTCGGTTGGCCGCCCCGGCGAACAGCAGCAGCGGAATCGCCGTGGCCGCGCCGGCCAGCACCAGCAGTGCGGTGTGCCCGGCCGAGACGTGCCCGAAGGTCAGGTCGGCCTTCGCCGTCAGCCAGCCCAGGTAGCCCAGTGCGGGCAACGCCAGCACCGCCGACTCGACGAAGAGCCCTTCCGCCGCCGGCAGCCCGAGCCGCTTCTTCACCAGGCCGTAGCCGGCGAAGCTGAACGCCAGGGTCAACGCCAGCCAGGGCAGCCGGCCGTAGTCCACGGTGAGCACCGCCACCGCCGACGCGCCGATCCCCAGCGCCACCCACTGCGCCGGGCGTAGCCGCTCCCGCAGCACCGTCACCCCGAGCAGCACCACTACCAGCGGGTTGATGAAGTAGCCGAGCGCGGTCTCCACCACCCGGTCGGAGTTGACCCCGTAGATGTAGGTGCCCCAGTTGACAGCGATCAGCGCGGCGGCGGCGACGATCCCCGCCAACGCCCAGGGGCGGCGCAACAGCGCCCGCAGGAAGCCGACGTTGCGCAGCGCCGCCAGCAGCAGGGCCACGAAGAGCACCGACCAGACGATCCGGTGGGCCAGGATCTCCAGCGGGCCGGCGGGTCGCAGCAGCTTCAGGTAGAGCGGAAAGAAACCCCAGAGCAGGTACGCGCCGAGGCCGTAGAGGTATCCCAGGCGGAGTGGCGTCACGCTTCCACCGTAAGGGGCGTAGTGCTGCTTTGTTCCTTTCCGGTGATCGGGGTCACCGGGGGCCGCCGGTCCAGCTGCATCCACCGTTGCGGCGCGTCCAGCGGGGTGAAGCCCACCCCCGCGTACACCTGGTGTGCGTCGTTGGTGCAGAGCAGGATCCGGCGTACGCCCAGCTCGTCCAGGTGGTCGCGGACCGCGCCGGCCAGCCACCGGCCCAGCCCGCGACCTCGGGCGGCGCGGTCGACGTACACGTCGCAGAGCCAGGCGAACGTGGCACCGTCCGTGACGACCCGGGCCACCGCGACCTGGCGGCCGTCCTCCGGCCGGTAGATGCCGAACGGCAGTGAGCCGGCGAACGACCGCTCGGTGGTCTTCCGGTCTCGTCCGAGCGCCCAGTACGCGTCGGTGGACAACCAGTGGTGCACCAGGTCCAGGTCGATCCGCGCCGGATCGGTGCTGAGCAGGTGGCCGTCGGAATAGGTCAGCGAGAACATGCCGCGACGCTAACCGCCGGGATGGGCGGTCCGGCCGCCGCATTCCCGAAGTCTGGTCATCGGCCGGCCGGGGCCCCGGCGAGGTCGGAGCCCCGGCCGGACCGGGTCGGTGCTGGCTGGTCGGCGGTCAGTCCCGGTCGAGGACGGCGCCGAGGATCCAGGTCACGATGCTCACGAAGAGGGCGCCGAGCACGGCTGCCGGCCAGAAACCGTCCACCGAGAACGGCAGCCCGGCCTGGTCGGCGATCCAGCTGGTGAGCAGGAAGAGCAGCCCGTTCACCACCAGGGCGATGAGACCCAGGGTCAGCAGGTAGAAGCCACAACCGACGGTCTTGATGATTGGCTGGAGAACAGCGTTGACCACGCCGAAGATCACCGCCACCAGGAGCAGCGTGGTCACCGTCTCGGTGGCCGAGTTCGAATCCAGGGAGATGCCCGGGATGAGGAGCGTGGCCAGCCAGAAAGCCAGAGCTGTGCTGGCCAGCCGAATCAGCAGACCTTTCAGAAAACCCATGGCGGGGATCGTGCCACGGACACCGCACCGACGTAACCCGCCGGCTGGCCGTCCCGGTGGATTCAGCCGCGCGTCGGCGGCCCGATCAGTTGCGCCTCGATCGGAGTGGGGGAGAGCAGCGCCCAGCGCAGCGCCCGACGGTTGACCACGGCCACCATGTCCTCCCGGATCCGGGTCAACCACTCGGCCGAGCCGCCCAGCCCCAGCGCGGCTCCGGCCAGGGGGGCCTCGGCGGAGGTCAGTGGCTGGAGCAACGCCAGGTCGGCCCGGCTCAACGCGTCCACATCGGCCGGGGTCAGCTCGTCGCGTACCACCAGGGTGGCCCGCCACGGCGGGCCCGGCGCGGCCTCGGCCGCCACCGGCCCGGCGTCGACGATCAGCAGCAACGGACGCAGCGCGGTGCCCACGCCGTCGGCGACCGCCCGACCGGGAGGGAGCAACGGGATGGTGCCGCCCGGCGCGCCAACTCCTCGGGTGAACGGCTCCCAGGCGCGTGGCCGGGCGGTCTGCACCACCACCAGGGCGCCGAGTGCCAGGGCGCGCAGGGCCACCAGCTGGGCTGCCCGCACCCCGCCGACCAGCAGCACGCGGGTGCTCTCCGGCCGGAACAGTCGTACGGTGACGGCGCGGCCGTGCCGGTTGGTGCCGACCATCATTCCCGCGTCGCCCAGGGACAGCTCCCAGTCGTCCACCGTCGAGCCGGGTCGCGCTCCGGGCGTCGGTGGGCGGGGCTGCGCCCCGGGTGCCGTCAGCGCCAACGGCAGCGTGGCGGCCAGCCCGCCCAGGTGGGCGCCGTCAAGTCGTCGCAGCTTTCCGCCCAGGTCGGTCACCATGCGGACCAGCGCCTCGGTGGCCGCCGCCAACTCGGCCGCCGTCCCTGCGGCCAGGCGTACGGTCAGCTCGGTCGGCACTCCGCTGGCCGCCGGCGGACCCGACGACGTCGACATCGTCGGCGACGGGCCCGAGCAGATCGACACGGTCGTGGCCGTCGCCGGCAGCGCGAGCAGGCGGGGCACCAGGCGGCGTCCAGCCGCAGCGCCCGCGTCTGGCCAGTGGAGCAGACGGAAGGTGGCCTGGACGAGGGTGCCGGACCGGATCGCCGGCCAGGACTCCCGGACCGGTTCGCCGTCGTGGTGGGCCAGCTCGCCCAGGACGCGCAGCGCCGCCGGCACCCCGAGCGGCCGCGCGGCCAACGGCCCGAGCCGGCGGACGATCCGGCGGACCGTGCCGGCGAGTACCCGGCGCAGGTCCTCCTCGGACCAACCGTTCACCCGCAGCACCCGGACCGCCACCACCGCCCGCTCGCGCCCGGGGAGCCGCCCGTCGGTGAGCTGCCGGTACGACGTGCCGACCGTGCCACCGGCGCTGGGCACCGGCGCCGGCGCACCGGCGAGCAGCAGTTGGACCAGCAGCGGGGGCTGGTCCGGCCCGGTCGGGGGGAGTAACGCGGCCGGGGCGGGAATCGCCTGGGACACGTCGCCCAGCAGGTCGCCGGGGTCGCCGAGCTCCAGAAGCGCGACCATGCCGGTGGTGTCCTCCAGGACGGCCGCCGGCCCACCGGTCAACTCGGTCGAGCGGACCACCGTGCCCGGGGCGACCAGGTCGAGCAGTTCGGCCGCGTCGGCCGGCACGGTCAACGCCCGCCGGCGGGTGAGGTGCCCGATGGCGGTGCCCAGCCACTCGAACAGCCACCGCCCCCGCACCGGCACCCAGGCGGCGGCCACCAGCAGCACGGCCACCAGGACGGCCGCCGCGACGACCGGTGCGGGCCGGCCGAGGGCGACGAGCACGAGCGCCGCCGCGACCTGTGCGGTGACCAGTTGGCCGGCTCGCGCTCCGGCAGCCGCACGACGGCCGAGCGCGACCCAGTGGGCCACCGGCGACCGGCGACGGGGGGCGTGCTGACCGACCGACAGCGGGCCGTGGTCGGTGGGTCGGCCCGGCCCGTCCACCTGCGGGGAGGCACCTGCCTCGGACCCGACCGGGGTCGGCGGGTGCGGCCCGCCGGTGGTGATCGCCGGCACCGTGCCTCCTCGACCAGTGGGGACCGGGTCGGGCGGCCGGCCGCCCTCCGGCGGCCCGTCACGCGCCGCGACGTGGCTGCGGCACATCGTAAGCGACCGATGGCCGCCTCGGTTGTCCACAGGGGAAGCCGGTGGGGTAGCAGAACCGCTACGAGGTCGCTACCGTCAGCCACGAAGTCCTTCGCTGACCCGTGTCTCAGTGCTCGACGACCGGGCCAAGCGACGACGCGTCGCCCCGGGGTGGGCGCGTCGACGGCCAGGTGCGATCCGAGAGACGAGGTGACGTCCGGATGTCCCAAACCAAGGCAGAAGCAGCGGTGATGCAGCAGACTGCCGCGAAGTTCGAGCAGGTGGACCAGTCGTTGCAGTCCATGCTGACCGGCCTGCTGGCCGAGCTGGAGGTGTTGCAGCAGGCCTGGCGTGGCGCTGGTGGCCGGTCGTTCGAGCAGGTCAAGCAGCAGTGGTCACAGGACCAGGCGGCGCTGCACCGCGCGCTGCGCGAAACCGCCGGTGCGATCCGCACCGCCGGTCGGCAGTACCACGCGTCCGACGACGAGGTGGCCAGCCGGGTGGCCGGCACCAACCGCGGCGGCATCCAACTGCCGCTCTGATCCCGCTGGGGAGGGAATCCGATGGACCATGGTGTGCTGGTCGTCAACTTCGCCGCGCTGCAGCAGGCCGGCGCTGACATTCAGAAGGCGTTGAACACCCTCGACGCGCAACTCGGCCAACTCGAACGCGACGCCGCCCCGCTGGTGGCGAGCTGGACGGGCGAGGCGCGGCAGGCCTACGAGCAGCGGCAGGCGCGGTGGCGTTCGGCCTCGCAGGACCTGCAGGGGATGCTGCGTGACATCAGGTTGGCGGTGAACGACTCCGCCACCGACTACCTGGACACCGAGAAGAAGAACACCGGGCTGTTCCAGTGAACGATGTGGGCCGGGAGCGCTGACCGTGTCCCGGTCAGCGCCCCGCCCGCAGCCGGTCGGCGGTCAGGGCCGTGCGCGGGCGGGCTCAGGCCGTGCGCGGGCGGGCTCAGGCCGGGCCGGCCGGGCGCCAGCGCCGACGGGCGCCCCGGGGTACCACCAGGGCGAGCAGCGCCACGGTCACCGCCGTGATGCCGGCCACCGCGCCGACCAGCAGGGCTCGGTCCCGTGCGGCCGCCCGGCGGGCCTGGTGGGCGAGCTGCACCGGGTCGGCCCGATCATCGGCGAGGGCGGCGACCGGCCGTGCGCCGGCCGCACGGCCGCCGCTGGTCTCGGTGACCGCCCGGTAGGGGTTCAACACGCCAGCGCCATATGCGCCGCCCCGGCCCGCGCCCGGAGCTGGATCGGCGGTGGCGATGATCCGCTCCGCCACCTGCGCGGCGGTCAGCTCCGGCCGGTATTCCCGCAGCAAGGCGGCGGTGGCGGCCACGAAGGGTGCCGCGTAACTGGTGCCTTCGACCCGATGGTGGCCAGCACCGGGTGCGGCGGTCAGCACCTCGCTGCCCGGGGCCACGAGGTCGACGTAAGGGCCGGTCTGCGAGAACGTCGCCCGCCCGCCGTCCGCCCCGATCGCGCCCACGCCGAGCACCCCGTCGTAGCCGGCGGGGAACGGTCGGGGGTCCCCGCTGCCGTGCAGGTTGCCGGCGGCGGCCACCAGCACCACGTCCCGGTCGACCGCGTACCGCACGGCCGAACGGACCTCCGGGTCGTCCGCGTACAGCACCACGGACAGGTTCACCACGTCGGCGTCATGGTCGACCGCCCACCGGATGGCCCGGGCGAACTCGTCGGCGCTGACCGTGCGCCCCGACTCCCGCCCCTGCACCACCTGCTGCTCACTCACCCGCACCGGCAGGATCCGGGCACCCGGTGCCAGGCCGCGGAAGGCGACGTCGGGCCGGGGTGCCGCGACGATGATGCTCGCCACACCGGTGCCGTGCCCGGCGCAGTCCCGACCGCCGTCCCCGCCGGGGTCGAGCAGGTCTGCGCCGGCCAGCACCCGCCCAACCAGCTGCGGGTGCACCCGGTCCACCCCGGAGTCGACCACCGCGACGGTTACCCCGGCGCCGGTGGCCAGCGGCGCGAGCCGCGCCGGGTCGTACCGTTGCTGTGGCCAGGGCCTGGCCGCGACCGGCCGGACGGGGGCGAGGGGGGTCGCGCAGGCCGGTGCCGCCCGGAGCCCGGCGGTGGCGGCGACGGTCGGAAGGGCCGGTACGGTCAACAGGCTGGCGGCCAGACCTGCAAGGACCGGGCGCGTGATCGATCGGGACATCGACACCCTCCGTATCGTGTCGGCTCCGGAACGGGATGTTATCCCCTCCTCCGCGTCCTGGCAGGCCACCGCCAGCCTGCCATTGTGATCTTGGTACCACCTTGTAGGTTGTACGCGATACCTGTGGCCTGTTCTCGGAAGGGGAGGTGGCCGTGACCGCATGGGAGCCGGCCACGGAGGCCGAGGTGGCGATGCGCGACGCGCTGCGCGCCAACGACCAGGAGCTCTACTTCCGGCTCCTGTCCCGCACCGATGTGCTGCTGCCGGTCTCCGCGCCGACGCAGCCCGGCCAGCCACCCGCCGGATGGGGCACCTGGACCACCGGCGGTCGGACCCACGTCCTGGCCTTCACCTCCGCAGCCGCCCTGCGGGCCTGCCTCGGCGATCACGCCGGCAGCAACCGACGCATCCCCTTCGCCGATCTCGCGGCCAGCTGGCCCAACCACGAGTGGTGGCTGGCCGTCAATCCGGGTCTGCCGGTCGAGGGCTACCTGCCGGCCTGGTTCGTGTCGCAGCTCTCCCGAGGCGACGTGCGACTGCCCGGCCGTGCCATGGGTGCCCGCGCTCGCCTGGAGCGGGCCGAGACGTTGGCCCGCACCCGGCCCGGCATGCCACCGAGGGACGCCGCGCCAGCCGCTGGACCGCCTCCGGTGACGGGGGCGGCCTCGTCCGGGCCCGAGAGTGCTCCGCTCACACCCCGAAGGCCCGCGCGGAGCCCGGCCCCTCGGGTGGATGCCCCACCGGTGCCGGGTCCGGCGCCCCGGCCACCCGTCCCCGCTGAGCTGCCGCGCCGAGGCGGCGAGGAGGACCTGCCCGCCGCCGGTCAGCGGCACCCGACCGAGCCGCCCCGGCCCGCGCCGGGCAACGGAGCGCTGCCCCGCACCGGCCGGCCGTCCCGGTTCACCCCGTTGGCGACCGCCGGCCCCACCACCGACCAGGCCGGGCCGGGCATGGGCTGGCCGGCAGCGACCCGGCCGGGCGACGTCGACGGCCCCGCCCCGGGCAACGGCAACGCTGGCCCCCAGGCCGCGCCTCGGCGTTCCTTCTTCGACCCCAGCCCGACCCGCGACCCGGCCCCGAGCGGGGGACGCCCCGGTGACCGGGCGGCCCCGCCGACCCGGTTCGGGCGAGGCAGCCAGCCCTTCCCTCGCCGTCGCCCAGCCGACGTGCCGGCCGACGAGACCGCGACGCGGGCCTTTCCGATGGCGGCGGACCCGGCAGCCACCCAGCCGATACGACGGCCGGAGGGCGGCCTCGGCGCGTCCCGAGGGATGGACGCGCCACCATCCGGCGAGGAGATCACCCAGCCGCTGCCGCCGCGCCGGCACAACCCTCTGGCCGAGGAGCCCACCCGCGCGTTCCGGATGACCGGTGAGCCTCCGCTGGCCGGCGCGCCTGGGCGGCCATCGGCGGAGGAGACGCAGGCGATTCCCCAGGATCGGCCGGGCCGGTTCGAGCCGGCGGAGGAGCTGCCGGTGTCCGTCGCGGAACCGGTCTCCGGGCCGCCCGCGCCGCGCCGCGGCTTCACGCCCATCGTCATCGAGGGCACCATCATCGAGTCCCGCGACCTCACCGACCCGGTCGGGAGCAGCGCGCCGGTCGACGCGCCCCGGCGGCCCAGCCCCGCCGAGGCCGCCCCGCCGCCGTTCGGCTCGACACCCCCCGGTCCGGGCCTGTTCGGTCCGTCGTCGCCCAGCCCTGCCGAGGCCGCCCCGCCGCCGTTCGGCTCGACGCCCTCCGACCCGGGCCTGTTCGGTCCGTCGTCCTTCGGTTCCAGCGCATCCGGGCCCACGTCGTTCAGCCCCGGTCAGCCCGCCGCGAGCCCGTCCGCCCCGCACCCCGTGGTTCCGACCGAGGTCGGCGCTGCCGGCGGTGGCCTGGGCGACCCACGAATCGACGGCCGCGTCGACGCCCCGCTGCGTGACGACCGCGCCGACAGTGCTGTTTCGTGGGCCGGCCCGGCCGCTACGGACCAGGGCGGCGGCGGGAGCGTGATCGCGGAGGACGGTCCGCACCCGCCGGCCGACGAGCCGCCGCCGGTCGAGTTCGAGCCGGCCAACACGGTCGAGGAGGACCTGCTCAGCGCCGCCGGGTCGGGCAGCACCGACACGTTCCTGTCCACCCTGCTGCTGGCCCGGGTGCTACTGCCGGCGGCACCGGAGTCGGTGCGGGGAAGCCGCCCCGGGGATCCCGGCTTCGTCTGGCGTACGGGGCAGCTCGACGGCGAGACGTACGTGGTGGTCTACACGTCCTCGGAGCGCCTCGCCGACCATGTCGAGGGGGACGTCGACACGGTCCGGGTGAAGTTCGCCCAACTGATCCGGCGCTGGCCCGACGAGGACTGGTCGTTCGCCGTCAACCCGGGCACGCCGGTGGGTGCCAAGTTGCCCGGCGAGCAGATCGTCGCGTTGGCCAACTGGGCCGCCGAGGTGGGGCTCGGGGACGACCTGGAAGTCGACCAGGTGGAAGCGCCGGCCGTGGCCGAACCCGCCGCCCGTCCCCGGTACGCCCCGGCGGCGGTCGACCCGACCCGGCCGACGGTCATGCAGAAGGCGATCGCCCCCAGCCAGCTCGCGTACTACCTGGATCGTGGGTACGACCGGGTGTCCGGGTTCGTGCACCGGGCCGGTGAGCTGTCCCACCTGACCACACCGGCTCAGCTGCACGGGGCGCTGGGCCTCAGCTACCCGGGCTCGCCGTTCGCCCCGGACGCCGAGGAGATCTACGTGCTGCGCTGGCCGGCGCACCGGCCGAGCCTCTACCGCATCCCGTACGGCGGTCAGAACGAGCCGGCGATGCGGGCCATGGAGGGTTGGGTCATCGAACGTCCGCCCTTCCGGGGTAACGGCTTCGCCCCGGGTGAGAGCAGCGACGTGGTGGCGGAGTTCAAGGTGGACAGCGCACGGCTGCCGCACGGCGCCCAACTCTGGCGCATCGGCGCGGACGGCAGCGAGCGCGTGGTCGCTGAGCTGGACACCGACTCGGTCACCTGGCGACGGGTCGGGGAGGCGTGATGCGCGACGGTTACGTGGCCCGCTGGCAGGGCCGGGAATACCAGGCCAGCCCGGACGGCGACGACATCCGCCTCTACCAGCCCGAGCCGGGTGAGGGCTTCGAGGAGGTCCGCGCGGGCCGTTACGTCCGGGTGCTGCCGGCGAGCGAGATCGAGGACCTGGCGTACGTGCGGACCACCTGCACCTGGAAGGGGCAGCCGTTCATCGTGCTCGGTGAGCACGACGCCTGGCTGCGGGTGGAGTACACCGGCGGTCGCTGGCCGGTGGCCGAGGCGATGCGGCTGGAGGTCTTCGACTTCGGCGTGTACCAGGGTTGGGCGCCGGCCGCCGAGGTCACCGACCTGCGGGAGCAGCGGGTCTGAGCGGTCAGGTCTTCGCCCACCGCAGGATTTCGCCGAGCACCAGCTCCGGTGCCTCCAGGTGCGGGAAGTGCCCCACCCCGTCGAGCAGTCGCCACTCGTACGGGGCGACGACGTACCGGCCGGAACCCAGCGCGGTGCGGGGCAGGGAGGCGGCGTCCAGGGCGCCGTGCAGTTGCAGGGTCGGAGTGGACAGCGGCTTCTGCATCAGGCGGACGAACCGGTAGCCGTGCAGTCGCAGCAGCGAGCGGAACGCCCAGCGGTAGCCCTCCAGCGCGCAGAACGCGGCCTGCGGGATGCACATCGCCTCCCGGCACCGCTCGGCGTACGCCTCGAAGTCCGGCCCGGCCACCCACTGTGGACCGCCCCAGCGGCGCATGATCTCGCCGACGGCCGCAGCCCCGTCGCGGGTCAGGACGTGCTCGTAGCGGGGTAGCTGGAACTTCAACGCCGGGGTGGAGGCGGTGAACTGCCCGCGCGGGTCGGCGAAGATGGCGGCGCGCAGTCGCAGCGGGTGTGGTGCCCCCAGCACGACGAGCCGGCGGACCAGGGACGGGTGGAACGAGGCCACCGTCCAGGCCACCATGCCACCGAGGCCGCTGCCGACGATCGTCGCGGATCGTTCACCGAGCGCGCGGATCAGTCCGGCGATGTCGGCGGCGAGGGTGTAGCCGTCGTACCCCCGGGGTGGTTTGTCGCTGGCGCCGTAGCCGCGCAGGTCGACGGCGACCGCCCGGAAACCGGCGTCGGCGATCGCCGGCAACATCTGGTGCCAGGCCCACCAGTGCTCGGGGAAGCCGTGCAGGAAGAGCACCATCGGCCCGGTGCCGCCCTCGACCACGTGGAACCGGCTGCCGTTGGCGCCGACGAAACGGTGCGTCCACGGCCCCTCGGTGAGGACACAGGACTCGTCGACGGCCCCGCCGCGCTGGTCGGTCATGGCAGACAGCCTATGACCCGGTTGCCGCAGGCGACCCTGGCGGTCGCGTTGAACAGGGGAAAGCCCCGGGTTGCCCCGGACCGGCACCAGGGGGAACCGGCTCGACCAACTCGGTCCGGGCCATCCGGAGGTGTCGCAGAAAGGGCGACGCCCGGGCAGATGACCTGCCCGGGCGTCGCTGGTTGGTGCGGGATCAGTGGTCAGCTGACCCGGATCTTCATCGAGGTGCCGTCCTGCTCCAGAACCTTGATCTTGACACCGATCGCGGGGAGCTTGACGCCGTGGTTCGGCAGCTCCTCGTAGAAGTACTTCTTGGTGTCGTCGAACAGCGGCTCAGCGGCCTGGCCACGGATGTACTGCGGCTGGCTGTTGAGGTGCAGGGTGAACGAGTCGGCCTTCTTCAGGCTGAACGGTGCGTCGTACACCTGGACGCGGGCGCGCCACGGGTCCCCGGTGAGGTTGTAGATCGGGCGCGGGTGCGCGTCGATGTACAGGTTGCGACCCTCACCCGGGTGACCGCCCGGGTTGGACTCCGACGCCGGGGCGGTGTTGTTGTCCGACCAGCGGGTGTTCCAGTACGAGATGAGCAGACCCTCCTGGTACGCGTAGTGGTCCACCCAGTCCGGGCGGGTGTTCGCGTAGCCGAAGAAGTACGGGCCGGTCTTCAGGTACTTGTCGTACGAGACGTACGACCGGTTGCCGGCGATGTAGAAGTTGTCGAACAGCCGGGTGTAGGTCGCCCCGACCACCTGGAACTTCTCCAGAGCCCAGCCGGCGTCGGTCTCGGCGCCGTCACTGAGCACGGTCTGACCGTCGGCGGTCACGGTGATCGCGTCACCGAAGAAGCCGCCCTCGGAGACGCCGCCGTCGGTGACGTAGTGCAGGCGGACCTGCGCCACCTTCCCGGCGACCGAGGTCAGCGGGATGTTGATGTCCGCCCAGGCGCCCTCGCTGCTGCCGGCGAGGGCCGGACGCCCCGCGCCGTCCTTGCCGATCGGCGCGCCGTTGACGGTGCCGTCCAGGTCGGTCCAGGTCTTACCGCCGTCAGTGGACGCCTCGAAGTAGAGGTAGTCGTAACCGGCCTCGATGCTGTACTTGCCCTTGAGCGACATCGCCGCTGCGGACTTGCCGGTGAGGTCGAACGTCCTCGTCATCTTGCTGTCGAGGTTGTCCTCGTTGCCGGAGAAGTACTGCTTGGCGCCCTCGAAGGGCGCGCCGTAGTTGAACGTGTACTCCCGCTGCGGGAGCACGACCACGGCGGCCTGAGCCTTCTCCGAGTTGTACTCCTGCGGGCCGAGCTCGAGCGAGCGCTTCTGCCCCGCCACGATGACCTCGTAGTCGAGCCAACCGAGCTGGAGCTTGTTCCACGCGCCGAGGTCGCCGCCCCGGTCGCCGATGCCGACGTCGTTCTTCGCGGCGAGCCGGCTCTGGGCCATCAGGGTCCAGTGCTCGTTGCTGTTGTCCGCCGGGCCGTAGTCGTCCGGCAGGCCCAGGTCGTGGCCGTACTCGTGGTAGAAGACGCTGCGGCCACCGTTTTCCGGCTGGATCGTGTAGTCGCGGATCCAGACGCCGGTGTTGCCGATCTGGGTGCCGCCGATCGGCAGGTTCGGCGGGCCGACGGGCGAGCTGTTGAAGGCCGACCAGCGGTGGCTCCAGATGGCGTCCTCGCCCTGCTGCGGGTCACCGTCGGCCTGGTCGCCGCCGGAGTGGACGATCTGGAAGTGGTCGATGTAACCGTCCGACTCGTTGAAGTCGCCGTCACCGTCGTAGTCGAACCGGTCCCACTGGTCGAAGGACCGCATCTCGGCGGCGATCTGCGCGTCCGTCCGGCCCTTGGCCTTCTGGTCGACGACCCACTGGTTGGCGGCGTCGCGGACCAGGTCCCAGGTGTTCGCGCAGACGTTGTCGGGGCAGACGGCCAGATCGTCCCGCGGGTCCGGCTTCTGGCCGGGCTTCGGGTCCGGGATCGGGTCGTCGGAGCGACCGTAGCGGGCCTCGTTGTACCGGACCTTGACCCAGTCGGTCACCTCACCGTCGACGGTGTAGCGGCCCGAGGACTGGGCCTCGTAGTACTGCTTGAGCGACTCGTCGCCCGGGTTGGTGCCGAAGTAGAGCTGGCGGAAGTGCTCCGGGCTGAAGTCCGGCTGCCAGATGGTGGAGTTGTCCACGGCCCGGTTGGGCTCGGGGATCTTGTTGTGCAGCGGACCCTCGAACGTCGCCGGTCCGGCGATGTCCGGGTTCATGTCCTTGTCCGGGTAGGACGGGTGCCGCTCGTCCCCGAACTCGGCCAGGATCACGAAGATCTTGTCGGTCCGCTCGCGCTTGAGCTCGACGTACTGGTCCTTGGTCTTCTTCGCGCCAGCGGTGGTGCGGGCGTTGGCGCCCGTTCCGGCCGCCTTGCCGACCTCGCCGACCTTGACGACAGTGCTTCCGTTGCGCTCGATCGGCTTGCTCCGACCGCTCAGCACGTCGCTGAGCCCCTGCTCACGCAGTGCGCGGCGCTTCTCCTCGAGCTTGTCGGGGAGTTCATCCTTCAGCGCCTGTGGTTCGGCAGCGGCCGGTGCTGCGGCCGGCAGTTTGGGCTGAGGCGCCGCCGAGGCGGACGGGCCGAAAGCCAGGCCTGTCGCCGTCAGTGAGAGCCCGAGCAGACCCACTGCGACTTTGCGCACGTGGTACCTCCGGTGTGAGGGAACCGGCCCAACGGGGGTACGGGCCGGTGGGAGATCGATCCCACTAGTGGGACCATTGGTGAACATAGTTACTGGCGGGACGGGTGGGAAGAACCTCGCGTCGATTTGTTGCAAGTTTTTGTTGGGAATGCTTTTCACCGTCACACCCCGCCGGTTCATCAGCCACGCTGACCAGCGCGCCCCCGGACGCGAACGTATACAACGACATTTTTCGATCAACCTGATCGCACATACGACAGTGGGGCCGGCAGCGTCCCCGCCACCGGCCCCACCGTCAGTTGTCGATCCGTGAAACCGTTACTTCTTCGCCGGGGTCACGTAGATCATGGCCGACGAGTTGTCCCCGGCAGCCTTCTTGATCGTCAGCGAGACGCCGTAGTTCACGCCCTGGTCGCCGGGGTTACCGGTGCCCAGAACGATCGCGCCGCCGCCCAGGGTCACGCCGTAGAACTCCGGCGCGGGGCTGCCGTCCGGGTGGGTGACCCGGGTGGTGTACGGCGCGTTGCCGCGCGACGGCAGGACCACCGACGCGTCGTTGTCCCGGGCGTAGGCGGCGCCATCGCGCATCTCGATGCCCGGGTAGTAGCCCTTGGCGTCGGTGAACGCCTTCACCGGCGGGAGCCCCTTGAACTTCGTGCAGTACGCGCTGTACGGCTCGTCGGCCGCCTCCAGGCACTCCGTGAACGGGTACGTCCGCTGAAGCGTGAAGGCCGCGTTCGACGACTGCGGGCGGCTGGGCAGGTTGTCCGTCACCGACGGGTCCTTCACCGCTGCCTCGCCGGTACGCCGCAACGGGTCGAAGTGCGAGTCGACGATGAGCAACCCACCCTTCGCGCCGTAGCTGGGCAGTGCCGTCATCTGCCCGGTGACGTGGTTGACGTCGCCGAGCGCGGTGTCCCGGTACCAGACCAGCATGCCCGGGGCGTTGTAGGAGATCCGGTCGACCTTCCACGCCTCGTGCGAGTAGATGGTGTCGTAGGCGTACTTCAGACCCTTGTCGAAGCCGTCGAAGTTGCGCCACTCCGCCAGGTAGTACTGGGCGTGCACCTCGGTGCCGCTGGAGACCTTCCAGCCGCCGCCGGTGGTGTCGACGAAGGTGCCGCCGGTGGCCGCCCAGCCGTTGGCGCCGCCCTCGACGTCGTCACTCCAGGTGGTGGCGCCACCGCCGGTGACCGAGAAGTCGTCGACGAACCAGTTGCGCTCCTCGAACGCCTCGTCGGTGGCCAGGCGCAGCCGCACCTGGACCGTCGTGCCGGCGTACGCCGACAGGTCGACGTAGTCGTGCCGCCAGCCGTCGGTGCTGCCGGTCAGGCCGTACTTCTTGCCGCCGAAGTCGTTCATCCGGCCGTTCGGGTCCGGGTAGCCGTCCGGCGTGGTGACCACCGTGCCACCCTCGTCGTACACCTTCTGCTCGGTCCAGGTCGTACCGCCGTCGGTGGAGAGCTCGACGAAGCCGTAGTCCCAGTCCTCCTCGATGATGTAGTTGTTCCACATCCAGAACTTCGAGTCGGCGGCCGCCGGCACGTCGACCGAGCGGCTCAGCTTGACGTCGGCCCACTCCTGGTCGTTGTTGCTGTGCCACATCTTGGTGCCGCTGTGCGGGGTCGCCAGCGTCGTCACCTTGTCCGGCAGGTCGACCTTGATGCCGTCCTCGGAGTCGATCGGGGTGCGCGACGTCTGGCCGAGCTTCACCTCGCGCGGGTTCGACCCCGGGCGGATGGTCAGCGGGTCGGCCCAACCGAGCACCCACTTGTCCCAGATGCCCATGTGCGTCGGCAGCGCCTGGAAGATCTCACCCGAGTGCGAGCCCGAGGCCATCAGGTCCCAGAAGTCCACGTCGGAGTCGGCGTTGCCGGACGTGTCGTAGAGGTCCGGAAGACCCAGGTCGTGGCCGAACTCGTGGGCGAAGACGCCGACGCCGGCGTCCTCCGGCTGCACGATGTAGTTCGACGCCTTCAGGTTGGTGCCCGGGATGGTGTAACCACCGGCGACCGTGGAGGAGTGCGCCCACACGGCGTACACACCCTCGGCGCCGCCGCCGCGGGACTTGCCCTGGCCGGCGTGCACCAGCACGAGGTGGTCGATCACGCCGTCCGGCTCGAAGACGTTGCCGTCACCGTCGCGGTCGGCCTGGTCCTCGATGTCGTAGTCGGCCCACGGGAAGTTCGGGTCCTTCGCGACGAGCGCGTCGATCGCGTCGGTCGCCAGGCGGCCCGCGCCGGCCGGGTTGTCCGGGTGGCCGTTCATCGACTGCTCACGGCCGGGAACCCACGCGCCGGTCTCGTCCTGGAAGCAGCGGTTGGCCGCGTACCAGCCCTCCGAGTGCGGCACGGTGATCCACGGGCTGGCCTGCCCGTCGACCGTGTACGCGTTCTTGGACATTTCCAGGTACATGTTGTGCATGGTGCGACCGGACAGGTCGATGCCCTTCTTGCCGTCCGGGCCCTTCAGGTCGGTGCGGACCCGCTCGGTGATGCCCTTCTTGCTGTAGAGCATCTTGTTGTAGTGCTGCGGCGAGAAGTCCGGCACCCACATCGAGTTGTTGTCCTCGTGGGGCAGTCGCGCCGGGTCTGGGATCTTGTTGTGCTTCGGGCCGTTCTGGACCGTGCCGGGGACGCAGGTGCGGTCCTCGAACACCGTCTTGGGGACCATCACACCGGTGAAGTCGTCGTTGGCCTTGTCGTTGAACTCCACCAGCAGCGTCAGCAGCTTCGCCGTCTGGGTGGTCGGCGCCTTCTTGAACTTGCGGGGGTTCTGACCCGTCTTCAGCGACTTGGCCTCGTCCTTGGCCAGCTGCCGTGCGGTCACCGGGTTGCCCCGGGCGTGCTTGCGGTCGAACGCGCGCGCGGACTCGGCGGCAGGAGTGTAGATGCCACCCTTGCCCTTCACCTCGCGGCCGGTGGTGTCCGGCTGCACCTCGGGCTCGGCGTAGTTGATGTAGTGCTCGTCGGCGCCGATCACCGCCTGGGGGGTGCCGGAAGGCGACTGGGCTGCCGCGCTGCCACTCACGGTCAGTGACGTGGCCGCGAGGGCGATGGCGGGCAGTGCGACGAGTAGTCGTCGCCGCGCCCTGGACTGCGGTTTGTGGTTCATGCCGCTCCGTTTCTCGGGCATGGGGAGGAGGACGTTGGCGTGGCCGACCATCGATGTGATGTGTGTCGAACTCTTCCAACCTGCGTGAACCTAAAGCACAACCGGCCGAAAGGACAGAGGTGATCTACGCCTGTGCCCGTTCAGCTTCTCCCGACTCCCCCGACCGACCGATGTGACAGTGGCGAGGCGGCACGAACCGTACCCGTAAGACATGACGGAGGGTGGCGGTCCGCGCGGACCGCCACCCTCCAATGAGTACGCCTACCGTCAGTCCTCGTCGGACTTCGTACCGCTCATCCCCGAGGAGATCAGGTCCATCACCGAGGAGTCCTGCAACGTGGTCACGTCGCCCAGCGACCGGTTCTCCGCCACGTCCCGCAGCAACCGGCGCATGATCTTTCCGGAGCGGGTCTTCGGCAGCTCCGGCACCAGCATGATCTGCCGCGGCTTGGCGATCGGGCCGAGCGTCTTCGACACGTGGTTGCGCAGGTCGGCGATGAGCTGCTCGCCCGCGTCACCAGCGATGTCCGTGCTGCCCCGCGGAATGGCGAACGCGACGATCGCCTGACCGGTGGTCGGGTCGGTCGCGCCGACCACCGCCGCCTCGGCCACCGACGGGTGCGACACCAACGCCGACTCCACCTCGGTCGTCGAGATGTTGTGCCCGGACACCAGCATCACGTCGTCCACCCGGCCGAGCAGCCAGATGTGCCCGTCGTCGTCCTTCTTCGCACCGTCGCCGGCGAAGTACATGCCCTGGAAACGCGACCAGTACGTGTCGATGAACCGGTCGTCGTCGCCCCAGATGGTGCGCAGCATCGACGGCCACGGCTCGCGCAGCACCAGGTAGCCGCCGCCACCGTTCGGCACCGACTGGCCCTGGTCGTCCACCACGTCGGCCACGATGCCCGGCAGCGGCGTCATCGCCGAACCCGGCTTGGCCGCGGTCACCCCGGGCAACGGCGAGATCATGATGGCGCCCGTCTCGGTCTGCCACCAGGTGTCCACCACCGGCAGCTCGCCCCGGCCGATGTGCTGCCGGTACCACATCCAGGCCTCCGGGTTGATCGGCTCGCCGACGCTGCCCAACAGGCGCAGCGACGACAGGTCGAAGCCCGCCGGGATGTCGTCGCCCCACTTCATCATCGTCCGGATCAGGGTGGGAGCGGTGTACAGGATGCTCACCCCGTACTTGTCGATGATCTCCCAGAACCGGCCCTTGTGCGGCGTGTCCGGGGTGCCCTCGTACATCACCTGGGTGGCGCCGTTGGAGAGCGGGCCGTACACGATGTAGGAGTGCCCGGTGACCCAGCCGATGTCGGCCGTGCACCAGTAGACGTCCGTCTCCGGCTTCAGGTCGAACACCGCGTGCGTCGTGTACGACGCCTGGGTGAGGTAGCCGCCGGTGGTGTGCAGGATGCCCTTCGGACGGGCCGTGGTGCCGCTGGTGTAGAGGATGAACAGCGGGTGCTCGGCGTCGAACGGCTGCGCGGTGTGCTCGGCCGACGCGGTCTCCACCGTCTCGTGCCACCAGTGGTCCTTCTCCGACCACGCCACGTCCTCGCCGGTGCGGCGGACCACGAGCACGTGCTCCACCGACGGGGAGCTCGCCACCGCCGCGTCCACAGTGGGCTTCAACGCCGACGGCTTGCCCCGCCGGTAGCCACCATCCGCGGTGATCACCACCTTGGCGCTGGCGTCCTGGATCCGGTTGCTCAACGAGTCGGCCGAGAAGCCACCGAAGACCACGCTGTGCGCGGCGCCGATCCGGGCGCACGCCAACATGGCAACCGCCGCCTCCGGGATCATCGGCAGGTAGATCGCCACCCGGTCGCCAGCGGTCACCCCCAGGTCGGTGAGCGCGTTCGCCGCCCGGCAGGTCAGCTCGTGCAGGTCCGCGTACGTGATGGTGCGGGTGTCTCCCGGTTCGCCCTCCCAGTGGATCGCCACCTTGTCGCCCCGGCCCGCCTCGACGTGCCGGTCCAGGCAGTTGTACGCGACGTTGAGCTGCCCACCCACGAACCACTTCGCGAACGGCGGGTTCGACCAGTCGAGCACCTCATCCCACTTCTTCGACCAGGCCAGCCGATCCGCCTGCTTCGCCCAGAAGGCCAGCCGGTCGGCCTCAGCCTCGGCGTACGCGTCGATGGTGACGTTGGCGTGCGCGGCGAGTTCGGCCGGCGGGGGGAACTGGCGCGTCTCGTTCAGCAGATTGGCCAATGCCTCGCTCATGCCGTGACTCCTCATCCTCGGGGTGACCTGGGTCTCGATGGCACGAGGGTAGTCGCGGGGTCTGCGACCGGCCACGGCTGCCCACTGCGTCGCGCCGAGTGGCCCCCGCCGCGCGCCCGGCGGCCCGTCCCCGCCGGGGTCGCTGCGCGCGATGCCTTGATCAACACGGATTCACGGAAGTCGCGGTGTCCAGGCCAGGCGGACACCGCAACGTCAATGAACCCGTGATGACCTTGCCGGAACTGCCGCGGCGGGTCGGCTGTGTGGCCGCGGCGGTCGGTTGTGCGGCCGCGCCGGGTCGGCCTTGTGGCTGCGGCGGCCGGCTGTGCGGCTGCGCCGGGGCGGCTGTGTGGCCGGGTCGGCTGTGCGGCCGCGCCGGGTCTGCTGTGCGGCTGCGCCAGGCGCGCAGGCTCTCCTCGATCGTGGCCGCGCCGAGGCGGCTCGCGGCGGGTGGGGGCGAAGCTGCGCCGGGTGAGGTGCCGCGCCGGGCGGGTGGTCCCTGTCGCGTTGCGGGCGGGTGCGGCCCACCGGGCCGGGCCGGGTCGCTAGCGTGGCGGGGTGACCACCGACCCGCTCGCCCCGTTGCTCGCGCTCGCCGACATCACCGCCGCCGTCGAGCAGGCCCGCGCGCGGTTCGACCAGGCGCTCGGGCACCGGGCGCTGCGCCGGCACGGTGGACAGGTCGCCGCCGAGGTCAGCCTTCGCTCCGCGGTGGCCAGCGCGGCCCTCGAGGGTGCCGGGCATGAGCGTGAGGCGGTCCGGGCCGGCACCGTCACCGACCCGGTGCTCCAGGGAGCGCTGCGGGTCGCCGGAGCGCTGCCGGGCCTGAGCGAGCTGTGGCCGAAGGCGCCCCGCCAGGCGCTCGCGAAACTGCACGTGCTCGCCGCACGGGACCTGGTGTCGGAATCCGAGCTGGGCCGCCCGGTCGCCGACCCGGTGGTCGCCACCCGGCTGGACGGGCTGGCCGGCCTCGTCGCAGGCGGCACGAAGGTCTCCCCGTTGGTGCTCGCCGCGGTCGTACACGGGGAGTTGCTGAACCTGCGTCCGTTCGCCGGGCCGTCCGGCGTGGTGGCCCGTGGGGCCGCCCGGCTGGTGCTGCTCGCCAGTGGCCTCGACCCGCGTGGCCTGCTCCCCGTCGACGTCGGGCACCGCGAGCGGGAGCCCGAGTACGTCGGCGCGGCCGGTGCCTTCGCCACCGGCACCCCGGACGGGCTGCGCTCCTGGCTACGCCACTACATGGCCGCCGTCGAGGTCGGCACCGACCAGCTCACCGCCATCGGGGACGAGATCCTCGCCGCCGCCTGAGCGGCGATCGGTCCCGCCGCCCCGGACCGGCCCGTCCTTGCGGTGCCGATCATGGAGTTGTGGTGCACCGCAAAGGATGCCAATTGGTCGGAGACGCCCACCACAAGCCCATGATCGACCTGGACGGGGGTGGGGCGGGTCGGTCAGGCGGTGGTGGCGGCTCGGGTTCGGCGGTGCCTGCCGTACCAGGCGATGCCGATGGCCACGCCCACCCCGACCCCCAGGGCCGCCGCGGCCACCGGGACCGCGGGACGTTCCCGCCACCGCCGGCCCAGCGGGATCGGGTGCCGGAACTCCAGCACCGGCCACGCGTTCTCCGAGGCCAGCTTGCGTAGCTGCCGGTCCGGGTTGACCACGCTGGGGTGGCCCACGCACTCCAGCAGGGGGCGGTCGCTGTACGAGTCGGAGTAGGCGTACGAATCAGCCAGGTCGTAGTCCCGGGCGGCGGCCAACTCGCTGACCGCCTCGACCTTGCTCGGACCGGCCGCGTAGAACTCGACCTCGCCGCTGTACCGACCGTCCCGCACCGTCATCCGGGTGGCGATCACGTCGGTCACCCCGAGCAGCTCGCCGATCGGCCGGACCATCTCCTCGCCGGACGCCGACACCAGCACAACGTCCCGCCCAGCGGCCTGGTGCTCCTCGATCAGGGCGGCGGCTTCGGCGTACACGTAGGGGTTGATCAGCTCGTGCAGCGTCTCCGCGACGATCTGCCGGACCTGCTCCACCTGCCAGCCCTTGCAGAGCGCAGCCAGGTAGTCCCGTGTTCGGGCCATGGTCTGCTCGTCGGTGCCGCCCAGCCGGAACATCAGCTGCGCGTACGCCGACTTGACCACGTCACGCCGGGTGATCAGCCCATCCCGGTAGAACGGCCGACCGAACGCCAGGGCGCTCGACTTGGCGATGACGGTCTTGTCCAGATCGAAGAAAGCGGCACTTCGGCCCACGGCGCGAAAGTCTAGCCGGATGGTCTATCGTCGGCGGGTGCCCGGGGTCATGCCACCCCTCAGACCTGCGGGCTCTCCGCTCCGCGTGATCACGCTCACACTCTGCGAGGAGATTTTCGCAGTGAGTGGAGGCAGCACCACTCGACGTGACGGGCCCGCTCAGGCAGACTTGTCCGTACGACGAGCTTTCACATCCTCGAAACAGGCAGACCCTCAGCGGTTGCACCCCCCGTGACCGCTGAGTGGTTCGGCTCGACCCCCCCGGAGCCGAACCTCCGACGACCCCCGTCTCCCCCCGACGGGGGTCGTCCCTTTTCGTGGGAGCGCGCCACCGCTGCAAGCGCGCCGGCTGTTGGCCTGTGGCCACAGGGCTCGATGCGCGACACACCTCCGCAACATGAGGCGCGCTCGTGCGATGAAGCGGGGGCTGTCGATGAGCGGTACCCGCTCGGACGAGGTCTCCTCCCAACTCGTCGCGGACCGTGCGATCGCCGCCCGCCGTGTAATTTGCCAAACGGGACGAGCTGAGGAGGAAACACGTGGCTTCTGGTGGCTTCTCGTCGAAACGGCTGGCTCGGCTGCAAGGGTTGCTTGACCGCCACGTCGAGTCCGGCTTCGTCCCGGGCATGGTGGTCGTCCTCGCCCGGCACGGCGAGGTGCACGTCGAGGCGACGGGTCATCTCGCGTTCGAGGGCCCCGGGTCGCGGACGCCGATGGCGATGGACACGATCTGTCGCCTGGGCTCGATGACGAAGCCGATCGTCGCCGCGTGTGCGATGGCCCTCGTCGAGGACTGCACCCTCCGACTCGACGATCCGGTCGACGATCTCCTCCCGGAGTTGGCGGACATGAGGGTGCTCGCCGATCCCCACGGCCCGCTGAACGACACCGTCCCGGCGGAACGCCCGATAACGCTGCGGGACGTCCTGGACGGCACCCTTGGCACCGGCATGGTCCCCGCCGAACCGGGAACGGTGCCGATCGCCGACGCGCTGGACGCACTCGAATATCAGTCGCCGGACGAGTGGATCCGCCAGCTCGGTGACCTTCCGCTCGTCCACCAGCCGGGTGAGCGCTGGATGTACGACACCGCCGCCAACGTCACCGGCGTGCTCATCGCCCGGGCCACCGGCATGTCCTTCGGGGATGCCGTCCGTGAGCGGGTCGGCAAGCCGTTGGGAATGGCCGACACCGCCTTCAGTGTGGGTAGCGAGAGCATCGGCCGGTTCGCGACGGCGTACGAGCAGGACAACGCCGCCACCGGCGAGCCGGTTGTCGAGGACGCCCCCGACGGGCGGTTCAGTCGACAGCGGATGTTCGAGTCCGGCGGCGGCGGGCTCGTCTCGACCGCCCAGGACTACCTGGCCTTCGCCTCGGCGCTGCTCGCCGGCGGCGCCCACGGCGGCGAGCGGGTGCTGTCGCGACCGGCGGTGACGCTGATGACGAGCGACCACCTGACCCCGACACAGAAGGCCATCTCCGGGTTCTGGCCCGGATACTTCGACGCCATCGGCTGGGGTTTCGGAATGTCGGTCCGGACCCGCCGTACGCATCTCGGGCCCTCGGTCGGCAGTTACGGATGGCCCGGCTTCTACGGCACCGCCTGGTACAACGACCCCGCCGAGGACCTGACCACGATCGTGTTCATGCAGCGGGCGCACGCGGGCGACCAGCGGTTGCCGATGTGGCACGACTTCTGGACCACCGTCTACCAGGCGATCGACGACTGACTGGCCGCATGCCTGACGGCTGACTTCGGGGTCGCTCCTTCCGGGAGCGGCCCCGCTGTCTTTCCCGCAGCGGCAGTAGCTGCGAACTTGCCCGCACTCGTAGCAGATCAACTGCCTCGGCGGGGGTTTTCCACAGCCCACCAGGTTGTCCACAGGCGACCACATCGGGACGGGTCGTGGGGCGGATTCCGAGCACTGTCGACGGCATACCAGAGCCCGACCGCTGGAGGCCGCGATGCCACCCCGTACCACGGTTCCGCCGATCCGCCGGCTCCCGCTGGTCGTCACCGGCGACGACGATCTGCTCGATGATGTGCTCCGGCTCGCCGCCGTCGGCGGGACCGAGGTGGAGCTCGCCCGCGACCCAGCGGCTGCCCGCACCCGGTGGCTTCCCGCGCCCCTGGTGCTGCTCGGCGCCGATCAGGCGCAGGCCTGCCTGCGCGCCCGGTTGCCGCAGCGACCCCGGCTGGTGCTGCTCGGCCGGGCTGGTCAGCTCGACCCTGGCTGGCAGATCGCCGAGCTGATCGGGGCCGAGCACGTCGCCACGCTGCCGGCGGCGGAGCCGTGGTTGGTGGATCGGTTCGCCGAGCATGATCCGGACCGTCCGGCCGGTGTCGGCGCCCGGGTCGTCGCGGTCCTCGGTGGTCGAGGCGGTGCGGGCGCGAGTGTGCTCGCCGGTGGTCTTGCGGTGACCGCCGCCCGGGCCCGGCTGCGCACCCTCCTGGTCGACGCCGACCCGCTCGGCGGTGGCCTCGACCTCGTGCTGGGCTGGGAGCAGTTGGAAGGCCTGCGCTGGCCGTCGCTCACCAGCGCCGACGGACGGGTGGACGCCCCGGCGCTGGTGCAGGCCCTGCCCAGCCGGGGTGATCTCGTGGTGCTCTCCTGGGACCGCGGCGAGATGCTGCCGTTGCCGGCGACGGCCATGGCGGCGACCGTCGACGCGGCCCGACGGGGGCGGGACTTCGTGGTGATCGACCTGCCCCGACAGTTGGACGACGCGGCCGTGGTGGCCCTGCAAGCCGCCGACCAGGGGTTCGTCGTCGTGCCGGCCGAGTTGCGGGCCACCGCTGCGGCCACTCGGGTGGTGGCCGCCGCCGCCCCGCACTGCGCTGCGCTCTCGGTGGTGGTGCGCGGGCCTGCGCCAGGGCGGTTGCGGGCGTCCGAGGTGGCACGCGCGCTGGGCCTCCCGCTGGCCGGCACGTTGCGCCCCGAGCCGGGGCTCTGCCGTGGGCTGGAACGGGGCGAGGCGCCGGCCGCCGGGGGCAAGGGCCCACTCGCCGCGCTCTGCCAACGGATCGTCACCGACCTCACCGGCGTGCCGGCTACGGGTGCGGCATGACCGCCGGGCCGGAGGACGGCACGCTCGCCGCCCGGGTACGGCAGCGGATCGCCGCCGCCACCGCCCCGGTCACCGCCGCGGCCATCGTCTCCGCGGTACGGGCCGAGCCCGCCGCCGCAGTACTCGGTGACACCGCCATGCTGCGGATCGCCGACCGGGTGCGCGACGATCTCGTCGGCGCCGGGCCGTTGGCGCCACTGCTCGCCGACCCGGAGGTCACCGACGTCCTCGTCAACGGCGTCCGGGTCTGGGTCGACCGCGGGTCGGGGCTGCACCAGGTCGCCGTCCCATTGGGCTCGGTGGAGGACGTCCGCCGGTTGGCGCAGCGCCTGATCGCCAGCGCGGGGCGACGGCTCGACGACGGCTCCCCGTACGCGGACGCGCGGCTTCCCGACGGCACCCGACTGCACGCCGTGCTGCCGCCGGTTGCGACCGAAGGTCCCTACCTGTCGCTGCGGACCTTCCGACACCGGCCGTTCACCCTCGACGAGTTGGTGCGCCAGGGGACAGTGCCGCGACCGCTGGCACCACTGCTCGCCGCGGTCGTGGCGGCCCGCTTGGCGTACCTGGTGACCGGGGGCACCGGCTCGGGCAAGACGACATTGCTCAACACCCTGCTGGGGATGGTGCCGGCCACCGAACGGATCGTGCTGGTGGAGGACGCCGCCGAGCTGCGTCCGGGGCATCCGCACGTGGTGGGGCTCCAGGCTCGTACCGCCAATGTGGAGGGAACGGGCGTGGTCAGCCTGGCGGACCTGGTCCGTCAGGCGTTGCGGATGCGCCCGGACCGGCTGGTGGTCGGGGAGTGCCGGGGCGGTGAGGTGGTCGACCTGCTGGCCGCGCTCAACACCGGTCACGACGGGGGCGCCGGCACGCTGCACGCCAACACACCGTCGGACGTGCCGGCCCGGTTGGAGGCCCTGGGCATGTTGGGTGGGCTGCCTCGCGCCGCGCTGCACGCCCAGGTGGCCGCCGCGTTGCAGGTGCTGTTTCAGGTGCGACGCAGCGACCGGGGTCGCGTCCTGGAGTCGGTCTGCCTGCTGCTGCCCGAGGGGCCCGAACGGATGGTGACCGTGGTGCCCGCCTGGGTGCGCGGCAGTGGGCTCGGGCTCGCGGCTCGTGCCCTCGGGGCGCTGCTGCGGGAGCGTGGGGTGGCGGTGCCGCCCATCCTCAGCGAACCCTGGCCCGGATCGGCGGGTCCGGCATGACTGTCGAGACGATGCTGGTGGCGGCGCTGCTCCTGCTCGCCGCTGCCCTGGTGGCGTGGCCCATGCGGAGCATTCGGGCCCGTCGACGTCGCGTGCTGGCACCGGGACGGAGGGCCGGCGTCGTCGATCCGGATGACGCCCTGGTGCAGTGGATCAGGGAACTCGGTCGCACGCCGGACGGGCCGGTCGACGGCACCGGCGCTGCCCCGACCTCGGGTCATCCGGTCGGCATCGCGGTCGAGTCGGCAACTACCGGGGGTGCCAGCGGAAGGCGTACGGCACTCGGCTGGCCCGACCGGGACGTCACCCGCAGCCCGAGGTGGCCGGGAGCGGCAGGCGGTTTCACGCGTCCGGAGGGCCCGACGCGCCCGCCGGCCCGTCGGGATCCCCGACGCCCGACCGGCACCGGCCGCCCAGAGGTGGACCCCACCATGCTCGACGCCGAACGACGGCCGAGCGCATCGGCGGCCACGATCACGCTCGGTGTCAGCGGTGTGGACGTAACCGGTCGGAACGACGTCCCCGGTCCGGCAACCGCAGATGGGCACGGCGACCTGGACGCCGGCAGTTGGGGCGACGCGTCCGCCGGGTGCGCGATCGCCGATTGCCGCGCCCACGGGCGCGTAGGCCCGACCGACAGAAGACCGCGTACGCCTTCGTTGTTGCGCATCTCGCGATCGACGGCCCGGGTGCTGCCGGTGGTCGGTCTGCTCGGTGGTGGTGTGGGTGCCGTGGTCGGCGGTCCGGTGGCCGCGGTCGCGATGGCCGGGTACGGCACGCTGGCCGTGCGCGCCGCGCTGCGTTGGCGAGTGAACCGGAGCGCCGAGCGGGACCGACGACGTGGGCTGGACCAGCTCTGCGGCCTCGCGGCGGACTTGCGGGCCGGCCTGCCCGTCCCACACGCCCTCGACGTCACCGCCGTCGGGAGTGACGGGGCGAGCCGCTTACGTCAGCTGACCTCGGCGGCGGTGCGGTTGGCCGACCGGACCGGCGCGCCGCTGGCGGAGCTTCTGGAGCGGATCGAGGCGGACGCTCGGGCGACCGACCGGGGTCTGGCAGCGGCGGCGGCCCAGGCGGCCGGTGCCCGGGCCACGGCCTGGCTACTGGCGGCCCTGCCGGTTGGCGGGATCGGGCTGGGGTACGGCATCGGCGTCGACCCCATGGCGGTGCTCCTGCACAGCACGGTCGGCGGCGCTAGCGCGATTGTGGCGATCGCCCTCCAGGTCGTGGGCCTCCTCTGGGCGGAACGGTTGGGCGCGGCACCGGGGCGGGCCGGATGACGGCCCGCGGCCCAGCCGGCCAGTCCAACTCAGCCGGCCAACGCAGCTCTGGGAGCCAACACAGCTCTGGGCGCCAACACAGCTCGGGGAGCCAACGCGGCTGGGCCGGCCAGCGCAGCCCAGCCGGCCGGCCCAGCTCGGCGAGCCAAGCCAGCTCAGCGAGCCAGGCCAGCTCGGCGAGCCAGCCCAGCTCAACCAGGCGGCGACGGCCGGACGCGATCCGGCTCGTGGCGGTGCTGGCTGGGCTCGCCGTGGCCGTCGTCGTCGAGGGCTGGCTCGGGCTGCTCGGCGCTCTCCCGGCCACGTTCCTGCTCGATGTCCTGTTGCGGCGGATCGAGTCGCCCGCTGTGCGTAGGCGACGGCAGCAGGAGGCCACCGACCTCCCGCTTGCCGCCGACCTTCTGGCGGCGGCGATGCGGGCGGGCGCCCCGGTGGACCGGTCGGTGTTGGCCGTCGCCGAGGCACTGGACGGACCGCTCGCCGGCCGGTTGGCCCGTGTTGGCCGCACGCTGCTGCTTGGCGGTGGCCCAGCGGAGGCATGGTCCGCGCTGGACGGAGTGCCGGGCGCGGAGCGCCTGACCGCAGCGGCGTTGCGCTCGGCCAACAGTGGTGCCGCCCTGGCCGGCGCACTGACCCGGCTCGCCGACGACCTGCGCGCCGACCGGGCCACCGCTGCCGAGGCATCGGCCCGCCGGGCGGGTGTGCTCATCGTCCTGCCGCTGGGGCTCTGCTTCCTGCCGGCGTTCATTCTCGCCGGACTCGTGCCGGTGATCGTCGCCGTTCTCGGCGATGTGCTCTGACCCATCGAGAAGGGAAACAGTCATGCGCAAACTCATCGCTCGCCTGCGCGGCGATGCCGGAATGAACACGGCCGAGTACGCCGTGGGCACCCTCGCGGCGGTCGCCTTCGCCGGGATCCTGCTGAAGGTGCTGACCTCCGGCAACGTTCAGTCGGCGCTGACCGCTGTCATCGACCGGGCACTGAAGTGATCGAGCGTCGGCGGGCCGGCCGCGATCCAGGGTCGGGCGTTCCCGGGCTGGCGGTGCGCGGCGGGCGGAGACTTCGCGTCCCCCCGCGGACCGTTGGCGGGGACCGGGGGTCCTTCACCGCCGAACTGGCGGCCGGCCTGCCGGCGCTGCTCCTGCTCCTGCTGGCCGGCCTCACCGCGGTCAACGCCGTCAGCGCACAGGCGGGCTGCCTGCACGCGGCCCGGGAGGCTGCGCTCGCCGCCGCCCGGGGCGCGGACGGCAGCGCGGAGGGTGGCCGGGCGGCGCCGCCGGGGGCGGCGGTGTCGGTGTCCGTCGACGGCGACCGGGTGCAGGCGACGGTACGGGCACCCGTCCGGACGTTGGGCGGCCGGCTACCGCGGATCACCGTGGCCGCCACCGCCGTCGCCGCCGTCGAACCGGGCACTCACGAGGGGAGCTGGTAGTGCCACGACCTGGCGATCCGTCACACCGCGCCGGTCACCCACCGGCTTCGGAAGAGTTCGTTGATGGCCGGCCGGACCGGCAGCGAGGTGGCGCGATTGTCCTGCTGCTGGCGATGGGGCTCGTCTTCGTGGTGTTCGGGACGTTCGGCGCGGCCATCGTCGCTGCCGGAATGGCGCGCCAGCGGGCGGCCGTAGCAGCCGATCTCGGTGCGCTGGCCGGGGCGGCCCGAGCGCTCGACGGCGACGCTGCGGCTTGTGCATCCGCGTCCGACCTCGCCAATCGCAACGATGGCCGGCTGGTCGGCTGTCACCTCGACGGGCTGGACGTGCTGGTGACGGTCGAGGTGGCGTTCACGCCACTACCCGGCTTGAGTCGGGTGGCTTCGGCGAGCGCCCGCGCCGGCCCGGTCCGGGGCTGACCCTCGCGGTGGCCCTGCGGCCTGCCGGCCGGGGACTGGTCGAGGGCCAGGTCCCGGCCGGCTGCCGAGGATTGGGTGGCGCGACGGCGACCACCGAGGGTCACCGCAGCGCCCTGGTCCGGGCCGGGTGTGTCAGCGGGCCTGGAGCGCGTCGAGGGCGACGGCCATCGCGATGACCAGGCGACGGTCGATCTGCGGGTTCTGCACCTCGACGACGTACTTGTCGCGCAGGCCCCACTTCTTGACCACGGTGAAGACCGGCTGGCCGTTCGCGGTGAAGTCGAAGTGGTACGGCAGCCAGGACAGCGAGTCGACGAACCGACGCAGCAGCGCCACCGGCATGCTGCGCTCCTGGCCCGTCACCTGCGGCAGGCCGCTCTGCTCGACGTGCCAGGTGGACCGCAGCAGCGACTGGGCGAAGTCCTTGCGGAACAGGCCGATCGGGTTGCCGGCCGCGTCGGTGACGTCGTACGTGGCGCCGAGGTCGATGCGCTGGCGGGCCTTGAAGCCGAGCAGCGGCTGCTGCTTGGAATCGTCCGTGTAGATGGTCACCTGCTCCTTGAAGGCGAGCCGCTTCTGCTGCGCGAACGCCAGCAGCTCACCCTCGGTGCCGTCGGGGGAGACCGCCCGGACCTCGTACTGGTTGACCATCATGCGCAGGCGCTGGCGGATGTGGAACTGGTGCTGGCCCTGCAAGTTGTCGAGCTGCATGTGTACTCCTCTGGGGTTGGTGCGCCGGAGTCTCGCACAGCCCGACAACCGTCGCGCCCCCTGCTATCCATGATCAGTTGCTGCTGGGTAGCCGTCGAGGTAGCCAGACGGACGACTACCCAGCACGGAGTGATCACTGGTGCCCTAGCAGGATCACTCCGGAAGACCTCAGCGACTGTCGACGGAGGTCGCGGCCCGCAGCGACCAGGTGTTGAGCACCTGGTGGATGCCGCGCAGCCGCTCGTTGATCTGTTCCAGCCGTTCCGCCTGGGCCAGGGCGGCCAGTGCCGACCCCAGCGCGATCTGCTGGTCGAGGGTGAGATTGTCCTGGTCGATGGTGTAGAGCAGGTCGACGGTCTCGGCGATGGTGTCGGCCACAGCTTCTCCTCGGGCACGGGGGGGCGATAGCAGCATTGGCATCGATGGAAGCGCTCCCACACCATTGTGCCCCGTGCCATGCCGATTCATGCAAGCCGCTCAGTCCGGCAGGTTCGTCAGCACCACGTCGAGCACCCGGATCGCGTCCGGCTTGGAGAGGGGGTTGTTGCCGTTACCGCATTTCGGTGACTGCACGCAGGACGGGCAGCCGGCCTCGCAGCCGCACTCCGCGATCGCGTCCCGGGTGGCCCGCAGCCACGCCGCCGCCGTCCCGTACGCCCGCTCGGCGAACCCGGCGCCACCCGGATGCCCGTCGTAGACGAAGACGGTCGGCGCCTCGGTGTCCGGGTGCAGCGCGGTGGAGATCCCACCGATGTCCCACCGGTCGCAGGTCGCCATCAGCGGCAGCAGACCGATCGCGGCGTGTTCGGCGGCGTGCAGCGCACCCGGCACGTCGGCCGGCTGGACCCCGGCGAGGGCCAACGACTGCGGTGACAGGGTGAACCAGACCGCCACCGTGCGCAGCTCCCGGGTGGGCAGGTCGAGCGGCCGGGTGTCGATCACCTCGCCGGTGGCGATCCGCCGCCGCTGGTACGACACCACCTGGCTGGTCACGTCCACCTCACCGAGGAACATGCCGACCGGCCCGGCGTCCACGTAGGAGCGCACCGACACCACGGACAGGTCGGTGACGTCACGGGCGTGGGTGGACCAGTCCGGCTCCTCGGCGCGCACCAGCGCGCAACCGTCGGCCAGGTCCAGCTGGTCGACCACGTACGAGACGCCCTGGTGCAGATAGACGGCACCGGAGTGCAGCAGGAAGTGCGACGAGCCGCCGTCGACGGTGCCGAGCAGCCGGCCGGTCGACGACTCCACCACGGCGACCGGGGCACCGCCCTCGCCGCGCAGGTCCACCTCGGGCCGCTCCCGGTGCCGCCAGTACCAACCGGTGGGCCGCTGCCGCAGCGCTCCCGCAGCGACCAGTTCGTCGACCGCCTCCTTCGCCCCGTCGCCGAAGAGCGCCAGGTCGGCCGGGGTGAGCGGCGCCTCCACCGCGGCGCAGGCGAGCTGCGGTGCCAGCACGTACGGGTTGGCCGGGTCGAGCACCGTCGCCTCCACCGGCGCGCCGAAGATCGCCTCCGGGTGGTGCACCAGGTAGGTGTCCAGGGGGTCGTCCCGGGCCACCAGCACCGCGAGGGCCTCCTGCCCGGAACGCCCGGCGCGGCCCGCCTGCTGCCACAGCGACGCGCGGGTGCCCGGGTAGCCGCAGATCAGTACCGCGTCGAGCCCGACCAGGTCCACGCCCAGCTCCAGCGCGTTGGTCGAGGCCAGGCCGAGCAGGTCGCCGGTCAGCAGGGCCCGTTCCAGCTCGCGCCGCTCCTCCCGCAGGTAACCGCCGCGGTAGGCGGCCACCCGGTCGCCGAGCCCCGGCACCGCGTCGTCCAGCGCTCGACGCGCGTTGGCGGCCACCACCTCGGCACCCTTGCGGGAGCGGACGAACGCGAGGGTGCGTACCCCCTCGGCGACCGTGTCGGCGAGCAGGTCCGCGGTCTCGCGCAGCGCCGACCGGCGGACCTGGTGAAGCTCGTCGTGCTCGCCCGTCGCCTGCGGCGGCACCGGAGAGGAGGCCGACGAGTCGGGTGGCAGCAGCGGCGGTTCCCAGAGTGCGAAGGTCACCCCGCCGCGGGGGGAGGCGTCCTCGGTGACCGCTGTCACCGGCAGGCCGGTCAGCCGTCCGGCCGCGGTGGCCGGGTCGCTGGAGGTGGCCGAGGCGAGCACGAACACCGGGGTGGCCCCGAACCGGGCGCACTGCCGACGCAGCCGACGCAGCACGTGCGCGACGTGCGAGCCGAACACGCCCCGGTAGGTGTGGCACTCGTCGATCACCACGTACGCGAGGCGGCGCAGGAAGCCGGACCACTGGGCGTGCCCGGGCAGGATGCCGTGGTGCAGCATGTCCGGGTTGGTCAGCACGAACCGGGAGTGCCGGCGGATCCACTCCCGCTCGGTGCGCGGAGTGTCCCCGTCGTAGCAGGCGGGGCGGACCCCCTCCAGCTCCAGCGCGGCGACGGCGCGCAACTGGTCCGCGGCGAGGGCCTTGGTCGGCGCCAGGTAGAGAACCGTGGCCCGGGGGTCGGCGAGCACTGTGGCCAGGGCGGGCAGCTGGTACGCCAGCGACTTGCCGGACGCGGTGCCGGTGGCGACGACCACGTGCTGGCCCTCGTACGCCAGGTTGGCCGCCTCGGCCTGGTGCTGCCAGGGTGCGACCACGCCGCGCCGGGTGAACGCCGCGCGCAACTCCTCCGATGCCCACGACGGCCACGGCGCGGGCACCCCGGCGCGGGCCGGCACCCGCTCGACGTGGGTGACCGGGTCGGCGGCGCCCCGGGCGCGTAGCCGGCGCAGCAGGTCGGCCGGCGTTGGCCCGGGGCCGGGACCAGCGGATACGGTGGCCGCGGACGACGACTCCAGGTCGTCGCGCGGGGTGCCGCGCGCGGAGCTGAAGTCGTTGGAGGTCACGCCCTGCACTCTCGCACTGGTGTTCGGAGATGAAAAGTCGGACACCGGGGTAAGGGGAAGCCTCCGCTGGCGTCCGCAGGCCGTCCCGGCGGTAGTGGTTAGATGCCCACGAGAGTTTACGGCTCTGGCGAGGAGGACCGATGGAGCTGTCACTGGCGACCCGCACCGTGGGCGAGCACACGGTGCTCGAGGTCGGTGGTGAGGTGGACGTCTACACCGCGCCCCGGCTCCGGGAACGACTCCTCGAACTGATCGACGGTGGCGCCCGTCACGTGGTCGTCGACCTCGGTCGGGTGGATTTCCTCGACTCCACCGGGCTGGGCGTGCTGGTCGGCGCGCTCAAACGGCTCCGCTCGGCGAGCGGTTCGTTCGCGCTGGTCTGCGACAAGGAGCCGTTGCTCAAGATCTTCCGGATCACCGCGCTGGACCAGGTGTTTCCGCTGCACCCGACGGTCGACGCGGCGATCAGCGCCGACTCGGCGGGCGCCGGCGCGTGATGGCGACAGTCAAGCTTTCGTTCTCGCCCGCTCCGGTGCACGTGCGCACCGCCCGTCTGGTCGGCGTCGCCGTTGCCCGGCGGGCCGGGGTGCGGGAGGACCTGCTGGACGAGGTGCGCCTGGCCATCGGTGAGGCGTGCACGCGGGCGGTGGCCCTGCACCGGCAGTACGGCCTGGCCGACCCGGTGCTGGTGGAGATGTCCGACGGTGGCTCGTACGCCGTGCGGGTGGTGGACCGGGCGCCGATCGAGGCGGGTATCGGTCTGACCGCGCTGCCGCCGGACGAGCTGGCCAACGAGTCGCTGACCGATGAGGCGCTGACCACCGGCGTGGGCTTCGCGCTGCTCGCGGGTTTCGTCGAGGACCTGCAGGTGCGTCCGGTCGACGAGGGCATCGGCACCGAGGTACGGATGGTGTGGCCGGTCGGCCGCTGACGAGTTCCGCTGCGTAGGCCGCGTCCCCTGCTGGGGATGCGGCCTTCTTTGCATGGATGGGGCCCTATATCAGATTTCGTTTCATAACACAGCGACGAAGATCATCGCGACACGGTGCCACCTGGGTGTGACCTCCAACACTGCGGAGGGCTACAGTACCCGGGTTGTCAGCAAGTGACCTATCCCGCAGCCAGCGGGTATGGGTGTTCATCGCTGGTCCGCTGGTGGGTTGGCGCGCGCTTGCGAGTCCGCATCCAGGCGTCGGTCAGTGCGTCTCCACTCACCGGCGCGATTGTTCGGTAACAGGAGGACACAGATGTCCGAGACCTTGGCCGCCGACGGCGGCGGGCTTTCCCTTACCGGAAGCAATGTCACCTACGTCGTCATCGCCGCGGTTGTCGCGCTGGTGGCACTCGGTTTCGCTGCCGCCCTGACAAAAACGGTGCTGGCCGCTGGTAAGGGCACCGAGAAAATGCAGGAGATCTCGGGGGCGGTCCAGGAGGGCGCCTCCGCCTACCTGCTCCGTCAATTCCGCACTCTGGCGATCTTCGTCGTCGTCGCCGTCGTGCTGCTCTTCCTGCTTCCGGTGCACGACACCGATGGCAGTGAGCTCGCTGTGAAGATCGGCCGCTCACTCTTCTTCGTGGTGGGCGCCCTGTTCAGCGCGTTCATCGGCGGCGCCGGCATGTGGTTGGCCACCCGCGCCAACCTGCGCGTGGCCGCCGCCGCACGGGAGCGAGTAGGCGGCCGCGAGGCCGCCATGAAGATCGCCTTCCGGACCGGCGGCGTCGTCGGCTTCCTCACCGTCGGCCTCGGCCTCTTCGGTGCGGCGCTGGTCGTCCTGGTCTACCGGGGTGACGCGCCCACCGTGCTGGAGGGCTTCGGCTTCGGCGCCGCGCTGCTCGCGATGTTCATGCGGGTCGGCGGCGGCATCTTCACCAAGGCCGCCGACGTCGGCGCCGACCTGGTCGGCAAGGTCGAGCAGGGCATCCCCGAGGATGACCCGCGCAACGCCGCCACCATCGCCGACAACGTGGGCGACAACGTCGGTGACTGCGCCGGCATGGCCGCCGACCTGTTCGAGTCGTACGCGGTCACGCTGGTCGCCGCGCTCATCCTCGGCCGTGCCGCCTTCGGCGAGCAGGGCCTGGTCTTCCCGCTGATCATCTCCACCATCGGCGTGCTGATCGCGATCGTCGGCGTCTTCATCACCCGGCTGCGCGCGTCCGACCGTAACGGCCTGACCGCGATCAACCGGGCCTTCTACCTGTCCGCGGTGCTCTCCGCGGTGCTGGTGGCGATCGCCGCCTACGCGTACCTGCCGGCGACCTTCGGCGAGTTCGACAGTGGCCTCACCGACGCCACCGGCAACCCGCGACTGGTGGCCATCGGCGCGGTCGTGATCGGCATCGTGCTGGCCGCCGCGATCCAGGCGCTGACCGGCTACTTCACCGAGACCAACCGGCGGCCGGTGCAGGACATCGGCAAGAGCTCGCAGACCGGTGCGGCGACAGTGATCCTGGCCGGCATCAGCATCGGTCTGGAGTCGGCGGTCTACTCGGCGCTGCTGATCGGTGCCGGCGTCTTCGGCGCCTTCCTGCTCGGCGGCAGCTCCATCACGCTGTCGCTGTTCGCGGTGGCGCTGGCCGGCACCGGCCTGCTCACCACGGTCGGCGTGATCGTCGCGATGGACACCTTCGGGCCGATCTCCGACAACGCCCAGGGCATCGCCGAGATGTCCGGCGACATCGACGAGCACGGCGCTCGCACGCTGACCGAGCTGGACGCGGTCGGCAACACCACCAAGGCGATCACCAAGGGCATCGCGATCGCCACGGCGGTACTCGCCGCGACCGCTTTGTTCGGCTCGTACACCGACACGCTCAGCAGCGCGTACGCGACGGCTGGTGTGGGCGACGTCGGCAACGAGATCCTCAACGCGCTGAACGTGGCGAACCCGCGCAACCTGGTCGGCCTGATCATCGGTGCGGCGGTGGTCTTCCTCTTCTCCGGGCTGGCCATCAACGCGGTGTCCCGCTCGGCCGGTGCCGTGGTGATGGAGGTCCGCCGGCAGTTCCGTGAGCTGCCCGGCATCATGGACGGCACCCAGCGCCCGGAGTACGGCAAGGTCGTCGACATCTGCACCCGGGACGCGCAGCGCGAGCTGATGACCCCGGGCCTGCTCGCCATCCTGGCGCCGATCGCTGTCGGCTTCGGCCTCGGGCCCGGCGCGCTCGCGGCGTACCTGGCCGGTGCGATCGGTGCCGGCACGCTGATGGCGGTGTTCCTGTCCAACTCCGGTGGGGCCTGGGACAACGCCAAGAAGCTGGTCGAGGACGGCGCGTACGGGGGCAAGGGCTCCGAGGCGCACGCCGCCACGGTCATCGGCGACACCGTCGGCGACCCGTTCAAGGACACCGCCGGCCCGGCGATCAACCCGCTGATCAAGGTGATGAACCTGGTCTCGCTGCTGATCGCGCCCGCCGTGGTGGCCTGGAGTGTCGGCGACGACCGCAACGTCGGCCTGCGGGTCGGCATCGCGCTGGTCGCGACGGCGATCATCGTGGCGTCGGTGGTGTTCAGCAAGCGCAAGGGCATCGCGATGTCCGACTCGGACGCCGATGGCAACACCGGCGCGGGTAGCACCGATCACCGCCCGGAGACGGTCAACGCCTGATCCAGGAACAGCCCGGGGTCCCCGGTCGACGTAGCCGTCGACCGGGGACCTCGGGCCGTCCGGCCCGATGCCACACCTGGCCAAAGGCCGTACGCTGCAACGCATGCGTACGTGCCGGGCGTCTGCCGCCGGAAAGCTCACGGTGGTCCTGGCCACGATCGTCGTCCTGGCCGGCTGCGGCGGAGGTCCCAGCCCACGGGCCTGGGCGGCCTCGGTCTGCGGTGCTCTCACCCCGTGGCGCTCCGAGATCAACAAGCTGACCAGCAGCACTGACGAGCAGATGACCGCGCAGACCACGCCGGCGCAGGCCAAGGAGAACCTGGTGCGGCTCTTCGATGGGGCGGAGCAGGCCAGCGAGGCCGCGCGCCGCAAGGTGGAGAAGGCCGGCATCCCGGAGGCGGAGAACGGCGAGGCAATATCCGCGGGTTTCCGCAGCTCACTGGGGAAGATGCGGGACGCGTACGGTCGCGCCCGGGACACCATCGACGGCCTGGGCACCGGCGAGCCGACCGCCTTCTACGACGGCGTACGGGCCGCCGTGGAGACCCTCAACAAGGAGTACGACGCCAGCGCGCTGGACACCAGCAAGCTCAACTCCGAGGAGTTGAAACAGGCATTCGACGAGGTGCCGGAGTGTCGCTGAGCGGGCTCGGTGACACCGGGAAGGCGCAGCCTCCCCCGGCGCTGTTCCCCGCGCCCGAGTCCGACACGCCCACTCCCGGGCGACGCCGCGGCGGCGCGCCGCAGAACCGTTCGTCGCAGGACGGCTCAGTTCAGAACGGCCCACCCCAAACTGACGACGCGGGCCGGCAACTTGTCTTCTTCGGCGCGGACGCGGCCGAACCGACCGTCGCCGACCTGGCCGGGCTGCTCGCCGGGCCGGGTGAGGTGGTCCGGATGGGCGGCACCGCCCGGCTCTCGGTGCAGGTGGACGCCGCATGGCGGGTGCACGTGCTCGTCGCCGAACTGGCGTCGCGTGGGCTGGCAGCGAGCTGGGAGCCGACCGAGGGCGCGCGACACGCCGTTCGTACGTCGTACACCCGGGTCCTGAAGCCGCTCGCGGCCGCCTGGCTGCACGGCCCGCCGCCCGCCTTTCATCTGACCGGCCGGCGGTTGCGGTTGTGGCTCGCCGCCGCCGGAACGCCGGAGCCTCCCGACGGCTTCCTGTTACGGCTGGGCGCGGACGACAAGCAGTGCTGGGAGTCGATCGGCGACGCGCTCGCCGCGGCCGGGCTGGCGGGGACGCTTGTCGACCCGGGTGAGGGCGGTCCGGCGTACCGGATCACCGGCCGCCGCCGGCTGGCCCGGCTCGCCGAGTTGGTCGGCGGCGCGCCGAGCGCCGCGCCGGCCGCCGCCTGGCCAACCTGACCGCACCCCCGCCGGCCGTGTCGATCACGGAGTTGTGGTGGGGACGTATTGCTCGTCCGGGGGGAAAACGCCCACCATAAGTCCATGATCGACCCGGCGGGGGGCGGCTCGGGACGGCGGCGCCCGGGTGTCCGGTGCCGGACAGCCGGCGGGTTGATCCAGGCGGAAAACGGGCGGCTCGGGCCTCGGTCGTGGGTCCGCCATCGTCACAGTGACCCGCTTCGAGCCCTACCCACGGTGTACGGTGGCGCCGTCCGGCAGTGCCGAGCGCGGCGGGGCGGCGTCGACCGCCGCCTTGAAGCGGTTTGCGGCCCGCGAAACCCGAAACGCGGGCGGCGCGTTACGTTGGACATCCGGACCGCCGGTGCGACGGCGGGGTCGAAAGCGGTCGCTGTCCGGGCGCCGGCAGGCCACGAGCAGGAGTGAGGTCGGGGAGAGACGTGCCGAGCAACGCTGGAACCACCCGTCTGGTCATCGTCGAGTCACCGGCGAAGGCCAAGACGATCTCGGGCTACCTTGGCCCGGGGTACGTCGTGGAGGCCAGCTTCGGTCACGTCCGCGACCTGCCGCGCAACGCCGCCGACGTGCCGGCCAAGTACAAGAAGGAACCCTGGGCCCGGCTCGGGGTGGACGTCGACAACGGCTTCCAGGCGCTCTACGTCGTCTCCGCGGACCGTAAGCAGCAGATCAGCAAGCTGGTGAAGCTGGCCAAGGAAGTCGACGAGATCTTCCTGGCGACGGATGAGGACCGCGAGGGCGAGGCGATCGCCTGGCACCTGGTCGAGACGCTCAAGCCCAAGGTCCCGGTCAAGCGGATGGTCTTCCACGAGATCACCAAGCCGGCGATCCAGGCGGCGGTGGCCAACCCCCGGGAGATCGACCGCGATCTGGTCGACGCCCAGGAGGCGCGCCGGATCCTCGACCGCCTGTACGGCTACGAGGTCTCCCCGGTGCTGTGGAAGAAGGTCATGCCGCGGCTCTCGGCAGGCCGGGTGCAGTCCGTGGCGACCCGCATCGTGGTCGAGCGGGAGCGGCAGCGGATGGCCTTCCGCACCGCCGAGTACTGGGACATCCTGGCCACCCTCGCGGTGGCCAACGCCGGCGAGGGTCCGCGTGCGTTCAACGCCACCCTGATCGCCCTGAACGGCGACCGGATCGCCACCGGTAAGGACTTCGAGCCGACCACCGGCCGTGTCCGGGCCGGCGCCGGCGTCGTGCACCTCGACGAGAGTGGCGCCCGGGGTCTCGCGGCCCGACTGGAGGGGCGGCCGTTCACCGTCACCCGGGTCGAGGAGAAGCCCTACCGTCGCCGCCCGTACGCGCCGTTCATCACCTCGACCCTCCAGCAGGAGGCGGCCCGCAAGCTGCGCCTGTCCTCGCAGCAGACGATGCGTACCGCGCAGCGCCTGTACGAGAACGGCTACATCACCTATATGCGTACCGACTCGGTCAACCTGTCGGAGACCGCCATCTCGGCGGCCCGCCGACAGATCGTCGAGCTGTACGGCGAGCGCAGCGTTCCGCCGGAGCCGCGCCGCTACACCGGCAAGGTGAAGAACGCGCAGGAGGCGCACGAGGCGATCCGCCCGGCGGGGGACAACTTCCGCACCCCGGGCGAGGTGGCCAAGGAGCTGTCCGCCGAGGAGTTCAAGCTCTACGAGCTGATCTGGCGGCGCACCATCGCCTCGCAGATGACCGACGCGGTCGGCTCCAGCGTGTCGGTGCGGATCCGGGCGGTCTCCACCTCGCAGGAGGAAGCCGACTTCGGCGCGACCGGCAAGACCATCACCGACCCGGGCTTCCTGCGCGCCTACGTCGAGTCCAGCGACGACGAGAACGCCGAGGCCGAGGACGCCGAGCGCCGGCTGCCCACCCTGGTCAAGGACCAGCCGCTGACCGCCGACGAGCTGGCCGCGCAGGGCCACCACACCCAGCCGCCGTCGCGCTACACCGAAGCGTCGCTGGTCAAAGCCCTGGAAGAGCTGGGCATCGGCCGCCCGTCCACCTACGCGTCGATCATGCAGACGATCCAGGACCGGGGGTACGTCACCAAGCGCGGCCAGGCGATGATCCCGACCTTCCTGGCCTTCGCGGTGATCGGGCTGATGGAGCGGCACTACCCCCGCCTGATCGACTACGACTTCACGGCCACCATGGAGAACGAGCTGGACGAGATCGCCGGCGGTGACCACGCGGCGGTCGACTTCCTCACGGCGTTCTACTTCGGCAGCTCCAACGGTGCCGGCGACCAGGACATCGCCCGTTCCGGCGGGCTCAAGAAGCTGGTCACCGAGAACCTCAGCGACATCGACGCCCGCAGCGTCAACTCCATCCCGCTCTTCACCGACGACGACGGCCGCGAGGTCGTCGTGCGGGTCGGCCGCTACGGGCCGTACCTGCAACGTGAACTGCCCGGCGGTGAGCAGCCGGCACCGGCTGCCGAGGGCGAGGAGGGTGGCTCCCAGGGTGACCGGGCGCCGATCCCCGAGGGCCTGGCCCCGGACGAGCTGACTCCGGAGAAGGTGCACGAGCTGTTCCTGGGCGGCAGCGGCGAGCGCAAGCTCGGCGACGACCCCGGCACCGGCGAGCCGATCGTGCTCAAGTCCGGCCGGTTCGGCCCGTACGTGTCCAGCGGCGAGCGGAAGTCGTCGCTGCTGCGTACGCAGACCCCGGACTCGCTGACCCTGGAGGAGGCGCTCAAGCTGCTCAGCCTTCCCCGGCTGATCGGTGTCGCGCCGGACGGCGTCGAGGTCTTCGCCAACAACGGTCGCTACGGCCCGTACGTCAAGCGGGGCGAGGAGTTCCGTTCGCTGGAGTCCGAGGACCAGATGTTCACTGTCGGTCTGGACGAGGCGCTGGCTCTGCTGGCCGCTCCGAAGGCCCGTGGACGGCGAGCCGCGGCACCGCCGTTGCGCGAGATGGGCGTGGACCCGGCGACCGAGAAGCCGTTGGTGATCAAGGACGGCCGGTTCGGTCCGTACGTGACCGACGGGGAGTTCAACGCGTCGCTGCGGCGCGGGCAGACGCCGGAGGCGCTGACCATCGAGGAAGCGTCCGAGATGTTGGCCGAGAAGCGGGCGAAGGGTCCGGCGCCGCGAAAGAAGGCGGCGGCGAAGAAGGCGCCCGCGAAGAAGGCCACTGCCACCAAGAAGACGGCCGCCGCCAGCAAGTCCACGGCCGCGAAGAAGACCACCACGGCCAAGGCGACGGCGGCGAAGAAGGCTCCGGCGAAGAAGGCCGCCCCGCGCAAGGCCGCGACCAGCACGGAGTAGCCCTCCGCGCCGTCTGATCCGTCAGGTGGCGCTGGTCCGACGCTCCAGAGCTTGGACAGTTCCCGTTCCGCCCGAACGGGAACTGTCCAAGCTCTTTTTATGGTGTTTCGGGTCATGCGAGAGGGTGCTGCCTTCGCGATTTCGCCGGTACCGTCGTACCGTATGGCCATGCCGACGATCCGAAAGCCGCGCCCGCCGAGGTCGAGATGACCCGCAAGAGGCGCGCGGGCGGTGGGAAGCGGGATGCCGTTCTCGACGCCGTGGCGGGCGTGCTGGCCACCCGCGGGTACGAGAACACCCGCTTCACCGACGTGTCCGTGGCCGGCGGCGTCGCGATCAGCACCCTGCAGACCTACTTCGGCTCCCGCGAAGACATGATCATCGAGGCCATGCAGGTGTTCACCGACCGGGAGGTGGAGGCCCTGCGGGCCGTCTCCGCCGCCGAGCCCGATCCGTGGCGACGACTCGTCGCGTTGGTCGACCGGAGCCTGCACAACTCGGAGAGCACCCGGCAGGTGCTGGTGGAGTTCTGGCGCTCCGCCATGCGTGACGACGAGCTGCGCGACTACAGCGCCACTGTGCAGGAGCGGTACCGGGCGCCCTTCCTGGCCGCCGTCCGGGAAGGCGCTGCCCAGGGTGCGTTCACGCTGGCCCACGACGCCGAGGCCGTGACGGACCTCCTGCTCTCGGCACTGGCCGGTCTGATCATCTCCCGCGTCCAGCACCACCCCACCCCGGCACCCGCGGATTTCCGCGATGTTCTCCTGACCCAGCTCCGGCTGATGCTGGGCGTCAACGACTCCGAGTCAGCACCCGAACGGATCGAGGCACGATGACCACCGTCGAAATCACCCGTTTCCGCGTCCCCGCCGAGCGCACGGACGCCCTGCTGGCCGCGAGGCCGGGGATGCTGCGCGACTTCCAGGCCGACCGTGCCGGCTTCCTCGGCGCGCGACTGATCCAGCTGCCGGCCGACGAGTGGCTGGACATCGTCTTCTGGGGCTCGTCCGAGGACTACGCCGAATCCCGCCGCCGGGGCGCCAACCTGCCCGGCATCCAGACCTTCTTCTCCCTGATCGAGTCGGTGATCAGCATGGAGGAGGGCACCACGACCGACCCGGACCAGCCATGATCTGGACCGCCGGTTTCCGTACCGGGGTGCTCAGTCCGTACGAGCGGCTCCAGTTCAGCGAACCCCGTAGCTTCGCCGACCAGACCGTTCGTCAGGTGCTGCACCTGGCCGGCGGCGGGGAGGCCTTCCGGGTACGGCTGACGAACCGCTACGGCCGCACTCCGTTGACCATCGCGGCTGCCACGGTCGCCGTCGGTGGCCAGCGGGTCGCCCTCACCGTCGACGGCGTGGAGCGTCACGTCATCCCGGCGGGTGAGGAGGCCGTCAGCGACCCGGTGGACATCCCCGTCGCGGCCGGCACGGATCTGGTGCTGAGCCTCTATCTTCCGGAGCCGACCGGTCTGGCCACCCATTCGCACAAGCCGGCCGAAGTCGCCCGGATAGCCGACGGCAACCACGTCACGTCGCCCGTACTGATGGGGGCTGAGCAGGTCGAGGCCAGGTTCTACCTCGCGGGCGTCGACGTGCTCGCCCCCCGGGACACCGCGGTCGCCGTGGCCTTCGGCGACTCCTGGTTCGAAGGGGTCGGCACCACGACGAGCGCGAATCGTCGCTCGGTCGACGTCCTCAACCGGCGTCTCAAGCGTGGGTGGGTCGTCAACCAGGGCATCGCCGGGAACCGTCTCCTGCGCGACGGCGTCGGCGATCACGCGCTGGCGCGCTTCGACCGCGACGTTCTCTCCATCCCCGCCCTGACCCACGTCCTGGTCCACTTCGGTATCAACGACCTCGGTCTTCCGGTCATGTTGGGCGAGCCGCCCGTCACCGCCGACGCCCTCGTCGAGGGCTTCCGTGCGCTGGCCGGCCGCGCCCACGACGCCGGTCTGCGAATCGTCGCCGCCACCATCGGCCCGTTCGCGGGCGCCGGCCCGGAGATCAGCACCCCGGCGGGCCTCGCCACCCGACGCGAGGTGAACGACTGGATCCGTACGACGGACGCCTTCGACGCCGTCTTCGACGTGGCGAGCGCTGTCGCGGACCCGCACGCCCCCGACCACATCCACCCGGCGCTGGACAGCGGCGACGGCATGCACCTGAACGACAGGGGCGCGGAGGCGATGGCCAACGTGGTGAACCTGGACGACCTCGCGCTCTAGCGCCGGTCACCGCGATGGCGCGTACCGACGGGAGCCGTCAGACCCCGAGGACGTGGTTCAGGTGGGCGTTGGTGAAGACGCGGTGGGGGTCGAGCCGGTCGCGGACGGCCTGGAAGTCCGCGAAGCGGGGGTACGCCGTGGCCAACGAGGCGGCGTCGCGGTAGTGCAGCTTGCCCCAGTGCGGGCGACCGCCCAGCCCGGCGGCCACCTGCTCGAAGGCCCGGAAGTACGGCTCGTACGGCATGCCGACGTACTGGTGCACGGCGATGTAGGCGTTGTCCCGGCCGTAGCCGTGCGACAGCCAGATGTCGTCGGCGGCGGTGAATCGCACCTCCACCGGGAAGAGCACCTTGAACGGCAGGCCGTCCACGATCCGCTGGAGCGCGGCGAGCGCCTCGGGCAACGCTTCGCGGGGCAGGCCGTACTCCATCTCCACGAAGCGGACCCGGCGCGGCGTGCAGAAGACCCGGTCGGAGCGGCCGGTGTACTGGCGTTCGGTGAGCGCGCGGGCGGAGACCGCGCTGATCCCCGGGGCCAGCGCGGGCACGGCCCGGCCCAGTCGGCAGGCGCCGGCGAACACCCGGTTGGACAGGAAGTCGTCGTCCACCCAGCCGCGCCAGCGGGACAGCGGCCGGTCGTTGGCGGGCACCCGGTCGTTGGCCTTGACCTGGACCCGGGAGGTGTACGGAAACCAGTAGAACTCGACGTGGTCGTGCCGGCCGATCAGCTCGGGCAGTTCGCCGAGCACGTCGGCCAGTTCGGCCGGTCGTTCGTGGGCGCGCAGGACGAAGGCGTCCACGCAGCGCAGGGTCACCTCGACCAGGACGCCGAGCGCGCCGAGTGACACCCGGGCGGCGGCGAGGACGTCGGGATGCTCGTCGGCGGAGCAGCGCAGCACCTCGCCGGTGCCGGTGACCACTGTGATCGCCTCGACGAAGGTGGAGAGGCACCCGTACCCGGCTCCGGTGCCGTGGGTGCCGGTGGAGATCGCCCCGGCGACGGTCTGTGCGTCGATGTCGCCGAGATTGGGCAGTGCGAGACCGTGCCGGGCGAGCAGGCCGTTGAGCGCGTGCAGGGTCATGCCCGCCGGCACGGTGACCAGTCGGTGTGCGACGTCTACGCTGACCATGGTGTCCAGGTCGGACAAATCCATCCGACGGTCGTCGGCGAGCGCGACGGCGGTGAACGAGTGGCCGCTGCCCGTCACCCGGATCCGACCGCCGTCGGCGGCGGCAGATCGGACGGCTTCTGCGACATCGGTCGGCGAGCCGGGGCGCAGGATCGTGCTGGCGCTGCCACGCTGGTTCCCGGCCCAGTTGGACCATCCAGCCCCGAGCGGTGCGGTGCGGACCATGCGCGCTCCTCATTCATGAATATGAACTGACTTCATATCAGGAACGTTCTAGCTGGTAAATACCGCAATTGCGATCCGCTCGTTGTACCGGTAGTCACGGACTCGTGACGTGGAGATATGTTCATCCGTCGAAGGGGGGTGGCGCAGAGTGTCCACACCAGCCGCCACGACCGGGCCGCTGCGCCGCGTACCGGTGCAAGGTCGAAGTGTCGCGCGGGTACAGCGCATGTTGGATGCCTGCGCCGAACTCGTCGACGAGGTGGGGTACGAGGGGCTGACCACCACCCTGCTCGCCGAGCGGGCCGAGGTGGCGATCGGGTCGGTCTACCAGTTCTTTCCGGACAAGCGGGCGATCGTGCAGGCGTTGACCCTGCGGACCATGGAGTCCTACCTCCAGCGCCTCGACGAGCGGTTCGCCTCCGACGAGATGACCCACTGGTGGGACGGCGTCGACGCGGGCATCGACGAGTACATCACGATGCACCGCACCGTCCCCGGCTTCCGTACCCTGCACTTCGGCGACGTGGTCGACCTGCACCTGCTCGACGAGCAACGGGACAACAACGGCGTGATCGCCGACCAGTTGGCCCGGGTGCTCACCGAGCGTTTCGGGCTCACCGACGTGCCCAAGCTGCGCTTCGTGCTGGAGATCGCGGTCGAGGCGGCGGACGCGCTGATCAAGCTCGCCTTCCGCCGGAAGCCCGAGGGCGACGAGCGGGTGCTGCTGGAGGCGAAGGCGTTGATCCGGGAGTACCTGCACCGCCAGGTGGACGGCCCGGACACCGGCCGAGCCACCGTCGGCAAGCATGCTGAGGCGCCCCAACCGGCCTGAGCCGGCGTGGGGCGCGGGCCCCGACCGGCGGTGAGGGCGGCTGTCCGGTCTCAGAGGAACGCCTGTCCCTCACCCCGGTAGGTGGGGACCGTCGCCACCACCGCGTCCCCCTCGATCAGGTGCAGTTCGTTGACCCGCTCACACAGCTCGCCTGCCTTGGCGTGCCGGAACCACACCCGGTCGCCGACGTTCAGCCCGGCCGCCGCCGCTCCGGACAGCGGGGTCTGCACCTCGCCGGCGCCCTCGGTGCCGACCAGCTTCAGCCCCGCCGGTAGCCACGGTCGGGGCAGTCGACTGTCGGCGGCCGGGCCGGAGGCGATCCAGCCACCGCCGAGCACCGTCGCCAGCTCCGGCGTCGGTCGGCGGACCACCGCGCAGGCGAAGAACGCCGCAGGGGTGGGCCGCCAGGCGCGGTACGCGTCGAACAGCGTCGGCCCGTACAGGCCCGATCCCGCGGTGATCTCGGTTACCGCGGGATCGGCGCTGGTCGCGGCCACACTGCCGGTGCCACCGCCGTTGACGAACTCCAGGTCGGCGTGCTCGCGTACCGCTGCGACCGCCGCGCCACGGCGGGCCAGCAACTCGCGGTACGACCCGCGCTGGGCCAGCCTGATCGCGCCCGCCAGCAGCGTCTTGCCCGGCGGCGCGTCACCCAGGCCGGCGATCTGCGCCTCGTACGACATCAGCCCGACCAGCCGGAAGCCGGGCCGACCGGCGACGGCGGCGGCGAGCGCGCCGGCCGCCCGAGCGCTGTGCACCGGTGAGCGGCGGACGCCGACGTGCACCCGACCGCGCAGCGGTCGCCAGGAGGCGTCCAGATCCAGGCAGAGCCGTAGCTCGGCGCGCTGCCCAGGTGCCGTGACGGCGTCGATGAGGTCGAGTTGGCCGGTGCCGTCGATCATCAGGGTGATCGCGGCGGCGAGCGTCGGGTCGGCGCCCAGCTCGGCGAGGGCGGCCCGGTCCGCGCTCGGGTACGCGACCAGCACGTCGTCGCTGACGCCGGCGCGGACCAGCCAGATCGCCTCGGGCACTGTGAACGCCATCACGCCATGCCAGCCGGGCCGCGCGAGGGCCCGACTGATCAACTCCCGGCTGCGGACCGACTTGCTGGCGAGGCGGACCGGTTTTCCCGCGGCGCGATCGGCCAGGGCGACCGAATTGGCGTCGAAGGCGGTGAGGTCGACCACCGCGTACGGGGGGTCGAGGTGGGCAGTCGCCCGATCCAGGCGCTCGCGAAGTTTGTCGCTTTCGATGGCCACGTGTGCACGCTAACTGTCTGACGGAAAATGCGAAATACCCTCGCGTACGTCCGGGCTGCGGTCGGTAGCTCCGGCGGCCTAGGCTCAGCGAGCAGGAGAATGTCGCCCGGGGGGTGGCCCCCACCGGGTCTAGAGTGTTGCACCGGAGGTGCCCAGCGATGGGCCGGCACGTGGAGGTACGGCCATCGAAAGCCAGAACAGCGGCGAGTCGCCCGGCGTGTCGCGCCCGGGTGACCAGTCGGACAACGCCGCCAAGCAGCCCAGCGGCGGTCAGGTCGATCCGTCCGGTTATGCCGCGATCCGGTCCGTGCTGCGCATCCGGCCGTTCCGCCGGCTCTGGATCGTGCTCGGCGCCGCCTCCTTCGGTGACTGGCTCGGCCTGCTGGCCACCGCCCTCTTCGCCGCCTCGCAGGTGCAGGGCAGCACCGCCCAGGGCGCCGCGTTCGGCGGGGTCACCGCGATCCGGCTGCTGCCCGCGCTGGTGCTCGGCCCGGTGGCCGGCGTCTTCGCCGACCGGTTCGACCGGCGCTGGACGATGGTCATCTGTGACCTGCTGCGCTTCGTGCTCTTCGCCTCCATTCCGCTCTACGCCCTCAGCGGCGCCGCCGGCGGCCTGGTGGTCGGCTGGGCGCTGATCGCCACCTTCCTGATCGAGTCGCTCACCCTGCTCTGGATCCCGGCCAAGGAGGCCGCGGTTCCCAACCTGATCCCGCGGGCCCGGCTGGAAGCGGCCAACCAGCTCACCCTGATCACCACGTACGGCCTCACCCCGGTGGCCGCGGCCATCGGCCTCGCCGTGCTCGACCGTGGCGTCCGTGGTGCCGTCGGCGGCGAGCTGCCCTCCTGGGCCGAGCCGGCCCAGCTCGCACTCTGGTTCAACTCCTTCTCCCGGCTCGCCACCGCACTGGTGGTGGCGTTCGGGATCAAGGAGATCAGCGAGGCGCAGCGCGGCGAGGCGGAGCGTGCCGAACAGAGCATGTTCCGGCAGTTCTCCGAGGGCTGGAAGTACATCGGTCAGACCCCGCTCGTCCGCGGCCTGGTGCTGGGCATCTTCGGCGCGTTCGCCGGTGGCGGCATCGTGGTCGGTACGGCCAAGTTCTTCGCCAACTCGCTGGGCGCCGGTGACGCCGCGTTCTCACTGCTCTTCGGCGCGATCTTCGTCGGTCTGGCGCTCGGCATCGGGCTCGGTCCGATGGTCGTCAAGGAGATGTCGCGGCGTCGCTGGTTCGGCATGAGCATCGTGCTGGCCAGCGCCGCCGTGATGACCCTCGCCTTCGCCATCCACCTGTCCATGGCGATCGTCGGCGCGGTGCTGGTCGGCGCCGGCGCCGGGATGGCCTTCCTGGCCGGCACCACCCTGCTGGGTGGGGAGGTGGCCGACGAGGTGCGCGGCCGGGTCTTCGCGGTGGTGCAGATCGGCACCCGGCTGGTGCTGATCCTGGCCATCGGGCTGAGCAGCGTGTTGGTCGGTGTCGGCGGCTCGCGCAAGCTGGAGATCGCCGATCTCGGCATCTCCGTCTCCTCCACCCGACTGCTGCTGCTCGCCGCCGGTGCCGCCGGCATCTTCGCCGGGATCAGCGCGTTCGGCCAGATGGACGACAAGAAGGGCGTACCGGTCCTCGCCGACCTGTGGGGCTCCATCCGGGGCCGTCCGCTGATGCCCTCCGAGCCGTTCGTCTCCGCCGGGCTCTTCGTGGTCTTCGAGGGCGGCGAGGGTGCTGGGAAGTCCACCCAGCTCACCGCGCTCTCCGAGCGGCTGCGCGGCCACGGTCGAGACGTCGTGGTCACCCGCGAGCCGGGGGCCACCGGCGTCGGCCGGCGAATCCGGTCGCTGGTGCTGGACACCTCCGGCGACGACGCGCCCTCTCCCCGCGCCGAGGCGCTGCTCTACGCCGCCGACCGCGCGCACCACGTGGCCACCGTCGTCCGGCCCGCGCTGGTCCGGGGCGGCGTGGTGATCAGTGACCGGTACGTCGACTCCTCCCTGGCGTATCAGGGCGCCGGCCGGACGCTGCCCGTCGACGAGGTCTCCTGGCTCTCCTCGTGGGCCACCGGTGGGCTCAAGCCCGACCTGGTGGTGCTGCTGGACGTCGAACCGCGCACCGGCCTGTCCCGGGTGGCCTCGCGCAACACCGGCACCGACCGGCTGGAGGCCGAGTCGGTCGCCTTCCACGAGCGTGTCCGGTACGCGTTCCTCGACCTCGCCGCCGCCGACCCGAAGCGCTACCTGGTGCTCGACGCGTCCCGGCCGGCCGACGAGATCACCGGGCTGGTGGTCCGGCGGGTCGAGGAGATGCTCGGCAAGCCGGGCGGCATCGTGCACCCGCGGCCGGCGCAGGGCCCGGACACCTCGGTGCAGCCTGAGTTATCCGACGCGGAGCTGGTGACGATGGAGCACAAGACCTGATGCCGGACGTCTTCGCCGACCTGGTCGGTCAGGACGAGGCGGTGGTCGAACTGCGGCGCGCCGCAGCCGCGGCAGCCGCCGTGCTGCGTGCTGGCGCGGCCGCGTTGGTCACCGCCGGCCCGGCCAGCGGTAACGAGTCCGCGGCCGACGACGCCGCGACCGGCGGGCTGGACCCGGCCGCCGGGATGACCCACGCGTGGATCTTCACCGGGCCACCCGGCTCCGGCCGCTCGGTCGCCGCACGGGCGTTCGCCGCCGCACTCCAGTGCGTGCACGGCACCGGCTGCGGTGAGTGCCCCGGCTGCCACACCACCATGGGCGGCAGCCACGCCGACGTGCGGATGGTGGTGCCGGAAGGGCTCTCCATCGGCGTCGGCGAGATGCGCGCGCTGGTGCTCCGCGCTGCCAGCACACCCTCCGGCGGGCGCTGGCAGGTGGTGGTCGTCGAGGACGCCGACCGACTCACCGAGGCCGCCGGCAACGCGCTGCTCAAGGCGATCGAGGAACCCCCACCGCGGACGGTCTTCCTGCTCTGCGCCCCGTCCACCCACCCGGACGACATCTCGGTGACCATCCGGTCGCGCTGTCGGGTCGTACCCCTGCGGCAGCCGCCGGCCGCCGCGGTGGCCGAGGTGCTGGTTCGTCGGGACGGCATCGCCCCCGACGTGGCGCAGTGGGCGGCGGCGGCCGCGCAGGGCCACGTGGGACGGGCCCGCCGGCTGGCCCGCGACCCGGAGGCCCGCAAACGACGTGAGGCGGTGCTCGCGGTGCCCCGCCGGTTGACCGGTGTCGGCGCGGCGTTCGACGCGGCGTCGGCGCTGATCGAGGCGGCCGAGGCGGAGGCCGAGGCGTCGGTCACCGAGGCCGACACGACCGAGCGGGCGGCACTGGAGACCGCGCTCGGCGCGGGCGGCACCGGCCGGGGCGCGGCCGGCGCCATGCGAGGCGCTGCCGGGCAGCTCAAGGAGCTGGAGAAGCGGCAGAAGTCCCGGGCCACCCGGGCCCAGCGCGACGCTCTGGACCGGGCGCTGGTCGACCTCGCGGGCTTCTACCGGGACGCGCTCACCATGGCGCTGAGCGCACCCGTCGCTCCGGTGCACACCGACACGGCCACGCTGGCCGGCGCCGGCGCGCAGAAGTGGGACGCCGAGGGGGCGCTGCGCCGGTTGGAGGCCGTGCTCGCCTGCCGTGCGGCGATCGAGGCGAACGTCAAGCCGCGGATCGCGGTCGAGGCGATGATGCTCGCCCTCTGGAAGGGCTGACGCGCACTTTCCGGCCGTTGTCCACAGGCATCGACAGGCCCGATTGCGGTGCGGTACGGTCCCTGTGCCGTGGTGACGGTGGCACCACACTGAGTGATGGATCACCCGGGAGGAGTCGGCCGATGCCGCGGGGGGAGATCGACGAAGCCTGGATCGAGGAGGCGGTGCGACGCTACCGCCGGATCGAGTCCCTCCAGGCCGAGTTCGACCAGGCGGTGTCGACCGTCGAGGTGACCGTCCGCTCGCCGGACGGCCTGGTCGAGGTGGTGGTCACTGCCGGTGGACGGATCACCGACGTCCGGTTCCTCGGGCCGCTGCACACCCGCAGCCCGCGCGACGTTGCCGGTTCCGTGCAGGCCGCGGTCACCGCGGCGGCCGACGCCGCCGAATGGGCCCGGGAAAAGCTGCACAACGAGACGTTCGCCGCCTACCGACCGCTCGCGGGGGCCTGAGATGGACACACTGCGCGCGCTCTCCGCCCGACTGGACGAGGCGAGCGCCACGCTCACCGTCGTTTCGCACACCGTCACCGCCAGCGATCCGGCCCAGGCCGCGTTCGGCGCCGACGCACCGGGCCGCCCGGGCGAGATCGGTCGGGCGCTGCACCGGCAGTGGACCACCGCCACCGACGACCGGGCCCGGGAGGCCCGCGCCGCTGCCGGTCGACTGGCCGCCGCCGCAGCGGCCGTGCGGGAGGCCGCCGACCGCTACGCCGAGGTCGACCGGGCGGCCCGCCGCCGGCTCACCGGGGAACCGTGATGGACGCGCTGGACCGGCTCGCCGAGCCCGGCCTCGACCTGCTCCGCCGGGTGGACAGGCTGATAGCGGCCGGCGTCCCCGAGGGGCACCGGGTCTGGCCGCTGCTGCGCCGCATGCAGGTGCTGCCGGGCGACGCGGTCCGCGGCTTCCTCGACCTGCACCCGGTGCCGCTCGCCAGCGCCGGCCACGCGGTGCGCCGGCTCGTCCGGGGGTACGACGACGTCTCCGCCGCGCTCACCGACTCGGTGCTCTGGTCCGGTCCGGCCGCCACGGCGTACGGGCAACAGCGGGCGGCGCTGCTGCGCCACCTCGACGAGGGGCCGGACAGCCTGGTCGGGCGACTCGAATCCACCGCCGGTTACGCCGACGCCCTCGCCGACTGGGTGGAGGGCAGCCGACTCGCACTGGCCCGCACCCTCGCCGACGTGCTCCGCTCGGCCGAAGCGGTCGCCGTGGTCGCCTCCACCGCCACCGGTGCGTCGACGCGCCCCGGGCCGGTCGGGCCCGGTGTGGCCGACGCCGCCGAGATCGCCGCACGGGTGCTGGCGGTGCTCTGCGTCGCGTACGACGGTGCGGAGACGCTGCTGCGCCAGTGGGCGCCGAGCCTGGCCGAGACCGCGTGGCGTCCGCCAACGGACGGACGACCCCGCTACGACCAGCCCACCCGGGTCGGCTGGTAACCGAGCCCGGCCCTCCGGCCGTGGCGGTGTCGCCCCGGACAGGCCACGGCGTCGCTCGCGGGCGCCTGACCTGAGCCGGCGCCCACGGCGACGCCGTGGTCTTCCCCCTGCACCCCCCGCAGGTCTGCCTCCACTCAACGCCGCCGAGGCCCGTCTTGTCTCCTGCCCGGCCCCGGATTCAACCGTCCGGGCGAGCAGCAACGGCACGACGGGACGCCCGGCAATAGGTCAAGTCGACCGTCATGAATGGCAGCGGGACGTAACCGGCCGGTGCGCCTTGCGCCGTGACCCGTCGTAGGGTGGGGGGATGGGCATGCTCTGCGCGGTCAGCTTCAACCGGTACGGGCGGCTCTACTACCTCGACCCGGGCGAGTTACGTCCGCAGGTGGGCGACCGGGTGCTGGTGCCCACCGATGACGGGCCCGAGGTGGCGGAGTGCGTGTGGGCCGCCCAGTGGGTGACCGAGGACACCGACGGCTTCCCCCGCCTGGTCGGGCTGGCCGGTGACGACGACCTCCTCCGGGACGAGGCGTTGCGTCGGCGCAAGGCCGAGGCGAAGGTGGCCGCGAAACGGCTGATCCGCGCGCACGGCCTGCCGATGAAGGTGGTGGCGGTCGACCATGTGCTCGGCTCCGCCGAGAGCGGCGGTGAGCGCAGCACCGTGTACTTCACCGCCCCGCACCGGGTGGACTTCCGGTCCCTGGTCCGCGACCTGGGCGCGACCCTGCACTGTCGGGTGGAGTTGCGCCAGCTCTCCGCACGCGACTCCGCACGGGTGCAGGGCGGCATCGGCTCCTGCGGTCGGGACCTGTGCTGCGCCACGTTCCTCACCGACTTCGAGCCGGTGACCATCCGGATGGCGAAGGACCAGGACCTACCGCTCAACCCGTTGCGCATCTCCGGCGCGTGCGGCCGGCTGATGTGCTGCCTCAAGTACGAGCACCCGCTGTACCAGCGCTTTCAGGAGACCGCCCCGGCGGTCGGCAGCCGGGTCTCCACCCCCGAGGGTGACGGCCGGGTCGTCGGCCACAGCGTCCCCCGCGACGCGGTGACCGTACGCCTGGACGCCGACGGCTCCCGCTGCTCCTGCTCCCGAGCCTCCGTCTGCGCCCCCCGCCAAGCCCACGACCAGCACTACACCCCCTAACCCCGCCCGCCCTTCCCCCTTCCCCCCGGCGCCCTCCCTCCCTCCGCCGCCCAGTCCAGTTGATCAAGAAGTTTGCGTCAGGAATCGGGTCCGTCGTGACGCAAACTTCTTGATCAACTTTGTGGTCAGGGGGTGCGTGGGGTGGGTGGGTTAGTGGAGGACTGTGGGGGGTTCGGTTAGGTGGGGGGTCAGGGGGGACTTGGGGATCAGCCAACTTTGGGTGGGGGACTGGTCGGGGTTCACCTGCCAGTCGCGGGCGACCCGGTCCACCCCCAACGGGTAGATGGTCAACGTGCCGTCCGGGTCGATGCGCAGCCGCAGGAACGACTTGGAATCCTCGATGCCCTGGCCGGCGAAGAGTTCATTGACGTTCACTCCGAAGGAGCCGGCCACCAGCAGGTACGCCGCGACGAGTTGGCTGGCGACCAGACCGATCACCGGGCCGTAGAGCACCGCCGCGGCGACCGCCGGCAGCGGCCACGGCCAGTCGTAGAACGGCAGCGCCAACCAGACCCAGGTGCCGGCGGCGCCCAGGGCCACCTGCGCCACGCCGTGGCCGACGCCGAGGATCCAGTGCCGCGCGTGGCGTTTGCCGCTCGCGCTCGGCGGCTTGGCGAACAGGGCCGCCGCGATCACCGTCACGAGCACCATCACCACCAGCGGGACGCTGAACAGCCGCTGGTTGGTGCTGTCGGCCCAGTTCGCCGTCGCACCGGCCATGGCCAGCATCAGCAGGGTGTGCAGGGTGCCGAGCAACGTGGTGAAGCCGGGATTGCGCAACGGCAACCGGGGGAAGATGCCCCAGCCGTAGCGGCGCGACCGCGCGGCGTCCGGGTAACGGGCCACCAGGTCGTACGGCTGGGCGGAGCTGGCCTTGCGGGCCAGCGTGTCCCGCGGTGGCACCTCGATGCGCTCTGGCAGCTTGTGCGTGGGGTAGAGGTACGCCCCTCCACCACCGCAGGTGATCAACTCCCGGTCCGGCCCGGAGTAGCGGGCATAGTGGTGCAGGTCGCCCGAGAGCAACAGTCGCACCCGCGCCCCGGTCGGATCGATGATCGTGCGGATGAAGTAGTCGATCGAGTCGTACGCCGTGGGGTTGTCGGCGGCCTTGACCCAGGTCGGCGCCGGCGCCGCGATGATCACCTTGGACTCCGGCCCGAGCCGCCGGGCCACCTCGTCGAAGTAGGCCAGCTGCGGGTCGTCCAGGTACGAGCCGGACTGGTCGTCCACGCCGAGCAACCACCAGTCGGCCGGCAACTCCACAGCAAAGTACGAGCGGGACTGCCCGGTGCCCCAGCCAGCGAAGTTGCGGTCCCGGGAGCGGACGAACAACCGCAGGAAAGCGGTGAGACCGTCGTACCAGTCGTGGTTGCCCGGCACCGCGAAGAGCGTCGGCTTCTCGGCCGGCGCAACCGGCAGGGCGGCCTGGTAGGGGCCCTTGCACCGGTCCTCGTACGCGGCGTAGGCCGCCGACGGGTACACCTGGTCGCCGCCCATCACGAGGGTCTGCGCCCGGGGCAGGCGGTGCCCGTCGACGGTCAGCTCGGGTTGCGCCAGCAGGTACGCCACCGAGTAGGTGGCGTTGAAGCCGTCACCCAGGTCGGCCACGTAGTCGAGCCACAGCCCGCCGTCCGGCCCGACCTGGTGGAAGACGCCGTCGCCGAACGCGTTCTGCAACTCGCGCTTGTCAAGGTACGCCCCGAAGAGCACCGCCAGCAGCGTCCGGATGCCGGTGCTGATCAACAGGAACGGCGCCAGCCACGGCACCGGCTTGCGCGGTGTGAAACCCAGCTCCAGCGGGTCGGTGCTACGCGGCCGATGGGCGGCGCGTTCACCGGCCGGCGCACGGTCAGGGCGTTCGGTGGGCTCGACCTGACGTTCGGGATGGTCGCGTTCGTCGCTCACCCGCCGCAGCGTAGTGCCGGACCCGATCATCCGCTGTCCGGTAAGCGTCCAGATGGCGGACGATGTCCGGTTGGTGCTGGCGGGCGCGACGGGGGTATCCCGTTCGGTCGGTGCCGCCGGGGTGCCGTACACTTGCTGATCGTTGCCGCCTTAGCTCAGTCGGCTAGAGCGACGCACTCGTAATGCGTAGGTCGACGGTTCGATTCCGTCAGGCGGCTCGGTACAGAAGCCCAGGTCATCGGCCTGGGCTTCGCCGTTTCCCAAGGTCGACGACACCGCCGCCGACCGTGCCAGTCCGCAAATAGTCCGCATCCCGCGCCGCGACCGCCTCGTCCAGCCAATTGGCGACCGCGTCCAGGTCGTCACCGAAGAGGCCCGCGTACACGTCCAGGGTCATCGACGCCGAGGCGTGCCCGAGCATCCGCTGCACCGCCTTGACGTTGGCGCCCGCCGCCACGGCCAGACTCGCCGCCGTGTGCCGCAGGTCGTGGGGAGTCAACCCGTCCAGGCCGACCGACGCAGCAGCCGGCGCGAAGATCCGCGAACGGAAGTTGGTGTTGCGCAGCGGCCCACCGTGCGGAGCGGTGAACACCAGATCCTCGCGCCGCTTCCCGGCGACGTGTGCCGCCAGCTCGTCGACGAGGAATCGCGGGATCGGCACCGACCGGCGCTGGTGGTTCTTCGGCGTGCCCTCCACCAGCTCGCCGCCGACCTCCGCGAAGGCCACCGCCACGGTCACCCGACGCCGCAGCAGATCCAGCCGGGACACCCGCAGCGCCGACGCCTCGCCCCACCGCAGCCCGGTGTAGGCCAGAAACCGCACGAGCAGACCGTACCGACCGCACGCCTCCGCGAGCATCGCCACCTGGTCGTGGTCGAGGAACACCGGTTCTTCCGGTGGGGCGCTCCACCTTGTCCCCGTCCGGGGAGGCTGGACGGTCTGGCGACTGCCCGACGAGGAGATCCGCTGAACAGAGGCGAGGCGTAGATTACTTGCGCCTGACGGTTCTCACTGCCTGGCCAGGACGCCAAGACCTTACGACTAGTTCATCGGCCTCGACCGACGTAAACACCGCTTCTTCAAGCTCCAAGCGGAAGGCGTGGAACCCGCCCGGCGGCTCGCCACCCGAGGTGTAGGTGGCCTTCTCGCTGCCGGTTACCTCAATCGCCAGTCCGGCGACCTTGGCATCACCGCCTTTGGCGGGGTGAGCATGGATCGCACACCGACCGTCGCGTTGAAGATCGCGCGCCTTGACCGCGTTGAGCATCGATCCGAACGACAGGTCCGGTCCCTGAAAAGCCACCTCTGACCCGCTGACGCGAGGTGACCCGTCCCTCCGTAGCGTTGCGAGGACGTGTGTCTCAGCTTCCTCAAACCGTGCCCGGATCAGCCTCGCGAGCTCGGCCGCCTCACTCTCGAACTGCCTCCAAGTAGCCATGACTGCCAGTGTGGCTGCGAGCACTGACAGAAAGATGGCCCAGAGGCGCCGCAGTCCGCATCTGGTCCGCAAGAGGTCGACGGGCGGCGGGGGAGTGGTGAGAGGTGCCGAGAGATGTTTCCGCTGGTAGGAGGCCACTCGGCCAGGTCGCCGGGTCGCCCGTCTTGATCTCGTAATGCGTAGGTCGACGGTTCGATTCCGTCAGGCGGCTCCATAGAAAGGCCCAGGTCACCGGCTTGATCGCCGATCATGACCTGGGCCTTTTGATTGCCGCCGCTAGGGCGAGCAGCCAAGAGAGCAGCCGATCTACTCACCGGACCACAGCGCCCCTTCCAGCCGTGCCGCAGCTTCCCGCGCGACCTCGGAGGCCACGTGTGCGTAGATGTTGAGAGTGACGCTGATGAGAGTGGCCGAGGATCTCCATGACCACGCGGGCGGGCACGCCCTGGGCGAGAAGGACGCTGGCCGCCGTGTGCCGCAGATCGTGAAGACGGACCTGCCGTAGGCCAGCCGCCGGGTGATTTCTCGGAACGACCGGTAGTCGTTCATCACTTCGTCGTAGATCCGGCAAAGTTCGACTTCTACGCCATGGATTGCTACCGGCTGGCAGGCGGGGATCGCCTAGCGGAGATGTACGCCGGGCAGGTGATTCGGTCGTCGACGGACCCGGATGGCACCGAGCGTAAGCCGACGCGCATCGCAGAGGCGCGGGTCACGCTCGGGGTAGTCGCTGCCCGGTCAGGCGACCTTGAGCTGGCGGTCGCTCACGGACGTCGGGCGTTGGAGGGTGACCGCAAGTCGTTGCCGTCTCTATTGATGTGCTCCAGGTAGTTGGCGACGCTACTGCGGGGGCGTTACCCGAACGAGCCGGAGGCCCTGTCGTACTTGGACGAGGTTCGGACCCTTAGCCCGAGCTGACGTCGGGTTCGCTCTCGCCTGTGCTGGCCTGACTGGGACGACCGCCGACTCCGGGACGCGGTCGGCTCTCGTGCCAGGACACCAGGCGGGTCGGGCGCCACATGTGGGTGCGCGACCGTCGCATCGGGCTCGGGCATCTGGCCCCGATTCCGGTAGTTGGACACGGTTGCCACCTTGGCCCGAGGTGTGCGGCCACGTCGGTGCGGCGTCTCGTCCAGGCTGACGGAAGTCCCTGGCGTGAGCACTCCCGTGACGCAGCCACGCAACCACCGGAGTGCAAGCCAGCGGCCGGACTGCCGGCGTGCCTAGTCCCACCACATCCTTGACGGATCCGTCCCAGCGCATGCTTGACAGTCGACCTTGATGCGCAAGACTACGGGCCGCCGATGTCACAGGAGGATGGCGTGGATTCGTTGGACTTGGAACTCTTCGCGGACTACCACCAGATCCACCTGAGCGACGAGGGGTCAACGGGCGACCTCAGCGAGGCATGGACCGGCCAGGCTGCTGTCGACCGACTGGCCGTAGTCGATGACGCGGTAGCCCTCGGCACGTCGGTCAACGTTACGGTCGCCGTCAGAGTTGATGTGCTGGACGCCCCGCCTGCCGACGACCTCGCCGACTACGACCATGTAGTCGAGGGAGGTATGCAGGTTCAGTCAGGCCGAATCGTCATCATGGGCTGCACCGACTACGAGCCGGACGCTGCGAGGTTCCGGGTGCCGCCGGGACCGGTTCGTGTCCGGGCGGCGAGTAGCAACCTGGCCGAGGCAGAACGCTTGGGGATCGACTCCGACGAATCCCCACAGACGATGGAGCGGCTGCGGGTGCAGGTGTGGCCCGCCCCGCCCGGGCAGCCGGTTGTGTTGAAGCGCTGGGAGCCGTCGGTCGCTTAGCGACGCTAGCGACTCAACACTGTTGGCGACGCGATCATGTCAAGCGTCTGGTGGGACGCGAGTGTCAAGCATCTCCAGTGAGGGGGCAGCCGGACTGCCGGCGATGTCGGGTCTCAGGCGTGCGTGACAGATCAGTCTCGGGACATGGGTGACACGTCCGGATAGATGATCTACCGATCATGGCCGCGGATGTGCATGCCCTGGCTAGTTGGGGTTTGCAGGGACTTCGATGTGGATTGGCTCTTGATGAGGCCGACGGTGTCCACCAAGGCTTGGTCAACGCCGACGAGCTCGAGCATCAAGTTTGGCCAGCACATCCACGGCAGGGTGCCGGGGGATGAACGCGCCGCGAGCGACGTTCGTAGCCCACCCAACGCCTTTTCGCCCTCCACCTTGGCAAGAGGGCCGGACAGCGCCACACGATTGCGCCGCTTGCGGGCCGGTGGTGGTGGCGGACAACCGATCGCATCCACACCCGAACTTAAAGCGTCGCCGCCAGCAGATCGGAAAGCTCGCGGGAGGCCTGATCCGTCACGCCGCGATTGTCGCAGTGCTGCCCGCAATCATCCACGGCAGACTTGCCGCCACCAGTTCTCATCCAGTCCTCAAGAGTTTGAGTCTCGACCGTCGAGAGTGAGAGCTACCGAGAAGGGTTCCGCGGGCCAAGCGCGGTTCGTGCAGGTAGACCGAGGTGGGCAACCTGATCTCGTAATGCGTAGGTCGACGGTTCGATTCCGTCCGGCTCGGCACAGAAGCCCAGGTCATTGGCCTGGGCTTCTGCCGTTTCCTGAGGCTGATCACGGCGCCACCACCGCAACACTGGACGGCACCACGTAGGTCCCAGCCCTCTTACCGCAGCATGTCCGCGTCGCCCGTTTCCTGATCGACAGCCACCCGCAGTGGCCATCCGAAACTGACAACGTGGCAACGCCGCGCACCGGTCACGGTCACCACCTCCTCGACGGTCACCCCCTGCACGGTCGGCGGTTCGCGCAGGTCCTGACGGTCGCCTAGGCGGCGGGCCAGGAAGCGCATCGCGATCTGGACCGCCTCGTCAGTGTCAACCACGAGACGACAGTACGTAGTGGAGGTCCAACCCGGCCATCCATGGACCGTCGCCTCCGTCGTGTTCCGACCCCACAGTCGGCCGTGAGGGCTGCCTGGTGCTCGGACACCGCACGTGATGTCATCTGCGCATGAGCGTGCCGCAGTCGGTTGAGGCGTTGTGCGACGAACTACGTCGGCGCGCAGGTTCGGGTCATCAGGTAGACCTTTGGGTGCCCGACGACCTGTCGCATGGGGGTACGGCAGCACCTGTCGAGCCGACCGGGATCGCCATGGCCATCATCGTCGACACCGCGTTGTCGCTTGACCTGTGGCCGGAAGGCTTCACCCAGGGAATCGGTGGGCGCACGTACCACTACAGGCGCAACGACTGATCCCGGTCAGCGATGGACCGCGGGTGGGCGACGTGAAGTCGTGATCCACGTTCCCGAGCGATCGGTTCGACGTGGCGGGCTCTGTCTGTCAGGGCCCGCGCGGTGGTCATATGTTCAGTAGGCCGCCGTTGCGCAGGGCATCATCCTTGATCGCGATGAGATTCGCGGAGACGTACGGGATGTTGTGCGCCTGGTGCCATTCGCTCGGGAAGTACGTGACCAGCCGCGACGCCTGGAATCGGCATTTGATTTCAGGTACGAACCGAGAATACTTGGCGTCCGTGAAGTACCAGAACGAATTTTCGTTGTAGAACGCCACATGCGTGGGGTCCTGGTAGGCGCCTCGACCGTCGGTGCTGGGGGTCAGCGACAACAGCATCCCGTTCGGCGCGAGCAGTCGGTACAGCTCGTTGAACAGCGCGATCTTGTCCGGGATGTGTTCCAGGAAGTCCACCGCCCGAATGACTCCGACGCTGTCGTCCGGCAGGTCGACACCTTTCGTGATGTCGCAGACGATGTCCACACCCGATGCGTCGTGGTAATCCAGCCCGAGATACCCTTCCGGCTTGTTGTGAGCGGCGCCCAGGTCGAGCGCCAGGAGTCCCTGCCGACGTGACCAGGCCAGCGCATTGTGTTGAATGTTCCGGTCGTAGATCTCCACCGTGCGCTGCTGGATGCGAGCGTTGACATCTGGGATGCGTTGTGTGTTCTTGGCATGCATACGTTGGAGGTACAGGCATTTCTGAATGTGATGGAACTCGCTCACCTGGTACATCCGAGCCATGAGATCGGCATCGTCCGCAACGTCGAGCGATTCGTCGTACCCGCCGACCTTCTCGTAGATGTCCCGACGGAACGCCCGTACGTGGTTCGGTGCGTACCAGATGTAGCTCACATTGTGTGGCGTCGGCGGCAGCGCCCGACAGACCAGAACTTCGCGGCCGTCCACCTTGTCGTCGTAGTGCCGCCAGCCGAACGAACTCGCGAAACGGTCTTCAGAGCGGCCGCCGTCCTCCTGGATCTGCGCGGTGTCGCTGTAGACGAACCCCACCTCAGGGTTGGAGTCGAAGGCGTCGACGATCTCTTGCAGGCAGTCGCTGCTGAGCAGGTCGTCGTCGTCCAACTCGACCAGGATGTCACCGGCAGCCTCGGCGCAGGCGTACCCCTTCACTGCGCCGACGCCGTTCAGGTTGTCCTGGACAATGAGCCGGATCCGATCGTCGTGCCTCTCGGGCCGCCACCGCGACCCCTGATTGAGGATGACCACCCATTCCCAGTCGGTGAAGGTCTGCGCGACGAGCGATTCGAAGCATTCGTCGATGAAGCGGGTGCGGTTGCTCCCCGTGAACACCGTTACGCGAGGTCTGCGCATTGAGCCAATCACCGACCCGCCGGAGTCGAAGACCGGTCGGTAGGAGTTGTACGGTACTTCGCGGGAACGGCCGAGGTGAGCCCCTTGTCCAGACGGATCGCCGCCTTGAAGGCGTCCCGCGCTGCCGCGTCCTCACCGGACTGGGACAGCAACATGCCCAGTCGGAGGTAGGCGGTCGACGACTTGTCGTCGATCGACACGACCTTGCGGTAGATGTCTATCGCCGTCGTCGGCGCCTTGCCTTCCAGTGCGATGGCCTTGTTGTAGAGGGCCGGCTTGTAGTTGGCGTCGGCCGCCAGTGCCTTGTCGTAGTTACTGATCGCCTCGTCGGCCTGGTTGCGCGACTGGGCGATGTAGCCCAGGTTGAACCAGGCGAACTTGTTGTCGGCCTCGGCGTCCAGCAGCTTCTCGAAGGTGGCCTTCGCCGCGTCGAAGTTGCCGGCCTGGCCCTGCTCGACACCGAGCTTGAGCAGATCCGCTGGCGTAGTTTCGGTGCCGCCGTTCGTCTTGCCGGCGTTGTTCGTCTGCGGCTTTTCAGCAGGCTTGTCGCTGCATGCCGTGACTCCGGTCAGCAGAACCGCACCGCAGGCGAGCGACCCGAATATCTGACGCATGTTCATTACTCCTCCTCGACGGTAACGGGGCGGTTCGACCCGCTGTTCGGCCGGTTGGCCTCGCTACTGTTGGACGTCGCCCGGCCCGACGTGTTGGACGGAGCCGTCAATACCAGCGGTGTCGCGAGTGAAATGCAGGAGACCCAGATGTCGGCGCCTCCGCCGGTGAAGGTGAACTGGTAGCCACTGCTTGAGAGTGGCTGGATGAGCACCGGGTTGACGCCTGCTCCCGAGAGCTGATAGCCGGTTCCGACAGCAATGTCTCCGGGCTCGCAGCCGAAATCGACAGGGGTGTCTGCGATCACGGTCAGCGGGCCTTGAATGTAGGCGGCCTCGATTCCGTTGCCCGCCACGCCCTGCGGGCCTTGGGCGCCCGTGGCGCCCTGGGGTCCTGGCACGCCCTGAAGTCCTTGTGCCCCCGTGTCTCCCTGGGCCCCCTGCGCACCTTGGGCGCCTTGGAAACCTTGAGTTCCGGTGGCGCCTTGTGCGCCTGCGTCGCCCTGAGCGCCGGTGGCGCCCTGGAAGCCTTGTGCGCCCGCGTCGCCCTGTGGGCCTTGAGCGCCGGTGGCGCCTTGGGCGCCTGCGTCGCCTTGCGGGCCTTGGGCGCCGGTGGCGCCTTGTGCGCCCGCGTCGCCCTGAGCGCCGGTGGCGCCTTGGAAGCCTTGGAAGCCTTGGGCGCCTTGGGCGCCCGCGTCGCCTTGCGGGCCTTGGGCACCGGTGGCGCCTTGGGCGCCTGCGTCGCCTTGCGGGCCTTGGGCGCCGGTGGCGCCTTGTGCGCCCGCGTCGCCCTGAGCGCCGGTGGCGCCTTGGAAGCCTTGGGCGCCTTGAGCACCCGCGTCGCCCTGTGGGCCCTGAGCGCCAGTCGCACCTTGAGCGCCCGCGTCGCCTTGCGGGCCTTGAGCGCCGGTGGCACCTTGTGCGCCCGCGTCGCCTTGCGGGCCCTGTGCGCCATTCGCGCTTTGAGCACCCGCCTCGCCCTGCGGGCCCTGAGCGCCCGCGTCGCCCTGAGCCCCGGTGGCGCCTTGGAAGCCTTGAGCGCCTTGTGCGCCCGCGTCGCCTTGCGGGCCTTGAGCGCCGGTGGCGCCTTGGGCGCCCGCGTCGCCCTGTGGGCCTTGAGCGCCGGTGGCGCCTTGGAAGCCTTGGGCGCCCGCGTCGCCTTGCGGGCCTTGGGCACCGGTGGCGCCTTGAGCGCCCGCGTCGCCTTGCGGGCCTTGGGCACCGGTGGCGCCTTGAGCGCCCGCGTCGCCTTGCGGGCCTTGGGCACCGGTGGCGCCTTGGGCGCCCGCGTCGCCTTGCGGGCCTTGGGTCCCGGTGGCGCCTTGGAAGCCTTGAGCGCCTTGTGCGCCCGCGTCGCCCTGTGGGCCTTGAGCGCCGGTGGCGCCTTGAGCGCCCGCGTCGCCCTGCACGCCTTGAGCGCCGGTGGCGCCTTGGAAGCCTTGGGCGCCCGCATCGCCTTGCGGGCCCTGGGCGCCGGTGGCGCCTTGGGCGCCCGCGTCGCCCTGCGACCCTTGAGCCCCGGTCGACCCTTGAGCACCCACGTCGCCCTGGGCGCCCTGGGGGCCTTGAGCGCCGTGCTTGTCGTGCGGGTAGTCCCCCTTGTCCTTGTCGTGACCGCCCCAGGGGCTCTGCCAGCCCTGCGGACCGTAGTCCGTTTGTCCGTCGGGGTACTGGTCCCACGAATCGTGGGGTCCGTCGCCGTCTTGGCTGACAGTCGACCAGGATGACGGCCACCCGCCGTGTTGGCCCAGCGGACCAGGCGTACCGATGTGTACGTCCTGTGCGGACGGCTTCGTTTCTACCGGCTGCCCTGCGGTTGCGGGCCCACCCGTCATTCCGACTACCAGTAGGGCGGAGCTCAGCCCTGAAGCGGTCCGGCCGTGGTTGCGGCTGCGCCGCGGCCGTCGGTTGTTGCTCATGACCCCTCCAGAGCCACCCTGGATACACCCAGAGCTACCTACTAGTCACCTGACGTCATTGTTGGGCGAGTCGTAGCGTATTCGACTGATTGATCGGTCGAGAGGGGTTTTGACCGTACTTGGGTACATTTAGGAAAAGGCGGAACTTACTTGCGATAGGGCATAAGCACTGGCCATCGCGTTGCGGACCCCGATCCTAAGGACTCGTCACGTTCGGCGGTGGCTGACCGCCAACGAAACGACCCGAGGGTTGGTCCGGGACCAGGGCGGCCCGCGGTAGGTGCGGCGCCCATGCTGGGAAGCTGCCACCTCGTTGTCGTGTACGGAACGACGGCACGCGAAGGCCTGGGGTGTCAGCCTCGCGCTTCCCGTCCCGGCGTTGTCTCCGCAAGTGCGGCGGCCACCCGGGGCGCCTCGCGTCGGCCCTGCTCGCGGGCTGCCGCCACGAGCGCGGGCGCGACGGAGCGGTCCATCACGGTGGTCCCCTGCGCTCGTTTGGAGGCCGGGTCCCGGAGCAGCAACTCCACCCGGCGACCCGTTCCCAGCGCGGCTCGCTGCTTGTCGATGCGCGCCCAGGGCCCGATCGCGGCGGTGCTCGGCGCGAGGGCGATGACCGGGCCGTTTCCGGGGGCGAGGTCGAGGTTGAGGGTCGACCGCATGCCGCCGTCCATGTAGCGGCGGTCGCCGATGCTGACCGGGGCCGCGGAGATCGGCATGGCGCAGCTCGCCGCGACGGCGTCCACCAGGGGGACGCCGTCGTGCCGGGTGATGGTGCGGCTCGCGCCGGTCCCGGTGTCGACGACCACGATGCGAAGGTCCACGTCGTCCGGCCAGGCGTGGTTGGGCAGTCGGGCCTCGGCTATCCGGCGCTGCCGGGACGGGTCGTCGATGCGTGCGGCGAGGGCGAGTCGACCGAGGCGGCGAGCGGCCTGCTCGGGGGTGCGCGCGAACAGTTGTGCCCGCGCGAGCCGAAGCAGGTGGAGAAGGCCCGGTGCGGGTGAGGTTTCGTGGGCGAGACCGCCGCGTTGGCGCTCGAAGAGTTCCTCGAGTGGGGTGCCGCTGGCGAGCTGAGCGCCGACAACGGCACCGGAGCTGGTGCCGACGAGGACGGCCTCCGGGGCAACTGTCACTCCCTCGTCCGCGAGCCCCGTGAGGATGCCGACTTCCCAGGCGATGCCGGCCACTCCACCGCCACCGAGCACCCAGATGGGCCGCGCGTCGTTCGTCATCAGCCACCTCATTCGGTCGATACTGCAAACGCTGTACGCAGTTTAAGCTAGCAGCGGCGAGGAAGGATTGACAACGGGCGATCAGGGCTCGCGCCGTCCGACGAGGATCCCGCCGAGCCGGCTCTCCGCCGAGGCGACGGTGGTCTGCGAGTCGACAGTGAAGCCGCTCTGGCGCAGCCAGGCGGCCACCTGGGCTGGCTGCCGACGATGGACGCGCACGTTCATCGGGTGCCCGCCGTAGCCCTCGGTCTTGAGGGTCGTCTCGTCGCCCACGTGGAAGCCGAGCAGCAGGGGGCCACCGGGGCGCACCACCCGCCGGAAGTGCGCGAACACTACGCCGATCTGGTCGTCAGGGATGTGGATGAGGGAGTACCAGGCGACCAGGCCGGCGACCGAGCCGTCGGCCAGATCGAGGTCGGTCATCGAGCCGACCTCGAACCTCAGCTCAGGGTGGTCACGGCGGGCCACGGCGATCATCCCGGGCGAGAGATCGATCCCGAAGGCGTCGACGCCGAGCGTGTGCAGGTGGGCGGTGATCCGACCCGTCCCGCAGCCCACATCCGCGACCGGCCCGCCGCCGGCACCCTGCACGAGCTCGGCGAACGATGCCAGGGCTGCTCGTTCGTACGGTGCCTCCGCCAGGAGGTCACGGACCAGGTGCGCGTAGCTGACCGCGACCGTGTCATAGGAGGTGCGGGTCGCTGTCAACCACTCGTCGTCGTCCACCCGGCAACGCTAGAGCAGCGGCACGACAACCGGTCAATGTGGAGGGCCGACGGGGCTGACGGCCGGAAGTGTCGGCGGTGGTCGATATGGTCCGGCGGTGACCGTGACCACCGATGCCCCCGGGACGCTGCCCACCCCCGCCGACGAGGCCCGGCTGTGGGCACTCATCGAGGCGGCCTGGGCCGAGTTGGGCGCCGAGCCCTTGGCGCTGCGGCAGGCCCTCGTCGAGCGGGACCCTGCCGGCGACGACGGGGACGACGATGATGACGGTCCGTCCTGCGCGATCGACGCCTGGCTCGATGCCTTCCTGGAGCACCTCGGGCAGTTGACCGTCGAGCTGACCGGGCAGGAGTTGACGGATCTCGACCGGGTGGTGGAGCGCAAGCTGCACGACATCGATCGGGAGGACATCCACGAGGTGACCGACGGGTCGGACGACGGCTTCCTCTACGCCCGGGGCTTCATCGTGGCCCTGGGGCGGTCGTACTACGAGGCGGTTCTCGCCGACCCCGCGATGGCGCTGCTGGACGCCGACTGCGAAGGCATGTGCTACTTCTTCGCGCACCTGCACAACGACCGGTTCGGTTCCTGGCCGGAGACCGGCTCGGGGATCTCCCGGGAGTCGTTCGGCAACCCGGCCGGCTGGTCGACCTGACCGGAGCCCGGCGAATCAGTCAGGGCCGTGCCGCCCGAAGTGGGGCTGCCTCCGTCGCGGCAGCTCGATGCGCCACGAGTGATCGAGCCGAACCTCACGCCTTCTCAAGCACGATCAAGTGGTACTCCAGCCAGCGCCGTGACAATCCGGCCTGCAACGCTGAACCGCCGATCATGTTGGCCCAGAACGGCATCTCGACAAGACGGTTGCGAAGCCGTGGCAGCAGGGCTGTGGCGCCGACGGCCAGCTTGATCACGCGGTCGCGGGGCCGCCCGAGGTGCAGGTACGGCGTGAGATCCAGGTCCTCGACCAGGCGCAGGCCCGCGCGCTCGGACATGGCGACCAGCTCGGCCACGGTATGCAAGCTTCCGACGCGCCAGCCGGCACGGAACTGGTCGAGACAACGTTCCCGAGCGGCGAGCCCGCGATCCTTCTCGGTCGCCCAGTCGTCGCACAGGATGAGGCGACCTCCAGGGCGCAGCCGAGCCACCAGGGACGGGATCAGGTTCTCCAGCGACGGCGAATGAACGACCGCCTCCACGGCGACCATGGCGTCGTAGTGCGGTTCCGCGGGCAGCTCGGCGAAGTCGGCGCAGATCACGTCACAGCGGTCGGTCAGTCCTTCGCGGTCGAACCGCTTCGCTGCGATCTCGGCCTGCACTCGGCTGATGGTCACCCCGGAGACGAACCCGTCCACCTCGCGGGCCAGGCGAACCATCGTCCCGCCCACACCACAGCCAAGGTCGAGCACCCTTGCGCTTCCCGCCGGGACGTGCCCGCGCAAGCGCTCGATCATGAGGCGGTTGACGGTGTCCATGGCCGCTGCCGTGTTCGCGACGTCCGGCGTCCACACGCCACGATGGATGGCGTCACTGCCCGGGCTCTCGGCAACCAGGAGGAACCGACGCGTGTTGTCGTCGTAGTAGTCAGCGACGCGACCAACATGGCCGGACGCACCCTGCTCAGTTGTCGAGCTCATCGACGAAAGCTATCAGGCGACTGCCAGAGTCATCGCTCTCGGTAAGCAGGGGTTGACGAACCGGTGTCGTCCGACAGTGCGATCCTGTCGTGCGGCGGGGTCAGACGTAGATCTTCGTGGCGTAGGCCGGGCCGTAGTGCCGTTCCAGGTCTTCGAGGCTCTCCGTCGGGGCCTCGACCTCCTTGATCAGGCGTGCCCGGGACGGCAGTGCCTCGGGCTGCCAGGTCTCCGGCCGCCACAGCGCGGACCGCAGGAACGCCTTCGCGCAGTGGTAGAAGATCTGCTCGATCTCCACCACCACGGCGAGCACCGGCCGGTGCCCCTTGACCACCATGTCGTCGAACCAGGGCGCGTCACTGACCAGACGGGCCCGCCCGTTGATCCGCAGCGTGTCGGTCCGCCCGGGAATCAGGAAGAGCAACCCGATGTGCGGGTTGTCGAGGATGTTGCGGTAGCCGTCGGCCCGCCTGTTGCCGGGCCGCTCGGGCAGCGCGATGGTCGTGTCGTCCAGCACCAGGGCGAACCCGGCCGGGTCGCCCTTGGGCGAGACGTCGCAGCTGCCGTCCGCGCCGGCCGTGGCCATCAGACAGAACGGCGAGGCGCCGAGCCACTCGCGGTCCCGTTCGTGCAGCCGGGTGCGTTCCTTGCTGGCGGCCCGCGCGTTCGGCACGCCGAGAAGCTCGCGCAACTCCTCGTGCGAGGTGATCTCCACCGTCACGTTGATCCTCCCTCAGCCGTTGACCCGGTGGCGGGCACCACCGTCGTCAGCCTAGGCCGCCGTGACCAGCGCGAGGTTTGTGCCTGGTTGCCGGGGGTACGGCCTCACCCGACGCGCTCGCCCGCACGAGACCATTCCGCAGGACGCCGACCAGTGGAGGCCGGGAGATGGAGAGCCGACTCAAGGTACTGGGTCACCCAGTCCATCCGATGCTGGTGATGTTCCCGGTCGCGCTGCTGGCCACAGCGGTGCTGTTCGACGTGGTGGACACCGTCGGCGGTCCCGACTTCCTCGGCGAGGTCGCGTACTGGAACATCACCGTCGGCCTGATCGGCGGTCTGCTCGCCGCGGCGGCCGGCTCGTTCGACCTGCTGGCGATTCCGACCGGCACCCGCGCCAAGCGGGTGGGTCTGCTGCACGCGGGCGCCAACGTCGCGGTGATCCTGCTGTTCGCCGCCGTGTGGGCGGTGCGGCTCAACGCGGATTCCCGGGCCGCCGGTGGGTCACTGGTCGCCATCGAGGTGGTCGCGCTGGCGATTCTCGGCATCAGCGCCTGGCTCGGTGGTGAGCTGGTCGACCGGCTCGGTGTGGGCGTCGACAGTGACGCCGGCCTGGACGCGCCCAGCTCACTACGGCCGCCGGCGGCCACCCAGCGGATCGGAGAGGTGTGATGAGCGAGCAGCAGTTCGGCGGCTTCGGCCGGGGGTGGCGCGGCGGTCGGCAGCAGGGCTGGGACCCGATGGGGGAGTTGCAGTCGCTGCGCTCCGAGTTGAGTCGCCTGGTCGGTGGTCGCGGCGGGGCGTCCGACGTCGAGTTGACCGAGACCTCGGACGGCTGGGAGGTCGTCGTCCGGCTGCCCGGGGTGGCGCCGGAGGAGGTGGCCGTCGAGTTGGACGACCGCGAGTTGTGCGTGCGGGCCCGCTCGGAGGCGGAGGTCAACGCCGACCAGGGCATCCCCGGCGGCTTCGAGACACGCGGCTTCGAGTACCGGGTCAACCTGCCGGCGCGGGTCGACCCGGACACCATCGACGCGGTGATGGACCACGGCCTGCTCCGGGTTCGGCTGCCACGGGCGACCCGGCCCGCGCCGCGCACCATCACCGTCGGCCGCACCGGGCCGCGTTCCGGCGACCTCTCCACGGGTACGCCGATGCCAGCCGATCCCGCAGCGGACCGGGAGCTGCACCGCCCGGACACCGCCGGCGAGATCGACCGGCCGTAGCGGGTCGGGTGGTCACCCCGTCCGTGCTCGGTCCGACCGCCGAGCGCCTTCCCGACGTGCGGCGGATCGCCGTGCTGCGCGCCAACGCGCTCGGTGACTTCATCTTCGCTCTGCCGGCGCTGGACGCGTTGCGCAGCGCGTACCCCTCGGCGGAGATCGTGCTGCTCGGGGCGCCGTGGCACGCGAAGCTCTGGCGCGACCGGCCCGGCCCGGTGGACCGGGTGCTGGTGGTGCCGCCGGCAGCCGGCATCCGTACGCCGGAGCCGGGCGAGCCGGAGTCGTCGATGGACGACTTCGTGGCCGCTGCCGCCGGTGCGGAATTCGACCTGGCGGTGCAGATCCACGGCGGGGGTGCCAACTCCAACCCCCTGATCAGTCGGCTCGGCGCTCGGTTGACCGTCGGCCTGCGCACCGACGACGCACCGCCGCTGGACCGGTGGCTGCGCTACGTCTACTACCAGCATGAGGTGATCCGCTACCTGGAGGTGGTGGCGCTGGCGGGAGCGCCGGCCACCACCATCACGCCGACGCTGACGGTGACCGACGACGACCGGGTCGAGGCCGCCGAGGTGCTCGGCCCGGCAAGCCGTCCCCGGGTGGCGTTGCATCCGGGTGCCACCGACACCCGCCGCCGCTGGCCCGCCGAGCGCTTCGCCGAGGTGGCCCGTGCGCTGCACGAGGACGGCTACGAGGTGCTGGTCACCGGCACGCCCTCCGAGCAGGAGGTGGTGGACCGGGTCGTCGCTGCGGCGCAGGTGCCGGTGCGTCCACAGGTGGGCACGCTCAGCCTGGGTGGGCTGGTCGGCTGCTACGCCGACTGCGCGTTGGTCGTCTCGAACGACACCGGCCCGCTGCACCTGGCCGCCGCGGTGGGCGCGCCCACTGTGGGCATCTTCTGGGTCGGCAACCTGATCAACGGGGCCAGCCCGCTGCGGGGTCGGCACCGGCCGATCAGTTCGTGGACTGTGCACTGCCCGGTCTGCGGGGTGGACTGCACACCGGGGATCTATCCGCACCGGCCCGGCGACGGGGAGTGCCCGCACCGGGACTCGTTCGTGACCGACGTACCGGTGATCGAGGTGCTGGAAGCCGCCCGGGAGTTGCTCGCCCCGTAGGTCAGGCCGGCTGCGGGGTGTCCTCGTCGGCGAGGACGACCTCCCACGCCTCCACGTCCCGTTCGGTGACCGTGGTGGGCGACTCCAGGTGGTACGCGCCGCTGGGCAGGATGCCCGCCCCGCCGTGGCGGGCCAACACGGCGAGCTGCGCGGCCACGTCCTCGCCCTGGTGCTTCTCCTGCACCCGACGCCAGAAGTCGAAGCCGCCGGCGTCGACGAGCTTGGCCCGGTCGTAGAGCACGCACCCGCCGATCCAGGAGACCTTGTACGCCCGCCACGCGCCCGGCGGCAGCGCCAACTGCTCGGTGACGTGCAGCAGGTTCGCGGCCGAGTGGATCCGGGCCCGGTTCCACTCCGGGGTGTCGGGTCGGATCCGCTCCGGTGTGGGCCGCCCGACCCACTCCTCGTAGTGGCCGTGCGATTCCGGCCGTACGTCATCGGTGTACGAGAGCCCGTGCACGCCGTTACCGACGAACCCGCAGCCCAGCTCACCGATCGCGGTGACCAGTCGGTGCAGCGCACCCGGTTCCAGCCAGATGTCGTCGTCGAGGCTGAGGACGTACCGGGCGGCCGAGGCGGCGAGCAGGTACGCCCGGTGTTCGGCCAACCCCCGTCGGGGCAGCCGGCGGGTCAGCAGCACCGGGTGGCCCCGGTGGCGCAGCGCCCGGACCATGGTGGCCGCGGCGGGATCCGTGTAGGCCGGATCCCCGTCGGACTGGTCGCTGACGACCACGCCGAAGCCGGGTACCCCGTCCTGGGCGGCGAGCCCGCCCAGGGTGACGGCCAGCTCGGCGGGCCGGTTCCGGGTCGGAATCAGCACGTCCACCAGCCGGTCGGCGCGGAACTCCTCCGGCGTGCCGAGGTCGAGGGGGCGGTTCACGACGCCTGGGTGCGGGTGCGCAGCGACGGGTCGGGCTCCGCGTCGTCGACGTGTGGCGACGGGTCCTGACTGTGCGACCGGATCCGCTCGATGATCGCGGAGGTGGACCGGTCCGGCACGTACCCCAGGGTGCGCACCTGGCCGCCCAGCCGGCGTACCAGCGGCGCCTCCGGCACCAGCTCCGGCGGATAGTCGCCGCCCTTGACGTACACGTCCGGCCGAACCGCCTCGATCAGCGCGGCCGGTGAGTCCTCCTCGAAGACCACCACGTGGTCCACGCAGGCGAGCGCGGCGAGCAGGGCACCCCGGTCCTCGACCGGGTTGACCGGCCGGTCCGGGCCCTTCAGCCGTCGTACGCTGCCGTCCGAGTTGACCGCCACGATGAGCAGGTCGCCCAACGCGCGGGCCTGCTCCAGGTAGCGCACATGCCCGCGATGCAGCACGTCGAAGCAGCCGTTGGTGAAGACCACCGACCGTCCCGCCTCGCGGTACTCGGCGACGATCGCGTCCAGCTCGTCGCCACCGACCAGCGCGGGGTGGCTCGTGGTGCCGGTCGGCTGGTCCAACGCGGCGAGCAGGTCGTCCCGTCGGCACACGCAGGTGCCGGTGTCCGAGACGGTGATGGTGGCCGCGAGCTGGGCGAGTTGGGCGGCGGTGGGCAGGGGCGCGTCGGCGGCCAGGGCCAACGTCATCGCCGCCAGGTACGCGTCGCCCGCACCCACGGCGTGGCTCGCCGGCACCGGAGTGCTGTGGCTGCGTCGTGGCTCCCCGTCGACACCGCCGACCACCGCGCCCTCGGTGTCCAGGGTCACCGCGACCACGTCGGCACCGGTGTGCGCACGCAGCTCGGCCAGGCGTGACTCGGCCAGGACGGCCCGGTCGACGCCCTCTCCGGCCCGGGTGTTCACGGTGACGCCGGTGCCGGTGACGCTGAGCCCGTCGCCGGTGAGGGCGACACGTCCCTCGCCCGGGGTGGGCTCGCCGACCGGCCCCGGGCGGTCGGCCCGGGTCAACTCGGCGGCGGTGTCGTCGGCGCGTACCGCCCCCGGGGCCGCGCCGACGGTCATCTCGGACGGCCCGTCGACGGGGTCGCCGTCCGGGTGTTCCAGGTGCAGTTCGGTCCCACCGGTCGGACGGGTCGTACCGCCCGCGCGGGCCAACAGCCGGGTCGCCTCGGCGAAGCTGGGGGTGACCACTGTCGGCGCGAGGCCCCGCCAGTCGGCCAGGTCGTGGGCGTCCAGCGCGACTGTGGCGTACCGCTGGCGGTTCTCGACCAGCCACGCGCGGACCGGCGCGGGCAGCGCGCCCAGGCCGTAGTCGCAGACCACCAGGGTCGGCGCCTCCCCACCGGCGGCGGCGCGCAACTCCTCGGTGGCGCAGCTCAGGGCGGTGAGCAGCCGGCTGACCCCGTCGTGGTCCAGGGCGTCCTCCGGGTCGCCGGAGTCCTCACGCAGCAGGATCTGGTTGCCGGCCAACATTCGCCGCTTGACCGGGGTGGGTCGCCCGGGCTGGTTGACAGTGCGGTCCCAGACGCTCGCGCGGTCCAGGCAGTCGTGCAGTTCGTCCCCGGCGACGTCGGCGCCGACCGGTGCCACCAGCACCGCCCGGCCGCCGAGGGCGGCGACGTTGACGGCGGTGTTCGCGGCCCCACCCGCGGCGGAGATCCGCCGGCGCAGGGTGAGGACCGGGGCGGGCGCCTCCCGGCAGAGCCGGTCGGAGTCGGCGAACCGCCATTCGTCCAACATGGCGTCACCGACGATCAGGACTGGGCGTCCGAGCCAGCTCTCCACGACGGTGGCGAACCGGCGCTGCTCCGCTGCTGCTCCTGCCATGCCTCCCCGGGTCCCCAGCGGCCTGGCCGACAAACCTGCGCGCCGACCGGTCCCGCCGCTGGTCAGGCGCTCGTCGGCGGCTCCCGACCGGTCCTCACCGGTCCGAACCTGTCCGACCTGTTTCGGGCGTTCGAGGGCGGGAAGGGGATTGAGGTACCCCCCGGAAAGGAGATGTACCGAGATGGCAGCGACATTGCAGGGCAAGCGGATCGCCTTCCTGGCCGCCGACGGCGTCGAGGAGGTCGAGTACGTCCAGCCACGCGAGGCGGTCGAGAACGCCGGCGCGACGGTCGAGCTGGTCTCGCTGAAGCCCGGTTCCATCCAGTCCTTCAACCACCTGGACCACTCAAAGACGTACGACGTGGACGTCACCGTCGACAAGGCCGACGCCGCCGGCTACGACGCGCTGGTGCTGCCCGGAGGGGTGGCGAACCCGGACTTCCTGCGGGGCGACCCGGACGCGGTGCGGTTCGTGAAGGCGTTCTTCGACGCGGGCAAGCCCGTCGGGGTGATCTGTCACGGCCCGTGGACGCTGATCGAGGCGGACGTGGTGCGCGGCCGGCGGATCACCTCCTGGCCGTCCCTGCGTACCGACCTGACCAACGCCGGAGCCACCTGGGTGGACGAGGAGTGCGTCACCGACGGCAACCTGACCAGCAGCCGCAAACCCGACGACCTCCCCGCCTTCTGCGCAGCAATCACCAAATCCTTCACCACCCCCTAACCGGCCCCCAGCCCTTTCCCCCAGCCCTTCCACCCGGTGATCAAGAGGTTTGCGTCACGCGACGCCGTGCGTCATGACGCAAACCTCTTGATCAACGCCAGGACGCGGGAGCAGGACGCGGGAGCGTGCGAGGGGCGCTGGGTTGGTTTTTTGGTGGTTGGGCGCATGTTCTGCGGCTCGCGGGATAGAAGGCCACATGACCACCGAAGCCTCAGATGCGCCGGTGCTGAACCGTCAGCAGATCCGGCTGCTCATGTTGGGCCTGATGACCGGCATGCTGCTGGCCGCACTCGACCAGACCATCGTTGGCACGGCGCTGCCGACCATCGTGGGCGAGCTGGGCGGGATCAACCACTACTCCTGGGTGGTCACCGCGTACCTGCTCGCCTCGACCGCGTCGACGCCGCTCTACGGCAAGATGGCCGACCTGTACGGGCGTCGGCCGGTCTTCCTCTTCTCGATCGGCACGTTCCTGCTCGGGTCGTTGCTGGCCGGGCTGTCGCAGAACATGACCCAGCTGATCGTCACTCGGGGTATCCAGGGTCTCGGCGCCGGTGGTCTGCTGACGCTCGCGTTCACCATCATCTCGGACGTGGTGTCACCCCGGGAGCGTGGTCGGTACCAGGGCCTGTTCGGCGCGGTCTTCGGGATCTCGTCGGTCGCCGGGCCGCTGGTGGGCGGTTACTTCGCGGAGACCGACTGGCGGTGGATCTTCTACATCAACGTGCCGCTGGCGATTCTGGCCATCGTCGTCTGCTACCACGTGATGCGGTTGATCCCGTTCGAGCGTCGGGACCACTCGATCGACTGGCTCGGCGCCGGCCTGCTGGTGGCCGGGGTGAGTTCGCTGCTGCTCGCGCTGAGCTGGGGTGGCAACGAGTACGCCTGGGGCTCCGGCGTGATCATCGGGCTCTTCGTGGCCGGCGTGGTGCTGGGGGTGCTCTTCGTCCTCCAGGAGGCCCGGGTGGCCGAGCCGATCCTGCCGCTGCGGTTGTTCCGGAGCGCCACCTTCGCGTTGGCCAACTCGGCCCTGCTCATCATCGGTCTGGTGATGTTCGGTTCGATCATCTTCATCCCGCTGTACCTGCAGATCGTGAAGGGCGCCTCGCCGACCCGCAGCGGTCTGCTGATGCTGCCGATGATGGCCGGCATCATCATCACCTCGATCCTGACCGGCCGCGCGATGACCAGGATCGGCCGCTACAAGTGGTTCCCGGTGGCCGGTTCGGTGACCCTCCTGGTCGGCATGTTCCTCTTCACCCAGTTGGCGGTGGCCACCTCGCTCTGGGTGGCGTTCGGGTACATGGTGGTGATCGGCGTCGGGCTGGGTCTGTGCATGCAGTCGCTGATCCTGGCGGTACAGAACGCGGTCTCGGTACGGGACCTGGGTGCCGGCACCTCCTCGGCGACCTTCTTCCGGTCGCTGGGCGGTTCGTTCGGGGTGGCGATCCTCGGCACGGTGCTCTCGTCCCGGCTGACCAGCGGACTCGCCGACCGGTTGCCCGGCGCGATCGCGCAGCTCCCGCCGCAGGAGCAGGCCGCGGTGGCGGCGAGTGGCGGCGCCAACATCTCGATCAACGATCCGGCCACCATCCTGGCCCTGCCGGGGCCGGTGCGCGCGGCCATCCAGGGCGCCTTCGTCGACGCGCTGGACATGGTCTTCCTGACCGCCGGCCTGATCGCGATCGTGGCGGTGGTGGTCACCCTGACACTGCCCAACACGCAGCTTCGGGGTGCCGGCCCGAAGGGTGCCACCGGCGGTGCCGACCCGCTCGGCGGGGAGGCCCCGGCTCCGGGCGGCAAGCCGTTGACCCGCGAGTCGAAGGACGAGGCCGCCGCCGACATGGAGGCCAAGTCGCAGACGATGATCTGAGCATCTCGACACCGATCGCCCCGGGCCGCCCCGGGGCGATCGGTGTCGGCCGGGACCCAGGGGTCAGGCGGGGCGGCGGTAGGCGCCGTACCACCAGGTCGCGGCCAACTCCCGGGCGGCCGCCGCGTCGGTCTCGGGGTCGGCCGAGGTCGTGCTGACGTGGTCGGCGAGGAAGCGGTCGCCGCCGACCACGATCAGCCGGCTGGCGATCACCACGTCCAGGCCGGCGGGGGTACGCCCGGCCTGCTGCTCGATCCGAAGCGCGTCCACGGTGCGGGCCACGAACTTCTCCAGCCCGGCCGCCCAGTACTCCCGGACCGCCTCGTCGTACGCGGCGACCTCGCTGACCGCGGCCAGCACCGGGGCGTACGTCCGGTATATCCGGATCACGTCGGCGAAGACCTCGGTGAGTCGCGCGAGCGGGTCGCCGGGGCCGCCGGGTTCCCAACTGCCGGTGCGGTCGAACGAACTCTCCCGCATGGTGCCGGCGAGGCGCATGAGCAGTTCGGTCTTGTCCCGGAAGTGGGTGTAGAAGGTCGACCGCGCGACGCCGGCCTCGGCGGCGATCCGCTGCACGCCGAGGTCGGTGAAGCGGATCCCCTCCTTCAGGAGCCGTTCGGTGGCCGCCAGCACCCGCGCTTCGACGGCCGCGCGTCCGTCAGGGTTGCGCGGGCGGCGGCGGGTGATCGAGGGCATAGCCGGAATCCTAGGTGGCCGGGGGTCGGGTCGGCGACGTACGCTCGTTGCCGGACACAGTGTCCGACATAGTGACCACGGAGTGCCTGACCTCGGCCTCCGACCCACCACGAGGAGCGACACACGTGAAGTACCGACTGCTGGGCACCACCGGGGTGTACGTCTCGGAGATCTCGCTCGGCGCGATGACCTTCGGCGGCAGCGGGCATCCGCTCTGGGGCACCCTGGGTGGGCTGGCGCTGCCCGAGGTGCAGCGGCTGGTGGACACCGCGCTGGACGCCGGCGTCAACTTCGTCGACACCGCCGACGGCTACAGCGACGGCGAGAGCGAGGAACTGCTCGGCAAGGCGCTCGGCAAGCGGCGTCGAGACGTCGTACTGGCGACGAAGGTGCACTCCCGGACGGGCCCCGGCCCGAACGACGTCGGCACCTCCCGGCTGCACATCATGCAGAACCTGGAGGACAGCCTGCGCCGACTGGGCACCGATCACATCGACCTGTACCAGATCCACAACTTCGACCACATCACTCCCATGGAGGAGATGCTGCGCGCGCTCGACGACGCGGTTCGGCAGGGCAAGGTCCGCTACATCGGCGCCGCCAACTTCGCCGCCTGGCAGATCTCCAAGGCGCTGGGTATCTCGGCCCGGGAGAAGCTGGCCGGGTTCGTCTCGGTGCAGGAGTACTACTCGCTGCTGGGCCGGGACGTGGAGCGCGACGTGGTGCCGATGGCGCTCAACGAGGGCGTCGGGGTGACCGTCTGGAGCCCGCTCGCCGGTGGTTTCCTCTCCGGCAAGGTCAGCCGGGACGGTGCCGTCGCCGACAGCGGCGCGCGTAGCGCCCAGCCCGGGTACGCCAGCTTCACCCCGTTCGACCCGGAGCACGCCTTCGGCGTGGTCGACGTGCTCAAGGGTGTCGCCGAGCGGCACGAGGTGAGCCCGGCGCGGGTGGCGGTCGCCTGGCTGCTGTCCCGACCGGCCGTGACCAGCGTGATCGTCGGTGCCCGCAAGCACGAGCAGTTGGTCGACAACATCGCCGCCTCGGATCTCACGCTGACCGAGCAGGACCTCACCGAGCTGGACGAGGCCACCAAGCTGCCGGTCGCGTACCCGAACTGGATCCAGGAAGGGTTCTTCGCCGGGATGCGCTACCCGCAGTAACGCGGCCCGGCCGTCCTACTTGAGGATGAGCCGGTTCGTCTGCTCGAAGACGTCCAGGTCGGCCAGGGTCTCGATGACCGACGTGGAGAGTGGGGCGGGAAACCGGTCGCGGGCGAAGAAGCCGGCGTCGGTGGTCTCGTCGGTGACCCGGGCCAACTGCCCGTCCCACTCCTCCACCTTGAACGCCGTCGTGAACACCTGGTACGTGTGGCCGTACATGTTGGTGCTCGTCCGGTCCGGGCCGGTGTAGAGGGCGAACGCGCAGACCCGCAGCGCGCGCAGCCCGGTCTCCTCACGGACCTCGCGTACCGCGCAGTCGGCGATCGACTCGCCCAGCTCCATCGCGCCGGCCGGCATGGCCCACTGGCCGTTGTCCGAGCGTTTGATCAACAGAATGCGTCCGGTGTCGTCGTTGACCACGGCACGGGCGCCGACGAACATCAGCGTCCGGTCCCCGGCGAGCGCGCGCAACTGCCCCACGTACGAATCGGCCCAGGAGATGCTCACCTGCGACAACTTACGGGGGTTCCCAACGTGTGACCGCCGACACTAGCTTGTTACCCATGCGTAGCACGATGATGGACGCCCCTCTGCAGATCTCCCGGATCCTCGACCACGGTGCAGTGGTGCACGGCACGGCCGAGGTGGTCACCTGGACGGGTGCCGAACCCCGCCGGATGACGTACGCCGAGGTGGGCCGGGCCGCCGCCCGGCTGGCACACGGGCTGCGCGACGAGTGTGGGGTGACCGGCGACGAGCGGGTCGCGACCTTCATGTGGAACAACAACGAGCACCTGGTCGCCTACTTCGCGGTGCCGAGCATGGGCGCGGTGCTGCACACGCTCAATATCCGGCTCTTCCCCGACCAGGTCGTCTACATCGCCAACCACGCCGAGGACCGGGTGGTCCTCGTCGACAGCACGCTGATCCCGCTGCTGGCCCGGGTGATCGGTGAGCTGACCACTGTGCGGCACGTCGTGGTGGTCGGCGGTGGGGACCCGGCGCCGCTGGTGGCGGCGGCCGGCGACCGGATCACGGTGCACCACTGGGACGCGTTGCTCGCCGACCGGCCCGACACGTACGACTGGCCCGAGGTGGACGAGCGCGACGCCGCCGCGCTCTGCTACACCTCGGGCACCACCGGCAACCCGAAGGGCGTGGCCTACTCGCACCGGTCGATCTATCTGCACTCGTTGCAGGTCTGCATGCCGGAGGGTTTCGGTCTCGGGCCGACCGACCGCGAGTTGGCCATCGTACCGATGTTCCACGCCATGTCCTGGGGCCTGCCCTACGCGGCCTTCCTCTCCGGCGCGTCGCTGATCATGCCGGACCGGTTCCTCCAGGCCGCGCCGATCGCCGAGATGATCGCCGCCGAGCGGCCCACCCTGGCCGGTGCGGTGCCGACCATCTGGACCGACCTGCTGGCCTACCTGGACACCCACGACGTGGACACCTCCTCGCTCGGTGAGGTGATCGTCGGCGGCTCGGCGTGCCCACCGGCGCTGATGCACGCGTTCGACGAGCGGCACGGGATCGACGTCATCCACGCCTGGGGGATGACCGAGATGTCCCCGCTGGGGTCCGTCTCGCGTCCGCCCGCCGGCGCGACCGGTGAGCAGGCCTGGCGCTACCGCTACACCCAGGGACGGGTGCCGGCGGGCGTGCAGGCGCGGATCGTCGGCCCGTCGGGCGACCCGATGCCCGCCGACGGCACGGCCGTGGGCGAACTGGAGGTCCGGGGGCCGTGGGTGACCGCGCGGTACGTCGGTGACGACGCCCCGGACGAGGAGAAGTTCCGCGACGGTTGGCTGCGTACCGGCGACGTGGGCACCCTCTCGCCGGACGGGTACATCAACCTGACCGACCGCGCCAAGGACGTGATCAAGTCCGGTGGTGAGTGGATCTCGTCGGTGGAGTTGGAGAACGCGCTGATGGCCCACCCGGCGGTGCTGGAGGCGTGCGTGGTGGGGGTCCCGGACGAGCGGTGGGACGAGCGTCCGCTGGCCACCGTGGTGGTCCGGGAGGGCGCTTCGGTGACCGCCGAGGAGTTGCGGGACTTCCTGGCCGGGTCGGTGGCGCGCTGGCAGTTGCCCGAGCGCTGGGCGTTCATCGACACGGTGCCGAAGACCAGCGTCGGCAAGTTCGACAAGAAGGTCGTCCGTTCGCGGTACGCCGGGGGCGAGCTGAGTGTCCGGGAGCTGACAGCCCCGTAACGTTTTCCCCGGCACTGTCGCCTGTTGGGGCGGGAGTACTCCTAACCCTCCCCAGGGGCGGCCCCGGCGTTCGCACCGCGCCGGGGCCGCCCGCTCCACGCGGGGTGACCCGCACCGTCATTGTTGCGAAAGTTGTTCGCTTCTGTCCTGCTGACGGGGAAATCGGGTGGTCAGCGACCCGATCAGGCGTCGCTGGTGGTGATGAGCACCTTGCCCACCGTCGAGTCCTCCACCGCCTGGTGCGCCGCGGCCGCCTCCGCCAACGGGTAGTAGTGCAGCGGCAGACCGGCGTCCGCTCCGACCCGGATGCCGCCCTGGCTGGCCGCCGCCGCCACGTCCTTCACGCCCTGCGCCTTCGCCGCCTTCGGCTCGGTGTAGACCAGGACGAACTGCCAGCGGGCGTTCGGCGCCATCATCGCCCGGATCGGGATGCTCACCTCGTCCCCGCCGTTGTCGGCGTACATGCAGACCGCGCCGCCGTGCCGCAGCACCCGTGCGTCGACCGAGGCGTTGTGGGCGGGAGAGACCTCCACGATCGTGTGCACCCCGTCGGGGGCGATCTTGTGGACCTCCTCGACCACGTCCTGCTCCCGATAGTTGATCACGAAGGAGGCGCCGGCCGAGGCCGCGAGCTGGGCCTTCTCCGCGCTGCTCACCGTGGCGATCACCGTGGCGTCGGCCCACCTGGCGAGCTGGATCGCGGCGTTGCCGACAGCGCCCGCGCCGCCCTGCACCAGCACCGTGTGATCCGCCAGCGCGCCGGCCCGCAGTGTGTCCGGCATGAACTCGCCAGCGGTCAGACAGCGGTGCGCGGTGAGGAACGGGATGCCCAGGGCGGCACCCAACTCGAACGGGGCGGGGCCGAGGCGCACCGCCTGCCGGACCGGCACCAGCGTGTACTCCGCCGTCGTGCCCCACGGTCGCTGCCAGGCGGCCTCCCAGACCCACACCCGCTCACCGATCAGGTCGGGGTCGACCCCCTCGCCGACCGCCTCGACCACCCCCGCGCCGTCCTGCCCGGGGATCTGCCACCCGTTCGGCGGGGCGTTGCGGCGGGACTTCCAGTCGGTCGGGTTCACCCCGGAGACCGCCATCCGCACCAGGACCTCGCCCGCACCCGGCTCCGGCACCGGGCGGTCGACCAGATCGAGCACCGAAGGGTCGCCGTTGCGCTCGTACACGATGGCCTTCATCCGTGGTCTCTACCCGGCTCGACCCGGGTCAACCCAGCTCGTCCACCAGCTCCGGGGTCAGCTCACCGATCGCGTTCAGCGTCGCCACCGCCAGCCGGGCGGCGTCCGGATCGAGCGGGTACGAGCCGTGCGGCACCGCCACCACCCGCATCCCCGCCGCCGCAGCGGAGCGCACCCCGTTGGACGAGTCCTCCACCGCCACACAGCGGGCGGGGTCGACGCCGAGGCGCTGCGCCACGCTCAGGTACACGTCCGGCGCCGGTTTGCCCCGCTCGGTCTGCTCGGTGGAGAGGGTCGCGCCGAACGCGTCGGTCAGGCCGGTCGCCGCCAGCGCCGCCTCGATCAACCGGGTCGGCGACGAGCTGGCCAACCCGAGCGGCCACCGCGCGGCCAGCCGGCGGACGACCTCATCGGCGCCGTCGATGAGGGGTACGTGCTCCCGGTAGCGCCGGGTCATCTCCTCGACCACCTCGACGGCGACCTGCTCGGCGGTGCGGTCGACGCCCAGCTCACCGCTGAGATAGTGGGCCCACTCACCGGTGCTCATCCCCATGAGTCGACGTTGCGTGTCCGGCTGCCACGTCCCGCCGTGCGCCGCCACGTACGCCCGACGGACCTCCTCCCACACCGGCTCGGAATCCACGATCACGCCGTCCAGGTCGAAGACCACCGCATCAGTCACGGGCCCATCCTGCCCGACCGGCGGGTGCCCGGTCAGCCGGGCAACGCGGGCAGACCGAGCGGGCTGCCCTCGGGGAGCAGTGTGTGACCGGACCGGGCGATCGGCTCCAGCAGCTCCCGGAGCCGGTCCGTGTCGTGGGCGCCGAGCGCCTGCCACGGGTGCGCGGCGGCCCGGTCGGTGGCGTCCTCGATGGCCTGGAACTCGGCCCGGGCGTGGTCGGTGGCCGCGCCGTCCCCGGTCAGCCAACCGCGTTCGGTGAGCCGCCCGCGGGCGGCCTGCCACTGCTCCTCGGACCAGCCCCGGCCCAGCAGGTACTGCGGCGGTGAACCGTCCAGCGCGACCCGCCCGGTGAGCGTCTCCACCGGGTCGAGGCCGGCGGCCACCAGCGCTGCCACGTGCCCGTCCCCCCGGTGCTCGCGCAGCGTGGTGGCGGCCTGCCAGAGCCGCGCCAGCGGGTATTCGCCCGCGGGGAGGGCTGCGTTGGCCGCACCGAGCACCCGGCCGGCGGTCTGCGCCGCCGCGGCGGCCCGCTCCAGCAGGTCGGCGGCCTCCACCAGGTGCGACTCCGGAAGCTCGTAGGTCAGCTCGGCGAGCGCCTGCACGGCACCCGTCAGACGGGCGCGCAGCGCCTCCTGCGGGGTGGCCAACCGCCACACCGCCGGCAGTGCGCGGGCCACCATCGGCGGCGCGAAGTTGAAGAAGGCGGCGATCACCGGCGCCGCCTCGGCGGCTCCCAGCGGCGCGGCCCGGCCGGCGAAGTAACCGCGCCAGTAGCCGCGCAGCCCGACCGCCTCGTACGCGGCCCGGGCCCGGGGGTGCAGGTAGGTGACAGTGTGCACCGGCTCGAAGTACGCCCACATCGACCGGGCGGTCCGCCCAGGCTCGTCCAGCGCCGTCACATGCACCTCCGCGTCCCGGTTCCGGATGCTCACCCCGGGCGGCGAACCGCCCGGGGTGACGCCGAACCTACTGCCGCAGGGTGACGGGCCGGAAGCCCCATGTGAACAACTCCATCGCGCCCCGGCGACAACCGGGACGACCCGGACAGGTCACTGGGCGGCGAGCACGTCCACCACGAAGCGCAGCGGACCGGTGGGGCGTCCACCAGCCTTGGCCGCGTCGTTGCCGTACGCCAGCTCGCCCGGGATGTCGAGCTGCACCCGGCTGCCCACCGTCACCCCGACCAGACCCTGGTCCCAGCCGGGGATGACCTGGCCGACGCCGATCGGGAAGGTGGCCGGCTGCCCGCTGCTCCAGGAGGAGTCGAACTCCTTGCCGTCCTTGAAGAACACCCCCACGTAGTTGGTGGTGATGTTCTGGCCCTTCTGCACGGCCGGGCCCTTGCCCTTGATCAGCGGGGTGACAGTGAGCTTCTTGAGGTCGCCCGAGCCCGGCGTCACCGCCGGCTTGGTGCCCAGCGCCGGGTCGGCGCCCTCGGGCAGCTGCGGAGCTGGGGGTGCGCCGGCCTCGTCGGGGGCCGGGGCGGATGCGGACGGGGTGGCGTCGGCCTGGTTCTTGGGCTTGTCGTCGCCCCCGCCGATCGCCACGAAGACGGCGATCAGCCCTCCGACCACGGCGACGGCGAGGAGACCGCTGAGCCACGCGTTGCGCTTGCGCCTCGCGTCGGCGGCCTTCTTCTCCGCCAACTGGGCGGCCAGGCGGCGCCCCGACTTGGTTGCCGGGCTCTGGTCCGGGCCCGTCTGCTGCGTCCGCTCGCTCACGTCGTCGACTCCCTGCTGCGAAGTGTGGCCGGCACCCGGTGCCGGGGGGAAAGCCGACGCACACGGTACCCGCACCGCGGCCTACCGTGCCCGCCGCGGACGCCTCGGATCGCCCAGCGCGACAGTTCCGGGGCTTTCCGGGGCGGTTATTCCGGGACGACCATGAAGTCGGTCACGAACGACGTGATCCGGCCGTCGGCAGCACGGCCGATCCAGGTGCCGTAGCAGCCGTCGCCCCAACCGGTGGTCACGGTGACGACGTTGGCGCCGCTGGCCTCGTCCAACACGGCGCTGATCAGCCCCGGGACCGGGGACGAGGGCAGCTCGGTCGGAATGAAGACCTCCTCGACCCGGTCGTAGTCCCAGCTCTCCAGGACGGCGAGCGCTGTCGGGTCGGCGAGGGTGCCGACGCCCGCGTCCACCCCGTAGCCGAAGTAGTCGTCCGCGCCGAGCGTGGCGACGTCCTGGTCGCCCGCGACGGCCGGCTCCCACCGGATCGTCGGTTCCGCCGAGACCACCAGCTCCAGCGCGGCGACCCGGCGGTCCACCTCGGCGTCCTCCCGGAGCACCACCGCCACCCAGGCGCGGGCGGGATGCCGCCCCGGTGGCACTGTGACCGTGAAAGGCTCGGCCTCCGGGCAGACCAGCGGGTCACACCCGACCACCTGGCCGGTGGGCAGCACGATGTCGCCCACCGGGTGAACCTCGATCAGATATCCGCCGTGCTGGTCGGTGAAGCGGGCACCGGGCGTCAGCAACCGGTCCAGATCAGGGGTGTACGGCATGGGGGCTCCTCCGGTCGCCAGCGGCCGGCGGAGCGTACCCGGCGAGGCGGACACCGCCGCCGCTGCCGTACGGTCAGGCGCTCTTGCGGGGTGCGGTCTTGCGGGCGGCGGTCTTCTTCGCCGGCTCCGCCTTCTTCGCGGCGGTCTTCTTGGCGGCGGTCTTCTTCGCCGGCTCCGCCGCCTTCTTCTCGGCCGTCTTCTTCGCCGCCGTCTTCTTCGCGGGGGCCTTGGCCGCCTTCTTCTCGGCTGCCTTCTGCGCCGAGCGGGCCGACGAGATGGGCGTCGGCTCGCCGCCGCCGCCACCGCGAACGGGCTGCTCGCCGCGCGCCGCCTTGGCGCGCTCCACCGAGGCCTTCAGCGCCGCCATCAGGTCCACCGCCGCGGCCGGGGCCTCCTCGACCTCCTCCGGCTGGACGACCTCCCGACCCTCCACCTTGGCGTCGATGACCTCCTGCAACGCGGCCCGGTAGTCGTCGGTGAAGACGTCCGGCTCGAACTCGCCGGTCATCGAGTCGATCAGTGAGCTGGCCATGGCCAGCTCCGGCGGGCGCACCTTGAGATCCTCGTCGAGGAAACCGAAGTCCGGGGTACGGATCTCGTCCGGCCAGAGCATGGTGTTGAGCAGCAGCACACCCTCGCGGACCCGCAGCGTGGCCAACTGCTCGCGCTGGCGCAGCGCCACCTTGACGATGGCCACCCGCTCCGAGTCGATGAGCGCGTCGCGCAGCAGCACGTACGGCTTGGTCGCCGCGCCCTCCGGCTCCAGAAAGTACGCCTTGTTGTAGAGGATCGGATCGACCTGCTCGGCCGGCACGAACTCCAGCACGTCGATGGCACGGGAGCTGGTCAGCGGCAGGTCGGCGAAGTCCTCGTCGGTGAGGATCACCATTTCGCCGCCGCCGATGTCGTAGCCCTTGGCGATGTCGTCGTAGGTGACCTCTTCGCCGCAGACCGAGCAGGTGCGCTTGTAGCGGATCCGGCCGCCGTCCTCGCGGTGCACCTGGTGGAACCGAATGTCCTTCTCCTCGGTCGCGGAGTAGAGCTTCACCCCGATCGAGACGAGCCCGAACGACACGGCTCCCTTCCAGATGGCACGCATCCTGTGCTCCCTTCCCCGGTATCGACCATGCTCGCATCCGAAAGAACCGGACGCGAGGTGTTCGGGCTGCTACTACAGTCGGGTCGTGCCCGGCGCGCCGCTCAAGCCGATGCTCGCGATGACCGGGCCGCTCCCGGCGGGTGACGGCTGGGCCTACGAGTTCAAGTGGGACGGCGTCCGCGCGTTGGCCGACATCTCAGGTGGCAGTCAGCACCTGTATGCCCGTTCCGGCGTGGAGATCACCGCCGCGTACCCGGAGTTGGCCACCCTGCCCGAGCAGGTCGACGACGCGCTGCTCGACGGTGAGGTGGTGCTGCTCGGCCAGGGTGGGCAGCCGTCGTTCACCGCGCTGGCCGAGCGGATGCACGTGCGGGACCGGGCCAAGGCGGCCCGGTTGGCAGCGGTCATGCCGGTGACGTACATGATCTTCGACCTGCTCCGGCTGAACGGCGACGACCTGACCGGTTGGCCGTACGAGCGCCGCCGGGAGGCGCTGGAGGCGCTGGCGCTCGGTGGCCTCCGGTGGGCGGTGCCGCCGATGTTCGCCGACGGGCCGGCCACCTACGAGGCGGCCGGTGAGCACGGCCTCGAGGGTGTGATGGCCAAGCGGATCGGGGCCGTCTACCGCCCGGGGGTGCGCTCGCCGGACTGGGTGAAGGTCAAGCTGGAGGTGACCGGCGACTTCGTCATCGGCGGTTGGCGACCTGGCGCGCGCCGGATTGGCGGGCTGCTGGTCGGGGTGCCCGGCCCGGACGGCCGACTGATCTACCGGGGTCGGGTCGGCGGCGGGATCGGCGCGGCCATCGAACGGCAACTCCTCGCCGAGCTGGAGCCGCTGCGCTCCGGCGTGTCACCGTTCGCGCCGGGTGTGCCGCGCGAGGATGCGCGGGGCGCCATCTGGGTAACACCCCAGGTGGTGGTGGAGGTGAAGTACGGCCAGCGCACCCCCGACGGCCGGCTGCGCTTCCCCCGGGTGCTGCGGTTGCGCCCGGACAAGCCTCCGGAGGAGGTCGACGATGCCGGCTGAACGGCTACGGGTGGACGTCGAGGGCCGCGCGCTGGAGTTGTCCAACCTGGACAAGGTGCTCTACCCGGCGGCTGGTTTCACCAAGGGTGAGGTGATCGACTACTACACCCGGATCTCCCCGGTGCTGCTGCCGCACCTGCGGGACCGGCCGGTCACCCGGATCCGCTTCCCCAACGGGGTGGACGACAAGTCGTTCTTCGAGAAGAACACGCCGGCCGCGACGCCGGACTGGGTGCGGGTGGAGAACCTGCCGGCGCCCGGGTCGACGAAGGGCCGGGAAACCATCGACTACGTGGTCGCCGACGACCTGCCCACCCTGGTCTGGCTGGCCAACCTGGCCGCGTTGGAGCTGCACACACCGCAGTGGAAGGTGGGCGAACACCCGGACATGATGGTCGTCGACCTGGACCCGGGGCCGCCGGCCGGGCTCGCCGAGTGTTGCCCGGTGGCGGTCCTGATGCGCGACCGCCTCGCCGACGACGGCATCGAGTCGTACCCGAAGACCTCCGGCAAGAAGGGCATGCAACTCTGCTGCCCGATCGCCGGCACCCAGTCGTCCGACCTCGTCTCCGACTACGCCCGGCGGATCGCCCAGGAGTTGGAGAAGGCCCACCCGAAGCTGATCGTGTCCAAGATGGCGAAGAACCTCCGACCGGGCAAGGTCTTCATCGACTGGAGTCAGAACAACGCGGCGAAGACCACAGTCGCGCCGTACTCGTTGCGGGCCCAGTCGGTGCCGTCGGTGTCGACGCCGCTGACCTGGGACGAGGTCGAGGCCGGCGCGCGCGGCCGGAAACCGGCCGTCCGCCAGTTCACCGCCGCCGAGGTCCTGGCCCGGGTCGAGGAGTACGACGACCTGCTCGCCCCCCTGCTCGACGGCGGCCCGGAACTGCCGGTCGAGGGCTAGCAGTGGCTGGGGCCGTGGGGCAGTCAGCGGTCGGCGCCCGGCGGTGACCGTCGGTCACCGACGCCCGGGCGGATGCGACAGCGAGCGGTATACCTCAGAGTCATATTCATACCTCTGAGGTATACCGCTCAACAGCACATCGGCGTGACGGCCCTGCCACGCGGGCGATGCGGATCAGCGGCGGCCGAAGACCTTGCGGCTGTCGCCGAGACGCAGCAGCACCGTCTCACCGGTGGCGTCCTGGACCCCGTCGTTGTCGGTGATCGCGTACACCTCACCGTTGCCGGCGACGGTCAGACCCTCCAGCTTCTCCTGCGTCCACCCGTTGGTGGCGCGCAGCGCGGGCAGCACGTCGACGGCGAGCGTCTTCGGCAGCACGGTCAGCGGGCCGGTCGCCGCCGCGCCGGGCAGCGGCACCGTGTAGATCCGCTTGACAGTGGCGGCCGGGCCGTTGAGCTTGTCCCGTTCGATGACCGCGAGCCGGTCACCGACCACGGTGATCTCGGAGAGGCCCATCCAGTCGCCGGGCACTGTGGTGGCCCCCAACTGGTAGCCGAACCAACTCCAGGTGCCCGCCGCCACGTCGTACCGGCCGAGCCGGACGATGCCGGCCCGGTCGGTGCTCAACTCCCGCTGCACCGCCACCCAGACGATCTCCCGGCCCTGCCGGTCGGTGGTCGCGGTGACCCCTTCCAGGCCCTGCTTGCCGAGACCGGCGGCGACCTCGGCGGGCAGCGGAACGGTCTGCCGGGTCACCCCGGCGGCGTCGAGCCGGACCAGCGTGTTCTCCGCGCCCTTGGCGCCCTCCACGGCCAGCCAGAAGCCGCCCTGCGGGCGGGCGAAGATGCCCTCCGCGTCGTACCCGACCGGAGCGCCGACCGCGTCCCGAACCGGCAGCGCGCCGGTGATCACGGCCGGTGTCCGCTTCGCGTCGATGCTGAGGATGCGGGTCTGGCTGTACGCCGCGTCGGTGACGCTGTAGAGCTGGTCCCGCTTGCCCGGGGCGGCGCTCAGCGCGCCGAGCGCGCCCCAACCGATCGGGGCGCCGGTCCGGTCGGTGCCGGAGACGATGCTCGGGAACGTCGGGGCGGCCTTCCCGAGCTGGAAGAGCGACACCGAAGCCCGAACGTTGACAGCGGCGTCGTCCTCCTCGCTGGAAACCGCGAGCAGCCCGCGCGACGGGATGGGCAACAGCCCCTCCGGACCGTTGGTGGTCGGCAGGACCTGCCGGAACACCGGACGGGTGGGGTTGCCCAGGTCGTAGACGGCGACGAAGTTGCTCCGCTCCGAGCCGACGAAGGCGTACCGGACACCGCCGTACTCGGCGACGGCCACACCCTCCGGCTCGGTGCCCTTCTTGCCGGCCCGGTCCTCGTTGTGCAGCCCGTAGCTGACGGCGAGCCGCTCGAAGGTGTTGCCGGCGTCCCAGGCGACGCGTCCGCTGCGGCTGTCGAAGATCGACCAGCCATGGGTGCCGCCGTGCCAGTCGCCCTCGTTCGCCGTGGCGAGATAGCGGTCGTCGACCCAGGCCACCGCGTCCGGCTCGCGCGGCACGTCGGTGATGCCGCCGGTCAGGTCGATGACACCGTCCTTCTTGGTGTCGATGCCGCTGACCGTGGCGGTGCCGGCGCTGAACACCTTCGTGATCCGGCCGGTGGGCAGGTCGACCACTGCGACCCCGTTGTTCTCCTGGAGCGTCACGGCCAACTGGTTGCGGCTGTTGATCGAGACGTACTCCGGCTCGGGGTCCGTGGGCGCGGCGAGGCCGGCCTGCGTCAGCGCGGGCAGTGCACTGCCGTCGGCCCCGGTCAGCGCGACCGGCCGCAGCCGCCAACCGGCCGGAGACTTCCCGACCAGGTCGACGATCTGCACGAAACCGGCCGGCGCCTGGGGCAGGTCGCCCTCCTCGCCGCCAGGCGGGGTGGCCTCCTCGTCGCGCTCGTTCTCGATGGCGATCGCGGCGTACCGCTTGTCAGTGCTGATCGCGATCGAGTCGGGCTGGCCGCCAAGGTCGAAGCTGGCCACCCGCTTGCGACTGGCCAGCTCGATCACGTCGAGGCGGCCGGACGGCTCGGTGTAGCTGGCGCTGGTGTTCACCACCACCAGCACGTACCTGCCGACCACGGCGACCGAGGTCGGCTCGTCCTCGGCGTCGCCGAGCTGGTCCAGGGAGAGCGTGCCGAGGCCGCGCGGCCGGTCGGCACGGGAGATGTCCAGGAAGCCGATGCGCCGGGCCAGCGCGTCGGTGTGGATCAGGGTGCGACCGTCCTCGCTGACCGCCGAGATCTCGGCGACCGTCGCGGTCGTCGGATCCTCGCCGGCCGGACGGTTCTGGAACACCGGGTACGTGGCGACCCGGTCGAAGGTGAGCGACGGGTGGTGGTGGTGCGCGCCGGCCGACGCGGGGGTGGCCCCGGTCAGGCTGGCGGCGGCGACACCGGCTGCGGTGAGCGCGGTGAATGCTCTTCTGAGTGTCAAGGACTTCCTCCGTTAGGTCGTACCCGCACGGAGGCTGACAGTTGCCGGGGAGCATCAGCTTGCGACGACGTGAACAGCCGGCGAAGCACGGCCCAGCCGCCACCAGGCACCGCCGACCAGGGCGACAGTGATGACGGTGACCGCGATGTCGCCGGCCAGGGCCGCCGCCGGGGAGGCCGGGGAGTACGGCGGCACCAGGTACGCGAACGCGGCGGCGCTGACCACGCTCGCCGAGCCGGCCGCGAGCAGGTGCCGCTGCCCCCAGTTCACGCCCGACGACCAGTGAGCGACCAGGCCCCCGACGGCAGCCGCGAGCCCCAAGGCGATGGCCACACCCGCCCAGCCGGGGGTCAGGTCGGTGCCGAGATGAACGAGGACGATCAGCAGACCCACCCACAGCGGATGCGGCGCCCGACGACTGCGGCGTGGCTCCCTTTGCTCTGCTGCCCTCCATGCGCCACCGGTCGTGCGACCCGGGCGTCGCCAGTGCGGCAGGAGGGCCGTCGTGACGAGTGCGAGGACCACCATCGCGGCGAAGGTCAGTTGGAGTGGGCTGGCCAGGAAGTTCTTCCGGCCCCCGTCGGACGCGAAGATCAGCAGGCTGCCGAGCAGGTACAGCACGGTGACCACGGCCAGCCCGCTCCGGCCGAGCCACGGCCGCAGCCGGCGGTCCGATCCGAGGAACGACTCGATGAGCACGATCGGCGCGCAGATCGTCAGCACGATGTGGTTGCCGACGTAGTCGAACGCCTGCCGGAGGCTGAATTCGAGCCCCGGCACGAGCGTCGCCTCGGCGGCGGCACGGGTGTCGGCGTACTGGGTGTCGTCGAGGAAGTCGCTGTTGAACAGCGACTGGTCGACCAGCCCGGCCTGGAGTACGCCGAACGCGGCGGCGAGCAGCACGATGGTCGGCCAGCCCGCGCCCAGGTGCCGTGTGGTCTCCCGGATGAGGATCGCCGCACCGCCGTACATCGGGCCCAGGAAGATCAGCACCGGCAGGAAGTCGTCGATGGCGAAGCCACCCCACGAGCACTCGGCCGCCCACGGCGCGAGCAGCAGCAACGCGATCACCGGCAAGAGCCGTCGGTGCAGCGGCAGACGCCCAGCGGTGGTGGGGCGGTCGCCGGCGGCATGGTCGCTGGCGACGGGATCGGGTCCGGTCGGCATGGGCGCTCCTCGGCGGCGTTTCGGGGATCGTTCCCTGCACCGTGCGCGGGCCACCCGATCACCCGATACGGCCATCGGCCGACGACCGGTGCTACCAAAGTCGTTGAGTACTGTGGTGCCGACGTCGACCCGGGGAGCGTGGAGATGCAGCCAACAGTCACGGCCGACCTGGCAGCCCCGTTGCTCAGCTACCGCGACGAGGCGACCGGCGAGCGCGTCGACCTGACCGCACAGCAGGTCGGTCAGTGGGCGGCCCGCAGCGCGGGCCTGCTGCGGGACGGCTGTGGGCTCGGCCCCGGCAGCCGCGTAGCGGTCCTGCTGCCGCCGCACTGGCGTACCGCCGCGGTGTTGTTGGGCGCCTGGGCCTCGGGCCTGGCGGTGTCGTTCCGACCGCGCGCCACCGCGGGCCTGGCGGTGCTCGAACCGGGCGGCGACCGGCCGTTCGACGCGGTCTTCGTGACGCCGGAGCGGCAGGACGACTGGCTGGAGGACGTGCCGGACGCGCCGCACCGCTATCTCGTCGGCACCGGGCCGGGGCGGCTGGACGACGTGCCGTTGGGCTGGTTGGACTGGTCCGCCGAGGTGCTCCGGCACGGCGACGGCGCGCCCGACCACACCGCCATCCACCCGTCGGACCCGGCCACCGCGGACGGCACCACCTACGGCCAGTGGGGTGCGCTCGCCCAGGAGTTCGCCACGATGCTGGACCTGCGCGCCGGCGATCGCCTGCTGGTCGACGCCGCCGAGACCGAGCAGCCGCTGAAGTGGCTGCTCGCGCCGCTTTCGGCCGGCGCGTCCGTGGTGATCAGCGCCAACCTCGACCCGGCGCGGCGGGACGCGGTCGTCGCCGCCGAACAGGTGACCCGGGTCCTCTGAATTCCGCTGGACCGGCCAAACAGCGCTGGCCGATCCGGTTCCGTTACATCGCCATCTGCCCTGCTCAGAGGGTCTTTTGTCGATGCCGTCGGCGTGTTCTCATACCCGAACAGCGACGTCATCGACCCCGCACCGCCACCCTCATCGAAAGGTGCACCGATGCGCAGAAGACCAACCTTCCGACTGGCGGTCCTCACCGCCACCGCCGCGACGTTCCTGGCGTCCGGCGGTGCCTCCGGGGCGCTCGCCACGGCCGCGCCCGCGACCGCCTCCCCGGGCGTCACCGCGTGTGAGCCAGGCGCCGACGCGCACAGCGCCGCCCGGCTGGCCGAGGGCGCCACCGCCCAGGAACCGGAGCTGTACTCCAAGAACGAAGCCAACGCCTACGGCGTGATCAAGGACGCGCCGCGCCTGCCGAACGGCAGCGTCACCGTGCCGACGGTCTTCCACATGATCTCCGACCATCCGCTCACCGCAGCCGAGACGACCAGGTGGAACACCCTGATCGCCGCGCAGATGACGGTCCTCAACGACTCGTTTGCGGGCCGCACGGCCGCAGACGCCTCCAACACTCCGTTCCGGTTCTCGCTCGTCGACACGACGTGGACGGTGAACAGCGCCTGGTACACGGTCGTGCCGGGCAAGAACGAGCGGGACATGAAGAAGGCGCTGTACACCGGCGACTCGGAGACCCTGAACGTGTACGCGGCCAACATCGGCGGCGGGCTGCTCGGCTGGGCGTACTTCCCGAAGGGTTACAACAACGGGCGCGACTACATCGACGGCGTGGTGATGCTCGACGAGTCGATGCCGGGCGGAACGGCCGGCAAGTACGCCCTGGGTGACACGCTGACGCACGAGGTCGGGCACTGGCTGATGCTGGAGCACACCTTCGCGCACGGCTGCTCCGCGTCCGGCGACTTCGTCGCGGACACCCCGCGCGAGGCGGCGCCGCAGTTCGACTGCCCGGTGGGTGCGGACTCCTGCACCGCGCCCGGGCTCGACCCGATCCACAACTTCATGGACTACACGCAGGACTCCTGCATGAACATGTTCACCGCCGGGCAGGCCGACCGGATGAGCGACGCCTGGGTGGCGTTCCGGGCCGGCGGCGCCGGGTAGCCCACTGGAAGTCGGGGGCCGGCGGGTCGCTCTGCGGCGAACCGCCGGCCCCTTTCGCTTCACCCTTCCGGTGGAGCCCCCTCGTTCCGTCGATTCTCACGTTCTGCCTGCTCCTACGCTTCGCCGAAGGCAACTGGCACTTTCGTCGGCGGAGGGCACATGGCGTCGTGGCGTACACGTCGGACACTGGTGTCGGTGGTCGCCGGTGGACTCTTCGCCCTCGGGGTGGTCGCACCCGGCCCCGCGGCGGCGCCGCTGCCCCGCGCGGCCCAGGCCGACGGCCCGACCGTTTCCGAGCCGCGTCCACCGCTGCTCCCCGCGGACTTTCAGGGCACCGGCCGTTACATCGTGCGGGACCTCGGCATCGAGGTGCCGTTCACCTGGCAGGGCCGCGACGGCAACAGCCAGATGACCGCCGGCGGTCCGGATCACCCGATCTGGTTCACGAACCTGATCTACGAGAACACGCTGTACACGCTCACCTACAGGTGGCCGAACATCCCGCTGTTTCCGCCCCGCGCGTGTAGCAAGGTGCCGGGGTTCTTCAACCGCCAGATCTTCAACGACAAGCTGAAGACCGCCCGCTACGTGGGGCCGGAGATTCTGCAAGGTGAGAAGGACAGGCACGTGGACCACTGGCGGGTCGGGGTCGTCGGCGGTTCCACAGTGCCGGGGGAGTTCTTCCGGTTCCCGATCGCGCTCGGCGACATCTACGTCGACCAGCACGACCCGAGCCGGTGGTGGCAGGTGTTGCAGTTCGGCCTGCAGAACCTCTTCGACCCGGAGCTGGACGAGTGGTTCACCCTGGACACCTTCGACCACCGCCCCGGCGAGGTCACCCTCCCCTACCGCTGCCCACCCCCCACGTCTTGATCAACGCAGGCAGGGTCAGGTTTGGGGCCGAGTCCGGTTACAGGGCGAACAGCAGGGCGGCGTCCAGGAGGACGACGGCGGCGGTGGCGAAGTGGATGCCGAAGGCGACGGCCTTCGTCCCGCCGTTCCGCAGCACGATGAGGGTGTCGCCCAGCGGGACGAGCGCGACCACAAGCATGAACCAGGCGACCGCGTCGGCGGTCGTGAAGGCGATCAGGGCGAGGCCGAGCAGGCCGAAGGTGAGGTCTTTCAGCCCTTTGACCGTCAGATAGGCGGGATCGCCGTCCGGGCGGGCCGGTACGCCGTACCCGGCGGCCGCAGCCTGCGGCACCAGCAGGAACCGCCCGCCGATGAAGGCGACGAAGAGGCTGAGTACGACGGCGAGCCCGTAGGCGAGGGGTGCCAGCATGAGTCTGCTCCATTTCCTAGCGCTGCTAGATATAGGAGCGAAGCTAGCAGAGCGTTGGCAGGAACGCTAGCGATGCTAGGATCGCTTCCATGTCGACACAGGCACGCCGGGAGCGTGAGCGGGCTGAACGGGAGCAGGCGATCATCACCGCGGCACGGGACCTGGCGTTGGCCGAAGGCTGGGACGCGGTGACCACCCGACGGCTCGCCGCCGAGATCGAGTACAGCCAGCCCGTCCTCTACAGCCACTTCAAGGGCAAGGACGCCATCATGGCGGCGGTAGCCGTCGAGGGCTTCGCCGAGCTGGCCGACGCCCTGACCACGGCCCGGGCCTCGGCCGCCAATGCCCGACAGGCGGTCGCCGACGTGGCGGCGGCATACGTCGCGTTCGCCGAGCAGCGGCCCGCGATCTACGACGCGATGTTCACCCTCGCGGTGGACCTGCCGTTCGCCACTCAGGACGTCCCGACGGACCTGGCCCGAGGCTTCGCCGAACTGGCCGAGACGGTGCGCCCGGTCGCCGGGGACCACGACCTGGAGACCTTCACCGAGACGTTCTGGAGCGGCCTGCACGGGCTGGTCACGCTCATGCGCAGCAACCGGCTCCGCCGCCCGGGCCACGACCGCCGGCTGGCGGTGCTGGTGGACCGCTTCTCCCGGTGAGCGTCGCCGTCAGAGTCGGGCGCGCTGAGGCCTGAGGCGGCGCACAAGCCTCCCAACTAGAGCTGCCCGTGGTCGCCGCCCACGTGGACGGCCGACTCGTCTACGACATCAGCTCCATAGCGAGTGTGAGAGACGCTTGGTCCCGGCGCCCAACGCTCTGATCGACTTCACTCTCCGTGCAGCCGGGCCGCGAATCTGCCCGGACCCGCGACTTCTTGGAAGCTGGGCGGATTTTCCGTCCTCATTGCTGAGTCGGAGACGACCCAGAACGCTGAGGCGTCATCTGATCATGCGCCGATATGCTCGGCCCCTTCGATGGCGACCCACGTCATCGTCAACGGGGGGAGGGCATCGTCGTGCGCGTACGAAGATTACTGGCCGCGTCACTCGGCGTAGTGCTCGGTGCGGGTCTGGTCAGCGTGACCGCAGCGCCTGCTCAGGCATACCAGCAGCAGGAGGTGGGCAAGTCGGGTTGGGCTTACACCGACTCCCAATTGCCGAAGACGTCGTTTCTGAACACCAGCGGGGACGCGCCGATCGGCGCCTGGACCGACGCGGGCGGGAAGAAGCACAAATCCCGGTCCTATTTCAGCTTCGACATCTCACGTTTCAGTGGAAGCGTCATCCACAAGGCTGATCTCGTCATTGCCGAGCGGTCGGCGACCGACTGCGCCTCGGCCCAGCCGGTCGAGCTGTGGCGGGTCGATGAGATCAAGGCGACGACGAGCTGGGATTCAGCGCCGCGTCGACGTGAACTGCTCGGTACCGTGCAGGCCGGCGGTGAGGCGACCTGCCCCGGCTATCTCGCTTGGGACATCATGCCCGCACTGCAGAAGCTTGCAAAGCAGGGCAAGAAGACCCTGACCGTCGAGATCCGGGTGCCGCACGGCTACGAGGGCGACCTTTCCCACGGCCGTAAGCTCCGCCCGTTCCCGGCGATCCGCAGCGAATTCAACCACGCGCCGACGGTGACGCAGATCGGGCTCGAGTTTCCGTCGTGGTCCTGCGGCACCAAGGACAAGCCGCAGCCGGTGGGGGCGCGCAACTACGCCTTCATGGTCCGGGGAGCGGACGCGGACGCCAACGACTACAACTACAACGGGCAGTTCGCCGCGTGGCCGGTGGGCCATGAGGACCAACGTTCCGAGTTGTTCGGATCCAGCTACGGAGGTGCCCTCTCCAAGGTCGCCTGGGACATGGGGCAGTACCCCCACGGCACTGTGGTGGCGTGGACCGCCCGCGCCTACGACGGGCACGACTACTCGTCGTGGGCGAAGCCGTGCTTTGTGAAGATCGACGGCGAGCGGCCCGCCACACCCCTGATCAGTTCCGTCAAGTACCCGGACGACGGCCAGTCACACGGCGGGTCGGGCGTACCGGGCACGTTCACCGTCAAGGCGAACGGGTCGTCGGACGTGGTCGGCTACTACTGGGGCCGCTTCGGCGGGACGTACAACTACGTCGCCGCACCGCGCCCGGGGGCCGACGTCACCTTCGAATACACGCCCACCTCGTTCGTCGAGTACCTGAGCGTGCGCAGCGTGGACAGCGCGTCGAACTCCTCCGAGGTGGTTGACTACCGGTTCTTCGTCAAGTCCACCGCGCCGCAGGTGCAGGTGACCGTCGGCGGTGTCGACCTGCCGAGCAAACTGGCGATCTCCACCAACGTGGATGGCGTCACGGAGTTCGGTTACCGCATCGGCGACGATGCAGAGGTTCGGGTCCCGGTGGAAGCCGATGGGACGACTGACGTCCCGGTGGTGTTCACACAGAGCGGCGTCGTACGGCTCCAGGTGCGCAGCTATGTCGGCACAGAGATGGTCGGCGCGTACAGCGAGGACATCCGGGTTCGCGACACCCCCGTCGTGGAATCGGCCGACTTCGCCTTCCCCGACCACGACGGCGTGGTGGACCGTGCCGGCAGCTTCACGTTCCGGCCTGGCCGGTCGGGAGTGGTGGCCTACGAGTACGCGTTCCTTCACGACGAGTTGCAGCGCATCGACGCGGCAGCGGACGGCAGTGCGGTGCTGCGCTGGACGCCGACGGCGCCGAACTGGTACACGCTGAACGTGCGTAGCATCAGCGCCGACGGCACCGTCTCGGAGGTCGAGCAGTACGAGTTCAACGTCATCGACACCAAGCCGAGCGTCTCGTCCAGCACCTACTACGAGTACGGCGCGTGGGGCGGGGTGGGCATCCCCGGTGAGTTCAACTTCGACACCGCGATGCCAGACGTGGACGCCTACGTCTACCGGTTGAACGACGGGCCCGAGGAGATCACCGACCCCGAGTACAGCTGGGCTCGGGTGACGCTCACCCCCGACCACTCCGGCAGCAACACGCTGACGGTGCGTACGCGCTTCCTGGACGGCTCCTTCTCGCCGACGCGGACCTACACGTTCGAGGTCAGCGATGCTCCCGTGGTGACCTCCAGCGAGTACCCGGAGAACGCCGAAGGTGGCCAGCCCGGCCAGCCGGGTCGCTTCACCTTCAATCCGGGCCGCTCCGACACGGTGGAGTACCGCTACGTGCTGGAGTACAGCGGCGAGGAGCAGGTGGTGGCCGCCGGACCGGACGGCAAGGCGACCATCGAGATCACGCCCGCGCACTCCGGGTACACCCTGCTGACGGTCACCAGCCGGACGGCCGACGGCACGGCCAGCGCCGAGCGGCGGTACTACTTCCGGGTACGCGATCCGCGGGTGAACGTGAGCAGCGCGTACGACGAGTACACCCCGCGTGGCGGGATCGGCGCGGTCGGCAGGTTCGGTGTCTACACCGAACTCGGCGAGGTGACGACCTTCGAGTACCAGCTCAACGGCGGCGTCTGGCAGAGCGTGCCGAAGACGCCCGACGCGCTGGTCACCGACATCTCGGTGACCATGGATCGCAACGGCGCGAATGTGTTCTCCGTGCGGGGTCGCACCGAAGCGGGCGAGTACACGCCACAGACGGACTACCCCTTCCTGGTCGGCACCGCGCCACAGGTGTCGTCGACCACCTATCCCGAGAGCCAGTGGGCCGGTGGTGTCGGCGTGCCGGGCGACTTCACCTTCGCCCAGGGCAGCCTCGGCGTGGTGGAGTTCGAGTACACGATCGACGGCGGGGAGCCAGCGACGGTGGCGGCGAACGCCACCGGGGTCGCCACCGTCACCTACACGCCGACCTCGACCAACTCGCACACCATCAGCGTGCGCGGACGTACGGCCGACGGCGTGTGGACCGACCCGACGAACTACTACTTCCTGGTCGACTTCTCCTGATCAAGCGACGAGGCGGTGGGCCGCCCCCGTCCGGGGCGACCCACCGCGCTCAGTCGAAGGACGGCAGGGACGGGCCGAGGACGTCGTCGGCGTCGACGATCGTGTACGCGTAGCCCTGCTCGGCGAGGAAGCGCTGCCGGTGTGCCGCGTACTCCGTGTCGATCGTGTCCCGGGACACCACTGTGTAGAAGTGCGCCTGCCGGCCGTCGGCCTTCGGCCGGAGCACCCGACCCAACCGCTGTGCCTCCTCCTGGCGTGACCCGAACGTCCCCGACACCTGGATCGCCACCGCCGCCTCGGGCAGGTCGATCGAGAAGTTGCCGACCTTCGAGATCACCAGGGTGCGCAACTCACCGGACCGGAACGCGTCGAACAGCCGCTCCCGTTCCTTGTTGGTGGTCGAGCCCTGGATGATCGGCGCGTCGAGGTACTCGCCGAGCTGGTGCAGCTGATCGATGTATGCGCCGATCACCAGCACCTGGTCGTCCGGGTGCCGGTCGACCAGCGCCTTGACCACCGGCAGCTTGGTGCGGGCGGTCGCCGCCATCCGGTAGCGCTCCTCGGCCTCCGCCGTCGCGTACGACATCCGCTCCGCGTCGGTCAGGGTCACCCTGACCTCGGTGCACTCGGCCGGGGCGATCCAGCCCTGCGACTCGATGTCCTTCCACGGCGCGTCGTACCGCTTGGGCCCGATCAGGCTGAACACGTCACCCTCGCGGCCGTCCTCGCGTACCAGAGTCGCAGTGAGGCCCAGCCGGCGGCGGGCCTGGAGGTCCGCGGTGAACCGGAAGATCGGCGCGGGCAGCAGGTGCACCTCGTCGTAGACGACCAGGCCCCAGTCGCGGGCCCCGAAGAGGTCCAGGTGGGTGAACGCGCCGCCGCGCCGCGAGGTGAGCACCTGGTACGTGGCGATGGTGACCGGGCGGATCTCCTTGCGCTCACCGGAGTACTCGCCGATCTCCTCCTCGGTCAGCGAGGTGCGGGCGATCAGCTCCCGCTTCCACTGCCGGCCGGCGACCGTGTTGGTGACCAGGATCAGGGTGGTCGCCTTCGCCTCGGCCATCGCCGCCGCGCCGACCAGGGTCTTGCCGGCGCCGCAGGGCAGCACCACCACCCCCGACCCGCCGGCCCAGAACGCCTCGACGGCCTCCCGCTGGTACGAGCGCAGCGTCCACGGCTTGCGCCCGTCCTTGCCGGCCTCGGCCAGCTCGATCGGGTGCGCCTCACCATCGACGTAACCGGCCAGGTCCTCAGCCGGCCAACCCAGCTTGAGCAGCGCCTGCTTGAGCCGGCCACGCTCGGACGGGTGCACCCGGATGGTGTCGTCGTCGATCTTGTCGCCGAGCATCCCGGCGAGCTTCTTGCTCTTGGCCACCTCGATCAGCACCAGCCGGTCCAGTGCGCGCAGCACCAGCCCGTACGCCGGGTCGTTGGCGAGCTGAAGCCGGCCGTACCGGTCCATCGTCTCGGCCACGTCCACCAGCAGCGCGTGCGGCACCGGGTAGCGGGAGTACTTGAGCAGCGAATCCACGACACCCTCGGCGTCGTGCCCCGCCGCGCGGGCGTTCCACAGACCCAGCGGGGTCAGCCGGTAGGTGTGCACGTGCTCCGGCGAGCGTTCCAGCTCCGCGAACGGCGCGATCGCCATCCGGCAGGCCTGCGCGTCGGGGTGGTCGATCTCCAGCAGCAGGGTCTTGTCCGACTGCACGATCAGTGGTCCACCGCTCACGCCAGCGTCCTCTCCTCGGTTGGCCGACCGGCCGAAACGGGTCGCATACCCGCTGCTGGCCGACCATCCAGTGTTGCACGATGCGGGACGGCGCAAGAAAGATGCTCACCGGGCGCAACCGTGATGGCACTCACGAACGTCTAGTAAAGGGACGACTGTCTGGGGAGGGCCCATGAAGCATGTCCGGATCACTTCCCGACTGGTTGCTCTCGTGGTGGTCGTGCTGGTCGGCGCGGGAGCGTGCGCGTTCGATCCGCAGTCCGGCGGGAGTGGTGGCGGGGGAGCCGCCCCAGCCGGCGCGGCGGAACAGGCAACGGGGGCGGGCGACACGCCCGGGCCCGACCAGCACGGCCGGCCAACCCCGGCCGCGCCCACCCCGAAACCCTCCCGGAAACCCACGCCGAAGCCGACCCGCCCGGCACCCACCACGACCCCCGGCACCGGTACGCCGACCGTCGCCGGCTGCCCCCAGGGGCAGCACCAGCGGGCGGTGGAGACCCACCTGGCCCGGTTGGGCGGGTTCGGGGCGGTCACCGTGGACGGTCGGCAGTCCGCCGCCGACTGCGCGGCGATCAAGAAGTTCCAGAAGAGGTACGGCATTCGCCCCGTCGAGGGTCGCGCCGGACCAACCACCCTCGACGTGGCCCAGCGCCTCGCCACCACCGCCACAGCCAGCTGCAAGGCCGGCGCCGGCACCACGTTCTGCGTGGACCTGACCCGGCAGACCGTCTGGGCGCTCCGCGGCGGCAAGGTGATCATGGCGCCGACGGTGACCCGTACCGGCATGTCCGGCTACCGCACCCCGGCCGGCACGTACGCCGTCAACTACCGCAACCCCAAGGAATGGTCCGACCCGTACGAGGTGTGGCTGCCGTACTGGCAGCACTTCACCCAGGGGATGGGCTTCCACGAGACCACCACCTACCTGCACGACAAGTCGATCGGCTCGCACGGCTGCGTCAACCTGCTGCACGCCGACGCCGTCCGGATGTGGGAGCTCGGCAAGGTCGGCACGCGGGTGGTGCTGATCGGCCGGCGCCCCGGCACCTGAGTGACACGGAGCGAATCGCGGCGGTAACCCCCTGTCCGGCCAGACTTTCGAGTGTCACCCTTGGAGTCCAGGGCCGGACCGGGCGGGGAGGCTGGGGATGACGGTCGACCGTGACGTGATCGCTGAGCACGAGCATGCACCACCCGACGAGGTGTCCCGAGCGACGGTGATCGCGTACGCCGTCGCGGCGACGCTCCTCCTCGGGTGGTTCCTCTTCGGCTGGCTGGTGCTCCAGCAGGGCTTCGTCGACTCGGTCGGGGAATCCGCCGGCGCCGGCTTCGCGCTGCTGCTGATCATCTCGGTGGTCGGCACCGTACGCCGCAGCCGCCGCTGACCGACGGCGCCCGCGCGGTGGCGCCTTCGGTCAGTCCGCCACCACCGCCGCGGTGATCCGGTGCAGCGCGAACGTGTGCAGCATCTCGGTCCGTTCGTCCTCGGCCCGCAGGTAGCCGGCACCGATCGAGACCGGCTTGAGCAGGCGTGACGCCGTCGCCCCGTGCGCGTCGACGTAACCCACCCAGACCAGCGCCTTGTCCCGGACCGCCTGCTGGAGCACCGCCAGGGCCTCGCTGTGGGTGTGCGCCGGCACCGGGCCGCCGCCCAGCCCGGGCGCACCGCCGCGCACCACCGCCGGTGCCCGTCGGGCCGCCCGCGCCGCCGCGTCGCCTCGCCGGATGTGCTCCACCACGCCGAGCAGCCGGGGCATGGGCAGCTTCGGGGCGGCCAGCGGGTCGATCGTACGGGTGGTCACCGACACCCGGGGCGGGGCCCGCCGGATCCGTGGCCGGGCCAGCACCGTGCTGCCGGTGCCGTCCTCCTGCACCGGGGCGTACCCCGCGTCGCGCAGCGCACCCAGCAACCGACCAACCTGGTACTGCGTACACAGCACCGTCGGCGCGAGCCGGCGCAGCGCCAACGACTCCAGCCGCCGGTCGGCCAGCACCTCGCTGATCAGCGTCTCGTCGTCGCTGCGCAGGTACGCCCCGGCCAGCCCGACCCGCAGCCCGCCGTGCTTACGGGCCACGTCGTCGATCAGGTAGGTGAGCCCCTGCGGCACCGGGGTACGCGACCGACGACGGAAGACGTCGTGCAGATCGTCGGCCGTGTAGCCGGAATCCAGAGCCCGCCGCACACTCGCCGTGGTGACCCGGTGCACGCTGGCCCCGCCGGCCGACTCCAGTTCGGTCATTGCCTCCAACTCGACGGCGAGCGCCGGCTCGGGCGGGCCGGGCACCACCACGGTCAGGTCGGCCTGCACCAGGAAGTGGTCGACCGGTGCGGGCAGCAGGGCGTCCAGCGCACGCGCGGCACTGGACGGGTCGCCGCTCTCGACGTCGGCGTGCACGCCCAGCGGGTCGTCAGCCCGCTCGTCGGTCGACGTCAGGTCCCCCAGCAGCAGCCGACCGTACGAGGTGAGCGCCCCCAGCCCCGTCACACCCAGCTGTGCGGCCTCGGCCAGCACCTCCCGGTGGGCGGCGTCCCGGCCCCGACTGCGACGCGGTGCCCGCCAGTCCAGCAGCTCCTGCACCTCCTCCGGGGTGGGTGCCGTCGCCGGCTCCAGATCGGCGAGGACGCCGAGCACCGCCCGTCGGGTGGCCGGCACGCTGGCCCGCTCGGCCTCGGCGGAGAGCGCGGTGATCGGCCGGTCCCGGTCGTCACGGCGGCCCACCAGCCCCACCTGCCGGGTCATGGTCAGCCACGCTCGGGCGAGCTGCTCCCACCGTTGGGCCAGCGAGGCGGCCCGCCACACCTCGTACCCGCCGGTCGGCAGCACCTGCTGATCCGCCCCGTACCGACCGGTGGTCGCGCCGGGCATCTCCAGCTCACCGAGGAGCCCCGCCGCGTACGCCACCTCCAGCAGCAACGCGGTGGTCGGTTCGTCCAGCCCGGCGGTACGCGCCAACCGGCGCAGGTCCCGTACACCGATGCCACCCGAACGCAGCACCGGCGCGGGCTCGTCGGCGAGCTGCTCCAGCAGCCCTTCGGTGTTTCGGACCACCTCCATGGTCTGCCCGGCCCCGGCCGAGTCGACCGCCTTCGGCTCACGCGGCGCGGCGGCCACCGGCGGTGGGCTGGTACGCAGGGGCCCGAGCGGGCCGGTGTCGCGGCGCAGCAGAAGGCCGACCTCGCGGGGCAGCTCGACCGTTCCGCTGGCCGTGGACGAGCCGGTCGTCACCGGGACCAGCAGTCGGTTGTCGACGAGCCACCGCACCGGGGAGCCGGTCGGCGCGCCACCGTTGGTCGGGTCGGAGAGGACCGGGTCCGCCGCGCCGAGCGGCGGCGCCTGCAACGCCCCCGGCGGCACGCTGCCCACCGGCGGGCCGGCCGCCAACCGGTCCAGGATCGCCCGGGCCGAGGGCGGGGCGGCGAGCACCGTCCGTCGGAGCTTCGCCGGGTCCGCGCAGAGCGCGGCCGTGCGCGGGTCCAGCTCCGCGGCCGGTCGGCCGAGCCCGGCGGGGTACGGGGAGACCTCGTCGACGGCGGGCAGCACCTGGAGCGCGTGCTCCGGGCCGTACAGCAGGAAGAGCGCACGCAGTCGGCCCACGGCGGCCCGGACGGCCGTCGGAGCCGGCGGTTGCGGCCCTGCGGTCGCCATCGCGAGCACGGTGTCGGTGGCCGTGGTGGCGTCGTCCGGATTCCGGGTGAGACGAGCGGCGTCGAGGATCTGGAGGGTGAACTGGTCCAGACCGTCCAGCGCACGGGCCACGGAGACCCGGGACTGGGCCCGGATGGCCAGGGCGGAGACATCGGCCGGCACGGGCACGACGAGGTCGGGCCGCAGCTGGAGGAGCGCGGCCAGTGACTCGTCGGGCAGCGACCGCAGGTGGTCGGCGAGTGAGGTGGTCATCGTCTTTCCACGCTAGCCCGGCACCGGGCTTCCGCGCCCCTCGGACGTCCGGTCGACCGGGAGTAGCCGGTACGTTTCTCGACATGCCCGCACTGACCGTCGGATTCGACCTCGACATGACCCTGGTGGACTCCCGCCCCGGCATCGCCGCGGCGTACCGGGCGCTGACCGCGAGGACCGGTGTGCCGGTCGACGCCGAACTGGCGGTGTCCCGGCTCGGGCCACCGCTGCGTACCGAGATCGCGCACTGGTTCCCGCCGGAGCAGGTCGAGTCGGCCGTGCGGGTCTACCGCGAGCTCTACCCGGCGTACGCGATCACCCCGACGCTTCTGCTGCCCGGCGCGCGGGAGTCCATCGACGCGATTCGTGCGCGGGGCGGCCGGGTGCTGGTCGTCACGTCCAAGATCGGCCGGCTGGCCCGGTTGCACCTGGACCACCTCGGTCTCACGGTCGACGAGTTGGCCGGCGACCTGTTCGCCGAGCAGAAGGCGACCGCTCTGCGGGAGCACGGCGCGACCCACTACGTCGGTGACCATGTCGCGGACATGGTGGCGGCGGCAGCGGCCGGGGTGCCCGGCATCGGTGTGGCGACCGGCCCCTGCTCCTCCGACGAGCTGCGCGCGGCCGGCGCGGAAGTGGTGCTGGACGAGCTCACCGAATTCCCAGCGGCGCTCGACGGGATGATCCAGCTAGCCTTGGAGCAGTAGCGGCTCAAGTGAAGCAGGGGTTTTCAGGTGCCTACGGGTCGAGTGAAGTGGTACGACACGGCCAAGGGATACGGCTTCGTCACGAGTGACGAGGGCGGCGACGTGTTCCTGCCCAAGGGGGCGCTGCCGGCGGGTGTCACCGACCTCAAGGGTGGCCAACGGGTCGACTTCAGCGTGGTGGACAGCCGCCGGGGCGCGCAGGCCATGGGGGTCAAGCTGCTGGACGCGCCGCCGTCGATGGCAGAGCTGCGCCGTCGGCCGGCCGAGGAGCTGCACGGCCTGGTCGAAGACATGATCAAGGTGCTGGAGGCGAAGGTCCAGCCGGACCTGCGCCGGGGTCGGTACCCGGACAAGAAGGCCGCGCAGAAGATCGCTCAGCTGGTCCACGCGGTGGCCCGCGAGCTGGAGGTCTGAGGCACCAGGCCGGCGGTGGCGGCCCGGTCGAGCAGTGCCGCCACCGCGGCGAGACCGGCCTCACCCAGGTCCGCGGTGAACTCGTTGACGTAGAGGCCGATGTGCCGGTCGACCACGTCGAGCTCCATCTCCTGGGCGTGCGCCAGCACGTACTCCCGGCTGGCCGCCGGGTCCGCCCAGGCCTGCCGGACCGACTCGCGGACCCAGCCGGCTGCGGCCTCCGGGTCGACCGCCCCGCGTCGGGCCAGGATCGCGCCGAGGGGGATGGGCAGGCCGGTGTCGGCCTCCCACCATTCGCCGAGGTCGACCAGGGCGCTCAGGCCGTGCCGGTGGTAGGTGAACCGTGCCTCGTGGATGACCAGCCCAGCGTCGTAGCGCCCGGCCGCCACGCCCGGCATGATCTCGTGGAACGGAACCACCTCGATCCGGGCCGGCGGTCGCCCGGCCGACCAGAGCCGGAACAGCAGGTACGCGGTGGTCCGGTCGCCCGGCACCGCCACCGTGGCACCCGTCAGGTCGGTGCGGTCCGGCCCGCCGTCCCGGTCGCCCCGGGTGAGCACCAGCGGACCGCAACCGCGACCGAGGGCGCCGCCACAGGGCAGCAGGTGGTAGTCGTCGAGCAGCCAGGGCAGCGCCGCGAAGCTCACCTTCACCAGGTCGAACGCGCCCCGCTCGGCCGCCGTGTTGGTGACGTCCACGTCGGCGTACGTCACCTCGACCGGCGGCGCGCCGGGCACCCGCCCGTGCACCAGCGCGTGGAAGACGAACGTGTCGTTGGGGCAGGGCGAGATCGCCAGGGAGAGCGCCACACCCTCACGGTAGCCCCGCCCTCCGCCCGGGGCCCGCGCCCACCCCACGACTGTGATCCGCGACCGTGACGCGCCGCTGTGATCTGCGCGGCGGTGATCTGCGCGGCTGTGATCCGGGGCTGTGATCTGCGTCGGAGCGTTGCGGCGGCACGAACTCCGGCGGACGCCGCCGGGCGGAAACAACGCACGGAAACGACCGGTCCAGCAGGGTGGAGCACCCGCCCCAGTCTTCCTTTGGAGCTGATGTCGTAAACGAATCGCCCAAAGTCGGTGACCGTCGTCCGGAGCTGGGGCAAGGGTGCGAGCTCGCAGGCCACGAGCCCAGCCCCAGCTCCAGACCGAGGCCGGGACCGAGGCCGAGGCCGGGACCGAGGCCGAGACCGAGACCGAGGCCGAGACCGAGGCCGAGACCGAGACCGAGGCCCAGGGCGAGCCGAGGCCCAGGGCGAGCCGAGGCCCAGGGCGAGCCGAGGCCCAGGGCGAGCCGGGGCCGAGGCAGGTGCCCGAGGGTCCCGTGAGGGTGGTGATGCCGTAAACGAGTCAGCTCCAAAGGGGTCGCGGGAGTTAGGCCATCCACCGGTCGGCGCGGTTGTCCACAGCGTTGTCCACAGCTCCGCGCAGGGTGTTGATAACTCGCTGACCAGCCGGGAACATCGGCCTGTGACCGAGGCGGGTGACCACACCGAGGAGGCCGGCGGAGCCGATCTCGGGCAGGCGCTCCGCGCACTGCGTCGGTGGGCCGATCTGAGTCAGCGGCAGTTGGCCGAGAGATCCGGGGTGCCACAGCCGACCTTGGCACGGATCGAGTCGGGGCGGTCGAGCGATCCGCGATTCCGGACTGTGGAACGCCTCGTGCAGGCGGCGGGTGGGAAATTGGCCATCGGCGTCCCGCCATCCATCTCTGACGTCACCCGACCCACGCCGGTCCCGCACGACGAGATGGGGGACGAGGCAGGCCGCCGATACCCGGCTCACCTGGACGTCTGGCCGGTCCACGAGCCTCGGGACTGGCCCGGCGCGTGGTGGGCGGAGTGGTACCGGTTGCCGCCCGAGCGTTATCCACTTCCGCTGCCACCGGCCGCTTATGAGCTGAACCGGCGTTATCGCGACAACCGGCGGTGGGCCGCCGAGATCCGGCGGACCGCGCAGGTGCGTCGGGTGCTCAGTAACGACCTACCGGTCACCTGCTGGCGGTACGTCGCCGAGCTTCCCGACGGCACGCTGGTCGGTGAGCTGCGGGCCCATGAGCGGAGCCCGTTCCTGGAGTACGGGGAGTGGCATCCGGACCTGCCGGAGCGGGAGATGGTGCTCGACGGCGTGCTCGTCGATGCCCGGTACCGGCGGTTGGGGCTCGGGCGTCGGCTGGTCACCGCACTGGTGACCGGGATGCGCGAGGCGGGCATCGACGACGCGGCCGCAATCGCCGAAGGCTTCGGCGCCGACCTGCTGCTGGCGTGCGGCTTCGAGATCGAGGCACGCCGTCCAGCCGCGCTGCGCCTGGGCCACCGTGGCAACCGCTGGTTCTCCTGAGCGCGCCGCCGGGTCAGCACCGCGCCGGGTCAGCACCGCGCCGAGTGAGCCGCGCCCGGGTCAGCGCCGCGCCCGGGTCAGCGGAGGCCGGTCAGCGCAGCGCCGGGGCTGCTGCGGTCAGGGCGGCCAGGGCTTCGCGCAGCCTCCAGGCGTCCCGGTCGCGAGGGCCGATCGGGTTGGAGATGGTGCGTAGTTCGGCGAAGGGCACCCCGGCCTGCGCCGCGGCGACCGCCACGCCGTACCCCTCCATGGCTTCGGCGACCGCTTCCGGATGCCTCCGGCGTAGCTCGTCGGTGCTGGCCGGGGTGCCGGTGACGGTGCTGACCGTGAGCACCGGGCCGGCCGTGGCCGTCGGGAGGGCGGCTCGCAGTGCCGCGAGCAGGCCCGGGTCCGCCGGCACCCTGCTGCCCGCGCCGAGCAGCGCGGGCGGCATGCCCAGCTCGTCGACCGGGATGAAGCCGTCGGGCGACTCCGCGCCGAGGTCGGCGGCGATGCTGGCGGTGCCGAGCACCGTGTCGCCGACCTCGGCCCGCCCGGTGAAGCCGCCGGCCACGCCGGCGCTGACGACGGCACGGTAGGGGCGGCCGACGGCCTCGGCCAGCGCCAGCAGCCGGGCGGTGGCGGCACCGGCGATCGCCGGGCCCACACCGATCGGCGTGACGGTCACGGTGGGGTCGATCAGCCCGGCGCGGATCGCGTCCGCCTCGGCGGGGACCGCCGTCACCACCAGCAGACCCGTCACGAGAGTGAGCCGGGGGACTCGCGGCGGGTTTCGTCGTCGGCCCCGCCACCCGGGCCGCCAACGGCCGACGACGGACGGTAGATGTGGTAGCCCGGCGGGGCGGGGCTCGGGTCGTCGTACTGCGGTGAGCTGGTCCGGGCCGGCGCCGGTGAGGTTGGTGTGGGGTCCCCGGGCTCGTCCGCCGGCTCGTCCTCGGTCAGCTCGTCGTCACCGAGCGGTCGGCCGGCCAGCTTCTCGCCGCGCAACCGGGCGGCGGCCAGCACACCCCGGATCGCGGCCAGTACGCCGACCCCGGCTGCCACGGCGATGCCCATCCGACCGTCGAACGGCACCAGCCCGAGCCCGCCGCCGGCGACGAAGGCGAGCATCAGCACCGTTTCCGAGTGGGCGAAGGAGCTGGCCCGCAACCGTTCCGGGATGCGCTCCTGGATCGAGGCGTCCACCGCCAGCTTCGCCACCCCGCTGGCCAGCGCGGCGACCAGGCAGAGCAGGGCGACCATCAGCAGCGAGAACTGGATGACGGCGAGCACCGCCACCCCGGCCACGATGATCATGCTGCTGGACTGGATGGCGGTCGGCCGGTGGATGCGCAGTCGGGTACCGATGGCGGTGGCCAGGAAGGTGCCGACCGCGAGCGCGCCGCCGACCACACCCAACGCCCACTCGGCGCCCAGATCCCGACCCAACACCACGGTGGTCAGGTCGCCCTTCTTGATCGCGAAGGCGAGGAAGAGCAGCAGGAAGCCGTAGAGCGCGCGTAGCGTCGCCGCGCCGATCAGGGTGGCGATCACCAACCGGCCGGACGGTCGGCCCCGGCCCAGCGGCCGGTCGCCACGGCGGCGGCCCAGCGCGCGCAGTGGCCGGGGAACCCGCTCGGGTGGCTCCGAGTCGGCCTTCGGCGGCAGCCGCAACGAGATCACCATGCCGACCAGGAAGATCAACGACGCGACCCTCAGCGGCCACTGCGGCCCGAACCAGAACGCGGCCAACCCGATCGGGGCCACCAGGGCACCCGCGACCGTGCCGTAGACGCTGGCCCGGGCACCCACCTGGGACAGGCCGAGGCCCTCCGGCAGCAACCGGGGCACCGCCGCGGAGCGGGCCACGCCGTACGCCCGGGAGAGTGCGAGCACCCCGAACGCGGCCGGGTAGAGCCCGAAGCCGTGGATGTAGTCGGAGATCAACCAGGCCAGGAAGGCACGGCCGAGCATCGTCGCGGCCAGGGCGTACCGCCGGCCGTGCCGGAAGTGATCCAGCAGCGGGCCCACCACCGGGGCGAGCATCGCGAACGGCACCATGGTCACCAGCAGGTAGAGCGCCACCTTGCTGCGGGCCTCGCCGAGCGGCACGTTGAAGAAGATCGTGCCGGCCAGACCGATGGCGATCAGGGTGTCGCCGGCGCAGGAGAGCGCGTGCAGGTCGAACAGGCGAACCATGCCGACCTCGCCGCCGGCACCCCGGGCCCGGGCCCGCCCGGCCCGGCGGGTCACCCAGCGGCCGCTGCCCACCGAACCGCGCAACAGCAGACGGACGGCGCGAATGCCGGTGCCGACGGTCCGCCCGAGGACGGAACGCCCGGAGCGGGAGTACGACGGCATGTGCACCATCCTCGCCCATCTGATCCGGGTACGCCGCACCACCGCTGGGAAAGGTTCCCCGGGAGTCCCTGTCACCCCTGCGAGGCGCATGGGGAACAATGGTCGGGTGACCAGGCCCGCCTCCACCCGTGCCGCCCGCCTCGACCAGGTCTGCGCCGCCGCCGTCGAGGTGGCCCGCGCCGGCATCACCGAGGTGGATGCCGACGATGTCGGCGACCACCTGCAGGTCGTGGCCGAGGGTGATCGGCTGGTCACCCACTACTTCGAATGTCGCCTCGCCGGCTACAACGGCTGGCGGTGGGCGGTCACCGTCACCCGGGTGCCGCGCAGCAAGACGGTGACCATCTGCGAGACGGTGTTGCTGCCCGGCCCGGACGCGCTGCTCGCGCCCGGTTGGCTGCCCTGGCAGGAGCGGCTCAAGCCGGGTGACCTGGGTCCGGGTGACCTGCTCCCGACCTCGCCCGACGACGATCGACTGGTCCCCGGTTACCTGCTCTCCGACGACCCGGCGGTCGAGGAGACGGCGTGGGAGCTGGGCCTCGGGCGCGCCCGCGTGCTCTCCCGGGAGGGCCGCATCGACACGGCGCAGCGCTGGTACGAAGGTGACCACGGCCCCGCCGCGGCCATCTCGACCGCCGCACCGTCCGCCGCCCGCTGCGGCACCTGCGGCTTCTACCTGCCCCTGGCCGGGGCGATGCGGCAGGCCTTCGGGGCGTGCGGCAACTTCTACGCCCCGGACGACGGCCGGGTGGTGAGCGCCGATCACGGGTGCGGCGCGCACTCCGAGACGTTGATCGAGGCGGCCGAGACCGCTGTCGACGAGCTGCCCACGGTGTACGACGACAGCGCGGTGGAGGCCATGTCGGTCAGCCGGGCTCCGGGCTCGGTGGAGGCGACTGAGCCGGCGGAGCCGTACGGGCACTCCTGATCGTCCGCGCCGGAGTGCGCCGGCGCGGCCAGCTCACTTCGCGCGGCGGCGGCGTCTGTTGGCGTCGTGCCGCATCATCACGGCGAGGCCCGGGAAACCCCACAGGAAACCGGCGAGGCAGGTCCAGAGCCAGTTCTGGTGACCGTGGTCGGTCAGCCAGCCCCGGAAGAAGATCAGCAGGACCAGCCCGGCCACCGCCCACGCGATCAACCCGGCGAGGGCGAACGGCACCATCGGCGGATCCAGTGGTGCGGGCCGCGGTGGCTGCTCGTTCGGCATTCGGCAAGCGTACGGGATCTACTTCCCCTGCCCACCGACGATCTGGGACGATGCGCGCGACAACTGGAAGATCACCTGCGAGGACCTGATGGCCGTAGCGCCGCCCGAGAACGGCACACCTCCCAACCCCGCTCATCCGCGTAACGGCTTCGACCGTTTCTTCGAGATCTCCGCCCGTGGCTCGACGTTGAGCCGTGAGGTACGCGGTGGCCTGGCGACCTTCTTCACGATGGCGTACATCGTGGTGCTCAACCCGCTGATCCTGGGCGGCGCCGTCGACGGTGACGGCAAGAGCCTCCCGATTCCCGCGCTGGCTGCCGCGACCGCGCTGGTCGCCGGCCTGATGACCATCCTGATGGGTGTGGTCGGCCGGTTCCCGCTGGCGCTCGCCGCCGGTCTGGGTGTGAACGCCCTGGTGGCGTACGAGATCGCCCCCGAGATGACCTGGGCCGACGCGATGGGCCTGGTGGTGATCGAGGGTCTGATCATCGCGGTGCTGGTGCTGACCGGTCTGCGGACCGCGGTGTTCCGCTCGGTGCCCACCCAGATGAAGAGCGCCATCGGCGTCGGCATCGGTCTGTTCCTGACCATCATCGGCCTGGTGGACGCCGGCTTCGTCCGGCGCATTCCGGATGATGCCAACACCACCGTTCCGGTCGGCCTGGGCATCGGCGGCAAGCTGGTGAGCTGGCCGATGCTGGTCTTCGTGGTGGGCCTGCTGATCACGCTGGTGCTGGTCGTCCGTCGGGTGAAGGGCGCGATCCTGATCGGCATCCTCGCCTCGACGGTGCTCGCGGTGATCGTGGAGGCGATCGGCAACATCGGCCCGTCGTTCGTCAACGGTCAGCCCAATCCGAAGGGCTGGTCGCTGAACGTGCCGGAGCTGCCGAAGTCGGTGCTCGACCTGCCGGACCTGTCGCTGCTCGGCAAGTTCAACGTGCTGGACTCGTGGGGCCGGGCCGGTTGGCTGGTCGTGCTGATGTTCATCTTCACGCTGTTGATCACGGACTTCTTCGACACCATGGGCACGATGGTCGCGGTCGGCCAGGAGGGCGGCCTGCTCGACGAGCAGGGCACCCCGCCGAAGGCCAAGGAGATCCTGCTGGTCGACTCGATCGCGGCGGCGGCCGGCGGTGCGGCCAGCACCTCCAGCAACACGTCGTACATCGAGAGCGCCGCCGGTGTCGCGGAGGGTGCCCGGACCGGCGTGGCCAACCTGGTCACCGGCGCGCTCTTCCTGCTCGCGATGTTCCTGGCACCGCTGGTCGTGATCGTGCCGTTCGAGGCGGCGTCGACGGCCCTGGTGGTGGTCGGGTTCCTGATGATGACCGCGGTGCGGACGATCGACTGGTCCGACTACGAGATCGCCATTCCGGCGTTCCTCACCATCGTGCTGATGCCGTTCACCTACTCGATCTCCAATGGGATCGGCGCTGGTCTGATCACCTTCGTCGTGGTCAAGCTGGCCCGGGGCAAGGCCCGGGAGATCCACCCGTTGCTGTACGGGGTGGCCGCGCTGTTCGTGCTGTACTTCCTGCGTGGGCCGATCGAGTCCCTGGTGCTCTGAGGCACGTCCGGGCGGGGAGTCGATCAAGATTCCCCGCCCGTACCATCTGAATCCCCTCGTGAGCCTGGTCATAACGGATGTCGTTAGCCAGGCTCATTAGTTAAGCTAACTACTGTGACGGAGCGGACGGTGACGGCGGAACGCGTGCCACCGGCGCAGCTGGCTCCCCAGCTGCGTGATGCGATCACCCGACTCAACCGACGGGTCCGACAGGCCCGACCGGTCGGCGACCTCACGGTCACCCAGGTCTCCGCGCTCACCAGCCTGCGGCTGGCGGGCGCGATGACACCCCGTGAGCTGGCCGACGTGGAGCGGGTGCAGCCGCCGACGATGACCAAGATCGTCGGGAAGTTGGAGGACCGCGGCCTCGTGCGGCGGACACCCCATCCGACCGACGGGCGGCAGGTCATCCTCGCGGCGACCGAAGGAGGGCAGGCCGTGCTCGACCAGTTCGAGCGGGCCCGCGACGAGTGGCTGGCCCACCGGCTGGCCGCACTCGACGAGGACGAACGGGAGACCCTGCAGAGGGCCGCCGAGATTCTTCAGCAGCTCGCTCGCGCCTGAGCCGCACCCGCGCCACCGGGTCCGTGCCGTCACGTGTCGATGACGCGTACGTCCGGAGGAGGCGCACCAAGAGTGCAGGCGAAGCTGAGCACGATGTTCCAGTCCCTACAGGTCCGCAACTACCGCCTCTTCGCATCCGGGCAGCTGATCAAGTTGATCGGCGTCTGGATGATGTTCATCGCCCAGGACTGGCTCGTCCTCGAGCTCTCCAACAACTCGGCGACCGCTCTCGGCGTGGTCACCGCCTGCCAGTTCACCCCGGTGCTCCTGCTCACCCTGCTCTCCGGCCGGCTCGCCGACCGGTACGACAAGCGGGTGCTGCTCTTCGCCGCCAACGCCTTCTGGAGCCTGCTGGCGCTCGGCATGGCGGTGCTGGTCCTCACCGACCTGGTGCAGCTCTGGCACGTCTTCGCCTTCGCCGCGCTGCTCGGCACGGCCAACGCGGTGGAGACCCCGGTCCGGCAGGCGTTCGTCTCCGAACTGGTCGGCACGCCGCTGCTGCCCAACGCGCTGTCGCTGAACGCCGCCGTGTTCAACTCCGCCCGGATCGTCGGCCCGGCCGTCGCCGGCCTGGCCATCGCCGCGTTCGACGTGGGCCCCGTCTTCCTCTTCACCGCCCTCAGCTCGGTCGCGCCCCTGGTCAACGTGGTCCGGATGCGTACGACCGAACTGCACCGCGACGCGCTGCTGCCCCGCGACGAGCGGGCGTCCGCCCGGGTCGTCGACGGGCTGCGGTACGTGTGGCGGCGCCCCGACCTGCTGCTGCCGATGGCGATCATGTCGGTGATCGGCATGTCGCTGTTCAACTTCCAGCTCACCCTGGCCGCGTTGGCGAAGACGGTCTTCCACACCGGTGCCGCGTCCTTCGGCCTGTTCAGCACGGCGCTGGCCGTCGGCGCGCTCGGCGGCGCGCTCAGTGGCACCGGTCGGCGTAGCCGCCCGTCGGTGTGGCTGGTGCTCGGCGCGGCGATCGCCTGCGCCAGCTTCGGCACCCTGGTCGGCCTCTCCACGGCGTACTGGCTGGTCGTGGCGCTGCTGGTGCCGACCGGCTTCTGCATGGTCTTCTTCGCCCAGGCCGCCAACCAGCGGATCCAGATGGGCGTCGACGCGGCCTTCCGGGGACGGGTGATGGCCCTGTGGGTGCTGGTGTTCCTGGGCACCAACCCGGTCGGCGCGCCGCTGATCGGCTGGGTGGCGGAGCACTACGGTGCCGGTGCCAGCATCTGGATGGGCGGGCTCATCTCGCTGGCCGCCGCGGTGATCGCCCTCACCTGGCAGCTGCGCCACTCCGGTGCCCGGCTGCGTTTCCGGGTGCTGCCGATGCCCCGTTTCTACGTCACCTCCACCGACTGCTGAGGTTTACCACTGGCGCCGGCCGCGTCCGGTTGCGCGGATCGCGCGGATGCGGCCAAACCGCTGGCGGGGTGGCACGGTGGGGCTTAGCGTCGATACGTGGGAGTCGGACGCGCGCTGATGCTGGCCCTGGCGTTCCTCGCCGTGGCCACGTTGCCGGCGGCATTCGCCCTGATCTTCTGCTATGACGAGATCGTCGACCGGGTGGTCTGCGGCTGGTCCGAGTGGCGTGACCGCCGACGGGAGAAGCGCACGATCGCCCGTCTCGACCGTGCCATCGAGGCCGACGCGCTGACCCGGAACATCGACCTCAGCGAGTTCGACCGCGTCGACCGCCGACCGCTGGAGCAGCTCGCCGCCGACCTGCGCCGCCTGGGCGGTCAGCGGATCGGCGGCGGCGGTCGATCGATGGTCTGGCACAGCGCGCTGTGCCAGGCGTACGACGACCGGCTTCGTCTCGCCTGTCGCGCTCTCGGCATCGTCGAACACCTCGCCGAACTGGAGGGCGTCGATCAGGAGATCGAGCGGGTCCGGGTGGAGGGCGTACTGCACGCCGCCGGGCTGGCCCTTCCGGCGGCCCGGGCCGGGCTTCGGCAGCGGCACCGCTGAGCGGCCGCACGCAGTGCGACTCTTCGTCGCGCTCCGCCCGTCCATCCAGGCGGTCAATCACCTCGGCGTCCAGGTCGCCCGTCTGCGCGTCGCGGCGGCGACCGCCGCGGGCGTCAACGTCCGGCTCGCCGACCCGGCCGACCTGCACCTCACACTGGCGTTCCTCGGCGCCGTCGAGTCTGACCGGCTGGTCGATGTGGAGAGTGCGCTCGGCTTGGCCGCCGAGCGGTTCGGCGACGGCCGGGACGCCGCACCCCGGTTGAGGCTCGGCGGCGGTGGCCGGTTCGGCCGGGGCCGAACCACAGTGTTGTGGGTGGACCTGCGCGGGGAGATCGAGGCGTTGCACGTGCTGGCCGGGCTGATCCGGTCCCGGCTGAGCCACGGCCGGCTGCCCTGCGACGAGAAGCCGTTTCGGCCGCACCTGACCGTCGCCCGGCCCGGTGACCGGATGGACCCGGCCGATGTCGAGGCCGACCGGGCCAGCCTGGACGGGTACGAAGGGCCATCGTGGCCGGCGTCGGAGCTGCTGCTGGTGCGCAGCCACCTCGGCGGCGGCCGAGCTCGCTACGAGCGGATTGCCGCCTGGTCGCTGTGACCCGGCGGCGCGGGGCTGGCCGCGGTGGCAGGCCTGCTGCGGAGAACCTCGCGGGCCTGTTCGGCGGCGCGGGTGATGCTCTCGCTGATGAAGTCGAGGAAGCGGGCGATGTTCTCCAGTCGGGCGGCGGCGGGGGTGTGCGCGCCGAGGAGAGCGACACCCTGGCGTGCGATAGCGACGAGATGGTCGTTGGCCCGAGCACTGGCGACAGTCGCCTGGTAGAAGAGGTCGTCGTCGACGACGTAGCGGTCGCGGCGGCGTTCGTCGCGTTCGCGGCGGACGAGGCTCTGGCTCTCCAGGAAGGTGATCGCCTTGGAGATCGACGCCGGGCTGACCTGGAGGCGCCGGGCGAGCTCGGACGCGCTGAGGCTGCCCGAGTCGGTGAGGAACAGGTTGGTCAACACTCGGGCCCCCATCTTGTTCAGACCGGAGGACATGAGGACGGTGGTGAACGCCTCCTCGTAGTCGGCCACGGCCTGGGCGTCGCCTCCGTCCGGTCGGGGGGCCGCCTCGGCGCCACGGGAAGGGGCGGGCCTGCGCCGGTGGGCGCGGCGCTCGGTCGCGTGGTGGGCCAGGTCGGCGCGGTAGCCGGTGGGGCCGCCGTTGCGCATCACCTCACGCGTGACCGTCGAGGTGGGACGGTCGAGGCGTCGGGCGATCTCGGCGTAGGGAAGGCTGTCGGCCAGCCCCAGCGCGATCTGCTGGCGTTCCTGCTGGGTGAGCCTGCCTCCCGGCATCGCGATCTCCCTCGTGGTCCCGTAGGGCGCGGCCCTCGACTCCGCCACCATAGCGTTAACTCCCAAGCCAATGCAACGCAGCCGTCCACGACGTTGCATTAGGTTCAGGCCCGTTGCAACAATTTCATGGCTCTGAACAGCTAATACACCCCTACTATGCAACAAGGGTGTTGCAAAAAATGGAAAGCAACGTAGCGTTTCCCACATCGGAAACAACCGCCGACCTGGGAGAGCACGATGCAGACGTTCGACACAACCGCCCCCATCTCCGCCGTCCTGGACATCCCCGCCGGACGCATCCAGCTCATCGCCGCGGACCGCGCCGACACCACCGTCGAGATCCTCCCGGCCGACCCCGCCAAGAGCAGCGACACGAGGGCCGCCGAGCAGACCACCGTCGCCTACGCCGACGGCGTCCTGCGAATCACGACCGCACGTCCCATCAACAAGCTCTTCGGCCCCTCCGGCTCCCTGGAGGTCACCATCCGGGTGCCCGCCGACTCCCACGTCCAGGGCAGGGCCGCCAGCGCCGAGCTTCGGGGCGTCGGCCGCCTCGGCGACGTCGCCTTCGACGGGGCGTACCGGGAAATCAAGATTGACGAGGCCGCGAGTGTTCGCCTCACCGCGATCGACGGCGACGTCGAGGTCGGCCGGCTCAACGGCCCCGCCGAGATCAGCACCGCCCGGGGCGACATCAGGATCGCCGAGGCCATGCGCGGCACTGTCGTCCTCCGTACCCAGTCCGGCGACATCTCGGTCGCGGCGGCTGCCGGCATCTCGGCCACTCTGGACGCCGGCACCGGCCACGGCCGCGTCAGCAACGCCCTCAAGAACGACGGCACCGTCGAGCTCGACATCCACGCCAGCACCCTGCAGGGCGACATCAACGCCCGCAGCCTCTGAAAGGACGAATCGAGATGACGAACAACAGCATGTCCTCGACCAGTTCGGCGTGGACCGGCATGGTGCCGGTCGACGACACGGCGCTGGCCGTCACCGACACCGGCGGCCCCGGCATCCCCGTGGTCTACCTCAACGGCCAGTTCGCCACCCAGGGCTACTGGCGGCGGGTCATCGCCGAGCTGGGCACCGAATTCCGGCACATCACCTACGACGAGCGGGCTCGCGGCAGAAAGTCGAAGCGCTCAGCCGACTACTCGTTCGAAGCGGCCGTCCGGGACGTCGACGCCGTACTCGCCGCCCGGGGGGTGGCCCGGGCGGTGCTGGTGGGCTGGTCCTACGGAGCGGTGGTCGGGGCGCACTGGGCCAACCGGAACCCGGAGCGTGCCCTGGGCGCGGTCCTGGTCGACGGCGCGTTCCCGCACGACTGGCTCGACGAGGCCATGGCGCAACGGATCCGCAAGATGTTCCGACGGATGAACCTGTTCATGCCGCTGCTCCGCCCGACCGGCCTGACCCCACGGATGAACGCCGACCAGATGGCGGACAGCAACATCGAACTCGGCGAACTCTCCCGCGAGCGGGAACTGGGCCCGGTGCTGGACGCCATCAGCGTCCCGGTGCGGTACGTGGTCGCCTCGGGAACGTCCCTCGGCAGTCGCGGGGACGAACAGGAGCAGATCCGCACCAGCCTCGACGGGGTGACCGCCCGCAACCCGCACATCACCATCGGGGCGAAGGTCGCCAGTAACCACGGTGCGATCCTCAAGAAGGACTTCCGCGCCGTCGCCGAGGCCGTACGCGGGGTCGCCGCCCCTCATCGCGAAGGCGCCGGAGACGTTCGGTGAGGTCCGAACGCTCGCGTTGACGGGTGACAGTGCGTCACCCGTCAACGCGAAGCGTCAGGAAGATTCGCGGGCGGCCGGGCCGCTGCCGAAGAGCACGTCGTCCCAGCTCGGCAGCCGCTTGCGGGGCTTGCCGTTGGCGTCGGTGGACTCGCCGCCGCCGGCGGCCGCCGCGGCGCCCGTCCGGCGCGGCCGCAGCACCGCCAGCGACGGCACGGCCGGCACCTCCTTGGGTGCGTCCGAGTCGTCGTCGAAGGCCGAGCCCTGGCCACCGCCGAGCAGCGCGGCGGCACCCCCACCGACCGGTCGCTGCCGGGGCGCGTCCGAACCGGCCAGGGCAGCCGGGGTACGCGGCTCCAGCCCGCGACCCGACGAGGCGCCGAGCGGGCGGTCCAGGGAGGCGAGCAGGGCGTCACGGCCGGCCCGGATCGGATCACGGCCAGGGCGCGGGTGCTCGGACGCCGCCGGCAACCCGTGCCCGCCACGACTCGGCTCACCACGCGACGGACCAGGCAGGGCGTGCCCGCCCCGCTCCGGTGCCGGCTCCTGGCCGAGGATCGGCGTGGGGCGCTCGGCGCACAGGTACTGCGCCATGTCGTCGTGCGGGGCGACCGACTGCCGGGTCTTGTCGAGATCCCAGATGGCCTGCGCGGTGGCCTTGCCCGACGGCCAGGTGGCGATGATCCGCCAGGTGCCGTCGTCACGCCGGTACGCGTCCCAGGAGATCTTCTCGGTGTCGATGCCGTGCTGGCTCAGCCGACCGTTGACCACCTCGGCGAGCGGGGTGGGCTTCTCCGCGCCCTTGAGGCGGGTGCGGCGGGCGTGCTGGGCGAGCATCGCCCGCTCCTGCAACACCGGGCCGGCGTAGCGCAGCACCCGGTCGACCGGCACCCCGGCGATCCGGGCGACATCCTCCGCGGACTCACCGGAGCGGATGCGGGCCTGAATGTCCCGAGGAGACAGTGACGGAACCGGGTCGGCCGCCGTCGGCGCCACCGCGAGCGGCGGCGCACCGGGCTCGGCGTGCAGCGCACCGGAGATCCGTTCGTCGATCGGCAGGGCGAGCAGCCGCCCAACCTCGTCGGCGAGAACCAGGGCATGGCCGTCCTCGGAGAGGGCGACGAAGCGTACTGGGCGCATAGCGTTGCCTCCGTCCCGCTTCGCTGGCCGCACGCCACGAGTCGGCCACCCAGGCGTCTCGGACCACCGTACGCGCATCTGCCTCGGGGTGGGGGAAGCGACACCCCGCATGTCGTGACTGAGCTGCGGCGATGATCACGGTCGGTGTCCGTGGAGGCCCCAACGGACACCGACCGTGACGAACGTCAGAGTCGCTCGACCACGTAGTCGATGGACGCGGTGAGCGCCTCGACATCGGCCGGCTCGACGGCCGGGAACAGCGCCACCCGCAGCTGGTTGCGACCGAGCTTGCGGTAGGGCTCAGTGTCCACGATGCCGTTGGCGCGCAGCGCCTTGGCGATAGCCGTGGCGTCGACCCCGTCGGCGAAGTCGATGGTGGCGACCACGTTGGAGCGCAGCGCAGGGTCGGTGACGAACGGGGTGGCAACGCTGGACCGCTCGGCCCAGCCGTAGACCGCGGCGGCGCTCTCGGCGGTGCGCTTCGCCGCCCAGGACAGGCCTCCCTGCGCGTTCATCCAGTCGGTCTGCTCGGCGGCCAGGAAGATGGTGGCCAGCGCCGGGGTGTTGTAGGTCTGCTCCAGCCGCGAGTTGTCGATCGCGGTGACCAGGTCGAGGAAGGCGGGGATGTAGCGCCCGGACGCCTTGATCTCGGCGGCCCGGTCCAGTGCGGCCGGGGACATCAGAGCCAGCCAGAGCCCGCCGTCGGAGCCGAAGCACTTCTGCGGGGCGAAGTAGTAGACGTCGGTCTCACCGACGTTGACCTCCAGGCCACCCGCGCCGGAGGTCGCGTCGACCAGCAGCAGCGCGCCCTCGTCGGCACCGGCCACCCGGCTGATCGGGACTGCCACGCCGGTCGAGGTCTCGTTCTGCGGCGTCGCGTACGCGTCCACGCCGGCCTCGGCGACCAGGGCCGGCGCGCTGCCCGCGTCGGCCTTGCGGACGGTCGGCTCACCGAGGAACGGGGCGTCCTTGACCGACTTGGCGAACTTGGCACCGAACTCGCCGAAGCTGGCGAACTGGGCCCGGTCGCGAATCAGGCCGAAGGTGGCGACCTCCCAGAACGCGGTGGTGCCACCGTTGCCGATCACGACCTCGTAGCCCTCGGGCAGCGAGAAGAACTCGGCGATGCCGGAGCGCAGCCGGGCCACCTGGTCACGGACCGTCTTCTGCCGGTGCGAGGTGCCGAGGTAGGTGGTCGCGACCTCGGCGAGAGCGGACACCGCCGCCGGGCGGACCTTGGACGGGCCGCAGCCGAAGCGTCCATCGGCGGGCTTGATCTCATCGGGAATCCGGATGATCGGTGCGTCAGCCACGGTCTTGAAGATCCTTCCGCAAGGGCGAGGGTGGGCCCGGCGACACTGCCGGCCCTCATCCTCGCACCCGGGCCGGACGGCGATGGGCGGGGTCCCGGCGGTCGGTCTGAGTCCTTCGCCACAGTCGGCTCCGGTGGCCGACGACAATGGCCACCCTTCGACGCGCGGCGACGACAAGGGGCCCCTCCTCGACGTCCGGTCGAGGAGGGGCCCCTTGCCTACCGGCTCAGACGCCGTGCGGGATGGCCGCCCAGCCCTCGACGTCGGACGGCTTGCGGGTCTCCGGGCCCATGTAGCGGGCGGACGGGCGGACCAGCCGCTGCAGGCGCTTCTGCTCCAGGATGTGCGCGCTCCAGCCGCCCATCCGTGCGCAGGTGAACATCGAGGTGAACATGTGCGCCGGCACCTCGGCGAAGTCCAGCACCACGGCCGACCAGAACTCGACGTTGGTGGCCAGCACCCGGTCCGGACGGCGGGCCTGAAGCTCGGCGAGGGCGGCCTTCTCCAGCGCCTCGGCGATCTCGAAGCGCGGCGCGCCCAGCTCCTTGGCCGTACGCCGGAGCACTCGGGCGCGCGGGTCCTCGGCACGGTAGACGCGGTGGCCGAAGCCCATCAACCGCTCGCCGCGGTCGAGCACGCCCTTGACGTAGCCCTCGGCGTCGCCGCTGCGCTCCACCGCCTCCAGCATGCTGAGCACCCGGGACGGGGCGCCGCCGTGCAGCGGGCCGGAGAGGGCGCCGATGCCGGACGAGATGCAGGCAGCCGCGTCCGCCCCGGTGGAGGCGACGATGCGAGCGGTGAAGGTGGACGCGTTCAGGCCGTGCTCGGCGGCCGAGATGAAGTACGCGTCGACGGCCTTGACGTGCCGCGGGTCGGGCTCGCCGCGCCAGCGCTTCATGAACCGCTCGACGATGGTCTGCGCCTTGTCGATCTCCTTCTGCGGCACCGCCGGCAGGCCGAGGCCGCGAGCGGACTGGGCGACGAAGGAGAGCGCGGTCACCGAGACCCGGGCGAGATCCTCACGGGCCTGCTCGTCGGAGATGTCCAGCAGTTGGTTGAGACCCCAGTACGGGGCCAGCATGGCGACCGCGGACTGCACGTCGACGCGGATGTCACCGGAGTGCACCGGCACCGGGAACGGCTCCGCCGGCGGCAGGCCCGGCCCGAACCGGCCGTCGACCAGCAGTGCCCACACGTTGCCGAACGACACCTGGCCGATCAGATCCTCGATGTCGACGCCGCGATAGCGCAGCGCGCCGCCCTCACGGTCAGGTTCGGCGATCTCGGTCTCGAAGGCGACGACGCCCTCCAGCCCGGGTTTGAAATCGGCCATGTCGCTCTCCTGGATCTGGTCGGTGCGCCCCTTCGCTCATCCGGCCCGATCGGCCGAGCGCCTTAGGCGACCCTCAGGGATGTGTTCGCAACATACTGCCTGCTGAGTAAGGGATACGCGACCCGCTGCGACTGTGCTGCACGCGACATCCCCGGACGCGCATTCTCCGTCCGGCTCAGTGAGACTGGGCAGGGCGGGCTGGTCAGCGCGGGAGGGTGCTGGCGGGGCCCGCGAGAAGGAGTGGGGACGTGACGGGTGACACACCCGCCCCGGCCGCGATGCGTAACGAGTACGCCGCGGACCTGGGCCTGACCGAGGCTGACCTGGCCGCCGACTGGCACACCCAGTTCGACAGCTGGTTCGCCGACGCGGTGGCCTTCGGGCTACCCGAACCGAACGCCATGGTGGTGGGCACCGCCGACTCGGCCGGCCGGCCGAGCGGGCGGACGGTGCTGCTGAAGGGGTACGACCCGGAGGGCTTCGTCTTCTTCACCAACCACCTGTCGCGCAAGGGCGTCGAGGCGAGCACCAACCCGTACGCCAGCCTGGTCTTTCCGTGGTTTCCCATGCAGCGTCAGGTGGTGGTCGCCGGACGGGTCGCGCACGTCGACCGCGCCACGAGCGAGGCGTACTTCGCCAGCCGGCCGCGCGGCTCCCAACTGGGTGCCTGGGCCAGCCCTCAGTCCCAGGTGGTGTCGGGTCGGGCGGCGCTGGAGCAGCGGTACCAGGAGGCGGCCGAGCGGTTCGCCGACCAGGCCGAGATCTCGACTCCGTCGCACTGGGGCGGGCTGCGGGTCCAACCCGAGTCGGTGGAGTTCTGGCAGGGCCGGGCCGGCCGGCTGCACGACCGGCTCCGCTTCCGTCGCCTCGACGAGGGTGGCTGGATCGTCGAGCGGTTGGCGCCGTGACGGGTGTGCGGGAGACCCGGCCGCGCGAAGCGCGCCGCTGGGCGATCGACGTACGTCCGCTGCGGGTTCCGGCGTACCGCCGGCTCTGGCTCGGCAACACAGTGGCGATGTTCGGCTTCCAGTTCACCGCCGTCGCGGTGCCGGTGGAGATGTACGCCCTGACCCGGGACTCGTTCTGGGTGGGCCTGCTGGGCGTGGCCGCCTTCGTACCGTTGCTGATCTTCGGGCTCTGGGGTGGTGCGGTCGCCGACGCCCGCGACCGGCGTGCGGTGCTGCTCGGCGGCTCATTGTTGCTCTGGGCATCCACTCTCGGGCTGCTGCTCCAGGCGGTGCTGGACGTGGGCAGCCCGGTGCTGCTGCTGGCGTTGATGGCACTGCAGTCGGTGGCGTTCGCGATCAGCTCGCCGGCCCGCAGCGCCATGCTGCCCCGGCTGGTGCCGGAAGACCTGGTGGCGTCCGCCACCACGCTGAACTACACGACCTTCACCGCCGCCTCGGTCGCCGGCCCGCTCGCCGCCGGTCTGATCCTCTCCGCCTCGCCGGACACCACTGTGGTCCTGCCCATCGCCTACGGGCTGGACGCGGTGCTGTTCACCGCGATGCTCTGGGCCGCGCTGCGGCTGCCCTCGCTCCCGCCCGAGCCCACCGCCGACGGTCAGGCCCGGCGTGCCGGTCTGGCCAGCGTCGTCGACGGGTTCCGCTACCTGGCCACCACCCCGGTCCTGCTGCTCTCCTTCGGGGTGGACCTGATCGCGATGATCCTCGCCATGCCACGGGCCCTCTTCCCGGAGATCGCGCACGAGCGCTTCGGCGGCGGCGGCGCGGTCGGTCTGCTCTACAGCGCCATCGCGATCGGTTCGATGATCGGTGGGTTGACCTCCGGCTGGATCGGCCGGCTCCGCCGCCAGGGGCTCGGCCTCGTGCTCGCGGTGGTCGGCTGGGGCCTGGCGATCGCCGCGGCCGGGTTGGCCCACCAGCTCTGGCTGATGGTCGTGCTGCTCGCCGTGGCCGGCGCCGCCGACCTGATCAGCGCGGTGCTGCGTCAGTCGATGCTGCTGGTCTACGCACCGGACCGGATGCGCGGCCGACTCCAGGGCGTGAACACGGTAGTGGTGGCGGGTGGCCCACGTCTGGGTGATCTGCGCGCCGGCACCATGGCCGCCGGGTTCGGCGGCGGGGTCGCCTGGGTGGCCGGTGGGCTCGCCTCCGCGGTGCTCGTGGTGGTGCTCGCGGTCGCGTTCCCGGCGCTGCTGCGCTACCGGGCGGCGACGGCGTCGAGCGACAACCGGACCTGACCGGTTAGGGTCGCCGGCATGGAAAGCCCCGATCCGCGCCCGTTCTCCGGCGCCCAGTGGACCATCTCCGCCGCCGGCCACGAGGCCGTCATCGTGGAGGTCGGCGGTGGGCTCCGGACGTACCGGCACGACGGTGTCGACCTGCTCGACGGGTACCAGACCGACGAGGTCTGCCCCGGTTGCACCGGGCAGGTGCTGGCACCCTGGCCGAACCGGATCCGCGATGGTCGCTACTCGTTCGACGGGCGGACGCACCAGCTCGCACTGACCGAGCCGGAGCGGCACGTGGCCATCCACGGGCTGGTCAACTGGGTGCCGTGGCAGTTGCTGGAGCAGTCGACGGACGCCGTGACGGTCGGCTACGACCTGCCGCCGCAGCCCGGCTACCCGTGGCCGCTGCGGCTGCGCAGCCGGTGGAGCGTCGACGCGGACGGGCTGCGCGCCGAGCACGAGGTGACCAACATCGGCGGAGAGCTGGCCCCGTTCGGCTTCTCCGTGCACCCGTACCTGCAACTGCCGGGCGTCGCGGTGGACGACCTGCTGCTGCGGCTACCCACCCGGAGCCGGGTGCTGGTGGACGGTCGGCTGCTGCCGGTCGGGGTCACCCCGGTGGCCGGCACCGAGTACGACTGGACCAGCCCCCGCCGGATCGGCGCGGCCGTGCTGGACTCCTGCTTCGGCGAGGTGATCCGGGACGCCGACGGCGGTTCGTCGGTGAGCCTCGCCGCGCCGGACGGTTCGGCCGGGGTGAGCATCTGGGCGGACGCCGAGTTCGGCTGGTGGCAGGTGTTCACCGGGGACGCCCTCACCGGCGAGCGGCACCGTCGCTCGGTGGCGGTCGAGCCGATGACCTGCCCACCGGACGCGTTCCGGTCGGGCAAGGACCTGCTCACCCTCAAGCCCGGCACGAGCTGGCGAGGTGCCTGGGGCATCCGCCCCGGAGCCTGATGGAGTTCGCCGAGGTCGTCCGCCGACGGCGGATGGTGCGCAACTACGACCCGGACCGCCCGGTCCCGCCCGACGTGGTGGACCGGTTGCTCGACCACGCGGTCCGCGCGCCGTCGGCCGGCTTCGCCCAGGGCTGGGGTTTCCTGGTGTTGGAGGAGCCGGCCGATCGGGACCGGTTCTGGGCCGCCACCACCCCCGACGGGGGTGGGCGGGAGCGCTGGCTCGCTGGCATGCGCCGGGCACCCCTGATCGTGGTGCCGCACGCCAACGAGTCGGCCTACCTGCGGCGGTACGCGGAGCCGGACAAGGGCTGGACGGATCAGTCCACGGACCGCTGGCCGGTGCCGTACTGGCACGTGGACGCCGGATTCGCGGCGTTGCTGATGCTGCTCACCGCGGTGGACGAGGGGCTGGGGGCGTGCTTCTTCGGCATTCCGCCGCAGCGGCTCGCCGCCTACCGGGACGCGTTCGGCGTGCCGGCGGAGTACCAACCCATCGGTGCCGTCACAATCGGTTACCGTGCGGCTGACCATCGGTCACCATCGTTGCGCCGTGGACGTCGTCCGATGGACGAGGTCGTGCGGCGCGGCCGGTGGAACTGACGCTGACGTCCTGTTCGTCCGGTTGAGGATCGGACGAGCGATAGCGAAACTGACATCAGGGAGCAGAACGTAGCGTGCGCTGGGCGGCTAGGCTGGCACGGTCATCGGTGCCGCGCCGCGCGGTGCCCGCCGCGGCCCGGCTCGGCGCCGTCGGTCGGCCCGGCCACGGGGAGGGGAGCGTGCCGTCGTGATCTTCAGAGCGGTCCGGGACGGGCGTCCCTATCCGGAGCACAATCTGACGCTCAAGCAGTGGGCGGAGATCCCGCCGAGGCCACTGCGCCTGGATCAGATGATCACCACCAAGCGCGAGTTGGCGCTGGACAAGCTCCTCGCCGAGGATTCCACCTTCTACGGTGACCTCTTCCCGCACGTCGTGCAGTGGAACGGCGGGCTCTACCTGGAGGACGGGCTGCACCGGGCGCTGCGCGCCGCCCTCCAGCAGCGCAACCAGATCCACGCGCGGGTGCTGGTGCTCTCCGAGCCCATCGAGTGACGAGCCCTTCTTTCCCGCGCTGAACCTTCGTTAGGGTGGCGTCCATGACCGCTGTGCTGGACCTGCTCGACCTGGACCCGTCGCTCAGCGAGGAGGAGCGGCAGATCCGCGACGTCGTCCGCCAACTCGTCGACGACCGGGTGCGACCCCACGTCGCCGACTGGTACGAGGACGGCAAGGTGCCCGCCCGGGAGCTGGCCCGCGAGTTCGGCAAGCTCGGCCTGCTCGGCATGCACCTGACCGGCTACGGCTGCGCCGGCGCCTCCGCTGTCGCCTACGGGCTGGCCTGCCAGGAGCTGGAAGCCGGCGACTCCGGCCTCCGCTCCCTGGTCTCCGTGCAGGGATCGCTCGCCATGTACGCCATCTGGCGCTACGGCAGCGAGGAGCAGAAGCAACGGTGGCTGCCGTCGATGGCCACCGGTGAGGCGATCGGCTGCTTCGGCCTGACCGAGCCGGACCACGGCTCCGACCCCGCCTCGATGGCCACCCGGGCCCGCCGCGACGGCGACGACTGGGTGCTCACCGGCGGGAAGATGTGGATCACCAACGCCCCGATCGCGGACGTCGCGGTGATCTGGGCGCGCACCGACGAGGGCGTACGGGGTTTCGCCGTACCCATGGACACTCCCGGCGTCACGGCCCGGGAGATCCGCCGCAAGATGTCACTGCGCGCGTCGGTGACCGGCGAGATCGTGCTCGACGACGTCCGGCTCCCGGCCGACGCCCAACTGCCCGAGGCGGTCGGGCTCAAGGCGCCGCTGAGCTGCCTCACCGAGGCCCGCTACGGCATCGTCTGGGGCGCGGTCGGCGCGGCCCGCGACTGCCTGGAGACCACCCTGGCGTACGCGAGCAGCCGCACCCAGTTCGGTCGCCCACTGGCCGGCTTTCAGCTCACCCAGGCGAAGCTCGCCGACATGGCCGTCGAGTTGGTGAAGGGGCAACTGCTCGCACTGCACCTGGGCCGGCTCGCCGACGCCCGGCGGCTGCGACCCGAGCAGGTCAGCGTGGGCAAGCTGAACAACGTGCGGGAGGCCCTGGCCATCGCCCGGCAGTGCCGCACCATCCTCGGCGCCAACGGCGTCTCCGGTGAGTACCCGGTGATGCGGCACGCCAACAACCTGGAGAGCGTGCTGACGTACGAGGGCACCTCCGAGATCCACCAACTGGTCATCGGGCAGCGGCTCACCGGGCTCTCCGCGTTCGCCTGACCTGCTCGTTTGTCGCTTCCTGGCGCTCGCCGCGCGACTGTCGTATCGGGGCCGTACCGTCATTGACAGACGACGTGTCTGACGAGGACGGTGAGCGTGATGGCCCGCGACGCTGGCAGCAACGAGCCCACGAGGGAGTTCCCCGGTTACCCGACCGGTGACGATCTCAAGGCGCGGTCGACCGCGACACCCGACTGGACCACGGATACGCCGGGGGGCCCCGGCGAGCCGGCCGGTCCCGGTGGACCTGCTGGCCCTGGCGGGCCTGGAGGCCCGGGCGGTCCCGGTGGCCCGACGAGCGGTGGCGACGGCCCTGGCGGTGGCGGTGGGGCGGCCCGAGGTCTGCTCCTGCTGCTCGGCGCCGCCGCGCTGGCCGTGGTCGTGCTGCTCGGCATTCAGGCCACCGGCATCCTGCCGGAGTTCCGCAACCCGTTCGCCAAGGAGCAGACCGACCGCAGTCAGCCGCCACTGCTGAAGTCGATCCAGGACCTCAGCCGCTACGTGGCCGCGGAAGGCAACTTCCAGGTCGTTGTCGACACGCAGAACGACCGGCGCAACGTTCCAGACTTCCTGCTCAACGAGCGCACCCTGTTCGTCGGGGCCGGCAGCGTCGAGGCGTACGTCGACTTCACCAAGATCGGTGAGGGGGCCGTCGTCCAGTCCGCCGACGGCAAGTCCGTCGAGATCAAGCTGCCCGCGCCGCAGCTCGGTGAGACCAACCTCGACATGGAGAAGAGCTACGTCTTCGCCGAGCAGCGCGGTCTGCTCAACCGACTCGGTGACCTGGTCGGCAACGACCCCAACCGGCAGCAGCAGGTCTACCAGCTCGCCGAGGACCGGATCACCGCCGCCGCCCGGGACAGCGGGCTCTCGGCCCGAGCCGAGGAGAACACCCGCAAGATGCTGGAGGGGCTGCTCCGCTCCCTCGGCTACCAGCAGATCACTGTCACCTACATAGCCCCCTGACCTGCCCTCCGTACGCCGAAGCGCCCGCCCCGACTCTCGTCGGAGCGGGCGCCTCCGTGTGGTGCCCCGCGCGGGGGGCCTGCGGCCCCAAGCCGCTCCCTGGCCACCAGCCTGCCGGATCTGAGATGCCGGGTGTGAGGCCGCGTTACGAGCAATCTTGGACAGTTTCCGTCAGCGCGCGACGGAAACTGTCCAAGATCTACTTACGTGCGGTGTGCGGGGCGAGATCAGTGGCCGGTGGACGCCAGGTAGCGGTCCTCGTTCGGCATCAGCACCCACAGGATCAGGTAGACGATCACCTGCGTGCCGGGCAGCAGCAGCGACAGCAGGAACAGCAGCCGGACCATTCCGGCCGACATGCCGAACCGCCGTCCGAGGCCGGCGCAGACACCGGCGATCATGCGCCCCTCGCGGGGCCGGACCAGTTTGCGACTCATCGTCGTACTCCCACTCTGCGGCGGTGCGCCGCGTCTGCAATCCACGGTAGAAAGGGATGGCCACCTCGCCCTCGGTCCCGAGGAGGAGCGGCGACCCGTGGACCCGTAGGTGCTTTACCCGGGCAGCACCCCGCTGACGCCTCCCCGAGCCGCCCCTCGCCCGCCGTCCGCCACCCCCGCCCGCCCGCCCGCGCCCGCGCCCGCCCGCCCGCGCCCGCGCCCGCCCGCCCGCGCCCGCGCCCGCCCGCCCGCGCCCGCGCCCGCCCGCCCGC